>DVLT01000004.1 GCA_018715345.1 Candidatus Onthocola gallistercoris
GACGTTTTTCTCATCCTGGGCCACATCCACCTTTTCATCCAGCTGTTCCACATCCTCTTCCACTTCCGCAAATCCATGATCCTTTGCCTGCCGGATGACCTCCTCAGCCTTCTCCTCCTGACCTTGTCTCAAATAGACATCCGCCAATCCCACATAGCTGTCACTCTTGTACGGATCGATCTGCATGGCCTTATTGTAAGCCAGTTCAGCCGCTTCATAATCTTCTGCCTCCAGATACTTCTCTCCCAGGCTCAACTGCTGTCTGTATTGCATGGCATATACGGCTTCCTGTCCCATACCGGAACCCCAAATGGCCGCCACAGCCACTGCAATGACCACAGTCCCAAAGATCAGCGGTATCCGTTTATAGCTTCTGTTCTTCGGGTTCATCTCATACTGGAGCGGTCCCTCCTGCAAAAATTCATCTTCTTCAATACACTGGGAAAACGCCAGATCTTCTTCCTGCCCAAAATCCTGGACAGCTTCTGTCTCCATCGGTCTGGCATCCAATTTCTGCCCGCAGTTTCTGCAAAAACGGGCATGCTCGCTATTCTCACATCCACAACCAGAACACTTCATCCATTATCCCCTTCTATCTTCCCTGTTCATATTCCGTCTGCCTGAAATGTCCTTGCCGTTGGCCCCGAGGACTTCTTTACCTGGACATTTCTTTATAATATTTATTATAATGGGAAGTTTTTTCAAATGCAATAGTGACAAAACCTGTGACAGTAAAAAATGCCGCGTTATCCATATCTCTTTAATCACATACAGGCCCTCCGAAAATCATTCGGAGAGCCTGTATATCTTACTTATGTATGCGAAATCACTGAATGGCATGTACCGGACATACAGCCTTACATTTTCCACAATTTTTACATTTATCGTAATCTATCGATGCATGGAAATCCTTTACTGTAATGGCGCCGAAGGGGCATTCCTTCTGGCATTTCATACAGCCAATGCAGCCCGTCTTGCACACCTTTCGGGTTTCCGCGCCCTTATCTTTATTTATACAGCGCACATGCTGGCGAAACTTGGCCGGCGCCACAGTGATCACCTGTTTGGGGCAGGTTTTTGCGCAAATACCGCAGCCTGTACAAAGATCCGCATCCACTGTTGCCAGTCCGTTGCAGATGGTAATGGCATGTTCAGGACAGGCCGCCGCGCAGTCCCCGTAACCCAGACAACCATACTGGCAGGCGGAGTCGCCGCCAAACAGCTGGCTGGCGGCCAGACAGGTGTCTATCCCTTTGTATTCCAGTTTAGAATCCACATTATCACAATGGCCGCCGCAGCGGATGACCGCCACTTTTTTCTCCACATTACCGGCTGAAACACCTAACACTTCTGCACACTCTTCCGCCACATCCGGACCGCCGGGAGCGCATAAGCCTACTTTTGCTTCACCCTTTGCCAAAGCTGCCGCATAACCGGAACATCCGGAAAAACCGCAGGCACCGCAATTGGCTCCCGGAAGCACTTCCAGCAGAGCTTCTTCTTTTTCATCCACCGGTACGTTGAACACGATGGACGCCACAGACAAGATCAGTCCGGCGACCAGTCCAACGACCGCAACAATCACTATACCCATAGTTTAACCTCCTTAACCGAACAGTCCGTCGACCAATCCCTGGAAACCAAGGAAGGAACAGGCTGTGATGGACGCCGCTACCAGTACGATCGGAAGTCCCTGGAGGAACTTGGGAACATCGCTCGTCTCCATTCTTCCCCTTATACCGGAAAAGATGACAAGCGCCAGCATAAAGCCAAGGCCGCCGCCGGCTGCATTGACGATGGACTCGATAAAATTATAGCCTTCATCAATGTTCAGGATGGTCACACCGAGAACCGCACAGTTTGTTGTGATCAGCGGCAGATAGATACCCAACGCTTTATACAATGAAACCATGTACTTTTTAAGTACGATCTCCACGAACTGTACCAGAGCCGCGATGATCAGTATGAATATGATGGTCTGCAGATATCCCAGTCCATAGGGATTCAACAAGTACATCTGGATCGGCCATGTCACCGCCGTGGCCAGGACCATGACGAAGATGACCGCCACACTCATACCAAGGGCCGTATCCAACTTTTTGGACACGCCCAGGAAAGGACAGATCCCGAGGAATTTGGATAAAACAAAATTGTTTGTCAGAATCGCCGCCAATAAGATCGATACTAAACCTGTCACTGACATTATTCACATCCTCCTTCCGTTGCTTTTGAACAGCTTGAAGCCGCCGGGCATGCGGCGCATCCAAGTGTTGCCGGTTTTTTGCCTTTCTTGCCTGCCAACCAGTTGGCGCAGGCCATCAGCATTCCGAATACGAAGAATCCGCCGGGAGCAAGTATGAAGATGAGCATGGGATCCACCGCCGAAGGCAGGATCTGGATGCCAAACCATGTGCCGCTTCCCAAAATCTCACGAATGCTTCCCATGCAGATCAGGGCAATGGTAAATCCGAGTCCCATGCCAAGACCGTCCAGTATGGACGGAAGCACCTTATTCTTGCCGGCAAAGCCTTCTGCCCGTCCAAGGATGATACAGTTTACAACGATCAGCGGCAGATAAACGCCCAGCGCCGCATCCAGTGCCGGCGCATATGCCTGCACGATCATCTGGACAACGGACACGAATGCCGCGATGATGGTAATGTATACCGGAATATGTATTTTATCCGGGATGAATTTGCGCAGCGCCGAAATCACCGCATTGGAACAAACAAGTACGGCTGTCGCTGCCAGTCCCATGCCCACGCCGTTGGAAGCCATGGTTGTGACCGCCAATGTGGGACATGTACCGATAACCAGTCTCAAAACCGGATTTTCTTTTATAAAACCTGCTGTAAAAACTTCTTTCAGGCTTTTTTCTTTTTTAGCCATTAATTCCCACCTCCTGTGATCTGCTGGTAGATGGCGATCGCATCATTGACGGAAGTTGTCACGGAATTGGAAGTGATGGTCGCTCCTGCAATGGCTTCGATCTCATTGTCCGCGCTTTTTCCCATCTTTGTCACTGTCAGCTTATCTTCCGGTATCGCCATCTTGTACTGGTCGGTAAAAGAAGCGTCCAGGGCTTTCTGTCCCAGTCCGGCTGTCTCATCGTCAGCGGAAACCACTTTGACAGCGGCAATCTGACCGTCTGAAGTGATGCCGGTCATCACGCTGACCTGTCCGCCGTAGCCCCGATTGGATGTGGAAATGACATATCCCGCATCATTGGTTGCCTTAAAAGCGGAAACAAAGGAAAGATCTTCCGCCACTCCCGCAGCATCCAGCAATTCCTGGGTGACTTCGATCTCTTCAAATCCGTCTGCCTCCGGGAGCACTTCCCGTTTGGCTTCTTCGATCTCCTGGGCCGCCAGTTCACTGATCCGGGTGGCTGTCAACGCATTTGTACCCACGACTGCCGCTGAAGTCACCAGGCATACGATCAGCAAAAGACAAGTGGGATATAAGATATCCTTTGGATTGATTTTCATTATTTTGCCGCCTCCTTTACTGTACCGAAAGGCTTGGTAGCCGTCAGGTTTTCAATATGAGGTGTCAGTATATTCATAAGCAGTATGGAGAAGGACACGCCTTCCGGCAAGGATCCGAACAAACGGATCAATGTGGTGATGATGCCGCAGCCAACGGCGTAGATCACCTTTCCCTTTGTTGTCAGAGGGCTTGTCACATAATCGGTAGCCATGAAGATGGCGCCTAAAAACAGGCCGCCGGAAAGGATCTGCATCAGAGGATCCTGTCCAAGTATGGCCATCAGGATGAACACCGTGCCAATAAATACCACTGGTATAGTGGGCGCGATGACTTTTCTGATGATCAGGTAAATGCCACCGATGATCAGAGCAAGGATACAGGTCTCGCCCAGACAGCCGGCCCGCTCTCCCAAAAACATCTGCATATATGTGGGCAGTCCGGCCACATTGCCGCTTTCCATCAGTGCCAGCGGCGAAGCGGTGGACGTGGTGTCCAAAGTGATATAAGAATAGGGAGCCACCCAGGTGGTCATCCGTACCGGGAAAGAAGTCATCAGGATGATCCGGGCCGTAATGGCCGGATTGGCGAAATTATGTCCCAATCCTCCAAACATCTGTTTCACCACAACAATGGCGACCACACCGCCAATGGCTGCGATCCACAGCGGGATGCCCACCGGCATATTGAATGCCAGCAGTATGCCGGTTACGATGGCGCTGTAATCACCAATGGTCACCGGCCGTTTCATGACTTTTCGGCATATGTATTCTGCGATCACACATGACGCCACCGTGACGCACACCACGATCAACGCCCGGATGCCAAAATACACAACAGAGGCGATCAAAGCCGGAATAAGGGCAATGATCACGTCCAGCATAATATTTCTTGTCTTCACCGTACCTGAAAGATGGGGAGATGAAGAAACGATCAATTTATTTTCCATGATGACTTTCACCTGCTTTCCTGATTTGCATTTCTTACGATGGTCTTACCCAACCGTATGGACTGGACAAGCCTTCGGTTAGCCGGACAGACAAACGCGCAGCTGCCGCATTCCATGCAGTTCATGATGCTCAGTTTCTGGAGCATTTCCACACTGGCGATCTTTGTATAAGCTTCCAGTTTCGTGGGCATGAGGTTCATCGGGCAAGCTTCCACGCAGCGTCCGCAGCGGATGCAGTTTGTGGGTTCCATCATTTCCGCTTCCTTCCTGTCAAAGAACAGGAAGCCGTTGTTTTGCTTTAACACCGGAAAGGCATCGTCCATCAACGCTGTACCCATCATGGGACCGCCGCACAGGATCTTCGCCGGAGTATCTTTATACCCACCGCAGAAATCCACGATGTCCTTGATCGGGGTTCCTATGGGAACCCGTACGTTCATGGCGTTCTGGATGGCAGAGCCATCCACCGTCACCCTCTTTGTCACTAAAGGCATGCCGGTTTTTATGTATCTGGCGAGTACGCCGATGGATGTCACGTTCATGACCACCACGCCGATATCCGCCGGAAGTTTACCCATGGGGACAGTCCTTCCGGTACACTGATGGATCAATACCTTTTCAGCGCCCTGGGGATATCTTGACGGCAGTACTTCCACCCGGGCCGTGATGCCCTCTTTTGAAAGGTCTGCCAAAGCTTTTGTCATGATCTCAATGGCATCCGGCTTATTATCCTCAATGCCGATGATCGTCTGATTCACTTTCAAAAGCTTGCTCACATATCGGATCCCCTCTGTTATGTCCTGGGAATTTTCCAGCATTTCCCGCACATCCGATGTCAAGTAAGGCTCACATTCCGCTCCATTTATGAGCAGCGTGTCCACTTTTTCCTTCACTTCCGGAGCCGGATTTAACTTAATGTGGGTGGGAAAACCGGCGCCGCCAAGGCCCACAAGTCCAGATGCCCGCACTGCGGCGATCAAATCCTCATCCGAACGGATCACCGGCGGTTTGATCTGGGGATCTGGCGTCTGCTGACCATCGCTGTTGATGACGACTGTCTGAACCTTTGCCCCGTTGGGCATGATGACAGAATCAATCTTGGCAACTGTACCGGATACGCTGGAATGCACCGGCGCCGAAAAGGGAGCCGGACTGTCGCCCACCACCGTGCCCACATAAACCGTATCTCCGGCTTTTACCGTCGGTGTGCAGGGAGCGCCTATATGCTGCTGCATAACCATTATGACCTTTTCCGGAACGGGCAGTTCCACAGTCGCACAGTCTTTGGTATTCTTTCTGTGCGGTACCGCTGCTCCCGGGTTCCTGACAATGCCCAGCCTGCTAAGAAGTCCATTTACATTTCTGGCCATTTGAATCCTCCTCTTAAATATAACAGATCGCTCTGTTTTATTTTTATATCTACTATATCATTAAAGATCTTGATCTTTAATGATATTGTATCAAAGTATAACCTTCCCCGCTCCCCTGGAAATCGAGGAAGTCCATGATCGTTTCATCATTATAATATACATTTTTATCTGTATCAATAAATATGGCCATGGCATCATAGGTATCCATCAAATCCATACCTTCCTCCAGGCCAAGAATAAAACCTGCTGTGGACAAAGCATCGCACAGCGTGCCGTTTTCATGGATCACACTTACAGACATCAGACCGCTGTCTGCCGGATATCCGGTCCGTCCATCCAGGATATGATGATATCGGACGCCGTCTTCTATAAAATAACGTTCGTAATCTCCAGATGTGGCAATGGACAGATCCGTCACCGTCAGCACACCGATCAGATCATCCGCCTCCCCCCTGGGATCGCGCAGGCCGACTCGAAAGCCGTCCTGTCCGGGCCGTTCGCCAAAAGTGGTGATGGAACTGCCCGCCGATAGAAGTGCCGATGGGATCCTATCCCGGTCAAGCATATCGGCCGCCTCCATGATGGCATAGCCTTTACCCACGGCTCCCAGTTCCAGCTGCACATCTGTGTCGGTCGTGGATAAGATACCGTCAGAAAATGTCAGCTTCGTGTGATCCACATGGGAAAGCGCCGTCTGTATCTCCTCATCGGAAGGCCGCCTCTGGTTGTCACCGCCAAAATCCCACAGCTTGGATACGGATAATATGGTCGGGTCAAAGGCGCCATTGCTTTTTTCAGCCACATCAAGAATGGTTTCGATCATATCCGCAAACTCTGAAAAGTCCGCCTGATGTTCTGTATTGAACGTTTCTGTCAGGGATCCTTCCACCCTCCAGTCCAATTTCTGTCCAAGATCTGTCAGATATCGGTCCGTATCTGACAGATCCTCTTCTGTCCCACCATACAAGGTGGTGGTTATGGCCGTGTCCATGGCAAAGGTCGTCCCCTGTACCGAACGGCTGCTTTCCGTCTCTTTCCGGCTGCATGATATGTATACGACCACTACCAGCACCATCACCACGGTCAGTACAAATGTTTTCCACGGTTTTTCTGGATAATTTTTTTTCATTGCAATTGTCCTATGGCGATTTTCAGAAAACATTTCCTGAAACATCCACCGTTTCCTTCAAATCATTATTTTATTTTACACAATTTGCGTTTTTTTTCAAGCAATAAATCCAATCGGCGCCGTTCATATAATAAACGACCTTACTGGATCACCGAACGGAGAAGTTCCAACTTTTCTTCGATCTCTTTTCTTCCCATCCTGTCTGTGATCGACAGATCCGTGATCATCTGGGCATTCCTGCGGCCGCCGTCTAAAAAGCAGCATTGAATACCGTCCATGTCCCGCAAGCGCTTCTTATCCTTCACATTCTTTGGAAAACAAATACCAGCCAACGGTACGATGGCATATCCATCTTCACTCATGGATTCCAAAAAATCCATATAAAATATTTTTACTTTTTCATTCAGATAGGCATATTTTTTGGAATACACATCGGATACTTCGATAAATCCCGGTTTCTCCGCCTTACGGTAATGGGGAAAACTTCCCCGCCACTTGTACTCAGTAAACAACTGGTTCAGTTCTTCCCGGACCAAAGACCTTAAATTACTCATATTCATCTGATAATCCGATAATCCCTGGTAATGTTTTGTTCCCTGATAGATCAACGTCTGGATCGCCTGATAAAGCCGTTCGCCCTGTACGGTGCGCATACAGAAAAACAGATCCTGGATAAATTCCCTGGAATGGACATTTCCTTTGCTGACCTGATAGCCCAGGCTGTTGTATCCTTGGCTGATCAGTAATTCTGCCATGGCTTTGCAGCTTTCCCCGTCCGGCATATCCGTAAAATGATCCTTGTCATACAAGACAGTGGACTTTCCAAATCCGATATGGGTCATCGGATCCAGATAGCAGAACAGATAGGGCTTTAAAAAGCGATACAGACACAGGCAACGCTGTTCGCCTTCATTCAAAAAGCCATCGCCCAATATCTCTGCTTTTTCTTCCATGGCCGCCAACGTGTCATTGACAAGCAGCCACGGCAGCCTCTCCATGTCATTCTCAAACTTTAACTGATGGATCTGATAATCCCACAGTTTGACCCGTGCCCGCACCCGATCAAAGGAAAAGGCATTCTCCCTTGGGGGCTGTCCTTCCTCCGTCTGTCCGTTCAGAAAACGCAGGATATAACGCCCGCCTTCAAGCACGTCTCCCTGGAGTCCCAGCATCAACACTTCCTTTGGATGCCTTCCGTTCTCGATCAGAACATTCTCAAACTCCACTGACATGGAAAAAGCCTGTGTACACAGGATGGGGATCACAAAATTTCTGTCTTTAAACTTATATGGAATGACTTTTTTCCCCACAATATGCGTATATAAAGATATCAGCACTTTCTGTTCTGTATCCGGAAAATGCTGAATAAACTTTTTAAATGATATCTTTTTCTCAGTCGCCGGCATACTCTGTCCCAAACTCCTTTTTAACACTGCCCCTTGGCATCATCCGTAGACAGGCCGTTTGCTGTCCTGCTTTCACCGGCCAGCCGCATCTCTCCATGGGCAGCCATCATATGCCATACCCGGGCAAGGGGAAGTCCCACCACATTGTTATAATCGCCTCGGATCCCCCGGATCAGTACGGCGCCCATCCCCTGTATGCCATAAGCTCCCGCCTTATCCATCGGTTCTCCTGTCCGTATATAATCCTGTATCTGTTCATCCGAAAGTTCGTACATGGTCACATCTGTCTTTTCACAGAATATCCGTGTGATATCTCCCATCTTCAGGCATACTCCGGTAAACACCTGATGGGTCCGGCCCTGAAGTCTTTGCAGCATCTTAAAGGCTTCCGTCTCATCCGCCGGCTTGCCAAATATCTCGCCGTCCAAAGAAACCACCGTGTCGGCGCCCAAGATCCACCGTTCATCATCGGATCCCAACTTTTCGTAGACGTCCGTTGTCTTTAGCATGGCCAGATTCATGACCAACTGTTCCGGCGTATGCCACAGATTTCTCTCTTCCTGGTCACTTACGCAAACCTCATAATCGATCCCAGCCTGGGAAAGCAGTTCCCGGCGTCTTGGAGAAGCGGATGCTAAAACAAGTCTTTTCATTATGTCTTTTCTCCTTTTATCCTGTCAGACTTTTCCGCCTGCCGTACGCTATGTCTGGGCAGGCGGAGTCATTTACACCGTATTATACCACTTCCTTCTGAAATCGTTAAGGGGCTATCAACAATTTTTCTGCCACAGCTCCGGCATATTCTTCCAATACATTTTCGGCATCATCCGCATCCGGCACGCTTCATTACGTCTTTCCAATATACCGGTCGTTTTATAAAAGTTCTGCCACAATTTTTCAAACATGGCTTCATCTTCCGATATTTCTTCTAATTTCCAGGCTTCTGCCGTCACATGGGATATCAAGACCGGCGGTTTATTCCGTTCGTGGATGCAGACTTCCCTCCGTTTAGCGTCCCAGATCATGAAATTCTCTTCCGGGAACCGGTCGGCAAAATGCTCCGCCAACAACGGAACTTGGTGATGCTTTGGCTCGATCTTTGCAAAAAGCACGCCACTTTTCAACTCTCTGAAACGGACAAAGCCGTACATATGATCCGTCTCCCTCCAAACCTGCCGGTACAGGTGAAGGACCGGATTCACATAAGTGTGGCTCATATGGTCTGTAACCTTGCGCCCTATGGAAAATCCAAGAATGAGAAAGCGGTAAACCGCGTCCGCCTTTCCCGGTACCGCCGCCATGGAAGCGTATCGGATCATCTGATACGCTTCCTGGGAAATCTTCCGGCGGACAGCTTCCGCTACACGGATGGCCTTATCCATATCCGTGGCCACAGGGATCGTTTCCGCAAACAGATTGCCTTCCGTATACTCTCCCGCTTCAATGATCTGGAACTGATGGCCGTATCGGCTCACATACGCCTCATGGATGGCGGTGAGTATCCCTTCAAAACTGTCTTCACATAAATATATGCGCTGATGTTTCATCTTCCAACCCCCATATCTTCAAAAAGTGATAACTGATGCCAGCTGCCCTTCTGAAATCGTATATCCGCCGGCATCTGTCTTGGAGTATCCAAAAGGCCTTCTTCAATGCACTTCTCCGTCAGTTGCATCGGATACATCATCCGTCCGGAACAAGTGATAAAATACACCGCCCGCTTCAGCACTACACCAAGCTTTTTCAAATGGTCAAAGTTCAGAGCCGCCATCTTCCGTGCCCGGCAGATACGCCTGGCGGATGTCACTCCGATCCCGGGTACCCGCAGCAAAGTCTCATAGGAAACCTTGTTTACCTCCACCGGAAAAAGTTCCAGGTGACGCAGCGCCCAGTCACACTTGGGATCCATCCGGATATCCAAGCTGCTGTGGGACGGGCTTAACAGTTCATCAGCTCGAAATCCATAATATCGCAGCAGCCAGTCTGCCTGGTAAAGTCGATGTTCCCGAAGCAGCGGCGGCGGGGTACAGATCGCCGGCAGCCGTTCGTCTTGATTGACCGGGATATAGGCGGAATAAAAGACTCGTTTCAGAGAAAATCGGCGATACAAAGATTCGGCCACAGATAGTATCTGATAATCCGTATCCTGAGTGGCCCCCACCATCACCTGGGTGCTTTGACCTGCAGGGACAAATCTGGGGGCATGCCGATACAAGGCCAGTTCTTCTTTATTCTCCCGGATGTGGGTCTGTATCTGACGGATGGGCTTTAAGATCATCTCCCGGGTCTTATTGGGAGCCAACGTCCTTAAACTGTCTCCGGTGGAGAGTTCCAGATTACAGCTCATCCGGTCCGCGTAAAAGCCGCAACGCCGGATCAGTTCTTCATCCGCCCCAGGTATGGCCTTCACATGGATATAGCCATTAAAATGCCAACGTTCTCTGAGTAAATACAAGGTGGTGTAGATCCTCTCCATGGTATATCCCGGATCCTTCAGAACACCGGAACTTAAAAAAAGTCCTTCTATATAATTGCGCCGGTAAAATTCCGTGGTGATCAGACAGATTTCTTCCGGCGTAAAGGTTGCTCGGGCCACGTCGTTACTCCTGCGGCTTTTACAGTACAGGCAATCATAGGCACAATCATTGGACAACAGTATCTTCAGCAAAGATATGCAGCGTCCGTCGGATGCAAAGCTGTGACATATGCCGGCTGCCGCTGCGTTCCCCAACGCTCCCTTCTTCCCTTTCCGATCCGCCCCGGAGGATGTACAGGCCACATCATACTTTGCCGCATCTGCAAGGATGGACAGCTTTCTAAAAATCCCCTGACCGGATAGTTCTTCCATATCGATCCCTCCATATCATTGTACTATCCTTATTATATCAGAACATACGTTCCCTTTCAATGGCAAAAAGAACATACGTTCTGCTTTTATCTGGAAATTTTTATGCTATACTGGATATACCTTAACTGTAAATCAAGAGGAGAAAATTATGAAAAAAGGAATTATTTTTGATCTGGACGGTACTTTATGGGATTCCATCCCTTCTGTCACCCACGGATGGAACATTGCTCTGCGCAGACATCCGGAGTTAAACTGTATTTTGACAGAAAAAGATATGCGGGGATTTATGGGAAAGACCAATCCGGTCATTGCCCAGCTCATGCTTCCTTCCCTCACCCCGGAAGCGGCCTATGATATTGTAAAAGAATGCAATATAGAAGAACTGGCCTATCTGAAAGACCATCCTGGCACTTTGTATCCCGGAGTACCCGAACTGCTGGATCGTCTGAGTCAGGAGTATCCACTGTATATTGTCAGCAACTGTGATGATGGCTATGTGCAGACCTTCCTGGACGTGTGCGGCTTCTGGAAATACTTTGAAGATATCGAGATGTCTGGCCGAACCCGCAAAGAAAAAGGTGAAAACATCCGTCTTATCATAGAAAGAAATCATCTGGATAAAGCTGTTTACATCGGTGACACCCAGGGGGATCTGGATGCTTCCCATGTTGCCGGCATTCCTTTCATCTATGCGGCTTATGGATTTGGAACAGTAGACGAGGACGTCCCAGTCATCCAGACCCCATCGGAACTGACCGCACATCTTTCTGGATTTTTGGACTGATCACCGGAAACGCGGGTGACAAAACGAAACACCTATAGAGCTGCCTATCCGTGTAAAAAAGGAGCTGCCGCACTAATTTTAGCGCGGCAACTCCTTTGCCATATATCACGTCCTATTTTCTTGGGTCCCAAAATATTCCATTGTACGGGCTTTATCCCGAAAAATCTGGTTCTTAAGCGCATCCAGATCTTTAAACTTCATTTCCGGCCGCTCAAACCGGAACAGTTGCACTTCGATCTCCTGTCCATACAGACTGCCGGAAAAATCATAGACATAGGTTTCCATACGCTTGCTGTTATCATCCGCGACAGTGGGATTCAAGCCAATGTTTGTAATGGAATGATACTCATAGGGCCCCGTCAGTGTACAAGATGAGTAAACACCATTGGGAGGCATGATCTTGTGGGCCGGCGGGACCACATTGGCCGTGGGCATTCCCAGCTTTCGTCCAAGCTGCCGGCCTTTGATCACTGTCCCCGACACGGAAAAAGGTACGCCAAGCATCTTCGCCGCTTCTTCCATATCGCCTCTGCGGATACATTCCCGGATCAGCGTGCTGCTGATGTCCCGCATCATCTTTTTCCCTGTCGGCCTCCCGTCCTCATACACTTCTGTCTCGATCTGCAGCTTTTTACACACATCCACCCGAAAATCCAGATCTGCGCCCATCTTTTTCAGCAAAGGAACATCGCCTTTACGCTGATGGCCAAAATGGAAATCCTCTCCCGCCACGATCACCTTGGCGTCCATGTCCCGTACAAGAATATCCCGCACAAAGTCTTCCGCTTCCATGGCCGATGTCTCTTCTGTAAATGGAAATTCCACCAATACGTCGATTCCCCGTTTTTCCGCCCAAGCTCTCCGTTCCTCCCGGGTAAAGATCAGCTCCACCGGTCTGTGCCTGAGCAAAGCCATGGGATGGAAATCAAAGGTGAACATGACCGCTTTCAGGCCTTCACTTTTATACTGTTTTATCTTTTCTATCAGGATCTGGTGCCCTCTGTGAAGTCCGTCAAACTTTCCCAGAGCGATCGCCGTACGTTCTAATTTTATATCCTTTGTTCCGGTAATACAGATCATGTCATAAGCTCCTGTCGTTATAGAAACATTTTTTCACTTTTATATAGTGCTTTATCTCCATCAAAACGGTAAACTGCCCGGAATACCCCTTTGGAATCATAAACGCGTACCCGCATATCCGCAACCGGCGGGATCGGTTCCCCATTAAGTTCCGGAACACGGCGAAGTTTTAAGGGATTGCCGTTATAGAGCAGTTTATCCATACTTTCCGGAATTTTTTGTGCCGGACAGTCGGCAAACATCCGATCCACCGGGATCAATAGATCACCGATGGCTCCTGCCTCCACCCGGGCTTCGATCTGGTCCAGTCTCAGCGCATCCTCCAACCGGAACACACCAACTCTTGTTCGGACAAGTCCGGCCATACAGCCCCCGCAGCCGATCCGCTGTCCCATGTCATAACATAGCGTACGTATGTAGGTTCCCTTTGAACAATGGACCTGAAAAGCCGCCTCATCATTTCCCACCGGTCTGTCCACCGGCGTTATGGAATAGACGGTCACCTTCCGGGCTTTCCGCTCCACGGTCTTTCCTTCCCTGGCCAGTTCATACAGCTTCTTTCCGTTTACTTTAAGTGCCGAATACATGGGCGGTATCTGATCATAGGTCCCTGTAAAGTATTCCATCGCCTCTTCCAATGCCTGGCGCAGTTGGGGATCGGACAGATCGGCCGGTGACTCTTTTAATATCTTCCCGGTCGTATCCTGGGTATCCGTCTCCATACCAAGCCGCAGGACGGCCTCATAAACCTTGTCTTTATCTGTCAAAAGATCGCATACCCGGGTGGCATTGCCCAGACATACCGGAAGCACCCCTTCCGCATCTGGATCCAGCGTTCCCGTATGTCCGATCTTTTTCTGCTTAAATATGCCCCGCAGCTTTGCCACCACATCATGGGATGTGAAACCTTTCTCTTTATAAACATTGATGATTCCGTTATACATTTCCATCAAGCTGCTCCTTAACCGCTTTTATCATGGTTTCAGCTGTTGTCTCCCAATCGCCAGTCACTGTCGCGCCGGCCGCCAGCTTATGGCCGCCGCCTCCAAACATCCCGGCGATCCGGTTCACATCCACCCGTTCTTTGGAACGGAGACTGAACTTGTAGGTATCATCATCGGTCTGGGAGATCAGTATGGCCACTTCCACGCCTTTCGTCAGCCGCATCTGCTCCACGATGCCTTCCAAGTCATTCCGATCCGCCCCATATTCTTCAAAGATTTCCCGGGTGATGCAGCTTGATATGCAGGTTCCGTCCTCTGTAAGCCGACTTTCCAACAACGCCCGGCCCATGAGCCGATTTTGAGTGTAGGTTTTTTCATAAAAAACCCCATCGATCCATCTTCGGCTGTCCACTCCTTTGGAAAGGAGAACGCCAGCTGCGTTCATGGTCTTTTCACTGGTCTGACTGTATTTGAAAACACCGGAATCACAGATCATGCCCATGTACAGACTTTCTGCACAAGCTTTCTGTATATATTCTTTTCTCAGAAGATAAAAAACCACTTCGCTGGCCGAACTGGCATCGGCGGCCACATGATTTTCCTGGGCATATCCGGTATTGCTGATGTGATGATCGATGTTCAGTGTCCAATGGGCCTTTTCAAAACATGTCTCCATCCCTTCCGTCATCCGTTCCTTACTGCTGCAATCCAGCACGATAAACAGATCATATACTTGGGACGGATCCACCTGTTCCGGATTTTTTATCTGATCGGATTTTTGGATCATACGATAACAGTCACTGAAATCTTCCAAAAAGATGTCCGTTTTCTTTTCCGGATAATTATCCCGAATATAGTGGTAGAGGCCCATGCAGGACCCCACACAGTCCCCATCGGGCCGTGTATGTCCTGTAATGGCGATGGTCCGCGCCTCTTTCAAAGCGTCTAAAAGGAGATTATTCATCCGCATCCTCTTCCTTCAAATCTTTGTTGACTTCCTGTATGAGATGAGCCATATGCACACCGTACTCAATGGATTGATCCATCACGAACACGATCTCAGGGGTGTTTCTCAGATTCACAGAAGATGCCAAAGCTCTTCTTATATATCCCTCTGCGCTTTTCAGTCCTGCCAGCGTATTGGCTCTGGCCTCTTCGTCCCCCAGGACACTGATATAGGCCTTGGCTGTCTTGAGATCCGGCGCCACTTCCACCGATACCACAGACGTCATGGGGGCAATACGGGGATCCTTGATCTCACGGCTGATGATCCGGCTCAGTTCTTTAAGTACCTCACCGTTGATCCGGGTATTTTTTATACTGTTCTTTCTCATGCTATCCTTCCTTTTGTCTATCTGGGAATCTCTTCCATCACAAAGGCTTCGATCTTATCGCCTTCTTTAATGTCGTTATACTTTTCCAGAGACATGCCGCATTCATAACCTGCAGCCACTTCCTTCACATCGTCTTTGAAACGTTTCAGAGAAGCCAGGTTTCCTTCATACATGACCACATTATCCCTGAGCAGACGGACTTTACAGTTTCTTTCCACCTTTCCGTCAAGCACATAGCCGCCGATGATCGTACCCACTCCAGATACTTTGTAGGTCTGGCGTACTTCCGCATGTCCGATGATCTTTTCCTGGAATTCCGGATCCAGCATACCTTTCATGGCTGCTTCGATATCTTCAATGGCATTATAGATAACACGATACAGACGCATATCCACTTTCTCCGATTCAGCCAATGTCTTTGCCATGTTGTCCGGACGTACGTTAAAACCGATGATGATGGCGTTGGAGGTGGAGGCCAAAGTCACGTCGGATTCATTAATGGCGCCCACGGCTCCATGGATGATCTTAATGGCCACCTCGTCATTGGACAATTTCAAAAGACTTTGTTTCACTGCTTCCACAGAACCTTGAACGTCTGCTTTTACGATGATGTTCAGTTCTTTGATCTGTCCGGCCTGGATCTGATCGAACAGTCCGTCCAAAGACAGTCTGGACTTGGTTTCCGCCAGCAGTTTTTCCCGTTTAGTGGCGATGAATGTTTCGGCGATGGAACGGGCCTGCTTTTCACTGTCTGTGGCGATGAATGTCTCGCCGGCTTCCGGCACGTCGTTTAAGCCAAGGATCTCCACCGGAATGGATGGTCCGGCCTTTTTCACTCTGCGGCCCTGATCGTCGATCATGGCCCGGACTCTTCCGAAGGCTGTGCCCACCGCCAGATTGTCGCCCACATGAAGCGTACCCTTCTGAACGAGCACGGTGGCCACCGGTCCCCGTCCCTTATCCAACTGGGCTTCCAATACAAGACCTCTGGCATTTCTGTTGGGATTGGCCTTCAGCTCGCACATCTCTGCCTGGAGCAGGATCGTCTCCAGCAGTTCATCCAGTCCTTCTCCTGTATGGGCAGAAACAGGAACGAAAAGGGTTGTGCCGCCCCAGTCTTCGGGAACCAGTTCATACTCGGTCAGTTCCTGTTTGACCCGTTCCACGTTGGCGCTGGGTTTGTCGATCTTATTGATGGCCACGATCACTTCAATGCCCGCCGCTTTTGCATGGCTGATGGCCTCGATCGTCTGGGGCATGACCCCATCATCCGCCGCAACGACCAGAATGGCGATATCTGTGGACTGGGCGCCTCGTAAACGCATGGCTGTAAACGCTTCATGTCCCGGTGTATCCAAAAATGTGATCTTCTGTCCGTTAAATTCCACCACATAAGCGCCGATATGCTGGGTGATGCCTCCGGCTTCACCTCTGGTGACATGGGTATCCCGGATCTTATCCAAGATCGATGTTTTACCATGGTCAACGTGACCCATGACACAGACCACCGGTGGACGGGGCTGGAGAAGGGATTCATCTTCCTCCTCATCCTTCAGGATCTCTTCAATGGGGTCGATCACGACTTCGTGTTCGCAGAGGATGTCGTAATCCAGAGCGATCTCTTCGGCCTCTTCATAGGTGATCTCCGTATTCAGGCTGACCATTTTGCCTGCCATGAACAGTTTTTTGACGATCTCCGCACCGGAAATCTTCATCTTATCACCCAGTTCTTTTAATGTGATCACTTCCGGCAGGACGATGTTGGTCACTTTTTCAACCGCCTGCTTCGGTTTCTGTACCGGCGGATGGGGCGCATTTTTCTTAGAAAGTTGCTTTCCGCCAAAGCCTTTCCGATTGGAACGGCCGTCGGTCACATTTTTCGCTTTATCTCTATCCCGGTTATCTTTATAGTTTCTCCGGTTTTCCCGCGTTGTATCCTTGGATACCACAACCTCTTTGCTGATGGCGCTGTCCAAGTTGAACTTTCTCTCTCCGCCAAAGCTGCGGCCTCCCCGATTATTGTTGTAACCGCCCTGACGCTGGTTATTGTCCCGGTTATAGGGGCGGCGTTCTCCGTTATTGTCCCGGTTGCCCTGACGCTGACTGTTATCCCGGTTAAACGGACGACGTTCTCCGTTGTTGTCCCGATTAAACGGACGACGCTCCCCATTGTTGTCCCGATTATAGGGGCGGCGTTCTCCATTATTGTCCCGGTTGCCCTGACGCTGGCTGTTATCCCGGTTAAACGGACGACGTTCCCCGTTGTTGTCCCGATTAAACGGACGACGCTCCCCATTGTTATCCCGATTATAGGGACGGCGTTCTCCGTTATTGTCCCGGTTGCCCTGACGCTGATTGTTATCCCGGTTAAATGGCCGGCGTTCCCCGTTGTTGTCCCGGTTACCCTGACGGCGTTCCCCGCCGGCATATCCCGGACGTCCGTCGAAACTCTGGGTTCTGGCCGAAAACGGCTGTCTTTCCTGATTCCTAGGCGTTTTTTCCTCCCGCCTTGGAGCTGTCTCCTGCTGCTGGTTTCTAGCCGGTCTTGACGGCTGTGTGAAATATTTACGTATCTTATCCGCTGTGTCGTCCGTGATCGTACTCATATGACTTTCCACCACGATCCCATGACCCTTCAGCGCATAGATAACATCCTTACTGCTCTTACCCAATTCTTTGGCAAGTTCATGTACTCTGATTTTGGACATATATCTACCTCCGTTACATCTGTTCTGAATCCATCTGTTTCTTTATCGCTTTATAAAAGCCGACATCCTCTATGGCCAAAGAAGCGCGGTATTCTTTTCCAATCGAATGTCCAAGTGTCTCTCGTGTTCCATATTCCATAAATGGTACTTCGTAAAAAGCACACATATCTTTAAATTTTTTCCGTGTATTTTGGGATGCGTCATTGGCCAGGATGACCACTGCCGCCCGTCCGGATTTGACAGATTTCTCTGTGGCAAACTCTCCGCTTTTGACCTTGCCAGCCTGCATGGCCAGTCCGATATACGATCCGATCCG
Organism: Candidatus Onthocola gallistercoris; assembly: GCA_018715345.1. Taxonomy (GTDB): domain Bacteria; phylum Bacillota; class Clostridia; order Lachnospirales; family Lachnospiraceae; genus Frisingicoccus; species Frisingicoccus gallistercoris. Next base: position 18,355 of record DVLT01000004.1, read on the forward strand.
ATCATTTTTCAATCGCTGCCATCTCCTTTTCAAGCTCTTCATAGACAGAAGCCGGGATCTCTGTTTTAAGAGAACGTTCCAAGCCCCTATTTTTCACCGCTTTGCGGAAACACTCCATATTTTTACATATATAAGCGCCCCGGCCATTTTTCCTTCCGGTGGCATCGATGGAGATCTCTCCTTCCCCGGTCTTGATCACCCGGATCAGTTCTTTTTTATTTTTCATCTCTCTGCATCCGGTACACTGACGCATGGGTACTTTTTTTACGCTCATTCTTCCGACACATCCTCGTCCAGATCAAAGTTATCAAAAAGTGTCTCTTCTTCTTCACCGGCTGCCAGACGGGCTTCCGCCAGTTCTCTTGCCTGGGTCTCGCTCTTGATATCGATCTTATATCCGGTCAGACGGGCTGCCAGACGGGCATTCTGTCCCTCCTTGCCGATGGCCAGGGATAACTGATAATCCGGCACGATCACTTCTGCCGTCTTTTCTTCTTCATCCACATCCACAGAGATAACTTTTGCCGGACTCAGTGCGTTTTCGATAAATACTGCCGGATCCTCATCCCAATGGACGATGTCGATCTTCTCTCCCCGGAGTTCATCCACCACAGCGCCGACACGGGCGCCATTAAGGCCGACACAGGCGCCCACCGGATCCACATCCGGATGGTTGGAGCGTACAGCGATCTTTGTCCGGGATCCGGCCTCCCTTGAGATGCTGCAGATCTCCACAGTGCCATCCCGCACTTCTGCCACTTCATATTCAAACAGCCGTTTGACCAGTTCCGGATGGGTACGGGACACGGTGATCTTCGGGCCTTTTGTCGTATCTTTGACTTCCACCACATACAGTTTGATCCGTTCTGTGGGCTGGAAATATTCGCCTTTGACCTGTTCGCTTTCCAGAAGGACCGTATCCACCTTACCCAGGTTGATGCTGATATTCCGGCCATTGTAACGCTGCACGATACCTGTGACGATATCCCGTTCTTTGCTGTAATACTGCTCATACAGGGACTTTCTTTCTTCCTCACGGATCTTCTGAACGACCACCTGTTTTGCCTTCTGGGCAGCGATCCGTCCAAAGTTCCTCGGCGTCACTTCCACATGGACGATGTCGCCCAGTTCACATTTCACATCTTTTAGCCGGGCATTGGCCAGGCTGATCTGGGTCAGATCATCTTCCACATCTTCCACCACTTCTTTTTCCGCGTAAACGATCACATTACCCGTTTCTCTGTTGATATTGACCCGGATATTATCCGCTCTTCCGTATTCGTTCTTGCAGGCGGCCACCAGAGAATTTTCCATTGCTTCCAGCAGGATGTCTTTGCTGATACCTTTTTCCTTTTCGATCTGATCCAATGCTTCGATCAGTTCACGTCCGTTATCCATTTTTTTCATTCCTCCATTGATCAGTAAAAAAATGCCAGACGGATCAGGGCAATGTCCGCCCTCTTAAATGTCATCTCCGTCCCATCTTCCAGTTCTACAGTTACTGTATCCTTATCATAATCTGTCAGTACACCGGTAAATTCTTTCACCTTATCCACCGGCCGGTACAGTTTGATCTCCACATCTTTTCCGATGCTCCGCTCAAAATCCTTTTCTTTTTTCAAAGGCCGGTCAAGACCCGGGGAACTGACTTCAAAGATATAATTTTCCGATATATAATCTTCCCGGTCTAAAATCTCCTCAAACCCACGGCTGATCAATTCACAGTCATCCACTGTGATACCGCCTTCCTTGTCAATGTAAACCCTGAGATACCAGTTATGTCCTTCTTTGACCCACTCCACATCCACCAGTTCAAAATGATTGGCATCGATCAACGGTTGGATCAAAGTCTCTGTCTTGCTTTCATAATCCTTTTTGGCCAACGGATATCACTTCCTTCCCAAAATTATCCAAACACATATAAAGAGTGGACTTTCGCCCACTCTTTATGCTTCATCGTAATCTGTTATCCCATATATACTACCACTATATTTCGTTAATTGCAAGACCTTTTTTCCATTATCCGCGCCGGATCAGCAGATCATCTGGACAGGCATGCTTTCCGTCTCTATCCGCACCCTGTCGGTCGTTTCCGGCACTTCACCATCCATATGCACCGGCCATTGTCCGGATATGGCCATTTCCAACTTCCGGCATTTGAACACATCCACACCTTTAAACTGCACATGCTTTCCCCAAAAAGCCAAAGGCAGGATCATCAAGCATTTTATCCGCGGGATCCGGCTGACAACGCACACACTCAGCGCCTCTTCCCGAAGATCGCCATCCGGACAAAATTTAAAACCGCCGCCTTCATAAGCGCCTTTCAAAGCGCAGACAAATAAAACTTTTTTATAGATCCGTCTTTCCTTACCGTCGATACGCATACGGACAGTCCGCTCCGGCATAGTGAACATCCTGCTTACGGCAATGGCGGTATAAGCCAGCTTTCCCAGTCCCAGCTGATTCAGCCAGGGTTTCACCCGGGAATGATTGACGCCGTGACATACTGCCGCATCAAACCCGATGCCGGAACTGCCTGCCGCCCGACGGACGCATACCTTCCCTTCAGTATTTTTATACGTCAGGCGCATGGGCCATACCCAGGCTGTCCTGTGTTCCCCCAAGATCCGGTCCAACGCCGTTTTCCAGTTGAAGGAGATGCCTAAGCCTCTGGCAAAGTCATTACCAGAACCGATGGGAATATAACCGAAGATCACCTCCGGATGCCCTGTCAGCCCTTCGATCACTTCATTGACCGTACCATCGCCTCCCATGGCCACCACTGTTTTAAAGGATCCTTCATCGGCCAACATTTTTGCGATTTCCATGGCATGTCCCACATGTTCTGTAAAATGGACCTGGAACACAATGCCCCTTTCATGAAGCCGTGTCTTAACCCGCCGCCACACTTTCCGGCCTCTGCCGGACCGGGCATTGGGATTTACAATAAAATAGTACACAATATTCTCCCCTTATCCTTAAAATGTCAGATCAAAGATGGAAAGCTGATTGCTCTCCGGAAGATCCCCTAAAAGGCCCAACTCGCCCATGGTATCCAAGGTGGAACCGCTGACTTTTGCCCGCTGCTTGATGTCATCCTTTGATATGAATGGTCCATCCTTGGCCGCCAGAGCCAATGCTTCAGCCGCAATGCCGCCCATGCCGCCAATGCAGGAAAATGGCGGCAGCAATTTACCGTCCACGATGGTGAACTTGACCGCTTCCGACCGATACAGATCGATGGGAAGGAACTCAAAGCCCCGGGCATAAAATTCCTGAACGATCTTCAGATCCCGCAGAGTATCCTTATCCTTTGCCGTAGGATTGGGATTCGCTTTGCACTCCTTGATATGACGTTCCAGTTTCTCTTTTCCCTGGCACATCATCTCATAGTCAAAAGCTGTCGCTCTGATGGTGAAGAAAGCCGCATAATAGGCCAGCGGATAATGGATCTTAAACCAGGCTACCCGGAAGCCCATCATAACGTAGGCCACCGCATGGGCCTTCGGGAACATATATTTGATCTTTTTGCAGGACCAGATATACCAGTCGGGTACTCCGTGTTCCAACATGATCTTCTCCCATTCCGGCGTCAGTCCCTTTCCTTTTCGCACGCTTTCCATGATCTTAAAGGAAAGCTCCGAATCCATCCCCTTGTTGATCAGATAGATCATGATATCATCCCGTGTACAGATGGCCGTGGAAATCTCCGCCTTACCTTCCTGGATCAGCGTCTGGGCATTGTTCAGCCACACATCGGTCCCATGGGACAGTCCGGATATACGCACCAGGTCGGAAAATGCCTTCGGCTTGGTATCCCGGAGCATCTGCATGACGAAATCTGTACCGAACTCGGGGATACCTAAAGATCCCAGATCCGTACCGCCGATATCCTCCGGTTTGATGCCTAAAGCATCCAGTCCATGAAATAAAGACAGTACCTCCTGATCGTCCAGCCGTATGGATGTGGGATCCACGCCGGTGATATCCTGGAGCATACGGATCATGGTTGGATCATCGTGTCCCAGTATGTCCAGCTTCAGCAGGTTGTGGTCAATGGAATGGTAATCAAAGTGGGTGGTGATCGTCTTTGTCGTCTGGTCATTGGCCGGATGCTGGACCGGCGTAAAGGAATAGATTTCCTCTCCCAGGGGCAGGACGATGATACCGCCGGGATGCTGTCCCGTGGTCCGCCGCACCCCCACACAGCCGGAAGCCAATCTGGCCAGTTCGCAGCTCCGTTTATGTATCTGCCTGTCCTCAAAATAGCCTCTGGCATATCCAAAGGCCGTCTTTTCCGCCAGCGTGCCAATGGTCCCCGCCCGAAATGTCTGTCCTTTTCCAAAGATCACTTCCGTATAATCATGGGCTTTACTTTGGTATTCACCGGAAAAATTCAGGTCAATATCCGGCTCTTTATTCCCTTTAAATCCAAGGAAAGTCTCAAAGGGAATATCGTGCCCCTCTTTATTCAGCGGATGACCGCACACTGGACAGATCTTATCCTCCATATCGCAGCCGGACCGGCCGGAAAAACTCTTCACATAATCCGAATCAAAATCCACATATTTGCAGTTGGGGCACAAGTAATGGGCCGGCAGTGAGTTTACTTCCGTGATGCCCGCCATGAACGCCACAAAAGAAGAACCGACCGAACCTCTGGAACCTACCAGATAGCCATCGGACAGGGATTTCCATACCAGCTTCTGGGCAATGATATACATCACGGCAAAACCGTTGCCGATGATGGAGTTTAATTCCCTTTCCAGACGTTCCGTCACGATCTCCGGCAAGTTTTCCCCGTAAAGCTCATGGGCCTTATCATAACAGATCTGTCGCAAAGTCTTATCCGAATCTTCGATGACCGGCGGACACTTATCCGGCCTTACCGGGGATATGTTTTCGATCTGATCCGCGATCCGGTTGGTATTGGTGATGACCACCTCTTCCGCCTTGTCGCTTCCCAGATACTGGAACTCGGCGAGCATCTCCTCCGTGGTCCGGAAATAGAGGGGCGGCTGGTTTTCCGCATCGTCGAACCCTTTCCCCGCCATGATGATCCTCCGGTATACTTCGTCCTCCGGTTCCAAAAAATGGACGTCGCAAGTGGCACAGACCGGTTTGTTAAATTTTTCTCCCAGCTTAACGATCTTCCGGTTCATCTCCTGAAGATCTTCTTCAGAATGGATATTCTTTATCTTTTCGCTGTCGATCATGAAACGGTTATTGCCAATGGGTTGGATCTCCAGATAATCATAGAAATCCACGATCCTTGCGATCTCCGATTCCGGCCGCTCCGAAAGCAGGGCCTGATACAGTTCCCCGGCTTCGCAGGCGGAACCGATGATCAGTCCCTCCCGGTATTTGACCAGTTCGCTCTTGGGTATCCGGGGCCGTCTCTGGTAATAATCCAAATGGGACATGGAAACCAGCCGGTACAGATTGATCCGGCCCAGATCATTTTTAGCCAAAATGATGATATGATACGTCCTTAGCTTTTTGATCGTACCAACTGACATATGACTCAGATCGTTGAGGGCGTCCAGATCTTCCACTTTATCCTGTTTTAACCGGGCCACCAGTTTCACAAAAATATCTGCGGTGGATTCCGCATCTTCCACTGCCCGGTGATGGTTTTCCAGGGAACCGCCCACCGCTTCCACCACCGTATCCAGTTTATAGTTTTTTAGATCCGGCAAAAGACTTCTTGCCATGCCCAGCGTATCCACAATGGTATATTCCCGTTCCATTCCCAGTCTGCGGCCGTTTTCTTTTATGAAACTCATGTCAAATTCCGCATTATGGGCCACCATGATACTATCTTTGCAAAACTCCATAAACTCTGGAAAAACGGACTCGATCGTTGGCGCATCTATGACCATGCTGTCATTGATATGGGTCAGTTTTTCGATCTCAAATGGGATGGGCCGTTCCGGATTGACAAAAGTACTGTACCGATCCACGATCTCCCCGTTTTTTACTTTCACCGCGCCGATCTCGATGATCCGGTCACTGACCGCGCTGAATCCGGTGGTTTCAATATCGAACACACAAAATTCAGAGTCCAGGCTCTGGCCTTTAGGATCCAATACGATGGGCGACAGGTCGTTGACCAGATAGCCTTCTACGCCATATATGGGTTTAAAATCCGTCCCCTCCACACAATGATTCGCATCGGTGAATGCCTGGACCACCCCATGGTCTGTGATGGCCATGGCCTTATGCCCCCAGGACATGGCAGTCTTTAACATGGTCTTGCAATCCGCCACACTGTCCATGTCGCTCATGGTCGTATGGGCATGCAGTTCCACCCGCTTCACCGGACTGTTATCCATCCTCTTTTTTGTAAAATCCGGTATGGTCTTGATGCCTGTGATGGATCCCAGTGCAATATCATGATCGAACTTATCCGCCATGGCCACCGCCTTCATCCGGATAAACACACCCTTTTTCAGATGTTCCAGTACTTCCGGCAGCCGTTCATTTTTTGTAAAAAGCTTGGCCTGGATCGTGTCGGTAAAGTCGGTCACCGCAAAGATGACGATGGTCTTTTCATTCCGTATTTCCCGGGTTTCCAGTTCGATCACCTTACCCCGGACGATCACTTCACCGATCTCCTCCACGATCTCTTCAATAGGCGTTTCATCCCCTTCAAAAGGCTTTCCGTAAAAAATATCCGGATCCTCGATCTTTTTCCGGATGAATGTATTTTCCTTATTATATTTTTTCTCCGGCGCCTTTTTCTGCGTTTCTAATTTGGCCTGTTTTTCCTTTTCCGCCTTTTCATTGGCTTCATATTCCTGGACGATCTGAGCCACTTCCCTCTGGAAAGTTTCTTCCGCGTATTCGGCTCTTTTGCTCCGTTCTTCCGCTTCATATTTGATCCGGATATCCACATCAAACGTAAACCGCTCTTTAAAAATACGCAGCAGCTTGTCCCGTATCACCTCAATCTTGGAGACTGTGATAAAATTATCGGGAACCGTCAACACCAATGTGCTGGCGTCCAGAAATTCCTTTCCGGCGCTCCTGAAAATATTGGCCTCCAGATCGCTGTCCGCCCTCAATTCCGCTTCAAAGCTGTCAAAATAAATACTCATCAACCGTTCCGGTGTATACTGTTCTGACAATTCATACTTTTCGATCACTTGAATGCGGATGCCTGCTGTGTCAAACAGCTGCTGGCCGATCGCTTCTTCCATTTTTCGGATGTTCATATAATGGATCAGCCGGGGACTTTTTATATAAACCCGCAGCCGGTTTTTGGAACGGCTGGCGGTGACCTTTTCGACCACCGCATCTTTTAAAAGTTCTGCCAGTCCCTTTTCCAGCTTTAAATCCGGAAACACACTAAAAAATGCTGTCAATTTCACTCACCCCAGTGTTTCAGCTCATTGTAAAGCACGTCAAGCAGCTGATCTTCCGGTACTTTCCGCAGGATCTCGCCTTTTTTGATCAAAAGGCCTTCCCCTTTGCCGCCGGCAATGCCGATATCCGCCTCTTTAGCTTCTCCCGGGCCATTGACCACACATCCCATGACAGCCACTTTGATATCCAGATCAAATTGCTGGACCATGGTCTCCACCCGATTTGCCAGACCGATCAGATCGATGGACGTCCGGCCGCAGGTTGGACAGGATACCACTTCGATACCGCCCTTTCTCAATCCCAGCGTACGCAGGATAAGCTTGGCCGACTTGATCTCCTCCAGCGGATCCCCGGTCAAAGATACACGGATCGTATCTCCGATACCCTGGCCCAGTATGAGAGCCAGACCGATGGAAGATTTGATATTGCCGGAAATGAGGGTGCCCGCCTCTGTGATACCCACATGGAGGGGATGATCCGTCTCTCTGGCGATCAGTTCATGGGCTCGGACGCACATCATCACATCTGAAGATTTGATGCTGATGACCAGATTGTCATAGCCCATGGATTCGATGAGCCGCACTTTGTCCAGCGCGCTTTCCACGATCCCCTCAGCCGTCACATGGCCATACTTCTCGATGATGGGTTTTTCCAAAGAGCCGCTGTTGACACCCACACGGATGGGTATCCCCCGCTCCTTTGCCGCGTCCACAACGGCCTGCACCCGATCCCGGCTGCCGATATTTCCCGGATTGATGCGGATCTTATCCGCTCCGTTTTCAATGGCGCCGATGGCCAGCCGGTAATCGAAATGGATATCCGCCACCAGCGGAATGTGGATCTGCTTTTTGATCTCTTTCAGAGCCTTTGCCGCTTCCATGGTGGGTACAGCCACCCGTATGATATCACAGCCGGCCGCTTCCAGTGCAAGGATCTGGGCTACAGTGGCCTGCACATCTTCTGTTTTTGTATTGCACATGGACTGGATGGCAATGGGATGACCGCCGCCGATCTTCACGCCCCCGATGTCCACTGTCTTTGTATGATCTCTGAACATAACAGCCTCCTAGAATAACTTTCGTACATCATTAAACATGATAAACACCATCAATGCCATCAAAAGCATCAGGCCGACGGTATGTACCATACCTTCCTTTTCCCGTGAAACCGGCTTGCGCCGTATCGCTTCAAGCAGCAAAAATACAAGCCTTCCGCCATCCAAAGCCGGTATGGGCAGCAAGTTCATGACCCCCAGATTGGCGCTGAGGAGGATGGAAATATTGGCCAGATTCAACGCCACATCCAGGGCTCCATACTCTCTGGCCGCCTGATAGGTTTCCCCGATCATGCTGACGATACCCACCGGGCCGGATACATCGTCTGCCGTCACCTGTCCCTGTACCAACATGCCCAGACTTTGTATCGTGGTGGTGATCCAGTATTTCACCTCGTAAAAACTATATTTGAGAACGCCAAAGAAATCCGTCTTTTCATATTCTCCGCCGCTCAGTAAAATCTGATAGGCGCCGCTGCCGTTATCCACCGGCGTCACATACGTCGTATGTTCCACCCCATCCCGCTCATAAACGATCTCAAAGCTGGTATGTTCGCTTCCCTCAAATAAAATGTAGGCGCGAAATTCCTTATACATATGGATGTCATGACCATTGATGGACTTGATCACATCCCCTTTTCTCAGCCCAGCTTCATAGGCCGGTCCGCCTTCCTGGGTATCGTATACGACCGGCGTATCATATCCGATCACGGATACGATGAACATGGCAAATATGAAGGCCAGTATGAAGTTAAAGATGGGGCCTGCCGCCACAACGGAAATCCTCTGCCAGACGCCCTTGGCATTAAAGGTCCTGTCTTTATCCCCTTCCGGAACCTCTTCATCGCTTGCCGCATCCTCCCCCAACATGGCACAATAACCGCCAAAAGGCAGCAGCCTGATGGAATAAAGGGTCTCCCCTTTTTGTATCCCGATCAACTTCGGTCCCATACCCAGCGCAAATTCTGTCACCTTGATGCCATTTCGTTTGGCCAGGACAAAATGCCCAAATTCATGGAACAGAATGATGATACTGAATATGAGGATCGCGATAATGATTGTCAATCTACCACCTGCTTTCGATAAATTCGTAAGTTGTTTTTTCCACAGACAGTATCTCTTCCACTGACGGCGACGCCACCGGCGTATGGACCGCCATGGATTCTCCTATGATCTCCGGTATATCTAAAAATCGGATCTTTCTGTCTAAAAATTTGGCAACCGCCCGTTCATTGGCCGCATTAAAGACTGTGGTCATGGATCCGCCCTGAGCCATGGCCTCATAAGCCAGTTTCAATCCGGTAAATGTCTCCAGATCCGGTTTCTCAAAATGAAGAGAGGCCAGCGCAAACAGATCCAGTCTCGCACCGCCGATCAGCGGTTTCCTGTCCGGATAAAACAGGGCATACTGGATGGGCAGACGCATATCCGGTGTGCCCAGCTGTCCGATCACCGCCGTATCTTCAAATTCCACCATGGAGTGGATCACGCTCTCCGGATGGACCACCACCTGGATCCGTTCCGGCTCCACATCAAACAGCCACCGGGCTTCCATCACTTCCAGTCCTTTATTGACCATTGTGGCTGAATCGATGGTGATCTTGTGTCCCATGACCCAGTTGGGATGTTTCAGCGCATCTTCCACCTGAATACTTTCAAGGTCTTTCCGCTTCCTGCCCCGAAACGGTCCGCCCGATGCAGTCAGCAGTATTTTGTGTATACTTCCCCGATCCTCTCCATTGAGCGATTGGAAAATAGCCGAATGCTCACTGTCCACCGGCAGTATGCGCACGCCCTTTTCCCGGGCCAAAGGCATGATGATATGACCTGCTGTGACCAGGGTTTCCTTGTTGGCCAGGGCAATATCCTTGCCGGCCTGTATGGCGGCGATGGTGGGCCGTATACCGATCATGCCTACTACGGCCGTCAGCGTGATATCCGCTTCCTCCATGGCCGCAACGGCGCACAGACCTTCCATGCCGTCTAAGATCTGTATATCCATATCCGATACGTTTTCTTTCAGTTGTTTCGCTTTATCCTTATCCCATACTGCTGCCATTTTGGGCTTAAAGCAGCGGATCTGTTCTTCTAATTTTTTTATATTGGAACCTGCGGCCAGACCCACGACCTGAAAATCATCCGGATAGTGGCTTGCCACATCCAAAGTCTGGGTACCGATGGAACCGGTGGATCCCAATAAGGCAATATGTTTCATATGTTTTCTCCTTCAGACCGCGCCCAGACAAACCGCCAAAAAGTAAACCATGGGCGCTGTAAATAATACACTGTCAAACCGATCCAGTACACCCCCGTGTCCAGGGATCAGTTTGCCATAATCTTTTATACCCGTATCTCTTTTGATAGCCGAAGCCGCCAGATCGCCCACGACGGCGATCAGCGCGCCGCCGCCGCATAAGATGCCGCAGAAAGCTGTGGGGTAGTAAAGGCTTGGGATCTGCTCGCCCAACAGTCTGCCATAAAGCATGCCCAAAAGCACGGCTCCGATGATGCCGCCAAAAAATCCTTCTACACTTTTCTTCGGACTCAACTTTGGCGACATTTTATGTTTTCCGATGAGCATTCCCACACAGTAGGCACACGTATCATTGCCCCATGCGCTGACAAAGACCAGCGGCAGCAAATACAGACCGTCTGACATACGGCGTATCTGGTACATATGGGTCATCAACACCGGAACATACAAAATCCCCATCAGGGCAAAGCTGATCTGATCCAGTTTATAGCGTGGAAATGTGAAAACATAAATGGCAAAAAACACCATGACTGACAGGACAATGACCATGGGCTGGCCTTCCTCTATCCACAGATAGGTCACAGTCAGGTAGATAGCGGTCAGAAAATATCCTGCCATCCCCAGAAGCGATTTTTCCAACTTCATGGTCCGGTAAAGTTCAAATAATCCGATAAAGGACAGGGCAGCCACCACGGCAAACCATACGCCGCCCCCGATGATGATCGTTACCGCGGCGATCGCAATAAGAACGATCCCACTGATCAATCGTGTGACAAACATGTGATCGCCTCCTTAAATGCCGCCGTACCGCCGTTCTCTTCCATTATACTGACGAATGGCACGGATTAATTCATTTCTATTGAAATCCGGCCATAAAACTTCCATAAAGCAAAATTCCGTATAAGCCAGTTGCCAGAGCAGGAAATTGGACAGCCGCTGTTCCCCGCTTGTCCGGATCAGAAGATCCGGATCCGGCAGCCCTGCCGTATCCAGATAGGAGGCAAACCGCTCTTCAGTGACCGCCTCCGGATCCAGGGTCCCCTCAGCCACATCCCTTGCCATGGCTGTCATGGCCCGACGCATCTCATCCCGACTTCCATAATTTATGGCGATCGTAAAGTTCAGGCCCGTATTGGCAGCAGAAACCCGCTCCAACTCTTCGATCGACTGTCGGATATCCTCACTGAGGCCGGTCTTATCTCCGATCACCCGTACCTTCATATTGTTCTTTGTCGTCCGCTTGATACAGTCTTTCAGATAAGAACGTAAAAGCCTCATCAGCGCATTGACTTCACTTTCCGGCCGCTTCCAGTTTTCTGTGGAAAAGGCATACACTGTCAGATACTTTATCCCCAGATCCCAGGCCTCTTCACAGATCTTTTCCACCGTCTTGCTTCCCTGTGTATGTCCGTAGTTCCGGGGCATCATACGCTTTTTTGCCCACCGGCCATTTCCATCCAAAATGATGGCCACATGTTCCGGCACATCCAGTATCTCTCCATCAATCTCTCTTTGCATTCTTTTTCTCCCTTCGCCCATAAGCAACAGAGGCTGCCCCGCAAAGGCAGCCTCCCCACTTTCTTTTGTATAACTGATCCCGATGCCGATTATACGGTCATAACTTCCTTCGTCTTGGCATCCACAGCCGCATCGACTTTTTTGATATACTTATCTGTCAGCTTCTGGATATCGTCTTCCAGATTACCCAGATCATCCTCGGAAATCTCTTTGGACTTATTCATCTTCTTAAATGCTTCATTGGCATCCCTGCGGATATTGCGGACAGCGACTTTGGCAGCTTCACCCTTCTTCTTCACGTCCTTTGCCAGTTCCTTACGCCGTTCCTCTGTCAACTCCGGAAATACCAGGCGGATCGCCCGACCGTCATTGCTGGGCGTGATCCCCAGATCCGATGCCATGATCTCTTTTTCGATGGCCTTGATCATCTTGGATTCCCAAGGCTGGATCATGATCACCCGGGCTTCTGGTACTGTGATATTGCCCACCTGCTGAAGCGGCGTCGGCGTTCCATAATAGTCTACCACGATCTTATCCAAAAGATGCGGGTTTGCACGTCCAGCACGGATACCCGAATACTCTCTATCCAGGTTATCCAATGTCTTCGTCATCCTATCCTCATACACTTTGATTCTTTCGTCCATAAGATTTCCTCCAAATCTTTTTTATTCCACGGTAACATAAGTACCGCTGAAATTCCCATATAATGTTTCTATGATACTGTCCTTCTCATTCAATCCAAATACGACCATGGGCATATGATTCTCCAGACACATGATCGTCGCCGTCAGATCCACCACCTGCAGCCGCCGATCCACCACTTCCTGAATACTGATCTGTGAAAACTTCTTCGCATCAGGATTCGTCTTGGGATCGCTGTCATAAACACCGTCAACAGCCTTGGCAAGAAGGATCGCATCTGCCTCGATCTCCACCGCCCTCAGCGTGGTGCCTGTATCCGTGGAAAAATACGGATGTCCGGTGCCTCCGGCAAAAAATACCACCTTGCCCTCATCCAATGATTTCAACGCGCCGTCCTTGGAAAACAGCGTGGTAAACGCACCGCACACAAAAGGTGTAAACACTTCCGTGGACATTCCCAATGTGCGAAAGATTTCTGACACATAAATACAGTTCATCAATGTTCCCAACATACCGATCTGATCGGACTTGGTCCGTTCAATGATCTTGCTGCTGTTCCGACCGCGCCAGAAATTACCGCCGCCAATGACGATGGCCACCTGTGTTCCTCTGTCGGTGACTTCCTTTACCTGACGGGCAACTTCCAAACAAGTCGCTTCGTCAAAACCGAACCCTTTATCTCCGGAAAGCGCTTCTCCGCTTAATTTTAATAATATCCGCTTCATGTTTTTCATCTATAAACACCTCATAAATAATCTACCATAAAAGGCCCAAATTTTCTACTACAAATTTGGCAAATGATTGCATTTGGAATGGTTTTCTGCTATTATAGAGGTGAAATGTTCTGATAATTCTGCAATGTCAGCAACTAATGAACGACTATAGGAGGGGTTTCTCATGAGTGATGTGTTTATTATCATTCCCTTTGTGGGAATTATCAGTTTTCTTTTGGCTGTTTTAACATCTGCCCAGATCGGAAAACGGGATGCGGGTACGGCAAAGATGCGGGAAATTGCTCAAGCCATCTCCGAAGGGGCCCATGCTTTTCTAAAAGCTGAATACCGGGTACTTATCATCTTTGCCATTGCCATGTTCTTTATCATTGGCATCGGTCTTGGCAGTTTTGTCACAGCTATATGCTTTCTGATCGGTGGTCTCTTTTCCACGGCAGCCGGCTATCTGGGTATGACTTCCGCCACAAAAGCCAATGTCCGCACAGCTCAGGCGGCACGGGAAGGCGGCATGAGCAAGGCGCTGTCCATCGCTTTTGCCGGAGGCAGCGTTATGGGGCTTGCCGTTGTCGGACTGGGACTCTTTGGCGTCAGTCTGATCTATGTCCTCACAGGCAATGTGGAGATCCTTTCCGGCTTCAGTTTCGGGGCCTCCTCCATCGCTTTATTTGCCCGTGTGGGGGGCGGTATATATACGAAAGCCGCCGATGTGGGCGCCGATCTGGTGGGCAAAGTGGAAGCCGGGATCCCGGAAGATGATCCGAGAAATCCGGCGGTTATCGCCGATAACGTGGGGGACAATGTGGGCGATGTGGCCGGAATGGGCGCCGACTTGTTTGAATCCTATGTGGGCGCCATCGTCTCTGCCTTGACACTGGGTGTGGTTTACCATGAAAGCAACGGCGTCCTATTTCCGCTCGTACTGACCGCTGTCGGCGTCATCGCCTCCATCATCGGTACATGGATCGTCCGGGGAAGTCGCCGTTCGGATCCAAGCGCTGCGCTCAAAACAGGACAATACGCCGCATCCGGCATCGTTATCGTGGCTGCTTTCATTGCCAGTCGTCTGATCTTTAATGCTTTCAATGCCGCGCTGGCGATCATCGCCGGTCTGATCGTGGGCGTTTTGATCGGTTCTGTTACAGAGATCTATACTTCTGATAAATATGCTTCTGTCAAAAAAATCGCCGCTCAGTCGGAAACCAGCGCCGGCACGACCATCATCAGCGGCCTGGCCACCGGTATGCTTTCCACCGTGGCGCCGATGATCCTCGTATGTTTGGGCATTTTTATCGCCAATCAGCTGATGGGTCTATATGGTATCGCCCTGGCAGCTGTGGGCATGCTTTCCACCACCGGTATCACCGTTGCCATCGATGCCTATGGGCCGATCGCCGATAATGCCGGCGGCATTGCTGAAATGGCCGGACTGGACGAATCGATCCGGGATATCACAGATAAACTGGATTCTGTAGGCAATACGACCGCCGCCATCGGTAAAGGTTTCGCCATCGGCTCCGCGGCGCTGACCGCCCTGGCCTTGTTTGTTTCCTACGCTGAAGCAGTCGATCTGGAAGCCATCGATCTGATGGATGCCCGTGTCATCATCGGCGCTTTCATCGGCGGCACGCTCACCTTCCTCTTCTCAGCCATGACCATGGAATCCGTTTCCAAGGCCGCTTATAAGATGATCGAAGAAGTCCGCCGCCAATTCCGAGAATTTCCCGGGATCCTAAAAGGCACGGCCAAGCCGGATTACGCCTCTTGCGTATCCATATCCACCAAAGCGGCTTTACACGAAATGTATATCCCCGGTATCCTGGCCGTTGTCGTACCATTGGCCACGGGGCTCATCCTTGGCACACAGGCTCTTGGCGGTCTGCTGGCAGGCTCACTGATCACCGGTGTACTCATGGCCATCTTCATGTCTAATGCCGGCGGCGCCTGGGATAATGCAAAGAAGTATATCGAAAGCGGGCATTATGGCGGAAAAGGCAGTGAGGCCCATAAGGCTGCCGTTGTCGGCGACACAGTGGGCGATCCATTCAAAGATACTTCCGGTCCCTCCATCAATATACTGATCAAACTGATGACGATCGTTTCTCTAGTCTTTGCACCGCTTTTCCTGAGTATCGGAAGTCTGTTCTGATATTCCTAAAATCTGTTTTGGTATACATGAAGATACCGCTGATCCTACTGGCTTCAGATGATCAGCGGTATTTTTCCATAATAAAAAGACATTGGACAATCCAATGTCTTTTCTGGATCCGGGCAGTATCTCATTCGATGATCCATTCATTTCTTTGCTCTAGTTCTTTTTTTAGCACATTGATCCACACCTGTTCTTTTTTGGCGGCCCGCCGCTCCCATGGCCACACGGACCGGTTGTGCCTGTCCACAATGTTCTTCCGCACCAACAGATCCACGATCAGTTCTTCCCGTGTCGCCAGAGCCAGCGACCGTTCATCCCACTGTCTCGGTTTATCGATCGTCTTAGAATACATGATCCATTCCTGCCAACCTTCCTGTGATGCTCCTGCCCTTAAACATTCTTTCCAAAGCTGTCTCTTCCATTATATGCCGCTTCCTTAGTAAAAATCACCAAATATTTCCCCTGCTCCTCTTTTAATTCGAGCTTATTTAGTATATCATAGATATATCAAATAACAAAGGGGAATTCTTATGAATGACATCAGTATTTTTGATATTATCGGCCCAAATATGATCGGCCCTTCCAGTTCCCATACTGCCGGTGCGCTGCGCATTGCTCATCTGGCCGGGAAACTGGTCCGCGGCAAGATCGTCCGGGCAATTTTTACCCTATATGGTTCCTTTGCCTGGACTTATCATGGACATGGTACCGATCGGGCTCTGGTTGGCGGTATCCTTGGTTTCACCACAGACGATGAGCGTATCCGCGATTCTTTTGCATTGGCTGAAGAAGCCGGTATTGATTTTCAATTCGTTGAAAACAAGACAGAAAAGGATGTCCATCCAAATACAGTGGATATCCATCTGGAAACAGATGAAGGTTACAGCGTGGATCTGCGGGGTGAATCCATCGGCGGCGGCAATGCTCTGATCCGTCGTCTGAATGGCATTGATGTGGAACTGACCGGCGCCTATCCTACTTTGATCATCAAGCATATCGACGCCAAAGGAGTTCTGGCCTACATCACCACCATGTGCAGCGGCATTGACCTGAATATTGCTTTTATGAAAGTATACAGAGAATCCAAAGGAAAAAATGCCTATACGATCATTGAAACCGATTCACCTATCAATCCGTCCATCATCCATGCGCTGGAATGTCACGAGTCCATTCTTGCCGCATCCATCGTACCGGCAATATAAGGAGGGCAAGTTATGAACTTTACAACTGCACGCGAATTATTGGATTACTGTGATAAAGAAAAGAAAAAGATTTCGGAAGCCATGTTCATCCGAGAAACAACGGATCTGGAGCAAAGTCCCGAGGAAACCTCCAAAAAAATGCAGCGGGCCTATGAAATTATGAAGCAATCGATCGAACGGGCTTTGACTGAAGAAATATATGGAATGGGCGGGATGATCGGTGGTGAAAGCCGTCTGCTGAACACATTGCGTGAGGATGGGAAAAACCTATGCGGTCCCCTGGTCTCCAAAGCTATCGCTTACGCCATGGGGGTTTTGGAAGTCAATGCTTCCATGGGACTGATCGTTGCCGCTCCCACAGCCGGTTCTTCCGGTGTGCTTCCCGGCGTTTTGCGGGCTGTCCAGGAAGAAATGGATTTTACAGATGAGCAGATCATCCAATCCATTTATACCGCCGCCGCAGTTGGCTATCTGATCACCCGGAATGCGACCACTGCAGGAGCAGAAGGCGGCTGTCAGGCGGAAGTGGGATCTGCCAGCGCCATGGCGGCAGCCGCGGTTGTGGAACTGATGGGGGGCACGCCTTCCCAGTGTCTGGATGCCGCCGTTTTTGCTCTTATCAATATCCTTGGTCTCGTGTGCGATCCCGTAGGCGGTCTGGTGGAAATCCCCTGTCAGAATCGAAATGCCATGGGGGCTTCCAATGCTCTGATCAGCGCTGAGATTGCTTTAAGCGGCGTGAAAAGTGTCACCCCGCTGGATGAAGCGATCGCCATCATGTACAGCGTGGGCCGTTCCCTTCCTTCCGCCCTTCGTGAAACAGCCCGGGGCGGCATGGCCACCTCGCCCAGTGCCTGCGAAGCTTGTAAGATCAAATGGAAGCTTCCCCACTGATCTTCATGATGCGGACAGATCTAAAAACCCTGATATTTATACAGCCCACCGCTTATAAATATCAGGGTTTTCTTATGGTTTATATATGATTACCGTCCGGCTTTTTCATTGATATACTGGCAAGCCGCCAAAGCTGCCACCGCGCCGTCTGCTGCTGCCGTTGCCAACTGTCTGACTGTCTTTGTCCGGCAGTCGCCCGCAGCAAAAATCCCCTCGCAACTGGTCTTACAATCTTCGCCTGCCCGGATATAACCGCCTTCGTCCAGAGAAACAAGGGATGCAAAACGCCTGTTATCCGGCATCTGGCCAATGGCAACAAACAGTCCGTCCACTGCCAGTTCGCTGGTCTGTCCGGTCTTTTTGTTCCGTATGCGGATACCTGTCAATCCGTTTTCTCCCAAAAGTTCTTCCACCACACTGTCCAGGATAAAGGAAACATTTTCCTTGGCCTGCAGACTGCGGACCATCCAGTCCTCACCCCGGAATGTGTCCCTTCGGTGGATAACATACACCTTTTTACAATAACTGCTGAGAAATTCCGCATCCTCCAGCGCCGTATTGCCGCCGCCCACAACCGCTGTCACCCGATCCCTAAAAAAGGCGCCATCACAGGTGGCACAGTAGGACAGGCCTGCACCCACCATCCGTTCTTCCCGTTCCACGCCCAAGGGCCGGTTCTTAGCACCCGTAGCTAAAATAACAGCGCCGCATTCCACGGTTCCGCTTTCTGTTGTTACCTTAAAGGTTTCCCCGTCTTTTTCCACGGAAAGCACATCTGAAAAATCCACCTGCGCTCCCAGTGACTTTGCCTGTTCATACAGACCTGTGGCAAACTCAAAACCGGAAATCCGGGCGATCCCCGGATAATTCTCCACTTCAGCGGAACTGACGATCTGTCCGCCGTAAGTCATCGCTTCCAGGACAAGCACACTTTTCCCGGCGCGGACGCCATATATGGCAGCAGATAATCCGGCGGTCCCTGCCCCCACGATCACAATATCGTACATCTTTTATCTCCTTCCCGACCGGAAACCCTTCGTCCCGATTTCCGGTCCCTTACAGGATCACATCTGCTTCCGTACGATACGATATTCATCTCCGTACTGGAAATAAGGACAGTCATGAAAAGAACCGGTTATAAAACGGGCCATCTCATCTTCATCCAGATCCATATCGCAGGTATAGCATCCGTAATCCTCATCATATATATAATTCCCACAAAATTCACAGTTTATTTTCCCGTTCATTCTGCTGCGTCCTTTCATCCTATTGTATCATCAGCCCTGGGATCCGTCCATGCCTTTTATGAGGCAATCTGGAGGATCTGGATCAGCATCAGCCAGGCCAGTCCGTAATAAGTGATAACCGCCACAAGATCATTCACTGTTGTGATCAGCGGTCCTGAAGCAACTGCCGGATCCACGTGGATCTTATTGAAAAACAGCGGGATTGCTGTGCCCACAAAACTAGAGATGGCCATGGCGACCACCAGCGCCACCCCTACACAGCCGGAAACTGCAAGCGCATATGTCACACCTCTGTCTTTGAAAAATACGATATAGGCTCCAATGGCCACTACCGCTATAATCCCCAACAAAATGCCATTGGCAAATCCAACTCGCACTTCCTTACTGATCAGTTTCAGACGCATCTTCAAGTTCATTTTTTCATCCATCAGCACACGGATGGTAACAGCCAAAGACTGGGTCCCCACATTGCCGGCCATATCCAGTATAAGAGACTGGAAGCTTACCAGCAATGCAACCTGAGCCACCACATCTTCAAACATTCCCACAACAGTGGATACACCCATGCCCAGCACCAGGAGAACGATCAGCCAAGGCATCCTTTTTTTCATGCTCTGCACCAGCGTCTCCTTCATATCCTCATTGTCGCTTTCTTGGATACCTGCCAGTTTGTTGTAGACTTCTTTTGTATTCTCGTCCATAAATTCCACAACATCCTGTACAGTTATGGCCCCGATCAAATATCCCTTTTTATCCAGGACCGGAATGGAATCTTCTTCATATTCCTTCAGCCATTGGATAGATTCGGCCACGTTGTCATTATCGTGTACAAACGGATATGATGTACTGATGATGCTCTGGAGCGGCGTCTCTGCCCGGGCAAGGATCAGATCCTTCAGATCGATGGCGCCCTCGAAAAAGCCATTGGCATCCACCACATACAAAGTGGCAATATTGTCATTATCCTTTGTCTGACGGATCAGAGCTTTCATGGCTTCCTTGACTGTGTAATCTTTTTCGATCTCCACATAATTGGTGGTCATGTAACTGCCGATCTCATCTTCATCATAGGAATCCAGCAGCCGGATCTCGCTTTTCGTCTCTTCACTCAGATAACCGCCCAGTTCCTTCCGCCGTTCGGTATCCACTTCTTTTAGTATCTCTGCTGCTTCATCGGAGTCCATCTCTTCAATGATCATGGCCGCGTATTCCGGCTTTAATTCCATCAAAAGCTGTTCCGGCTCTTCCAAGTACGGGAAGATTTCAGACACCCAGTCCGTTCCCAGCTTCCGGTAAAGTTTCAGCCGTTCTTCCATGGTCAGGCTGGGCAATGCCTGAGCAATATCATAATCATGATAGTCGTCCAACCGCTGCAGAAAATCTTTTTTGTCCAGATTTTCATGGATCAGTTTTGCGATCTCTTCTGCAACCTGTGTGTTGATAAATTCTTGTCTCTTCATCTGTATCCTCTCCCATCGTTGTCGAACAGGACAGTCAACCAGATGGACCTTGCGATCTTCGAGCGTTTAATCTTGCCAACTCCCGGGAGGCCACAAGGCATCTGGATCGCTGTCTCTGTATGTTTCATGTTTTGCTTTCCTGTGACTTCGCCCGTCACTTGCCATTGACTTCCACCTCCCTTGACGCAAATCGTCCATACGAAAAAAATCCATATCACAGCCCAAACTATGATATGGATCAATCATTCGTATCATTCGTTCAAGCTTTAGCTTCACAGGGCCTGAAATTACATTATTCTACGCCTTATCAGCGACGAAGACTGTTGACCTGATTAGAAGTGTCTCCACTTTTAACCGGCAGCAACCCGTATCCCTGTGGTAGCCTCACCTACCGATCATATTTACTTTACATACTACTTCTATCACAAATTATATGCAGAGTCAAGTCTTTTGATGACGACTTACCCAAATTTTACATTTTTCCAGGCGTATAACGCTTCAGCCATCCCACGCCGATGGGCGATGGTCCGGTGTGCACACCTATGGTAACCCCCACCCGGCTCACTTCCCATGCGGATCTGGGATATCCCAACGCTTCCATCATGGAAAACGCCTTTTCTTTAAATGGATCAAATTCCTGTTCATCCCATCCATAAGCAATTCCCATATGATACCGGCTCATATCCAAATGTTTCTCTTTTACATAATTGACCATCCGTTCCAATACCTGCTCCAGGGAATGCTTTCTCCCACGGCACAACCCTGCGGAATAAAGATCCCGTTCCTTATACCGGATCAAAGGCTTGATCTTCAGAACGGTCCCGATGGAACTGGCAGCATGGCCGATCCGACCGCCGTGGCGCAGGTAAGCCAGATCATTGGTGGTAAAAAATATCTGTCCGGTTGCTCTGAGCGGTTCCAAAAGAGAAATGGTCTTGTCCAGATCGTAATCCAAATCCCGCATCTTCACCGCTTCCTCCACAAGAAGTCCCTGGAGTACCGTTGCCAGCTGGGAATCCATGACCTCGATACGTGTATCCGGATATCGTTCCAGAAGTTCCTCCCGTACACTGTAGGCTGTCTGATAAGAACCGCTGAAAATGGCATTCAGGCAGATACACAAAACCGGCTGACCAGCAGCCGCGTATTTTTCCATCACATCTCTGTAGTCATTATAAGAAGGCATGGATGTCTTTGGAAAAATGTCCGGATGTTCCACCATATGCCGATAAAACTCCTGTATCTTTATATCTTTTCCTTCCCTGAAATACTGGGAACCGTCAAAAGACACATAAAAAGGAACAACTTCGATTCCCATCTTTTGGACAGTCTCTTCCGGCAAATCCAACGAGCTGTCGCTGACAATCTGAAACTTCATAAAACCCCTGCTTTCATGGATATGATCCTTATATATCTAATAGAACATATTATATCAATTATTCCCATTTTTTCATATAGACAAACCGGCGGGTATGTCATAATGAAAAATCTTCCAAGTAAAAAGGGAGCCGCTGTAAAACAGCGGCCCCTCTGTACATTATCCGTCAATTATTTTGTTCTTCTTCTTGCATACCATATAATGCCTGCCGCGGCGATCACAACGACTGCCGCGATGCCTATCCACAATACGTAAGAAGGTCCATTGGCTTCATCCAGATTCTGATTTGCCAGCGGTACACTCTCGTCTTCCAGCTGGGCGGTTTCGCCTGTGCTTTCAGCGGCTGCGTTGGTTTCATCTGCCACGCTGTCGGCATCTGTTCCATCATCCAGATTCTGGTCTGCCAGTGGAACACCTTCATCGGTCAAGGTTGTCACATCGCCTGTTTCTTCATTGGCAAGTACCGTCGTCGTACCCTCTGTTGTTCCGGCGGCTGCCGTGCCCTCTTCTGCTTCTGTCACATCCACAACTTCATCCACATATACCGGTTCAACTGTTGTCACGATCTCTTCCTGAGTTACTACGGTATCCGCATTCTGGATGTCATTCGCATCTCTATAGTAGATCGTATAGGTTCTCTGGGGTGAATAAAACTCATGGCTGATATTATCCTGCCCCTGGAGTTTCACATATTCCACATCATCCACACTGTAGGTCTCCGGAGCGTCGATAACGCTTGCTCCCGATACGGTAGCAGTCTGAGTAGTTTCATAGATCACTTCATCTGTCGTTACGCTGCGGTAGCGGATCGTCAAGTCGTAATCCTGCAATGCCGGGCTGCCTTCCTCATTGTAATATACATAGAGGATACGGCTGGCGTCTGAATAAGCATGCTCATAGCGATTACTCATACCCGGATCCAGAACATAATCCACATCATCCACAGTGATCTGTGTTTCCGGCTCAAAAGTTACGCTTGTTCCCGGTTCCACGGTCTGATCGATCGTCTGAAGTATGTTTCCTGTCGCTGTGTCGATCAGACGGATGGACCATGTATAAGCGGTTTCTTCATCGATCAATGTATAGGAAACCTGATAAATAGATGTCTGATAATCCGATGCAGCATGGTCGATAACGGTCTCTTCGCCGTCTGCTAATCTGTAATATGAAACAGCGCCATTATCGGTGATCTGTAACTCTGCCGGTACTGCAAACTGCAAAGTGGCATCCGTACTGATATCATCGGCTGTCACTGTCAGGAAATCTTCCCCGAGAACGCTTCCTGTATTACTGTCCACATATTGGATCCGTACGGAATAGGGATCGGTGTTCACTTCATCGTCTGCCCGGTAAACAACCGTATAATTTAATGTGGGGCTGTCATAATTCACTGTGATCTGATTCACAAGATCCAGTTTTGTATACGTCCTGTTATTCACTTCCAGCGTATCCGGAAGGGAGAAAACCACATCTCCATCATAAAATCCGACAATACCTGTCATCGTATCCAAAACATTGCCTTTTTCATCTACTAAAGTAACCGTAGCCGTTCTGGCATCCGGATCGTATTCTTCATAGGTAAAAACATATCGGGATACACCATATTCAATACGATACGTGTCGGAACCGTGCAGCTGATAGATCTTGCCTTCCACCTCAAGTTGGGTAGGAGCTGTGTATGTGGCCGTTTCACCGGAGATGATCGTTCCATTAGCCTCCTCTGTCTCTGTGCCATTGATCGAATAAAATACAGAATAGTAATGGGCCTGTACAGATGTGGCGCTGGAAAGGATCATCCCGCCCTGGCCAATAACATATACATTATAATAGTTATTTGTATCCAAAATACTCAATGTGGTTCCGTCAAATTCGTACTGGACATCGTTCTGTATAGTGGATCCGATGTAAAAGTTAAAGCTCACATCACCATTGCTGGTCACTGTAAACTGTTGAGCATCCACCCTGTCGGATGTGATGCTGTAAATAGATGCGCTGGTTGCCATATTGCTGTTTCCAGCGGAAGAAGGATCCGAATATGTTTTTGACTCATACAGGGTCCCATCCTCATAAGTATTGGTGATCGGCGCATAGGATTCGGAGCCGCTCTGACTTCCGTCTTCAATAATATAGCCTTCATCGTCCATATAGTACCCGCCGCCGGGATATGTTGAATCTTCCACCCATGTTGCTGCGCTGACCGGCAGGATCTGGGTCATCATGATCGCCGCGGCTGCAAAGACTGTGAATAATCTCTTCCTCAACATCTGTCGTTTCCTCCCTTTTCATTCTTTATATAAAATATACGCTTTTTGTTTTACATCCATATCATACAATACAGGAATCACACGATAGTCACAAAACGTATGCTTTTTTTCATTTCCATCTGATTTTATCCAGCTTACATTTTGTAAAACGAGGGGAGTCGCTAAGGCTCCCCTCTGATCATCTTATGACTGTTTTCCTGCTCTGCGGCGTCTGTATGTGATCCATGCGATAACGCCAGCGGATGTAAACATCACAGCGAAAGCAAGAGGCAGATGTGTATGATCACCCGTCTGCACTGTCCGAACTCGGCGGACGGTCCTTGTTATGGTCGGTCGGTCTACCCGGTGGATGATCTCTGTCTCGATCCGGTGCCGCGGTCTATAAAGTCCCGCATCCCAAGTCAGATCCGTCACGCCGGCTTCCAGGTAGAAACTGCGGCTGTAGAACCAGCGTTCCACTGCCTGGATCACAGCATCCGAATCGGCAGCCGTGTCTTCTGTCTGGTCATAACGGGTTGCCGTGTAACCATCCGGAACCTGGAACCGAACACGATAGTGGCCAGGGATCAGATTCTCGAAAAGATACAGACCATTTTCATCCGTGAGCATTTCATCTACGATGGCCCAACCGGTTTCATCATCCGGATCGCCGTTGATATTTCTTTCCAGGATGACCGGAATGCCGGCTGCCGGCTGCTCGCCCTCATTCTGAATGCCATTGTAGTCATTATCGTACCACACGAAGTCGCCTACTGCCGAAAGTTCTACAATGATACCGGCATCCCAGGTCAGATCGGTTGTTCCATATGCCGGCTTGATCGTCCGGGTAACAAAACCGCCGTCCACATCATTTCCGGATACAGCAGGTACGATACCTTGCTGGTAAGTTGCGATGGCATCTGAGTTTTGATCATCTCCCACGCCATCAGCCTGACAAGTGGTGATCTGTGTCTGGGGATCCATGGAGAATACCACCCGGTATTCTGTATCGATATAATCACTGCTTTCCAGATCTTCAAAGATATAGAAGCCGCTTTCATCGGTTGTTGTTTCGGCATAATATTCCCATCCTGCGGAAGCATTATCCCGTTTTTGAAGTATGACTCTTATGCCGCTGATACCGGTTTCTTCCGGATCCTGAGCGCCATTCTTGTTTTCATCGAACCATACGTAATCTCCAATGGCCGCATATTTTCTTGCGCCTGCATCCCAGGTGGTGTCCACCGTATCTTTGTACAGTGTGATCGTCTCCGTATAACCTTCGCTTCTGTCCGAACCTTCTGCGAAGATCACATCCGAATCCAGTGTATCATCTGTACCCACGTTGGAATCCACACCTGTATAGCCTTCCGGGAATACAAAGTGTACTTTATAAGTCTGGCTGTTGCCGGCAAATACCAGATGATCAAAGTAATATGTGCCGTCATTGCCAACCACCGTCTGAGCCACCGGCGTTTCCATCGTGGTGCCATCCATCCGTACTTCATACAGTTCCACTGTCGTTCCCGGGAGCGGGATGTACAAACTCTGTACATCATCATAATCCATGTCCTCAAATACGAAGCCGCCTATGGCACTGTATACGACCAATCCGGCATCCCATCTCGGATCCCTCGGATCATTCTGATCATAGATACCATCTGCAGACAATGCATCTTTAGAAAGATGGATAACTTCCGTTCTCCGGATCCTTCCGTCTGCATCCACGTTATAGCGGGCATCCGAATCGGTGCCTACCCTGCTGCCATCGTCCGTGATACATTGTGTAAAATCATACTGATACGTATAGCCGTCGTCTTTTCTGATCTCACTGATATCAAATTCAACTACATAATAACCTTCCAGCAAACTTGTAAATTCATAGTAGCCGTTTCCATCGGTGGTCGTGCGGGCATAATATCTGTCATTTTCATCGATCGTATCATCCGGTCCCTCCAGACGATAAAGGAATACGGAAACCCCTTCCACACCTTTCTCATCTGCACCCTGGATACCATCGTTATTGCTGTCAAGCCATACATAATTGCCAAGGGCATATGGACTTACAAAGCCGGCATCGATCGTCATATCCGAGCTGCCATATAATGTACCATTCTCTTCATAGACCGTCAACATGATCGGATCCGTGGAACCATCCGGATTTATATTGGAATCTACTGCCCGGTCAGTTCCAGCTTCTTTATCCGTAGCGGAAAAACCGTCCGGAATAGTAAACTGTACCCGATAAGTGTAATACTCTTCGCCCACGTAATCGGAAGGATCAGTCGAACCTTCTGCCGCTCCTGCCTTTAGATAGTTGCATGCCAGATCATCAAACTGATACCATCCATCCTGGTTCGTGGTCATGGTACCAACACGTTCTTCCGTGGAAAGCGTTCTGCCGCCGACAATATAATATGTCGTCCGATAAAGTTCCACTGTCACTCCTTCAGCAGGCTGTTCCCCATTGTCCTGGATACCATTGTTATTTTCATCGTACCAGGTAAAGTCACCGATACTTCCCGTTGGAAGATTCAGTGTGGCTTCTACTTTATTCGGTTCCACCCGGTCAACTTCACCGATCGTGTCCGTTGTATCCGGCTGGTCATTATTGGTGATCCGTGTCACAGACGCCATAGCGGAGTTTGCGATGATCTTATTATAATAATCCTCGATCTGATCGGCCGTATATCCCGGTGTCCGCATACTGATATAAATATCATAGGTTTCACCCGGTTTCAAACCATCATTCCCGAAATCGATCTGTACGCCCACCGCGCTGCTGTCTCCACTGTATCCAGAACTCCAGTTTCCATTGTTAAAACTGTCATCTCTGTGGTACATCATACCAAGCACACCACCAATGTCGTTTTCGGCCGTGGATCTGCTGGAGAAATCATAAGCTGTGGAATAGATCTGCGCATTGTCCTCCTGGGTAGAAACCGTAAGCAAAGTTACATCCTCAAATCCTTCGCCGCTTGGTATAGTCGTTCCTCTGTCGGTATAGGCTCCGCCGTTGGTGGCCACGTAAGTATCCCCATTAAACGGCAGGATATCCACCACTCTGGCGCTTGCGATCGTCTCTGCGGAGTTATTATATAACGTCAGTTTGTAGTAAATATTTTCTCCCGGATTCACCGAAGCCCGTTCACCCAGATTCAGATATTCCACGTCGCCGTTTTCATTTTCCACACCAATATATTTTACCATACGCAGAACTGTGGAATCCGTTACCGGCGCTTTGTTGGTGGAATTGAGGTATTCCAGATTATCTCTCACTGCGTTATCTGTGATCGTATTATCGGTAAACGGCTGACGGTTATTATAGGATATAAAGCTGGTTCCCAATGGATTTTCCGCGGAAACCGGAACTTTTGCCGTGCTGCCCAGATAAGCGGGGCATACCAGCGTATCCACGCCATTACCGCTCTTGGATCCATAGGATATGATGCCGTTAAAGCGGATGACGAGCTGTTCACCTTCCTGAAGGACCACATTATCTGTAAAATTGAATACATACTGGGTTGTTGTCAGGGTCTGACTTTCCTCGTATTTGTCCTCTCCAGTGCTGTCCAACGGAGCTGAAGTTGTCTCTGTCGTGATCGTATAATCATGGGAATCCACGATCACTCCGGCCGGATTATCCGCTGTTACCTTATATACTTCAAACCCGCCTGTAAACATACTGGCATCCACTGTTGTCATAGCCGGCATCCTAAATGATACGACGGGACTTGCAAAGTCTGCTTCCTGATCCGCCACATCGTGATTGGTCACGGTGATCTGATATTGGATCGTATCGCCAGAATGGAAGTTGCCATCATTGTTCAGTATCTCGTTCACGATACTTACCTGCGGCAGTTCAGCCGTATAAGTGGGCAGAAGCATTTCGACCGGATTGGAATCCACACTGATCGTATTGCCTGTGGACTGTCCGTTTTCATCCAGACGGCTTTCTGTCCAGTCAAGATGGGCTGTATTGGTGATCCGCCGGACTTCATGATCCGTTTCGCCAGACCAGCTGCTCCGATCCAGGAAATTCACATCCAACAACAGACCGTCACAGGTGAATTTGGCGCCCACATTGATGTATTCCACTTTCACACCGACCACACTGTTTCCGAATGTGATGTCCGTTCCAGATGTCACATCTTCTATCCTCTGGTATTCATGCCATGTTTCGGCAGCTTTTTCGGCCAAAGTATTTTGGGTATAGACAACTGCTCCCACTTTCTGGGCCGTATCTCCATTTTTAGCCGGGAGAACGTGCAGGCCTGTTATGGTGTAATCTCTGGATGTGCCGGTATTACCACCGTTTTCGTCCGTCTGATCCACGCTTCCGGTATTGCCATCGGAGGTTTGATAGTACATTTGGATATTATTATCTGTGATGGAGAAACTGCTCGCTCCCACCTCATTTTGTCCGTCCGCATATCCATCCACCTTGAACTGAACCTGGTAGTCTCCCTCCAACAGGCTGTCGGAAGCCGTCACAGAATCTTTGTAGACATCTGTTTCATCATCGGCTGCTCCTATCTCTTTGACCCCTTTGTGGATCGTATTCAAAAGCCCGGTGATGTCATCTACAGCAATGTTGGCAAACGTGATCACGTTATCCTGATCCCCAGCTTCCACGGTCACCGGTGTATGGATCGGATAAACTTTTACAACCTGTTCCAATGTGGCCAGCGAAGCATCCAATGTATAATCATCCGGCGCTTTTATTTCCACAACCTTGTATTCGGTTCCGTTAGCTTCTGCCGGGAGCAGATCCGATAAAGTACCGTTTGCACTGTCAACGGTTACCGTATCTATGGGCTTTGTTTCCCAGCCGGTGCCGTCCGGTGTATGGGCATAAATATCAAATACTGCCCCTGCCAGCGCTGCCGTTCCGTCCTCATTTGTTTTCTTGATGCGCAGACGGCCTGCATTGGCCTCATCGTACATGGTCGCATATTTTGTAAAGGCCGTGATATCTTCCTCAAAATCCTTCACCAACATACCATCTGAAATGGTTACCGGAATGATCTCATCGCTGATGGCATAGCCGGCGTCCAAAACATCCTGACTTTCCACCTCTTTGATATAATATGTTCCCGGTTTCAGGCCATTCCAGCTGCAAACACCTTTTGCATCGGTTGTCCGTAAAGGATCTTCCACCGCATTTTCACAGTTTTCATCCGTATAAAGCATAAACTGCGCGCCTTCCAGGGGTTCTGTATTATTTGCCGTATCCCGACCTTGCTTTGTAAGCTGGATGGAGCCAAGGGGACTGTTGTGGACCACAATGTCTCCAACGGTTCCATTGATCAGCGCTCCTGTTACACCGGCCTGGATCGAGAAATAAATGGGTGTATCATCCAGTTCAAAGGAAATATTATATTCATGTCCTCCAGACGTCACCACATGGGTCGGAGCCTGGATCTCCACCAATTTGTAGTCACCGGGTTCCAGATAACCGGACGTATAACCTGCAGGATCTGTTACGGTAAATGAAGGCGTATCTTCATTATAATATACCCAGTTGCCCTCTTCATTTTTATGGTACAGTTCAAATACCGCGCCTGTCAAACCAGTCAGATCATCCGCCGCCGCAGAATCCGATCCGTCATACTTCTTCAGTACAAACCGGCCTTCATTGGCCACATTCTCAATGGGCGTATCATACCATGTGGTATCTGTCTTATTGTTCTCAACTGTTACTTCATAAGTCTTGTCATTTGAAGCGAAGCCATCCGGCGCCTTTGTTTCTTTTAAGATATAAGTACCGGCATCCAGCCCTCCGCTTATGGCTGTACCATCCTCTC
This sequence comes from Candidatus Onthocola gallistercoris, assembly GCA_018715345.1. GTDB lineage: Bacteria > Bacillota > Clostridia > Lachnospirales > Lachnospiraceae > Frisingicoccus > Frisingicoccus gallistercoris. The sequence continues at coordinate 48,308 of DVLT01000004.1, forward strand.
CGGTCACAAGTGTTGTCACCAGAGTATCCGGATCGTCCTTCCTGTATACGCCAAACTCAGCGCCTTCCAAAGGCACTTCATCGGTCGTTCCGCCAACAGTCCAGTCACCCACTTTCAGGATCTGGATCTTACCTTTTTCATCATTGACCAGATTACTAGCCGTGATGAGCGGATTGCCGTTGTTTGCCGCATAGGAAATGGTTATCTCATGCACTGTATCATCCAGCACATAGGCATCGGGTACGGAAACTTCTTTATAATAGAAGGTTTTCGTTCCGGTGGAACCCACGGTAAGTTCACGGAACGTCACACGACCGTCACTGCCTGTGGTGGCTTCTGCAATATGATTATCTGTACCCGCTGCGGTATCTGCATCCGCTTTACCCCGATCATCGTACAAACGGATCACTGCTCCCTGAACTGTCAGGCTGTCATCCCGCCCGTTGACCTTTGTGATCTGAATACTGAATAGCAATTCATTCTCAAAGGGCTCGGCCGTTATATCCGTCACTTTATTGGATTCAACGGTGACCGATTTCGTCTCTTCGCTGATCTTATATCCGGAAGGCGGCGTGATCTCTTTTACATAATAGTCTCCTGCCGGGATCAAAGAAGATTCGGCGATACCGTCTGTGCCCGTGGTCATACGGGTCACTTCCACCTCTTTGCCGTCCACTGTCTGATAAACGCCAAATATGGCTCCGGAAAGAACTTTGTCAGGGTCATTAGCATCCACCTTTTTGATCCGTATCGTACCAAGAGTGGTAGCATTTTCGATCTGGTCATCCCCCGTCAGTGAAACACTCTGACCCGCCGTTATCACAATGGTTCGCACCGTATCATCAACAGCATATTTGCCATCAGCTTCACTTCCGCTTACGATACCGGTTTCCTTCAGATAATAAGTCCCCGCGTCCAGATTCGTCCATCTGGCCTGACCATTTGCATCCGTGGTCTGGGTTGAAACAGCCTGGGTACATCCCGGATCTGTATAGAGGGTAAACTGTATGCCTTGAAGATTGCTTTCGATAACTTTGCCTTCAAATACACCGACTTTCTGCAGAGTCAATGTTCCCTGTTTGGTGTTGGTCAGGACAAGCGGCTGTTCGATCGTCGCATCTGTGGATGGCGTATCATTGCTGTTCGATAAACCGGTGATCTTTCCACCCTCAATGGTAAATATGAGCGGATTGTCCTGTGTATACTTGATCGTATAACCGGGCGCGGATGTCTCCACTAGTTTATATGTTCCGGCCGGAAGCAAACCAGACTTATATATGCCGTCTCCGGAACTCGGCGCTGTGATCTCATCTCCCACTTCTTCCCATGTGTTATCTGATGTCTGACGGTATAACTGGAAGGTGATCGTCGCATCTGTGATCAGATCGCCGTTTTGATCCACCTTTTTGAAGATGAATTGGCCATAAACTGCCGGGTTATTAAATGTTTTTGCGATCGTTGTGCCATTGTCTCCATCTTTGATCTGGATCACCGCAGATTTGGAATCGATATCATTTGGCAGTCTGACCGGGCTGTTCTGAGGCACGCCTGTTTCTTCAATGATATAGAAACCGGCTTCCAACAGGACGGTTGTATAAAGGCCATCGGCGCCGCTGCTTCCAGAAGCAACCGGCGTCTCCGATGCTTTGCTGTACTTAACGCCGTTTAATTCATAGGATCCATTTTCATCCTGTACGGCTTCATAGACAGAGAAGGTAACCCCTTCCACCGTATATTCTGTGCCGTTCAACTGGGTAACTTTCTTTACCGAAAAACGTCCCAGAAGGTAATCCACAACTTTCAATGTTTCCGTGAAGCCGGTGCCATCGTTCTTGACTGTCCTTGTAAATACGCCTGTATTCAAGGCATAGCCATCCGGTGGGATCGCTTCCACGATATGATATGTTCCGCCGGGTTTAAGCGCGTCAAATTCGAAAGAACCGTCTGCTGCCAGAGAAGGAGAGGACACGTCCACGATACCGTACTGTTCCAAAAATGCGGTATCCTTCAGCTTCTCCTCTAAAGCCGCTTTGTTCGTGTAATTGCCATTGGCATCCTGGTCGCCCACATTGAGAGTTTTTAAATAGGATACGAAATCGCTTGCTTTTGCCGTATCCTCAAAGGCAACAAAGATCGCTCCCTCAAGCGGCTGACCTGCTTTATTCTCCTTCGTGCCCGGGCCGGTCATCTTAAAGTTGTAGAAATTCTGAATGGATTCCGAACCTTTCTCCACCGTGATGGGATCGCTCCATTCGCCATTGTATGGATACCAGGATGGACCATAATGTTGGTTCACTTTGTCCACACTGACCTCCCGGATCCAATAGGTCCCCGGCTCAATGTCAATGGACAAAGCCGACCCTGGACCATTGGTTCCGGATTCCATGATCTCTCCGCCCGCATCTGTGGAGGAAGAGATGTACACCTTTTTAACTTTTACACCGGTGGGAGTAGTCACATCACCGTTTTCATCTTCAATATAAACTTCAAACTGGGCGCCGTCCAGCAGCCTGTCGGTGCCATACTCCAGCTTATTGATCCGCAGCTTACCTTTGTCTGTATAGTTCGTAATATCAACGGTGGAATCATTGGCCTGCTGCCCCGGCCGGATCGTCAGTGACCCTAAAACGGTAATGTCTTTTCCATCCACAGTGATCGTGGTGGAACCTTCACCCGCTTTATAGTCCTCCGGGAACTGCCATTCCACGATCCAGTAATCGCCGGCATCCAGATATTTTGTCGTACCGGTCGCAGAGGACTCCATGTTGATCTCATCTGCAAAAGCATCCAGATCTGTAATGTCCTCCGCCGCCGTTGACGTGGCTGATGATTTCTTATAAAGCCGGATCACAGAACCTGTCAGATCGTATTCCGCTGTCTGACCGGCTGAGCCGGATATCTTAAAGGAAGCCACCTTATGCAAGCGCACCTGACCCTTGGCCACATTGGTAAGCGCATGTTCGCCTGTCAACTGTGTCGTCTGACCAGCTGTCACAGTGAAAAGGATGGGGTCCGTATCCATGGTATAATTGCCTGTGACAGACGTTTCGACCAAAGCATACTGGCCCGGATCCAGCCAGCCGCTGGTCACAGGTGTATTGGCCCGGCCGCTGGTGGTGATCGTTCCCACCACTTCATCACTTATGGTGCCGTCACCATTGACCTTATGGATCTCAAAAACAGCCTGAACCGGTGTATCTGTATCGATCGTCACGTCGTCTGTTTCCGTTGCGTATTTCTCTACGGCAACTTTGCCCTGATCCGCTCTATTTAAAACGGAGGGCAGTTCCTGTTGTGTACCGTCAATATAGACTTTACCGTCGTTCCCAATGGTGATGATCTGATCTGCCGCAGTGGTATACCCATCCGGCGTAACGGTCTCCCGAAGAACATACTTGGCGTCTGTCCATCTTTGGCCGTCCCATACTTTCGCGTCCACATTGGTAAAGCTGACCTGACCGCTGGTATCGGATGTGGCCTTTGCCACTTCCATACCAATATGATCTTGGGCATCTGTGTCATATCTGTATAAAGTAAATTCAGCTCCTGCCAAAGGTGTACTGCCAGTCGGATCATCCATATCGGAATACTTTGTAAAGCTGAAATCCACCTGTTTATAGTTTTCCACCGGTCCCACGGAAACCGACTGGGTCGTGCTGCTGCCCGCCGGCGTTGTCACGGTAAATGTCCGGTAGATGATCTTGGTGGGATCGGAAGGATCCGTATATGCAGCTTCCGTATATCCAGACGGTGCCTCAATCTCTACTATCGTATAGACTGTTCCCGGCTTCAATCCCACAAATGTACACGTGCCATCGCTTCCTGTAGTCTCCTGTAGGGGTATGCCGCTGACATCTGTGCCTTCATAAATGGCAAACTTGGCACCGGCAAGTCCAGTATTATTCTCATCCACTTTTGTGACAATGACCGATTTCTTCGGATCATTGGTGATCGTTATCTCCGACTGACTGCCCTGGGTCACTTTGATCACAGATGACCAGAGGCTGGTCACGCCATAACCTGCCGGCGCCGACACCTCTTTCAGAATGTAAGATCCCACCGGGATCAGTCCGGATACGCCGTAGCCGTCCGTTCCAGTTACGATCGTCCCCACCGGAGCAGATCCGGTAGACTGACCATTGTCGTCCGCATTCCAGATCTCAAACTTGGCGCCTTCCAGGACCACATTATTATCCGAGGCATCCACTTTCTTTACCCGGATACGTCCATATTCGGAATAGTTATAAACGGTCACGACCCACTGATTGCTGCTGTTTCTCTTCACTGTAAAAGCATGCCTGCCATCCAGTTCCTGATAATCGCCGCCCGGGCCGGTCACTTCTTCATAATAATAAGTCCCCGGAAGCAGCTCTATGGGATCTGAAGTGGAAATACCCGTTCCATCCAGATATGTTTTCACTGTTGCGATAGACTCTTCTGCGTCCTCGCTGGCGTAGATCGCCAGTTCCACATCCGCCAGTTCTTCCACCACAATGGTCTCACCATTCTGTCTGACTGCGCCTTTCTTACTGAAAGTCACGTCAACTGTGGGCTCATTCTTAATGACGATCGGCTGATCGCTTATCTGGTTCGCCTTAACCTGAACGACTGTATATCTGGAGCTGTCGGTGATCGCGTGATCCGCCGGCGCTTTTGTCTCTTCCAGGATGTACCACCCGGCTGGAAGGGCTTTGGATACAGCCGTACCGTTCTCCCCGGTGGTCAACGTATAGTCCGCCACCAGATCTCCTTCAGACGGAGTGTCCGGCGCCGCGTCCTCTGAAGCATATGGGCCATATACTTTAAACTCCGCGCCGCTTAAAGTGGCCTGGGATATGGAGTCCTCTTTCCGTATCTGGAACTTGCCCTTCGGCGATACATTCAGGAAGCCGTGAACCTGGGTGCCGTCATCGAGGGTGATCTCATCCAGCCTATCATTTAGTTCTATGATCTGGTTTGCCAAAACCTCTACTGTGATCGTCTTGCTGGAAATCTCATACTCATCGCTGGGTACACCAGTCTCTTCCAATGTGTATGTACCTGCCGGGACGGCCGCAAAATAAACGGTTCCGTCACTGCCTGATACAGCCGTATAAGTTTTGGAAGAATCGCTCTGATCCGTCAGGGTAAAGGTGGCGCCTTCCTGAACCGCTGTATGGCCTTCCGGATCTGTGGCATATTTGGTAAAACGGACGCCGCCCACCCTGTCGGCCACATTCACAACAGAAACAACGCCATTTTCAACGGATACATTTGCAGTATCCCCTGCATCCTCCGCTTCAGCTGTGATCGTTCCATCTCCGCTGATCTCGATCTTGATCTGACCATTTCCCAAAAAGCCTTCCGGAACCTTTGTCTCCTTCAAGTAATACGTTCCGCGGCGTAAGCCTTCAAATGCCACTCGGCCGCTATCATCCGTGGTCTTTTCTGCCCCGACACCTACAACTGTTCCATCTGCGTTGTTGGCCAATGTCTTGCCGTCATCTCCATAGAGCTCAAAGGCCGCTTCCTTTCCGCTTCCGGCGATGCTGTATTCCTCGCCGTCTATGGACAGCAGTTTGTCCACCACGATATCAAAATCGTCGGTTGTCGTTTCTTTATATCCAACTTCGATCGTTGCCTCGGCTGTCTTGGTCTGCGTATCCTTACCCAGCAGCTTGTATTCCAAACTGGCCGTATTGGTCAGCTGATACATCACAGCATCCGGAATATTAGATGGCGTCTCATAAGCTTCTCTCGGATAACGGACCGTCACCGTATATGTAGTTGTGATCGGTTTTCCTTCTTCTATCGTACTCTGCTTTGAATCTGATACGGAATATTTATGGATGACGATCGACTCGACCGATCCGTCATCTGCTCTGACAATGTCATAGCCATCGGATCCTTCAGAAAGTTCTTCCTGTCCCATCTTGACGGATATCTTGACGGATACGATCTCGCTGACACCGCCGCCTTCCGGATAACCGGTGGGCATGATGTCTGTCAGGGCAAAGCTTTCCACATCCAGACGTCCATCGTGATCCCCCTGGGAATCTGCGCCATTCCACAGATTCTGCGCGATGATCGTGTAGGCAACTTCATAATATTCCTTCCCGTCTCCGCCTGTGACCACATTCACATCACCGGCGCTCTTTTTAACGGTCCAGTCATCCTGCGTACGGACTGTTACTTTAGCAGCTTCAATCTCTTCTGCAGTAAGACTGCCTTCCACCCGGTCAGTGGCCGTTGTGGCGGAAAAAGTCGGATTTAATGTGATCTCGGTGCCATCAGGCGTCTCAAAGTTATCCGTTGTCAGATTCAGGACGATACTTGAGGCGCCGCCTATACCCATACCAGACGGATTCATATTGATGGTCACATATGTCGTCCCGTTTGACTGCTCAATCGCTGTTACGCTTGTAACCTCACTGCCTTCATAGGACAGCGTGCCATCCGCGTTTTTCCTAAAAGATACATGTTCCGGCAAAATCAGCGTGAAACTGGCGGAATTATACGTTCCGCCGGAAGCTGTCGGAAGCGCTGTATACTCGATGGTATAATTGAAATCACCTCCGGCAAGTATCTCGGAATCATTCACCCGCGCCGAAAAATCAAACTGGGCAGCCCCATCCCTGGGCTCCAACGAATTGGATGCCGCCGCCGGCTCTGTGGAAGTTTCCACCGCCGTCTCAGTTGGCTCCCCATCCGTCTGATCCGCCGTTTCGGTTGTTGTCTCGGTGCTTTCCTGCGTGGTCTCTGCCGTTGTTTCACTACTGCTTTCGGAAACCGGTGTACTCTCTTCTGAATACGTATCCGATTCCAGCGAATCAGTAGTATCTTCCACAGGATCATCAACAGATACGCCAGTGGTATCTTCAAGCGACTCTGTCTGGATCATTTCTCCACTTGATTCTGTTTCATCAGCAAAAACATAAGTTGCCGATGAAAAAGCATTGGAAGATACAACCATGGCCACGGTTAAAATCAATGCCGTCAACCGTTTTAACTTCGTATTGATCCTCTCCATATTCCCTTCCTCCTACTTTTTTCAGATTCAAATCAGTCTTTATGATAAAGCCAATTTTACTTGTACACTATAACATATCCCTGTCACACAAACGTCACAAATGCAAAAAAATCAACTTGCCCTTTCCCTTTCTTTTTTGTATGGTATAATATCCATAAAGCACCGAGCCGTGCGCCAATACTACCCAGACATTCCGGACGCTTGCGTCCAGGTCAGGCTGGGTTGTATGGGCATATGGCGAATGCCATGAACGGGGGCGAGCCGTGCGAGGCACCGTTCCCGCGGCGGTACGAGCCGTGCGAGGCACCGTTCCAACGGCGGGGCGAGCCGTGCAAACATCTATTTTGGAGGAGGGGATTTACATTGCAGTCTTCAAAATTATCCATTCGTCTTTTTGGCGAATTTTCCATTAAAAGTCCATATTATGAGTTCCGTACAGCGGCTTCCAACAGTTCCCAACTTACACTTCTTATTTCTTATCTTGTTGTCAATCAGGGAATTGAAATATCCAAAGACAAACTGGCTGAAATACTCTGGCCGGACGAGAATATAAAAAACTATACCGGCTCCTTGCGAAATCTCGTTTATCGGGCACGTAAGGAACTGAAAAAACTGTTTCCCGATGAGGACCGGGAATATATCTTATTCACCCACAACAGTTATCTGTGGAATCCGAATATTTCCTGTCATGTGGATGTACTGGAATTTGAAAGGCTGAATCGGGAAGCCAAGTCGGAACCTAACGATGAAAGCAGATATAAGCTCCTATCGGATATGCATGCGCTGTATCAGGGGGAATTTCTCCCCGCATTCACTTCCATAGAATGGGTGTTGTATGAGAATATTTACTATCGCAACTTGTATATTGACTGTACCCTAAATATGTGTTCCTTCCTATATAAAAGGAAACGTTACGATGACATCATCGCATTGTGCGATCAGTCCTGTCTGATGTATCAGGAGGAGGAACGCTTCCACCGTTACAAGCTGATGGCTTATCTTGGTCTGGATCTGCCCTCTGCGGCATTGGATTATTATCGATCGACTGTAAATTTCTTTTCCCAGAAATTTGGTATAGATATCAATCCCACACTGAATGATATCTATCAGGAAATTCTGTCCAGACTCCCCAGTATGCGTCTGGACATAAACAGTTTGGAAGAGGACTTAAAAGAAGAGCAGGATTCCAATCACACATTTTATTGCAATTTTGATATATTCAGAAATTTTTACCAGTTAAATCGCCGGTCTGTCCGAAGATCCCACAGCAAACATTATCTGCTTTTACTCACTTTGGACTCTCTGGACGGTTATCCCATGGATGTGGAAACAACGAAAGAAGAAATGCAGATCTTATATCAGCTGCTTTCGACACAGCTTCGTAAAAATGACATTTTTACCCGTTCCAGTCATTCCCAGTACTCTGTCATTCTGACCGTTCCCAATGAATACGGCAGTGAAGTGGCTGAACGGCGGATCCTGCAGAAATACGACCAGGTGAAGCAACACGACAATATGGGGCTGACCGTGGAAAGGAAACTGATCGAATAGTCTTTATCAAAGGAGGACTTGTCTATGAACCGATGGCTTATCATCCGCGCGCTCTGTCTGACATTACTGATAAGCCTTTTTCCTTCCGGCTGTTCTTCCGGCGGCGCTCCTGATATCCCCAATACACAAAGTACCGCTTCTTCTCCGGAAAGTGTGCGTGACAATACGCCTCAAGTGCTTGTACCTGAGGCATCCGGGGATATCGTCTATGGATCAGGCACTGTCTCCATCGATGCTTCCAATACAGCTGAGGGCTATGTTATGGTCCGGTATACGGGCACAAATCCAAAAGTCAAATTACTTATCGCCACTCCGGCGGATGTGACCTATACCTATCTGCTGCGTGGAGGAGATTATGAAACATTTCCTCTGACCGGCGGAGACGGAACGTACCAACTGACAATATATGAAAATATAACCGGCGACAGTTACGCTGCTGCTTTTTCCCAATCTGTCGATGTGGAAGGCTCAGATCCTTTCAAGCCTTATCTGTATCCCAACCAATACATCACATTTACAGCAGATAGTAAGGCAGTGGCTCTGGCTGCAGATCTGGCTGAAAATGCTTCCGGAGATTTGGATGTGGTGGCCTCTGTTTATGATTACGTCATCAAAAACATCTCTTATGATACGGATCTGGCTGAAAATGTATCTTATGGTTATCTGCCGGACGTGGATGTCACACTGGACTCCGGAAAGGGGATATGTTTTGACTACGCGGCATTGATGACAGCCATGCTCCGTTCGCAACGGATCCCCACACGTCTGGAAGTCGGCTATTCGGATGATCTGTATCACGCCTGGATCAGTACTTATGTGAAAGAAATCGGATGGGTGGATAATGTTATTGAATTTGACGGCAAATCCTGGTCCTTGATGGATCCCACCCTTGCGGCCAACAACTCTGCTGAAAGCGTCCGAGAATATGTTGGCAGCGGCAGTCACTATACTGTAAAGTATACATACTGATCCTCGTTATCCATTTGACATATTGTTACACGAAAGGAGTTTATCATGAAAGAAAATGCGGCGGCACGTCCGCTTTCCAATACAGAGCTTTCTTCCTTCTGCAGACAGATGTCCATGATCCTTTCAGCCGGCATCTCTCCATTGGAAGGGCTTTCCCTTATGGAAGAAGAATCTGCCTCCCCGGAGGAAAAACAACTGCTGAAAGCCATGGAGGAGGAATATCTGCAATCTGCCAGTTTATACCGATCGTTCCAGACAGTGGGGATCTTCCCCGATTATATGCTCCACATGATCCACATCGGAGAACAATCCGGACGTCTGGATGAGGTGATGGTTTCCCTCGCCTCCCATTATGACCGGGAAGCCGGTATTGCGGCTTCTTTGAAAAATGCGGTCATTTACCCTTTTGTCATGATCCTGATGATGATCGCTGTTATTTTCATACTGATCATCAAAGTGCTTCCCATCTTCCAACAGGTATTTGAACAACTTGGACAGGAGATGAGCGGATTTTCCAGGAGCGTGGTTGATTTCGGCATTGCCCTAAACCGCTATTCCACAGTATGTATCGCTGTCTTTGCCGTCATTGCCGTACTTTTTGTGCTGACCATCTATACAAAACAAGGGCGAAAGATCGCAGGAGACCTGGCTGCCAAGCTGGGAATGTTCCGAAATTTCCGTTACAAAACTGCAGCTTGCCGTTTTGCCAGCGCCATGGCGCTGACCTTAAGCAGTGGGCTGGATGTGGATCAAAGTTTTGATCTGGCCGCAGCGCTGATCGATGACCATGATTTTCAGGAAAAGATACGGGTGTGCCGTGAAAAGATCCATGAGGGAAATGCGTTTCCTAAAGCCCTGTCCCAATCCGGTATATTCACTGGTATTTATGCCCGTATGCTGACTATTGGCTTTCACACCGGTTCCACCGAAAAAATGCTGACGGATATATCCCATCGCTATGAAGATGAGGTGGACGCCGCCATCAGCCGGAATATTTCTATCCTGGAGCCCACCCTTGTGGCCATTTTGTCGATCATCGTGGGAATACTCCTGCTTTCTGTCATGTTGCCTCTGATCGGCATCTTGTCAGGTTTTTAAAAAGGGGGGATTCTCATTGCATCGATTTATTCCCGGCAAAAGATCCCGGCTGCCAGGACATCTCTCCAGGCTAGTCATTTTTTGCGCGATACTCATAGCTGTCATTTATTTCAGCACATCTGCGCTTTCCAGACGCACAGATGAAGAACAGATCCAAACACTCCAGACCCAGTTATGGCAAAGCATTGTCCACTGCTACTGCGTGGAGGGCTTTTATCCGGAAAGTTTAGACTATCTAAAGGAAAATTATGACATTACCTACGATGAGGACCGTTTTTTTGTGGATTATCAGCCCATGGGATCCAATATGGTCCCTGACGTGACCATCATTTTCCGCGATGGGGATTCTTAGATCGGGCCTTTAAAAGGAGGAATACATGAAATTCAGAACATCAAGAGAGCATCTGTGTGAATTGCTTTTTATCTTTGCTCTCTTTTTTGTCTTTGCTGTCTGTGCCGTCACTGTGCTTCTGGTATCCGCAAGCAGTTATGAAAGTACGGTCCGGCGTACGGGTGAAAACTATGATATACGTACCACGTTGACTTATCTGTCCCAAAAAATCCGGCAAAATGACGAATATGGCGCCATCCATGCGGGTACATTTGAGGATTATCCTGCGTTGATCCTGCATCAAAAAACAGAAAACAGCAGTTATACCACCTATATTTATCTCATGGACGGGCAATTGAAGGAGCTGGTGGCGCTGGATGGCAGCAATGCAGCTCCCGAAAGCGGTCAGACGATCCTTGAAAACACTTCCGTATCCATTGAGGAAACAGACAGTGGACTGATCCGCTTCACTCTCACTGACAGCAACGGCATATCTTATGAGTTGACTGTTTCTCCAAAAAGTTCAGAAGGGAGTGATCCGGATGTCTGAAAAAAACCGGCCTCACAGAAATCTTTTTCTGGCCGAACTGATGATCGCCATTTTGTTTTTTGCCCTCTGCAGCGTCATCTGTCTCCAGCTTTTCAGTCATTCACGCATGGATAGTCGGCAAATGCAGCTGGAAAACGCAGCGGCCAGCCGTGCAGAAAGCGCTGCCGGCATCTTTCAAAGCCAAGGGATCCAGGGTCTTGCAGATGCCCTTGATCATTCCTCGGACACGGATCCGGAGCAAATGGTCGTGTACTATGACAGTCTGTGGAACACGACCGGGGCTGATACAGGAATATATGCCATGTCCATCACTTTGAGTACAGAAGATCATATGGAATCGGCCCATATTTCCGTCTATGATATGGCTGAGCATACATCTTTATACGAATTAAACGCGGCACATCATATACCCTATACATTGGGGGACAGGGAGGTGTACGAATGAACACAAAAAAACCTGCCGTCAATCATGTGGGAACATCCTTGATACTGGTCGTTCTGATCATCCTGGCTCTGGTCACTTTTGCTGTGCTATCCCTTGTCCAGACAAATCGGGACAGACTGTACAGCGATCAGATCCGTTCTGTCAGCACGGCCTATCATGAAGCTTGCCATACTGCCGAAAATATATTGGCAGATATCGATACGGTACTGCTGCAAAACTGGAGTGAAAATACAGAGGAATGGTACGATGATGTGGCGTCTGTGCTCGCCGAAAACGAAGATCTGTCTTTGGATTTTTCATCGGACCCGCCTTTAGTCCGCTATCAAGTGGCTTTTGGAGATGAGCGTGCATTAGATGTGGTTTTGGAGATCACACCCCCTTCCGATACGGATGATCCATTTTACCGTATCATACGCTGGGAAGAAATATCGACCCATTCATGGCAAGGGGACAATTCATTAAATTTAATGCAATAGGAGGTTGGACCATTTATGAATATCATTGAATTATTGACGAAAGCAGCGCAGGATAAAGCCTCCGACGTATTCCTCATCGCCGGGCTTCCGCTTACCTGTCGTATCGGCGGCATTCTCCGGCGGGAGAATGAGACAAAACTTTTACCGGATGATACCCGTGATCTGATCCGCCAGATCTATAAACTGGCCGGAGGACGATCCATGGATACCTTGGAACAATATGGGGATGATGATTTTTCCTTTGCCATCAACGGGGTATCCCGTTTTCGTGTCAACACCTATCGTCAGAGGGGGTCTTTGGCTGCTGTTATCCGTATCATCCAATTTCAGCTTCCAGACCCGGCTACTTTGGGTATTCCAGACAGTATCATCGAGCTGGGGCAGCTTAACAAGGGGCTTGTCCTTGTCACCGGACCGGCCGGCAGCGGCAAATCCACAACTTTAGCCTGTATCGTCAACGCCATCAACTCTTCATGCAAAAAACATATCATCACCTTGGAAGATCCGTTGGAATACCTGCACCCCCATAAACAGTCTATTGTCAGCCAGAGGGAAATACACATCGATACCGGCAGTTATGCCAACGCTTTACGGGCTTCTCTGCGGCAAAGTCCGGATGTGATCCTTTTGGGCGAAATGCGGGATCAGGAGACCACTACAGTGGCCATGACTGCGGCGGAAACCGGTCATCTGATCTTTTCCACCTTACACACCATCGGCGCTGCCAACACCATTGACCGTATCATTGATGTTTTTCCGCCTAATCAGCAGCGGCAGATCACCGTTCAGCTTTCCATGACGCTCCAGGCTGTCATATCCCAGCAACTCGTTCCGGATACAACAGGCAATCTGATCCCTGCATTTGAGATCATGACAGTCACACCGGCGATCCGCAATATGATCCGGGAAAATAAAATCCCCCAGATCAGCGGTATCTTATATGGCGCTTCCAGTCGGGATATGATCTCAATGGACAGCAGTCTTTTTAATCTCTATCGTTCCGGACGTATATCCAAGGAGACGGCTCTGACATATGCCTCCAATCCGGATATGCTGAGCAAAAAGCTGTTATAGATCACTTTTTTCTGTGTAAATCTTATAATCTACTATCGCTCCGAATAAAATATATGCCGGCTGCAGATCCGCAGCCGGCATATATTGATAAAAACCCTTTTTATTTCATGATCTTTCGGAACAGTGTCTTGAAATCTTCCACAGAAGCATCCTTCGGATTGCCCGGCGCGCAAGCGTCTGCAGCGGCAGATTCTGCCAAAAACTGAAGATCTTCTTCCTTTACCGCGTCAAGCTTAGACGGGATACCAACATCCTCAGAAAGCTGACGGACCGCATCGATGGCTGCTTTTCTGTATTCTTCCACACTCATATCGTCCACACCTTTTACACCCATGGCTCTGGCGATCTCACGGTATTTTTCGCCGGTACACTCCTGATTGTATTCCATAACGATGGGAAGCATCATGGCGCAGGCCACTCCGTGGGGCGTATCATAAACGGCGCCCAGCGTATGAGCCATGGAATGGGCGATTCCCAATCCCACATTGGAAAATCCCATGCCGGCGATATACTGTCCAAGAGCCATGCCTTCCCGGCCTTCCTTTGTATTGGCCACAGCGCCCCTTAAAGATCTGGAAATGATCTCAATGGCTTTCAGATGGAACATATCGGTCATCTCCCATGCTGCTTTTGTGGTATAGCCTTCAATGGCATGGGTCAAAGCATCCATTCCGGTGGATGCAGTCAGCCCCTTTGGCATGGTGGACATCATATCCGGATCCACGATGGCGATGATCGGCATATCGTGGGGATCCACACAGACAAATTTGCGTTTTCTTTCCACATCTGTAATGACATAGTTGATGGTTACTTCTGCCGCAGTTCCCGCAGTCGTTGGTACGGCGATGATCGGCACGCATGGTTTCTTTGTGGCTGCCGTTCCCTCCAAGCTTCTCACGTCCTCAAATTCCGGATTGGCGATGATGATGCCGATGGCTTTTGCCGTATCCATGGATGATCCGCCGCCGATGGCGATGATATAATCCGATTTTGAATCCTTGAAAGCCTGTACACCATTTTTTACATTTTCGATCGTTGGGTTTGCTTTAATATCCGAATAGATCTCATAGGCAAGGCCTTCTTTTTCCAGAAGGTCTGTCACCTTTGACGTCACATTGAACTTGATCAGATCCGGGTCTGAACATACAAAAGCTTTTTTGAAATCATGGGCCTTTGCCTCATTGGCGATTTCGGCGATGGCGCCGGCGCCGTGATAAGATGTTTCATTGAGCATGATTCGATTTGCCATGATCAATTTCTCCTTTCCGTTTATATATTCTGCTATAAGCTTAACAATTTTCTCTGAAAAAAGAAAGTGACAAAACATCCGATCTGTCACGCTTTTATTGATTTTTCGCTATTTTTTAACGTAACAGTCCCATCTGATCAGCCAATTTAAAAAGGGGGACCGGAAGCGCTTTGACCAACGCCTGGGCCAGATATTCCGGAGATTCTTTCATGCCGCAAAGCACCCATTTCACAGTCATATCCACGGATCCTCTACAATAAAATTCCAGCAGAAACGCCATTTCTTTGCTTAAACTGCGTCCGCTCTTCTCTTCCAGAAGATGTATGTAAAATTGAAATATCAGTTCAAAGTCATGCTCTTTAAGAGAATTTCTGTCATCCGAGCGAAAACCTGCAGCAAAAAATGCCCTCTCTTGCCGGATGTATCCAAACTTCCGTTCCAATCCTTCGTTGATCGTTTTCCCCTGTCCCATATGTTCAAAAGAACGATGGAGAAGTTTATCAAAATACCAGTTGACCAGATCGTATTTATCCTGGAAATTCCGATAAAAGGTCTGGCGGGTCACGCCGCACTGTTCCACGATATTTTTTACTGTGATATCATCCACAGACTTTTTCTGCATACAGATCTTCATGGCTTGAGCCAGCCGGTATCGGGTACTTTCATTCCGGACAGCGGCCCTTCTGCCCGACGCATCATCATATAAAGCCATAAAAAACCTCCTTCGTTTTTCTGTCTCCATTATAAATGAAAAATCCAGAAAAAACTACGGAGGTTTTTTTTAAGGTTCTTTTGCTTTCGGATAAATCCGGCTCATCACCGAATCATCATAGTATTCATCCATCAGTACTTCCCACTGGGCGGCGGCTTCCTTTCCCTTTGCACGGCTGTCGTAACGTATCAGCGCCATCGAAGATACAAGCATATTGGCCGCCATAAAAACGACCAGTATCCACGTGATGATCTTCCCCGGTTCCATGGGGATCTTTTCGATCCAGTCGGAAAAACGGGGATAGATCCAGCGGATCCAGATCACAGCGGCGATTCCCCAGAAAAAGCAGTATAAAAGGTTGACCCGGCCGTTCAGATTAAAGGGCAGTCCGCTGTAATCCCAAAACACTTTGCCGAAAACCAATTCCAGGACCACACTGCATATGTATTCGTAGGCTCCGCCCAACAACGTGCCCACCAGAAATATATGTCCTTCCGGCTTATCCCGGTCCTTGTATAAAAGCAACGTCGCAATGACCAGGGCCAATCCCCAGACTATGCTGAAGGGTCCCCACACCAGGCTGCTCCGGCTCATCCACCATCCCATGGTTATCCGGCAAAATACCGTTTCCGCCAGATCGCCGATCAAAGAACCGATCACAAAAAGCCAGAATAACTTGTAAAATCCGCATCCTTCCGCAAATTTCCCCTCTTTGACCGGTCGTTCCGGTTTCTCCCCTATCACCGGATAGGCCCGGACGATACGCCGTTCCACATGGGCCACGATCCACCGTCCAAATCTCCGGGTCATAACAGCAAGTTTTCTCTCCCATCGGTAAACCGGAGATGTTTTTTTCTGGATCCTCAGTAGGGCGGCTATGGTTGCTGTCAAGTCGAAGATAAGGATCACGACCAAAATCCAGATCAGGCAGACGGCCACCACATCCGGTATCAGACGATAAACCGTGATCAGCGCCCGGTTGAAAAACTTGATGGCACAGACGCCAAGGACTCCCCAGAACAAGGAGGACTGCAGACAGATATAACCGTCGAAATTCCACCGTTTTCCAGAATAATCCCACCATTTATGATGGGTCATCCTTTCCAAAAGTTTCCCGGTGATCCATTCAATCGCCGTCGCATCCAGCGTGCATCCCAGAAACAAATATCCCCATGTATGGGATAAATCCCTTAAAGCCACCGTCATGATGACTGCCGAAATACCGTAGACCAGGCACACCGGTCCGCTTAAAAAACCTCTATTTACAAATCTTCTCTTTTTAATGGAACCGACCACTGTCTCTATGATCCATCCAAAAAAGGAATAGACAAAAATCAACCACAACAATTCATATCCCGAATACATTAAGCAAAACCTCACTGTCCTATTATTTCGAGAAAAGCCTTAACAAAAACGCGTCACTAGTACAACATTATATAACCATCCTTAAAAATAGAAAAGTCCCTCTGCAAAATTGTAAGAAAAATATCATACTTTGTCGAGCGAAGCTCGCCAGCCCGTAAGGGCATTACATATGGGGTAGCAAAAAAGGAAGATGGATTTTCAGATCCATCTTCCTTTACAGAAACTTTGGAAACTTTCGATCAAAGCATCGTCTTTCTCAACTCTTCACCGCTCAACAGGCTCAGATAAGCCGGAGCGATGTCAAACACGGTACGGCAGCCGGTCTGGCCTTCCTGAGAAAGCCGATAGGCGGCCCGGGCATAAGCCACGATCACAGAAGCAGTAAATTCCGGATTCGATTCCAGTTTCAGACTGTATTCGATCAAATGGTTCGTCTCTCCGTTCCATCCGGTCTTGCCGCTGCGCAATACAAATCCGCCGTGGGGAATACCGCTGTGGTTCGCCTTCATTTCCTCTGCACTTATAAAATGAACAGTGGTGTCATAATCGGCAAAATAATTGGGCATGGTCTTGATCGTTTCTTCCACTTTTGCCGCGTCTGCCCCATCTTCCAACACAACGAAACATTCTCTTAAATGTTTTTCCCGGGTTGTCAGTTCCGGATTCTCCCCGTTTCTGACCGCTTCCAAAGCGGATTCTATGGGAATGGTATACTGTCTGGCATCTTTGACGCCTTCGATCCTGCGGACCGCATCCGAATGCCCCTGGCTGACCCCTTTACCCCAGAAAGTATAGTCATTGCCATCCGGCAAAATGGCATTGGCATACATCCGGTTGAGAGAAAACATACCCGGATCCCAGCCTACAGAAATGATACCCAGTTTGCCGCCTTCTTTTGCAGAAGCGTCCACATTGGAAAAATGTTCCGGGATCCTTGCATGGGTATCAAAACTATCCACCACATTGAACAGTTTTGCATACATCGGAGTCTGTTTTGGAAGATCGGTGGCGCTTCCTCCGCACAGGATCATCACATCGATCTTATCTTTCCACTCTTCTACCTGGGAAATGGGGCATACCGGCACGTCCGGCGTCAGTATATCCACGCTTTTCGGATCTCTCCGGGTGAAAACCGCAGCCAACTCCATATCCGGATTCTGCCTGATGGCGCATTCCACACCCCGTCCCAGATTGCCATATCCTAAAATGCCTATTCTGATATTCATCTTTTCACTCCCTTTTCAGTCTCATGACTGGTTGCCACAGTCTTTGCGTAAAGTCTTTATGTTTCTTTCGTCAATATTATAAAGGCAGCCCGCCTATTTTTCAATCCAATTTTTCTTTCTTTCCTTTAACCAGCTATGATGTACGTGATAAAATACTTAAAAACAATAGTATTCCGTAACTGGCCGGGAAAACATTAAAAAACTGCCGATACATGTGTATCGACAGTTTTCATATATCCTCATTTATCACCCCAACATACTCCGCCTATTCTTGTGTATACCGGCGGATCTGCGCTTCACGTTTGGATGCGCCATATTGGCGGAGCGCTTCGGCCTCTTCTGCTGGAATATTGGCCGCTGGTCCCAGACGGCCGGCCACATATAAGGTCTGGGCTATCTTTTCCACCGCTTCCGCATAGGAATATGCCAGTTCCAGTGTTCTTCCAAAGGTCAGTACGCCATGGTTTGCCAGAAGGACCGCATAACGGTTCATGATATATTCCGGAAACTTCTCGTAAATCCTATCTGTTCCCGGCGTACCATAAGGTACCACGGGCACAGATCCGAATGTGATGTTCATCTCCGTCAAGGCATCCGACTCCAGAGGCATATTGTTGACCGCATAAGCCGTGGCATACAGACTGTGATTATGTACCACTGCTTTCACATCCGGCCTCAGGCGGTAAACTTCCAGATGCATTTTTGTCTCTGAGGACGGGCGAAAGCCATCCGGCTGATGGATGATATTCCCTTGCAGATCCATCTCGATAAGCATATCTGCTGTTATGATCTCTTTGCTCACCTGGGATGGTGTGATAAATATGCTCTCACCCCATTTTGCAGAAACATTTCCTTCAAACATATTGACCATCTGATTTTTGTATTCCCGTTTTACGGTTGTGATGATCTCCTGTTTCAATTCTTCTTTTCCCATACATTCTCCTTATCAAAAACCTGTGGCCGCTGATCCATCCCAGCGGCCACAGAGGAAACATCGGGCAGCTCTTCCCGTGTTTTCGTGTTGCATTTTATCAAGAAATCTTTTTACGCTTCACCATTACGTTCTGCGATTTCTTCGATGCATTTTGCATGTTCTTTATCGCTGAAACCGTAGAATTTCTGGATCAGAGCAGCTACAAGGATCATGACAGCCGGAACGACCAGACCGATCACCGGGAACATGCTGACGGTGCTCGCGCTCTGGGTTGCTGCGGTTCCGGAATATCCGATGGCATCCAGAAGGAAGCCGAGAACGCCGCTGCCAAGGGCGCCGCCGATGGTCAGACAGAAGCCGTATCCTGAGAATACGAAACCGGCCTGGCTGCGGCCATATTTCCACATACCATAGTCAACCGCCTGAGGCATCATAATGTCAGGGAATACGGACTGGCAGCCTTGCATAAAACCACACAATGCATAGAAGATAAACAACGGCTGGCCGATACCCATAAGCTGGCCGGCAGTTTCACGGCCCACCATAAAGATAATGCCGAAATAGATCAGGTTCATGGCCGCGTTCATGACCATAACTGCGAGGTACGCCCGATTGGAGTCTTTGAAAAACCGAATGATATAACGGAAAGCCAAAGCGCCTAAAACCGCCACGCCAATGTTGAAAAACAGGGCGATGGAGCTGAGCTCCGGACGTTCAAAGTAGTAGTCATACAGGTAAACAACGGTACCTGTACGGATGGCATCCATGATATACAGAAGGAATGTGGACACAACAGTGACTAAGGCCGGACGGTTTTTAACAACATCTTTCAACTGCTGGAAAATGCTGAGCCGTTCGCCGGTTTCCGTCTTATGTTCACGGAGATGTTCTCTGTAAGTTCCATCCGCATTCAGCTCGTATTTCTTTGACATGATGAAGCACCACAGAACCGGCGCTGTCGTCAGAACGCCAAAGATGATGGCAACGATGAAATAGCCCTGTCCGCCGCCGCCAAAGAAAGCAACCATCGGCATAAAGCTGGCAACTGCAAACAATGTACCCGCATTCTTTGTCAGACCTTTCAGGCCGACGATGGAAGCACGTTCATCCTGGTTCTTTGCCACATTCGTTGTGATACAGTTCATCGGAATAAAGCAAAGTGTGGAACCGATGGCGCCGTAGCAACCGTAACCGATGCAGGAAATAACCATCTGCATCGGAGTCGTTGTATCCGGCAGAGCCGTCCATACCATGATGAACAGTACAAACTGGATCGGAACGGAGAACAACAGCCACGAACGGAATTTGCCCCATCTCAGATTAAATCGGTCAATGGCCCAGCCGATCATCAAGTCTGTAAAAGCATCGAATACTCTGGCAAACATCATCAAAGAACCTGCCAGCGTTCCGCTCATCCCGATCACATCTGTATAGAAATATACAAGAAAATAGCTGAACAATACCCACGGAACACCTGTGGCAAAGGCTGTAAAGCCCAGACACCATTTATCCGCCAGCGGGACTTTTGCATCGGGTTCAAAACTTACTTTGTCATACTTTGCCTGTTTTGCTGCACTTATACTCATACCTTTCCTCCTCACAATGTGAGTCTGCTCATATGTATTCCCTTGTTCCCCCTTCGCAAACTCACCTTTGTCGTATAGATGTCAGGCCTCTGAAAATATATTTCAGAGAATGTTCCCACGCCGGCATCGGATTTTCCCTTTGATCTATACCGTTTATTAGTCTCTTTATATCAGAGCCTGCTCTTACGGTCACCGTAAACCCGGCAGCGGATTGACTGGCCATTTCCATCCGCATCACCGCTCATTTCAGCAGACCTTGATCACTTTGTTCACCCTCAAAGTATACAGCCCATATCCCCAATTCATTTTTTGTTGTTTTATTAATTGTTTACAACTTTTTAGAATCTATTTATTAAATTTTGTTATTTTGTTTAGTATTATAATTTTATATTAGTGCTTATGTTGTATTTTGTCAAGTTTTTTGTCGTATTTTTAGGCATTTTTTGTTATCTTTTGTGTAATTACCACATTTCCACCTTCTCAAACCACAAAAGACCAGTTTTGACCCATACATTTCCCATTTACTGGCACAAAAAAAGAGTCCTGAAAACAGAACTCCTTTTTTGCAAAATATCCCGATCGTGCCCCGGCTATTTCTTATCCCCCACGGATCCGCTGATATAAAGACCTATGTTATTTTTCTTAAAATAAGCTTCCCACGCCTGCCCCGGATGCATATCCGTGATCACAGCAGTGATCGCTTTCATGTCGCATGTCCGCACAAACGCGACTTTATTGAATTTCGTGTGATCCACCATAAGATAAACCTTATTGGAACTTTCAATGATCTTTTTGCGTAACTCCGCTTCTTGCTCGGATTTATCGCTGATCCCCCGCTCCATGCTGAGCGCGCGGCAGGATATGAAAGCTTTATCCAGGTGGAACTGCTCCAGGTTCTGAATAGAAGTATTTCCCATAAAAGCATAGTTGCCTGGATCGAATATACCGCCTGTGGAGAAGAGAGAGATATTTTTCCTGCCCGCCAGCTGATTCATCACTTCCAGGGAATTTGTCAATATGTTGATGGATATATCCTCCAGAAGCGGTACGATCTGGTTGCAGGTGGTGGAAAAATCAATGTAAATACAATCTCCCGGCCGTATAAAGGATATGGCCGTTTCCGCCATTTTTTTCTTCGTATCCACCATCACATGGGACAAGGTCTTAAAGTCCGCCTTATGGCTTACCTTTTCCTTCAATACCGCGCCGCCGTAAGATTTCTCAACAATACCCTTGGCTTCAAGCACTTTCAGATCCCGTCGGATCGTCTCGAAGCTCACATCAAAACGTTCTGAAAGTTCCGCCACAGATATACTTTTCTTCTCCAAAAGCAGTTCTTCTATTTCTCTTTGTCTTTCAATAGACAGCATAGCCCCTTCCTCCTGTATGTTTTTTCATATCCCTTCTTTGGGATAAAAATGCAGTCTTCCGGATCACCGTTCTTTATCGTCAAGACTATCGATGATCGTTATGACCAATCCCCGGATATTGTTTTCCATCGTCCTGTAGGGCGCTATACGGAGGGTATAATACCGTCCGTTCATAGCCGTCACTTCCCTGTCGATGGGCGCCAGGTTTTTCAGTACTTCTTTTGCATCGCTGATAATATCTTCATCCGGAAAACTATGGGCAAAAATCTGCAGCGTTCTTCCCACATCATGCTCCATCAGCTGAAATTCCCTTCCCACATATTCGGTGAATTTCCGGATATTCAGATGACTGTCCACAAACAAGATACCGATCATGGTGGAGGACAGGAAATTGGAAAGATCGTTGGTCAGCAATGTCAATTCGTCCAATTTCTGCTGATATTCTGTGTTCACTGTGTAAAGTTCTTCATTGACCGATTGAAGCTCTTCATTGGAACTTTGAAGTTCTTCATTGGCCGTTAAAAGTTCCTCATTGGCCGCCTGTAGTTCTTCATTGACCGTCTCCAGTTCTCCAATGGTGGACTTCAGATCATTTTGGGATTCATGGAGTTCCTGCTCCAGATCCGCGATCCTTCTGGCCGCCGTGGTATCCACATCATACTTTTCTGTGATACCTTCCATCTCTTCCCTCCGATTTTCCAGGAAAAGGACCACCATCAATCCCGGATCCTCTCCTTTTCCGCCCGGCACCGGAGCCACTGTCAGATCCACCATGCGCCGGCCGGAAGCACAGTCCACGACGATCCCGGTATAGGTGACCGCTTTATGTTCTGAGCGGCATCGGTTAATGGCCGTAGATGTCACCAGGCTCAGATCCTTATTGATCATACTGAAGAAATTAAATGTGGCTTTTCCCGGCGCGATGGCCAGATAGTCCTGGTAATTGCCAAAGAAATGGATGACCTCATTGGCCTCGTTTAAAATGACCGAAGCCGGCAAAAACCCTTCCAGGAACTGCACATAAGAACTTTCCATCAGATAACTGCTGGTCTTTGTATCAGCCGAACTGCTGGTGCGCGGTGACATCCAATGTACATTTGGAATATTAAAGCTCGGCGGCACAAAATCATTCACTTTTCCTTCCCCTTTATGTATGTATATTTTTTCCGCGCTGCAGACCGGTTTGAATACATTGGAGTACTCTCCGGCTGTCTCGCTTTTTCCCAGGAAAAGATACCCATTTTTCTTTAACGCTGAATTAAAGATAGCAAACAGTGTCCTCTGGAGTACCGGCTGAAAATAGATCATCACATTCCGGCAGCTGATCAGATCCAACTTTCCAAAAGGCGGATCCGAAAGCATATTGTGGGGCGCAAATATGATCATCCGCCGTATATCTTTTGAAATGGCATATTGATCATTCCGCTTTGTAAAAAACCGCGCCAGACGGTCGGGGGACACATCATCCCGGATACTTTCGGAAAATATCCCCTTCCCCGCCTGTTCGATCGCCTTCGTATCCACATCAGTGGCGAATATTTTCACGTCCCGCTGAAGATGCATATCTTCCAGCACTTCCTTAAACAGGATGGCCAGAGAATACGCCTCTTCACCGGTGGAACACCCGGCGCTCCAAACTCGGATGGGATCCGACTCTTTTGATCGATCCACGATAGGATAGATCACATTCTGTTTTAATTTTTCAAAGAAGTCCGGATCCCGGAAAAAATTCGTCACACCGATCAGTATCTCTTTTACCAGTATACTGGCTTCTGCTTCGTTTTCTTCCAGGAATTTCACATAATCAGACAGATTGACGCTGTGATTGACGACCATGCGCCTTTCGATCCGTCTCAGGACAGTGGTCCGTTTATAATTTGTAAAATCAATGCCGCTGACCGCCTTTAGTACCTTGTATATGGTTGAAAAGGTCTCCTCATCGGAAAAGATCTCTTCCTTCTCCTGGGCTTTGATCAGAGTGGGAAAATGAAAGAAATTTAATATCTCATCCACGATATCTTCAGGCGATAATACAAAATCCGCCAGTCCGGTGTTGATCACACTGCGGGGCATACCGTCAAATTTGGCCGTATCCGGTTTCTGTACAAGAACCAGTCCCCCGTTCTCCTTCACCACTTTAATACCGCTGGTCCCATCGGAGCCGGTGCCGGACATGACCACGGCGATGGCCCGTTCTTTCTGTTCCTGTGCAAGGGATGAAAAAAACACGTCAATGGGGTGATTCAGCATCCCATGGACAAACTCTGTCAATTTCAACTTCCCGTTTTGGATCGTCAGATTGTATTTTGGCGGTATGAGATAGACCGTATCCGGAACGATCGCCATATCATCTTTGATCTGGGTCACCTTCATCTGCGTATATTTCCCCAAAATATCTGCCATAAAGCTTTTATAATCCGGCGAAAGATGCTGTACCACAACAAAACTCAGACCGCTGTTTGCCGGCATGTGCTGAAAAAACTGCTGAAGCGCTTCCAGACCGCCTGCCGAAGCGCCTATTCCGATGATATATGGCAATTTCCCGGATTTTTCCCCTGTATTTTCACCTGTCATCTGATCATCTCCCCTTCGTATTCCTCAGATATTCCGCTTCAAACCGCTGCGGCGTCATCGGTCGGTCATAATAAAATCCTTGTCCGTATATGCAGCCGGCTTCCAAAAGCCCGTTCACCTGATCCTCATTTTCCACGCCTTCCGCTATACAATCCATGCCAAATTTCCGGCATATTCCTGCGATATCTCTTACCAGCATTTTGCTGATCTCATTATCCGCAAGCTCGTCCACCAGACTTCTGTCCAGTTTTATCGTTTTAAATTTAATATTTGTAAACATGGACACATTGGCATACCGGGAACCGAAATCATCCAATTCAAAACCGATGCCGCAGTTCTTAAACTTGTCCACCACACTGGACAAGGTGGAGTTTTCCACATCCCAAGCTGTTTCGGTGATCTCCAGATGGATCTGATCCGCCGAAACTTCCGGATACCGGCTTTGGATCGCCAGGATCGAAGCCAGCGTAGTGGGATTAAACAAGGTCTTTCTGGAAATATTGACAGATACATGCATCTGCGAAAAACCTTGCGCCTGCCACTGGCTAAGCTGATCCAGCACACGATCCAGCACAAAGAAATCCAATTCCCGGATATCTCCGCTTTTTTCCATCTTTTCTATAAACTGTCCCGGAGGGATGATATTGCCGGCATGATCCACGCCCCTTACAAGCGCTTCCGCTCCGATCAGGCTGCCGTCCCTCATATCCACCTTCGGTTGGTAGTAAACCACATATTTTCTGGCTCCCAGATCTGTATCTTTTGCCAATAGCCGGCTATCGCTTTTGCCATTCAGAGACAAATCAGCTATTGTTTCACACTGCATGATCGTTCTGGCTTCTTCCACCAGCTTTTTCGCAGAAAAATTTCCATCAGACCAGGTATAGCCGATCCGCATCTTTTTGGGATAGATGCGTTGTAAAACCGTCCGGAGCCGTATGCATCTGCCCATAAAAACTTCCATTATCGTATTGGGAAAAAGCACAGCAAATTCCGCATCCCATGTCCGGAAGATGAAACCTTTGCCAAAGATATTTTTAAGTGTTTCCACTATGTACAGCAGTATTTCCTGCCCATAGTCAAATCCGAGATTGGCGTTGATCTCTGAAATTCCCGGAACATCCACGACAACTGCGCCCATGGAACTGTAATTGTCCGAATCCATGGTATAGATCACGTCCTTATAAGAACGAAGATTAGGCATATGGTTCAGCATCGTTGTATTCACCGTCGGCATTTCGTCCGGCCATATATGGAACCGGCTGTTTTCTTTCAGCATATGGGGGATGAGCATCTGAAGAAGCCGGATCTCTTCTGTATGTTCATGGGGATTTTCCACACATAAAAATCCCTTTATGCTGTAATGATCTTTTAAGGGAAGGACGATAAAATGCCATGGCACATTGGGCTTCATGGCGCCATAGCCTTTCCCTGTCGTTTTTGTCAGCAGTGGCCGGGACTCTTTCAGACACCGCGTCAACAATGGGATCTTCTGGATCTTAACTCCAAACATGATATGGCGGATACTATGCTTCCCCTCGCTGACCCACTCATAAAGCATGGTCACTTCCCGGTTGTCATTGGCCAAAGACAGGATATACGTCCGGTCCGCCTTATAATACCGGCCAATATGGCGCAAAACGCTGCTCAGGGACGACTCGATGGAATTCGCTGAAAGCATGGATGTCACACTGGCTAAAGCCACTTTCTGCTCCTCTGCCGTCAAAGTATCCCCCATCTCTTCATCGGCGGCGATGGAATCCGCGCTGTCATCCTGCAGTTGGAGCCACATGATATCTTCCACATCTGTGGAAAATATCACACTATCCATGGAAGATTTGTCCCATAGATCACATACATAAGAAGCACTCCTCAGCATATACTCATAATCTGCTTCTTGTGTCTCCCCCATGGCCACGCCGGCAACAAACCGATAGCGATCCATGGCCGGAATGTCCGACATGGAAATCCGTATGTAAGCAAAAGCATCTTCCAGGCGTCTCTTTACATCAAAGCTACTGCCGCCATCTGGAAAAAGACAGAGCAGAACATCATCCTGCAGTCTTCCCACCATACAATCTATTCCCAAAGCAAATCCAAATGCAGTAGCGATCCAATCTGCCGTTTTTGCCTTCTCAGGTCCATCCTTCTGACCGCCACCGATCTTGATCAAAGCCAGGGCGCATGTGTGTCCGTTGTCCTTCATGAACGCTTCACCCAGCCGTCTGATGGTCGCTCCATCATAAAGCCCCGTCTGATGCCATCGTATCACGCTGCCGTTTAACGTCTTTTCCCACATATGCTGTTGTTGGACATCACAAAAACAGGTAAACAGATACACATCTCCTGTTTTGGTATCCTGCTGCAGATTCACGATATCTTTCATCCAACGGATCTCTCCTGCAGGAGTCACCTTCCGGTATTCCCGGGAAGACCATCGTTCTCCCCGTTCAAACATCTGCATCAGACATTCTCTGCTGAATCTTTTTCGGAATGCCCGCTCATCACTTTTGGTAAAAAAACGGATCCGATCACCGGACATGATCCGCGAATAGGTCTTATTCCACGTCCACGCCGTCCGGTTCAAGCCGCTGACCCATAAATCCTCTATAAAATCTTTGGTCATATTCACTCTGAACCGTACCAGCACATAATGCCGCAAAGCCTCCGGCAGGGGACGCCGCGTAAATGCGGCATCATATATCCCGGAAATATCCGGCAGCTTTTCCTGTATTCCGATCGCTTTTACCGGAGTCCCTTCTCGGTCACATACCATATGATAGGAAAGCGATGACCACTCATAATAATCCATCCGGCTTCTCATGATAAAATTGCCGGTTCCTGCCCGATTCCCGTTCAATATGCCGGCAGCAAAAGTCCGGAAATGTTCAACCGAATCCGGATGTACGATCCCATTTTTGATAAAGGATTCCGGAAAATCAGACACCTCTGTTTCTATCCCCCGAAATTCTCCATTTATATCATATATCCGAAATACTTTTGTCTGGATATCCACTTCCCATAGCACGTTGGACGTCTGACCAAAGGCCACGCGGAGCCGCTCGTTGCTTTCCCTGATCTGCCGGTCCTTTTCCACATGTTCCGAAATATTTGTGGACAATTCCAGCATGACCGGATACCTACTGTATGGATATTCCATCCGTACCGCCCGGATATGGCGCCATACCCAATGGGTGCCATCTCCGGAAATCCGCTGGGAAACCCGGAGCGTGCCGCCTTCTTTCGCCTTTTTCCTGAGCTGTTCTTCATATTCCGTTTCATATTTGGGATGTATACCGATGGATGAAAGTAAACATGGAAGGGAATGATCCTCTTCCCGTATCCCCACCATCCGATAAAATCCCGGGCTGGCATAGATCAGCTGGATCTGGGGGCCGATCTCCAAAAGACATATCCCGCCGTCCACATATTGCAAAAGTGTCGATACAGGAAGCGTTCCGGCTGTCCTGGGCATGGCTTTTTTCATTTGATTTTGTTTTCCGTCCAAATCTGTCACGATCAGATAATGCCCGCTGCCCATCTGTCTGGCTTTGATCAACGCGCCACGGGCTTTCCCATATAACTTATCCCAATCCAGTCCGACGCCGGAAGCCATATAAACGCCCACTGCCAAACTCATTGCTGTTTCCGGACCGATTTCAGGAGATAACCGCAGTCTTTCACAGATCAATTCTGCTTTTTCCGCCACAGATTCTTCTGTCAGATTCCCAGAGATAAACACGCAAAATTCATTCTCCCCACTCTGACTGATGACATCCGTTGCCCGAAACAGGGAAGAGAGTGTCCTGCCAATACCCCTGGATGCATTTTCCAATATCCTGCCGCCGATCGGAACGTTTTCCAGGTCAGACGTCTCAAATCCGATTATAAAAAGAGCGCAGATATCCTCCGGCTTCATCCGCTCCAAAGCCGCTATCACATACGCCCTTTTCGAATCTTTTTTTATAAATCCGGAAATCTCATCCCGTTTTTTTTCTTCTGGAACGGTTGTCGATACGTCCCCTTGTCCGCTCATTTTCGACCGTGCGCTATTCTCTCCCATAAAACGATCCTCTTTTCGCATTCTCATTGATATGACGTCCTTAATTCCAGCCCTTTTATATCTATATCATTTTAATTATATCATAAATTCAGAAAAGAAAGCATTTTTTTCCCCACAAATCCAACACCATACCAAGTGATCATCCTTCAGATCTTTCGGAGTATTTCATGGGGCGGCTGGATTTCATTTGCCAACGAATGTTCTGTCAGCTCGGACATCAGTTTCAGCTTTTGATTGATAATGGGGCGCATACAGTTGGGAACATGCTCCTGGTGCGCCCGATGTATGGCCACACATTCTTTACAATTCCCATGATAGCGACACGCTTTCTGACATGAGCAATGATCTTTGTCCTTATAAGCTTCCCGAAAAGCAGCCGCAAATTCCTCCTGAAGCTGCAGTCCTCTGGCCCGATCGCCTCTATGAAATGCGTCCATAGCGTCCTTTTCCTTTTGATTTCCATCAATGATCATCTGTTTTTCTCCTTCTTTATCATATGTTTTCATCTTCCTCGCAAGTCAGAATGGATATATGCTGTTTAAATTGTTCTTCCACCGTCCTCCAGTTCTTTTCTTCCAAGTCCGGCTGACTGGATGCTCATAAA
Organism: Candidatus Onthocola gallistercoris; assembly: GCA_018715345.1. Taxonomy (GTDB): domain Bacteria; phylum Bacillota; class Clostridia; order Lachnospirales; family Lachnospiraceae; genus Frisingicoccus; species Frisingicoccus gallistercoris. Next base: position 77,494 of record DVLT01000004.1, read on the forward strand.
CGGTCACCTCCGGTTCCTGTCCTTTCACACATATTTTATCCCATTTGTGCAGGTTTGCCTATACCCAAATCCCCTTCGATCCGCTTTCTTCTATCCTCCACATAAAAAAGTCTGCAGCCGCATCCTGTTATGATTTCTGCGGTTACAGACTTTTTGAATTATACGGATCGTACTTGATCCCTTTCCTGCAGTAAAGAAAGTATGAATTTTTTAAAGTCCTTTTTATTCCATGTGACCGGTGTGGGATATAAAGGATTCCCCTCTTTTTCCGCCCATGCAACGATCTGATCCACATCTTCTTCCCGGATCATATCCGGATATTCGGGAATCCCCATCTTTTGCTTCATTTCTTCGATCCATCTGATAAACGCCTCCGCCTTTCCCTGGACCGTATCCGCCTTTTCTGCCAAGCGACAGATGTCGCACAGCTCAGCCAGTCTTTTATGGGCCTTTGGACCATAGGCTCTTAAAACATGGGGCAGTAGGATCGCCATGGCCAGGCCGTGGGGCGTGTCATAAAGACCGCTTAAAGTATGCCCGATGGCGTGGACATATCCCACAGATCCCTTTCCAGTCTGCTGTTCTTGTTTTCATCTCAGGTCCCCTCCTTTTGTCAGAATGGGCCGTATCCGATGCCGTAAGCGATCATGACCAGGATAAATGCACTGACGATGAAAGCCAGATAGATCTTCCAGCAGAATTTTATCCAGGAACCGTAGTCCACGCCGCACATGGCCAGCTGGACAAGGGAGCTTCCCGGCCAAAAACTGTTGGTAATACCGTCCCCATATTGATAGGTGAGAACAAGTACCTGCTGGTTAATATCCAATATTTTGCCCAAAGGCTGAAGGATGGGCATGACGATGACCGCTTTTCCGCTTCCGGATACCACAAGAAAGTTAAACAATGTGACAAAAACAAAAATGATGAGCAGTGCCAGTATGGCGCTCTTATTCTCAAGGAGCATGGACATACCGTGGACGATCGTGTCCATGATACATGCCTGATTCATCAGCACGACCACCGACTGGGCAAGGCCCACAGCAAAAGCGGCCGGGAATACCCGGACAGCTCCTTGACAGAAAAGCTGGCTGGCCTTACTCGGGCCAATACGGAAGATCAGGGACAACAGTATTCCCATGATGATATAAATAGCAGCAATCTGCGGGAAAGACCATCCCAGCCGGATACAGCCAAATCCCTGAACAATGATCGTTCCCAGAAAAACGATGAGGCCCAGGATCCTGGAAAGTGTCATCTGTTCCATTCCCTCCAGATGATCTTCCTGTTTCCGGCTCATGTATTCTTCCTTTACCAGACTGAGCTCCGGATCTTTCTTTATTTTCCGGCAATACGCATACAAACCGACCAGACCGATGATATAAAAGGCGACCAGACCCACTGCCCGGAATCCGATCCCGGAAAACAGCGGAAGCCCAACGATCTGCTGAGCCACACCTGTGGTAAATGTATTCATAAGCCCGGATGTGAAACCAACAGTACTGCCTACGATGGCCAATCCGGTCCCCACCATCCTGTCATATCCCAGTGCAAAACCGATGGTCACTGCCAGAGGATAAAATGGATAGGCCGCTTCGCCATAGCCAAGGACGCCAAAAATGACAAAAATCGTATAAAAGATACAGACAACCGAAAACTCCCGGCCCTTTGTCCGCTCCAATATGGCATGTATGCCCGCCCCGAAAGCGCCGCTGACTTCCAACAGATAGATCATGCCGGAACTGATGAACAAAGTTCCCATGATCGTCGCTCCGTTGACAAATCCGGTGTAAATCGCTTCAAAATAATCCATAAATGTGATCGGTGTTTCATTTTCCACATACTGGAATGTATCCGGATCGATCACCGTCATGCCTGTACTGCTTTCTGTGATCCGTTGGTAGGAACCGCTGGGCACCATGTAGGAAAGCAGCACCACAAACAACATGATGAGGAGCAGGATGATGAATACATGGGGCATATGAAACCCCTTTGCCGCTTTTTTATTCATTTTCCCATCCTCCTTTTTGTATATCGCCGTGTTTTTCCAGCCACTGGACCGCCGTATTGGCATAGATGGCTGCTCCCAGTGGTAATACGTCCTCATCCAATACCATCTTCGGACTGTGTAACGGTGCGTTGCCAGGCGCGCCTGCACCGACAAAAACAAACATCCCCGGCACTTCCTTTGTCACATACCCAAAATCTTCCGTTCCCGTCATGGCTGGTATCTGACGGATCCTGTCCGCCCCGGTGATGTCTCCTATGGCCGGCACAAGTTCTTTGCAAAGTTCCTCATCCGAATATGTACACGGCGTATGGAATACGGTAAGGTCATATTCCCCATTCCATGCTTTCACATAATGATCGATGATCTCCGGGATCCGTTTTTTCAAATGATCGGCCGCGGTCACATCCAAGGTCCGCAGGCCGATATGCAGTTCCGCTTCGTCAGGAATGATATTTACCGCTGTTCCGCCTTTTGCCACGCCGCAGGTCAGCGCCACCATGGCCGCCGGATCCGCCTCCCGGGTCGCCAGCAGATTGACAGCCTGGTAAATCTGATTCATGATCATCAATGGATCCACACAAAGCTGGGGCTGGGAACTATGTCCGCCTTTTCCCCGGATCTTCAATATAAATGTATCCAGCGATGCGGAATTGACGCCCACAGCATATCCCACATGTCCCGTATGATCCACCGTCTGGACATGCATGCCAAAAGCCACGTCCACTTTAGGCTGTTCCAACAGTCCATCCTCCACCATCTGGCGGGCTCCCGCCCCAGTTTCTTCACCGGGCTGGAACATGAGCTTGACAGACCCCTTCAAGTTTCCTTCCATTTTCTTTAAAATAGCAGCCGCGCCTAAAAGCATGGCTGCATGACTGTCATGTCCGCACATATGCCCGGCTCCGTTGCAGGAAGCATAGGGCAGGTCACTGCATTCTTTGATGGGGAGAGCATCCATATCTGCCCGGAGCAATATGCAAGGATTTCCGTGTCCGATGAGCGCCGTCACGCCTGTCTCTTTTTCCATTTTGGGAAAACCGGCCTGTATAAAGTCCTTTGTCACTTGTTCCGGAATCCGTCCGCCGCAATCTTTCCATGGTATCCCCATCTCATCCAGCCGCTTTTTAATATAGGCGCTGGTCTTGGGAAGATCCATTCCGATCTCAGGAAACTTGTGAAGCTGCCGCCTGTCTTTTATCATCTGATCTTTCAGGGCGTTTGCTTCTGCCTGTATCACTTCTGCAGATCTTTTCATTTTCATCTCACCTCTGCTAAAATGTAAAAACTCCGGGTTTATCACCGTCCCGGAGTCGTCGGTTCATAAATATAATCATAAATTGCATAATTATTCCTTATGCTATCACTTTTTCTCATATTTTGCAATATTTTTTTATAATTTTCCTGACAAAAATTGTCTATTCTGCTATCATATTGGTTAAAGGAGTGAAAAAAACTATGCGTACATCAAATATATCCGTCTTTACCAACGGAAAGATCTTCACATCCGATGAACGGCTGCCTTTTGCGGATACCATGGTCGTACAGGATGGCCGTATCATCTGGATCGGCTGTCAAAAAGACATGCCCATTCAATACAGTACCGGCAAAACTGTTGTGGATCTGGAGGGACAGCGGATCATCCCCGGATTTGTGGACGCTCATATGCACCCGGTCATGCTGGCTGATTTCCGCAAAAAGATCACGGCCATGCCGCCGGAGATCTCTTCCATAGGAGACCTGGTCCAAGCCATAAGGCAACGCCGCAGCGTGCAAGGCCCCGGACAATGGATCGAAGGCTGGGGATATGATGAACAGGGTCTTAAAGAAAAGCGTTCTCCCACCCGATACGATCTGGACCGCGGGTGTTCAGACGCGCCCGTATCCATCATGCGTACTTGCGCCCATATCCGCTGTGTCAACAGTATGGCTCTGAAATTGACCGGCATCGATCGGAATACTCCCGATCCCCCCGGTGGCGAGATCGAACGGGACGCCAACGGGGAACCTACTGGGGTTCTGAAAGAAAATGCCCGTAATCTGCTGGCGCCCTTGATGCCCATGGAATCCGCCGATCAAAAAGTGTCCAATCTGCTGGAGCTGGGTGAGCTGCTCACTTCCCAGGGCATCACTGCCATATGCGATATGGGGAATCTGGATCCCAGCGATAATTATCCCATTTATGAAGCTGCCGCCCAAAAAGGCTTCCGCCAGAAAACGGGCATTTACTATATGTGGGATTTTCATGCGGATGACCCCGCATTCCAGATCCCAAAAGAACGGATGAACCGGAACAGGCAGATTTTTGCCGCCGGCCTGAAACTGATCGGAGACGGCAGCATTTCCGGAAGGACGGCCTGGATGAACCGGCCATATAGGGGCGCAACGGATAACTACGGCATTTGTGTCTGCAGTGATCATCTGATCGAGACAGCCATTGATTTTTGTAAAAAGAACCATTGCCAGCTTTCCATGCACGCCATGGGCGGACGTACCATTGAACGCATGGTGGACCGGGTCTGTCAGGAATCCTGCTGGACGCCCGAAGGCGTTCCCCACGTCCGCATGGAGCATGTGACAGATCCGACAAAAGACAGTATCCAAAAGGCTGCTGCCCATGGCATCGCTTTTGTCACCCAGCCCATTTTCCTTTACGCAGAAAGCGCCAGTTATCTTTCCAATCTGGGCGCCGAATGGATGAAACGGACTTATCCCATCCCTCAGATGCTAAAAGAAGGTGTCCTGGTGGGCTTTTCAACAGACGCTCCCGCTACTTTCTGGTCCGTACCATCCGATCCCTTCCCGGGACTTAAACTGGCTGTCACACGTGTGGCTGCCGACGGCACAGACTGTGGGCAGGATGCTCGGATCGATATCGGAACGGCCCTCCGGCTTTATACCCGTTGCGCCGCCCAGGCTGCCGGTTTCCCGGATATCGGTATGCTGGCTGTGGGCTATCAAGCGGATTTTGCCGTACTGAGCGATGATATCCTGACTGTTTCTCCGGATGACATGGATAAAATATGTGTCACACGGACTTATATTGGCGGAGAATGCGTTTACCGCCGTTAATATCCAAAGAAAAGAGGTTTTGATCATGTTTCATTTACCCGAATACAGAGAACCGGATTTCTCACAAGAAAAATTTGTAAACGCGCCGGACGCATCCTGGGAAGAAGTGACCATCGAAGGCGTGGCTCCTGAAAATTATCATAGCACATCCATGTATCCAGAATATTTTAAGATCAACGGAACATGGAGGCTGGCCAAAGAAAGCCGCATGGATTCCAGTGTTGTCATCTGCGGTGATGAACTGAAAGTCATCGAAAACCGAAATCTGAAAATCGGTGACAAGGTCATTCTTGGCCGGACGGAAAACGCCGAAGAAGGCATCTACCTTCACAGCAGCGGATTTGAAGATCCGGATGAAACCGAAACGGATCAGTTCGCTTTTCGACAGGGCCGCAGCCGGGAGACTTCTTATGCCAGAGATTATGACCGGCTTTTTGAGCTTTTGAAATACGAAAAAGATCACGGCAACATCCTCTGGGTCATGGGACCCGCATTTTCCTTTGACGCAGACGCCCGGAGAGCCATGCAAGCCATGGTGGAAGCCGGATATGTGGACGGCCTGATGGCAGGAAATGCCTTGGCTACCCATGATCTGGAAGGCGCCATGTTCCACACAGCTCTGGGCCAGGATATCTATACCCAGCGTTCCCAGCCCAATGGACATTATCATCATCTGGATGTGATCAACCGGGTACGGCGCAGCGGTTCCATTCCCAGCTTTATCGATGATTACAAGATCGATAATGGGATCATGTACAGTTGTGTCAAGAATGACGTTCCATTCGTTCTGACCGGTTCTATTCGGGATGATGGACCTCTTCCGGAGGTGATCGGCAACGCTTATGAGGGTCAGACCGCCATGCGGGAAATGGTCAAAAAAGCGACAACGGTCGTATGCCTGGCCACCATGCTCCATACCATCGCCACCGGCAACATGACCCCTTCATACCGGGTACTTAAAGACGGCACTGTCCGGCCCGTTTTCTTATATACGGTGGATGCCGATGAATTTGTTGTCAATAAACTTCTGGACCGGGGCAGCCTGGCTGCCACGACCATTGTGACCAATGTTCAGGATTTCATCATGATCGTTGCCAAAGGCCTCGGCCTGATGTGATGGGACAGACCGGACGATAAAAGATCAAAACAGGGGATAAGGGAGCTACTATCTGATGCAGTGTCCCATCCCCTTCTCTTTGATCCGTTGAACCGAAAAACCGAGTGAAAAACATATTGTCTTTCACTCGGTCTTTTTTTCTTACCGTCCATATCTGCCATTGACGCAAATCGATGATCTATTTTCCGCCGCTCATCAGATATATCGGATATCTTCCGTCGTGGCCGCGCTGATGCCGGATCGGAGCGCTTCTTCATAAACCTTGTCCACTGTCCCGATCCCCAGTATCACCTGATACTGTCCGGCATTAAAAAATGCGCCTTTAACCCCCTCCAGTTCTGTGATCGCCTTCTCGTCAACCTTTTCCTTGTCTGCCAAAAGCAGCCGCAGCCGGGTTGCACAATGGGCCACAGAATGGATATTTTCTTTTCCACCCGCCAGTCTGATAATTTCAGCAGTCATTTTTTCATAATCCTGCATCATCTTTTCCTCCTTCTCACACGATAACGAACATGTCCTTTGCCTGTCAAATCGATCTTTTGTCTCTTTCTGCATTTATTGTAAATCAACTATTTTCCAGAGTCAATATTTATGTTGCCACATTTCCTTTTCTGTTTCTTTTATACAGCGGCCTCCTTGCCCATACTTTTTACGCACCGCTTCCGGACAAGGAAAAAGCATATGGCCTGCATAACGATGGTGGCGATCCAGGATGCAGGATAGGAAACAAAAAGAAAATACAGGGATCGGTGTGTCGGAAAGAATACATAGATCCAAAGGATCCTCACACCCACCGTACCGATCACAGACAATACCATGGGAACAGCCGAATGTCCCATTCCCCGCAAAGCTCCAGGGATCAGATCCATGATGCCGCAAAGGAAATAAGGAACAGTCGTAATGGATAATATCTCCAGACCGCAGCTTATCACTTCCGCTTCCGGCGAATAAATGCCAAGAAGCTGGGAACCGAACACATAGGCGCCCACGCCCAGTACCAAAGACACTCCGGCGGACAAAGCCATACAGTCTAAAAGGACCCTATCCATACGTTTATATTTCCCAACGCTGTAATTCTGACTGGTAAAACTCATACACGCCTGGGTGACCGCATTGACCGACACATACAGAAAACTCATGATGTTGTTGGCCGCCGTGTATCCGGCCATGGCTATGGATCCAAAGGAATTGACCGATGACTGTAAGAGGGCATTGGAAAAATTGATCACCGTACTTTGGATTCCCGCAGGTATCCCCACCTGAAAGATCCGTTTCAGATAATCCCACCGGATACCCAGCCGATGAAACCGGAGCTGATAGCTGCCTTCGGATTTATAAAGGCACCGCAGCACAAGAATACAGGAAACCATCTGGGAAGCCACAGTCCCAATGGCAACCCCCGCCACATCCAAAGGAATGACAATAACAAGCAGAAGATCCAGCGCCACATTGGCCATGCCTGCGGCGGCCAGGAATAACAAGGGGCGTTTTGTATCGCCCACCGCTCTTAAAATGGCCGCCCCATAATTATAAAGCATGAAAAACGGCATTCCCGCAAAATAAATGCGCATGTAGGTTACCGATTGGTCGATCACGTCCGCCGGCGTATCCATAAGTTCCAGCGCCGTTCTGGACATGCCCAGTCCCACAAAGGCCATGACAATACCGCTGATCAGAGCAAAAGTTATGGCTGTATGTACGGCCCCCGACATCTCTTCCTTCCGATTTGTGGCAAAATATCGGGCCGCCAGCACATTTGCCCCTAAAGATATGCCGATAAAGAGATTTGTAAAAATATTGATCAGCGCCGTCGTTGAACCGACGGCCGCCAGCGCTGAACTCCCACTGAACCTTCCCACTACGATGATATCCACCGCGTTAAACATCAACTGAAGTATGCTGGACAACATCAATGGAAGTGAAAATGAAATGAGTTTGTCCATGATCGACCCATTGCACATGTCGATCTCATATTTACTGTTTTTCAACACACCATCCCCTACTGTTCTTTTGCATTGCCTATCTTACTGCTTTCGATCCCATTCGTCAATAGGGGATGATCTCATCTTTTATTTTTTCGTTTTTTCCACACTTGATATAAAATATCTTTTAATACGAGCATGGCGTCCTGTCGATCAAAATGGTATTCCTGCTCCATCTCATCCAACATTTTGCCTAGCCGATACGCATAATTGGGGATATTGACCTGAGTCTGATATTGGAGCAGGATGAGATATTTTTTACCCCAGGCATAGGTCCAGTCGATTTTTTCCTCCCTTTCAGGGCTGGTCTTTTGGATCATCTCCTGGATTTCCTGCATATCCATGTCAAAGTCGATCACAATCCCTGGCCGTACATCGCAGGATAAGGATAGACATGCAAAAGGAGCCGCAATTACGAGCAGACCCGCATTGTGACTCCTTTTTCATATCTTCCTCGCTTAAACTAAGCGCTTAGTTTCCAGCCATCTGTTTTGCAACTTCTTCAGCGAAGTTATCTTCTCTCTTTTCCATACCTTCGCCTGTCTCATAACGAACGAAGCCTTTAACAGCAACCTGGCCGCCCACTTCTTTAGCAACGCTGTCAACATATTTCTTGACAGTCAGATCGCCATCTTTTACATAAGCCTGATCCACCAGACAGATTTCTTTCAGCTCTTTGTTCAGACGGCCGATGATCATCTTCTCGATGATATTGTCCGGTTTATTCGGGTTTTCATTTTTAGCCTGGGCTTTCAGGATTTCTTTCTCATGCTCTACAAAGTCGCCCGGCACTTCGTCTCTGTTTGTATATTTCGGTTTCAGAGCAGCCACCTGCATGGCCACGTTTTTACCGCACTCGTAAACAGCATCATTTGCCACATCTGTTGTCAGTTCCACGAGAACACCGATCTTTCCGCCGGCATGGATATAGGTTGTAAGAACACCGTCCTCACTTGTGATCTTCTGGAAACGACGGATGCTCAGTTTCTCACCGATGATGGCGATCTTCTGGGACAGAGCCTGCTCTACTGTCAAGCTGGCGTCGTCGATCCACGGTTCTGCAAGGAAAGCTTCCAGTGTATCTGCTTTTGTGACCAGAGCCTGAGCTGCAACGCGGGCAACATATGCCTGGAAATCTGCGTTCTTTGCAACAAAGTCTGTTTCGCTGTTTACCTCAACGATCGCGCCTGTTTTATGATCTTCAGAAAGCACTGTTGCAACAATACCTTCGGCAGCTACACGATTTGCCTTTTTAGCGATGGCTGCAAGACCTTTTTCTCTAAGAAATTCAACAGCCTTGTCCATATCTCCTTCAGTTGCTGTCAGGGCTTTTTTACAGTCCATCATTCCAGCGCCTGTCATTTCTCTCAATTCTTTTACCATTGCTGCTGTGATTGCCATGATTCATTCCTCCATTGATTTTTTTCTACACATTTTGCCGGACAATGTCCGCCAGTCCGAAGGGCATGATATATATCCTGTCCCACGGGTATGATCATATTATCAAGATTCTCTTACGTCCATCTCTGGCCGCTTAAAAAAAGCTGTCTCAAGATTAAATGTAATTTTGAGACAGCATCTCCAAGCGATCACGTCATTATTCAGCGGTTTCTTCTTCCTCTGCTGCTTCTTCTTCGGAAGCTTCTGCCATCTGAACGCCCTGATTTGCCTCGATAACAGCATCTGCCATCTTGGATACGATCAGCTTAACGGCACGGATAGCATCATCGTTACCCGGAATAACATAATCCAGTTCTTCCGGATCGCAGTTTGTATCCGCGATACCGATCAGCGGAACGCCGAGAATGTGGGCTTCCTGCACACAGATCCTTTCCTTCTTCGGATCTACTACGAAAATAGCGTCCGGGATCCTCTTCATATCTTTGATACCGCCAAGGTTTTTCTCCAGTTTCTCCCACTCTTTTTTGAGCGCGATAACTTCTTTTTTCGGCAGTACATCAAATGTGCCGTCTTCAGCCATAGCTTCGATTTCTTTCAGTCTCTGGACACGGCTCTGGATGGTCTTGAAGTTTGTCAGCATACCGCCCAGCCATCTCTGATTCACATAGAACATGCCGCAACGTTCTGCTTCTGTACGGATAGCGTCCTGAGCCTGTTTTTTCGTTCCGACAAAAAGGATCGTACCCCCATCGGCAACGATATCTTTGATCGCATTGTAAGCATCGTCAACCATTCCTACAGATTTCTGCAGGTCAATGATATAAATACCATTTCTCTCGGTGTAGATGTACTCTGCCATCTTGGGGTTCCATCTTCTTGTCTGATGTCCGAAATGCACACCAGCTTCAAGCAGTTGTTTCATAGAAATTACGCTCATAATATACCTCCATTGGTTGAACTTCCGTGGATGTCACCTCTCCTGACAACTTTTCAGCACCAATCGGGAAATCGATCCACGTGTATTATTAGTACAGCTTAGGATTATAACACAAAAGGCTTGCGTTAAGCAAGCCTTTTTCCCTTGTTTTCCCTGAATTTCTTTCATATTATTTCAATTTTTTCAATTCATCGAACACAACATCGTTGATAACTTTGATATATGTTCCTTTCATACCTGAAGAACGGGACTCGATAACCCCGGCGCTCTCAAACTTTCTGAGCGCATTGACGATGACGGAACGGGTGATGCCAACCCGGTCTGCGATCTTGCTGGCCACAAGAATGCCTTCATTGCCATCCAGTTCTTCAAAAATATGGGTGATAGCTTCCAGTTCGGAAAAAGAGAGTGTGCTGATCGCTGATTTGACGATCTGCTTCTTACGGGTTTCCTCTGCGCTTTCCTCGTTCACGGAACGCAGCATTTCCAGGCCGACGACTGTCGTTCCATACTCACTTAAAATAATATCATCGATTTCATAGGGCTTTTTGCTGCGATAGATAAAAAGGGTCCCCAACCGTTCACCGGCAATATCGATGGGAGTGATGATCGCCTGGTAATCTGACACATTATCACAGGAAAAGCCAAGAGTCAGCAGATTGACATTCTCCTTTGTGGAAAGCACACTTAAAAGCCTTTCATTCAGAAGTTCATCTATATGATCTCCGACTTTATCACTGATCAACTGATGGATGCAAGCAGAGTCCGCACGGTTTTTTATGCCCAGGATTTTTCCTTTTTTGCTGATAACGAGAATATTGGAATCCAGTATATCACTCAAGACATCACAAATATCATTAAAAATGACCACATTTGAATTATTATTGTGCAATAATTTGTTTATTTTTCGTGTCTTATCCAGTAATTCTACGCCCATATCCATCCTCCTTCATTTTTATTTTATTATTGTAACACAATTCCCAAAGATGAACAACTATTTTTCATTATTTTATGGACAACTAATCTATTTCAATAAAATTATTAAAAAAGTCTGTCAGGCTCCCACCTGACAGACTCCAAATCATTCTATGCTTTCTTTTCTGCCTCGCGGGGTTCCACATATCCGCAGGACTGATCGGCACATACCAGCTTCTGACCTTTGATCAACAGCGCATTGCCGCACTTTGGACAGTTTTTCCCGGACGGCCTCTGCCATGTCATAAAGTCACACTCCGGATTCCCTTCACAGCCATAATACTTCCGCCCCTTCTGAGTCTTTCGGATAACGATATCTTTTCCGCATTTTGGACATTTTACACCGATCTTTTCAAAATAGGTCTTTGTATTGCGGCATTCCGGGAAACCCGGACAGGCCAGGAACTTACCATGGGGGCCATACTTGATGACCATATTTCTGCCGCACTGATCACAGATCACATCCGACACTTCGTCCTCCACTTTATAGGTTTCCAGTTCCCTTTCCGCCTTCTGGACCGCTTCTTCCAAATCCGGATAGAAATTGCGGATGATCGTCTTATAGTTGACCGATCCTTCCTCCACTTTATCCAGGAGAAATTCCATATTCGCCGTAAATGTAACGTCCACAATGCTCGGAAAAGCTTCCAGCATGATCTTATTCACCACTTCTCCCAATTCCGTCACATAAAGATTTTTGTTCTCCTTCGCCACATAACGTCGGGCAATGATGGTGGTGATGGTGGGGGCATACGTACTTGGACGTCCGATCCCCAATTCTTCCAACGTCTTAACAAGAGACGCTTCTGTAAAATGCGCCGGCGGCTGGGTAAAATGCTGTTTACTCTCAAAATCTTCCAGCGTCAGCTTGCTCTCAGCGGAGATCTTCTTTAACATCCCGTTATTTTCCGCTTTATCTTCATTATGTTTATATACTGAAAGAAATCCTTCAAAATTGATCTTTGAAGCGGATACATTGAAAACGTATTCTCCGCTGTTGATCTTCACGCCTATGGTACCATAAACGGCATCGCTCATCCGGCTGGCCACAAACCGGCTCCAGATCAGCTGGTATAGACGGAACTGATCCCGGCTGAGGGATTCTTTCATCCGTACCGGCGTCAACTCACAGTTGGATGGCCGTATGGCCTCATGGGCATCCTGTATCTTTCCGGTGTTTTTTTTCGTTTTTACCGATTGGGCCAGATAATTTTCTCCATATTGACTGGTGATGAACTGGCGCACTGCCGCATCTGCTTCTTCCGAAACACGGGTGGAATCGGTACGCAGATAAGTGATCAGACCAACCGTGCCATTCCCCTTCACATCGATACCTTCATAAAGCTGCTGGGCAATACGCATCGTTTTCTGTGTGGAAAAGTTCAGCACCTTCGATGCTTCCTGCTGCAGCGTACTGGTCGTAAAAGGAAGAGGGGGTTTTTTGCGTCTCTCGCCGTTCTTTATGTCTCCCACAGTAAAAGGCTGACCTTTAAGAGCCTCCTGGATCTCTTCCAGCTGCTGACGAGAATGTATCTCTATCTTTTCCTTACCCTTGCCATAAAAATGGGCTGTCAGAGGTTTTTTCTCCCCTTCCACTTGGAGAAGGGCATCTAACGTCCAGTATTCCTCCGGAATGAAAGAATCGATCTCCCGCTCCCGGTCACATATGATCCTCAAAGCGACCGACTGGACACGGCCGGCACTCAGCCCCCGCTTTACTTTTGCCCAAAGCAGCGGACTGATCTTGTAACCGACCATTCGGTCCAAAATACGTCTGGCCTGCTGGGCATCCACCAGTCCCATATCTATCTTCCTGGGATGCTTGATGGCATTTTTCACCGCCGTCTTTGTGATCTCATTAAACGTTATCCGGTTTATCTGCTTGTCTGAAAGTTTCAATGCCGTTGCCAGATGCCAGGAGATCGCTTCCCCCTCCCGGTCAGGGTCTGTTGCCAGATAGACCTTATCCGACTTTTTCGTCTCTTTACGCAGCATGGCAAGAATATCACCCTTGCCGCGGATCGTTATATACTTAGGCTCAAAATCATGCTCCACATCAATCCCTAACTGACTTTTAGGCAAATCCCGTACATGGCCATTGGATGCTACTACCTGATAATTTGCTCCGAGAAACTTATTGATCGTTTTTGCTTTCGCCGGAGATTCCACAATAACCAGATTCTTCGCCATAATACGCCTCCAATTACATTCTTGTCCGTAATGGTTCAGAACATACGGATCACATAATAATTACTTCCTGTCTGTACGATCTTTCCTTCAAGTTCCAATCGGGTCAAAGCTGCCGACACCTCCCGGACAGAAAGTCCGCAACGCATGGCGATCTCCTGAAGGCTTCTTGGGTACAAACACAAGTTAGCATACACCACTTCTTCTGAATTATCAAGTCCATCTTTTGCTTTTTCACACACTTTCCCCACAATGCCGAAATCTTCCAGAATATCTTCCGGCCTGTAAACCAGTTTTGCCCCGCTTTGTATCAACTGGTGGCACCCGCAGCTCTGAGGACTGTTAAAGGCCCCAGGCAAAGCATAAACATTCTTTCCCTGATCCAATGCCGCGTCCGCTGTGATCAGCGCGCCGCTCTTTTCTCCGGCTTCTGTCACAAAAACACCATCTGCCAGACCGGCGATCAGCCGATTCCTCATGGGAAAACGCCACGGCGCCGGCTTGGTTCCTGGCGCATATTCGCTGATCAACGTGCCCTGTTCTTTTATTTCCATATATAATGTAAAATTCTCCCGGGGATAGCAGATATCCACGCCGCAGCCAAGTACCGCCAACGTATACCCTTTCTGTCGGATGGCCCCCCTATGGGCTGCGCCGTCCACCCCAGCAGCCAATCCACTGACGATCGTCACCCCATAGCGGGACAGGATGCCGGAAAAATACTCGGCTCCAGCTATCCCGTAAGTTGTCGCTTTTCGGGCTCCGACCACAGCCAAGCTCGGTTGACCGGTCTTTGGAAAACTGCCGGTATAAAAAAAGCCATAGGGCGGATCAGGCATCATCTGAAACCGTTCCGGATACATCGGATCCTCCGTACACAGAAAATGGATCCCTTTCCCCGCCAAATGTTCCGAATATGTTTTCAGCTTTTCCTTATCTTTATAGATCGGATCCAGCAGATACTTCCGGGTCGTATCCTTCAAAAATGTGACCGGGGCAAGCTCCTTTTCTGTTACCTTAAAAATATTCTCCACATCCTTAAAATATCCCAGAAGCTTGCCGATCGTCCCAGAGCTGATCCCCGGTATACTGCACAGCCACAGCCAGTACAGCTTACGGTCGGAAACCGTCTGTATCTTGAAATTCCCCATAAACCCCCTCCGTATATCGATAGCACAATGCTTCTGCCAGATGCTCCGCCTGTATAACTTCAGATCTTTCCAGATCCGCGATCGTGCGGGCGACCTTTAAAACCTTGCGGCAGGATCGGAATGACAGGTGGAGTCTGTCATAGGCTTCACCCATGAGCCGTTTCGTCTCCCGATCCAAAATGCAGAACTCATCGATCAAGTCGTCCTCCATCTGCCCATTAAAACGGATACCTTTCCCCGAAAATCTCTCTTCCTGGATCTGGACTGCTTTTAAAACCGCTTCCCTCATAAAATCGCTTGTATACCCATCTTCCCGAAGAGCATCCGATGACATCCGCTGGGCAGAAATACACAGATCCATCCGATCCAGGAAGGCATGGCTCAATTTCCCCATATACCGACGGATCTGTGAAGAGCTGCACATGCAACGGCGTCTGTCCGGATAATAACCGCAGGGGCAGGGATTCATCGCCGCCACCAGCAATATGTCCGCCGGGAAACAGCAATCCTCCTGCAGCCGATTGACCACCGTTTCCCGCATCTCCAGTATCTCCCTCATGGCCTCAAGCGCACTCCGCTTGTACTCTGTCAATTCGTCCAGAAACAGGACACCCTTATGGGCCAGGCTCACTTCCCCCGGTCTTGGGCTGGCCATGCCGCCGATCAAAGCTTTCTCCGATATGGTATGATGGGGATTTCTGAAAGGTCTGAGACCCATCAGTTTTTTTCGATCCTTCCACTTGCCGGCCACGCTGTATATCTTCGTCACTTCCATCTGTTCTTCCCGATCCATAGGCGGCAAGATCCCGGCAATACGCCGGGCTGCCATCGTTTTCCCCGTCCCGGGAGGCCCTACGATCAATAAATGATGCCAGCCCGCGGCGGCGATCATTCCACACCGCTTTAAAGGCTGTTGTCCCATCATATCTGCAAAATCCGGATAAGGATTGACCGGATCTTCCGAATCGAAACTGCGCTGGCTGTACCGCCTCTGTTCTTCTTCCAACCTTTCCCGAGGCTTGAACAGCGCAGCCACCGCATCTTTCAGGTGCCGGACCCCGATCACACAGATTCCCCGTACAAGCAATGCTTCATCCAGATTATCTTCCGGAACAAGACAGACTTCCATTCCTTCCCGGGCAGACTGCTCCACCATGGGCAAGACTCCCCGGACGGGTAATATCTCGCCGTTAAGGCTCAACTCGCCGATCAATACTTTTTTCTCTGTAACAACATGGGAAATATAATCCAGACAACAAAGAATGGCTATGGATATGGGAAGATCAAAACCTGTCCCGGTCTTACGCACGTCTGCCGGCGACAGATTGACAGTGATACGTTTTGCCGGAATGCGATATCCTGTGTTGCGAAGCGCCGTCCTCACCCGCGGCGCTGCTTCCCGTACTTCTCCAGCCAGTTCTCCAATGATCTGAAATACCGGAAGGCCATCGCTCACATCTGCCTCCACCTGGATCAGACGGCCATTGATTCCGGAGCAGAACGCTCCGTGGACTCTACAGAACATAAACCCTCTTTTCTCTCCGAAGGCGCTACCTTTCTTTCATTCTAGCCAATTTATTTTTGGGGTTCAAGCTTTTTCGTTCGACAATTTCCGTTCCTATCCCATCATAAAAAGATTGAAAGCCGCCATCAGATAGGTTATACTTTCTTTAATTTATAACGAAAGAGGGATGCCTCATGAAAGTTGTTGTCCAGCGTGTCAGTCAGGCCAGCGTGTCCATCGACAAAAGGGTGCGGGGCGCCATAGGAAAAGGATTTCTGATCCTTTTTGGAGCGGCAAAGGATGATACCGATGAAGATCTGGAATATATCGTAAAAAAAGTAACGTCTTTACGCATTTTTGAGGACTCAGACGGAAAGATGAACCTTTCTCTAAAAGACGTGGGCGGCGAACTGCTTGTCATTTCCCAGTTCACCCTGTTTGCGGATACAAAAAAAGGCAACCGGCCAAGTTTTATCCAGGCAGGGCTTCCCGAGCCATCGAAAGCTTTTTATCTGCGTTTCATCCAAAGATGCCGGGAATCGGGCTTTCGGACAGAGGAAGGAGAATTCGGCGCAGATATGGACGTTTCCCTTACCAACCAAGGTCCGGTGACCATTATCATCGACAGCAAAAACCGTTAAAAAAGAGGGTATTCCTCAAGCCATGTCAAGGCTTAAGGAATCCCTCTTTACTGTTTCTTTCAATCCTTTTTTTCCGGTTCCAGGATCTTTTTGATCTCTTCCATGAATGTGTTCACATCTTTAAACTCCCGGTAAACCGAAGCAAAACGGACATAGGCCACCGCATCCAAGCCTTTCAGATGGTTCATAACGATCTCGCCGATCTTCTGCACCGGTATCTCCCGTTCCTCCAGGTTGAACAGTTCCGTTTCAATGGCATCCACTAATTTTCGGATCTGATCGGCGGAAATCGGACGTTTATGACATGAGCGGAGTATACCAGACTCGATCTTCTCCCGGCAGTAAGGCTCCCGGTTATTATCCTTTTTTATGACGATCAGCGGGATCGTCTCCACTTTTTCATAGGTGGTAAATCGTTTACCGCATGAGACGCACTGGCGGCGCCTGCGAATGGATGTCCCGTCATCTGTTGGGCGGGAATCGATCACTTTTGAATCCGTCTGTCCGCAAAATGGACACTTCATGGCTTTATCCTCCTCAAACACGTCTGTTTATACCGAACGTTTTATTGGTTACAATTATAAACAGGCTTTTCCCCCGGGTCAACAGTTTTTCTTTATTTCACATTCCCGGAGGACTTCTTCGATACACACATCCACCAATATGATGTCCGCTCCGATCTGCCGGACACATTTCCAGCCGATCACGTATTCCGTATCTCTGCCAAAAAGGCCGCAGATCTTTCCTTGGCCTGGCACGATAAGCTGACATACTCTTCCGGTCACCGGATCCATATCAATATCCATGACATAGCCTATGCGCTGACAGTCCCGGATGTTGATTACTTCTTTCTGACGAAGTTCACATATCCGCAATGCATATCCCTCCGGTATTTCCTCCATACCATTGTATACCATCGCTGAAAATATGTGCCTGTCCCATACGCATCAGATGGTCACATCCGCCCACTGGGCACCGGTATACCGGATCAACTCTTCCGGATCCAGGATCATCTGACAGCCCCGGGTCCCGGCGCTGACAGCGATCTCATCGTAAAGTAAAGCTGTCTCATCAAAATAAGTGGGATAATGTTTTTTCATCCCCACCGGTGAACAGCCTCCTCTTATATATCCAGTCAGCCCTAGGATCTCCTTTACATGGATCATCTCGATCTTCTTATCTCCTGCTGCCTTGGCTGCTTTTTTCAGATCCAATTCCATGGTGATGGGAATGCAAAATACAAGTATGCCCTTTTTATCCCCTCGAGTCACCAGTGTCTTAAATATCTGATCCGCCGGAAAATCCACCTGAGATGCCACATGGGCGCCGCCCAGATGCTCTTCATCATATTCATATGTCTTTGTTCGATAAGCAATGCCTGCCTGATCCAGCAGGCGCATGGCATTGGTCTTGACTTCTTTCATCCTGTTCATCTCCCACTTGAAATACAGGTTGAATTATACTATAATTTTCTCCATAAATCCACATGAATGAGGTGATCGGAATGCGATTCCGTCCGTGTATCGACATACATAATGGCAAAGTCAAACAGATCGTGGGCGGTTCCCTCCAAGATGAAGGGAATCAGGCAAAGGTTAATTTTACTTCAGACAAGGACGCCGCCTGGTATGCCAACCTGTACAAGCGGGATGGCCTTTCCGGCGGACATATGATCCTTTTAAATAAAGCCGGCAGCGCCGAATATGAACAGGATCTTCGACAGGCCTTGCCGGCCCTGTCCTGCTTTAAGGGCGCTTGCCAGATCGGCGGCGGTGTCTGCGCAAAAAATGCATCTCTTTTCCTTAACGCAGGCGCTTCCCATGTTATCGTCACGTCTTATGTTTTCCAGAATGGCCGGATCAACTGGGAACATCTCCGGCAGATCTCCAAAGCTGCCGGCAAGGAACATCTGGTCCTGGACCTGAGCTGCCGCCGTAAAGGTAAAGATTATTACATTGTAACGGACCGATGGCAGAATTTTACAGAAGTGATATTGACAGAAGCCGTTTTTGAACAACTGGCGCCCTATTGTGATGAGTTTCTGATACACGCGGTGGATGCGGAAGGTAAAGCTGCCGGTGTGGAAGATCCGGTCCTGGAACTTCTTGGACGTTTAAAAGGTCTCACCGTCACTTATGCGGGAGGCATCCATTCCATGGAAGATATTGAAAAGATCCGCCGCTTGGGCAATGGCCGGGTGGATTTTACCGTCGGCAGCGCTCTGGATCTTTTTGGCGGTCCGCTCCCCTACGATATATTAAAAACATTTCGATAATATTTCCAAAGGAGGTTGTCATGATCCTTTTTAAAAATATGATGCCCATACCCTACTTTCAGAAAGCCGCGTTTACAGGCAGCGACCAAGGTATGCGGTATCGGCTCTGCAAGATCGAGCAGGACGACCAGACATTTTTACAAGCAGCCGTCTGGCCGGATCTGTTCTGCTATGACAAAACGCCGGAGGATCAGAAGATTTTCCAACTTTTTGATTTCTCCCGCGAGGGGATCCAATCGGCTGTTGACTGGATGAACCAGATGCATGATGAGCATTTCCATACATGATAACACAGCATACAAAAAGGAAGGGCAGCTGTCCCTATCGGGTGATCCCCAGACGGCCGCGCCCTTCCTTTTTATTACTCTTCTTTATTTATACTGTTTCAGTATCACCTGTACGGACTCTTTGATGATCTCAAGTCCTTCCTTCAAAACATCCTCCGTTATGGTCAGCGGGCAAAGGATCTTGAGCACGCTGTCGCCCCGTCCAGCCACCTCGATGATCAGATGCCGTTTCACGCATTCATGCATCACTTTGACTGCCATGGCTCTGTCAATATCAGACATATCGATACCCCAGATCAAACCCATACCTCTGCAGGATATCCGTTCATCCAAAGAACAGATCTTATCCCGCAGGAACGCTTCCACAAGCGCGCCTTTCTTCTTCACTTCCTCATCCAGATGATGACCATTAAAATAACGGATAGCTGCCGCCGCTCCCACAAAAGCCAACTGATTACCGCGGAACGTTCCATTATGCTCTGCTGGTTTGAAAATATCCAACTGAGGACGCATCAACAGAAGAGACATGGGCAGACCAAAACCACTGATGGATTTGGACAATACCACCATATCCGGAACGATACCCGCCCGTTCAAACGAGAAGAAATAACCGGTCCGACCGCAGCCCACCTGGATATCATCGGCCACCATAAGGATATCATGGGCCGTACACAGATCTCTCAGTTCTTTAAGCCATTCCACAGGAGCCACATTGATGCCCCCTTCTGCCTGGATCGTCTCCAGAAATACAGCCGCCGGCTTATCGATACCGGAGTGGTCGTCCTCCAAAAGCCACTTCAGATACTCGATCCCCATGGTATCCCCATAAGGAACAAAGGTCACATTCTCCAAAGGAACACCGGCTCCTTTGCGGCTTGTCTGGTCTGTGGTCATGGCCAGACTTCCTAAAGTCATACCGTGGAAGGCCCCGGAAAAGGCTATGACATTGGTCCGTCCCGTGTTCTTTCTGGCCAGCTTCAAAGCCGCTTCCACCGCATTGGTTCCGGTGGATCCGCAGAACATCACTTTATAATCCAGTCCTCTCGGTTCCAATATGTCTTTTTTAAAGGTGGTCAAAAAATCTTCCTTGGCTTCCGTATACATATCCAGAGCATGGATGATGCTGTCTTTACTCAGATATTCCATCACAGCTCCCTTGATCTCCGGATTATTATGGCCGTAATTCAACGCACCCGCCCCGGCAAGAAAATCTATATATCGCTCACCTTCTGAGGAAAACATCTCAGCATTTCTGGCTTCTGAAAACCTGACCGGATACTTCCGGCAGTAGGAACGCACCTCAGATTCTGTACTTTCAAATATCTCAAACATTGTATATCCTCCTTTGAATATCAGGCTTCTGCTTCATTATAGCCTATCCGTTTTCAAAGTCAATCGTTTCAAAGAAAGATATGGATTTTTTTACATTTTTTATGCTTGCTCTTTATCTACTGGCTCAGATAACTTTTCATACTTCTCAAGGCCATCTTTTCGATGCGGGATATCTGAGCTTGGGAAATAGCCAGTTCCTTTGCCACTTCCATCTGAGTTTTTCCCTGAAAAAACCGCATTTCGATGATCCTTTTTTCCCGGGCACCCAAACGTTCCATGGCTTCCTGAAGGGCAATATTTTCCACCCAGGCAGTTTCCGTATTCTTCGTATCTTTCACCTGATCCATGATACATAATTTATCCCCGCCTTCTGTATACACCGGCTCATAAAGAGACACGGGACTCTGAATGGCGTCCATGGCAAAAACGATATCTTCTTTATTGATACCGATCTCGCTGGCCACTTCCATCACCGTGGGCTCCCGGTTATTCCGGCGTATCAGCGCTTCCCGTGTATAAATGGCTTTATAGGCCGTATCCCTCAGCGAACGGCTGACTCGGATACTGTTATTGTCTCTCAGGTAACGGCGTATTTCACCGATGATCATTGGTACGGCATAGGTGGAAAAACGAACGCCTTGGGATATGTCAAAATTGTCAATGGCCTTGATCAGACCGATACATCCCACCTGAAACAGATCATCCACATTTTCACTGCTGCTGGAAAACCGTTGGATGACACTTAATACCAATCTCAGATTTCCCCGGATGAAAGTTTCTCTGGCGTCCGTATCATTTTCCTTGATACGCTGCATCAGTTCCATCTTCTCCTCCTCTTTCAGAAGCGGGAGTTTCGATGTATTGACGCCGCATATTTCTACTTTAAAACCAGCCATTCTTTTCACCGCCCATCCATCTTTTATACATTTAATGATGCTCACATTCCGGCGGCTTTATACTGGCAACTTATTCTAATCGGCTGATCTCCTTTCTCAAACGTATCATGATCTTTTTCTCCAAACGCGAAATATAAGACTGGGATATCCCCAGCAGATCGGCCACTTCCTTCTGAGTCCTTTCGTTGCCGTCAATGGTATTCAGTCCAAAACGCAGGCGGATGATCGTCTTTTCCCGATCGGACAGTTTTTCGATCGCCTTATTTAATAGCATCCTGTCCACCTCGCCTTCAATGCCCTTATAAATGACATCCTCGTCGGTCCCCAATATATCAGAAAGAAGCAGTTCATTCCCATCCCAATCCACGTTCAGCGGTTCATCGATGGACACTTCCATTCTCGTTTTGTTATTCCTTCTCAAGTACATGAGAATTTCATTCTCGATACATCGGGAAGCATAGGTGGCCAGCTTGATCTTTTTCTCCGGATTAAAAGAATTGATGGCCTTGATCAAGCCGATCGTCCCGATGGATATGAGATCTTCCACACCGATTCCCGTATTATCAAACTTTTTGGCAATATAGACCACAAGTCTCAGATTATGTTCGATCAAAACACTTCGTCCGTCTTTCTCCTTTTCCGTGCCCAAAAGGCCGATGGCTTTTGCCTCTTCTTCATTTTCCAATGGTACCGGAAGCACATCTGTCCCCCCGATATAAAAAATATCCCCATTGCCTGCACTGGAACTGCCCCTCGGCTTTCTCCGCGCTGCATAGCGGAATTTCCCCGGTAAAACTGCACTGCAAACCATATTACGACTCCTTCACTTTCTCAGAATGTCCGGATGCAGGATCACCTCATATCCCTGCTCCCCAAAAGGATCGCCGGGATAAGGTACGATCACACATCCCTCTTCTATATATTTTCGTCCCTGATCCGAAAAGACCAGTTTATCTGCCGTAATTCCCAGCAACACACCTTTTTCTGTCCCAATGGCATGATAAGGAATAATCCGGAAGCCGATGCCAGAAATATCGGCCTGCTCCCTTCTTATTTTTTTCATACCGGAAATATTCCCGTAAAATTGTTCGATGATCCTCCCGGCCTCCGGATCAAGGCATGGTTTTAAAAGCTGATACCTCACAAGATGCACAGCTCTTCCGGTCACCGGGTCGCATAAACTGTTCCCCGTGTCCACAAATGCCTTTGCGCAGACAGTCCGGTCCCTTATACGTATCCTTGCTCTACCGCTTTTCTGATGGATCCTTCTTATGATTTCTTTTGTAACGTGTGTGTGGTAAAAAATGATCGATCCCAGACTTCCGAAAAGAAAGCTCAGGGTATATAAAAGAATCTGATAGTGAATAGATTTCCGCCGCTTTGGACGGGCTGAAGAATGAATCGTCTTATTGGACAAGTGGTCAATATCAATAAGCCTCTATCACCTCCCATAAATCTTACGTCTATTA
Source organism: Candidatus Onthocola gallistercoris (assembly GCA_018715345.1). Lineage (GTDB taxonomy): Bacteria > Bacillota > Clostridia > Lachnospirales > Lachnospiraceae > Frisingicoccus > Frisingicoccus gallistercoris. Next base: position 100,728 of record DVLT01000004.1, read on the forward strand.
TAGACGCTCTCGTCCAAATAATTTGTCAAACTCTCGTCCAAAAACCATAAAACTTTTCTGTCCTATTCAACAAATAGAGCCAAAAAAATCCCCCGGAAGATTCCCGGGGGATGATATCTGGATATTATTTTTTCTGCAGGAAACTCGGGATCTGGATACTGCTTCCAGATGTGGCGCTCTCTCTCCGGTGGGTCTGCGCAGAGGAAGAAGCCGGTGCCGAAGGACGGAACGGTGTGCTCTGGGCATTATTGGCCGTAAAGCTGGGACGTTCTGTCGCTTTCTTTTTAAAGGATGTGCTCTGAGGCGCGCTGTTCTCAGTCGTCTCAAGTCCCGTGGCAATAACTGTGATCCTTGCCGTATCGGGTGTACTGTCATCGTACATGGCACCAAAAATGATATTGGCAGATTCTCCAGCCAATTCTTCCACATACATGGCCGCGTCATTGGCCTCGATCAGACCAATATCGCCGGAAATATTGATGATGATATCGGTCGCACCTTCGATGGTCGTCTCCAAAAGCGGGCTGGTGATGGCCTGTTTCACCGCATCCAGAGCCTTCTCATCACCATGGCCTTCACCGATACCGATATGAGCTACGCCTTTGTCCTTCATGACTGTCTGGATATCTGCAAAGTCCAGATTGATCAGACCCGGTACATTGATCAGGTCCGTTATACCCTGAACACCCTGATGGAGCACTTCATCCGCCTTCTTCAGGGCCTCCGGCATGCTTGTCCGCCGGTCCACGATCTCCAGCAATTTATCATTCGGGATGATGATCAATGTATCCACGTTTTCTTTCAAATTCTCAATACCAGTAATAGCGTTCACCATACGCTGTCTGGCCTCAAAACGGAAAGGTTTTGTCACAACGCCCACAGTCAGACATCCCAGGCTTTTGGCTATGCCGGCCACTACCGGCGCTGCGCCGGTACCTGTTCCGCCGCCCATACCGCAGGTGACAAATACCATATCTGCGCCTTTTATCAACTCAGTCAGCTCATCCACGCTCTCCTCAGCAGCCTTTGCGCCGATCTCCGGTTTCGCGCCGGCTCCCAGTCCTTTTGTCAGTTTTTCACCGATCTGGACCAGCTGGTTCGCTTTACATAACTGAAGTGCCTGTTTATCCGTATTAACGCCTATAAATTCCACACCAATAATATTCTCTTCGATCATTCGGTTCACAGCGTTGTTTCCGGCCCCGCCAACGCCAATAACGAGTATCTTTGCCGCCGCATCCATTTCATTCGTCTTTATCTCAAGCAAGGTACTTCCTCCTTCAAATTATTATCCTGGTATATTTAAGCTATCACACTATATAATATAATTTTTTACTGAAATAATCAACCACTTCTTTTAATTTTCTTTTGAAAAATATACGGAAGTCTGCGTTGTATCGTAGCTTTCCAAATGCAGTATTCCCTTCAGTCCTTCGCTCTCCTGCAGGCTTCTTATCTCCGGAAGTATGTTGGAAAGTTCTGTTATTTTTTCAGATATGAACACGGGTTTCCCCAGATAGATCCATATGTCATTTCCGGCGTCCAGAGTGATCTCCCCTTCATCTGTCACGCATATCCTGTCAATATCCAATGAATAAGTCGTCAGATAGTCGGCCGCTTCCACAATGCCGTCTTTCAGATCTTCACTGGCTGCTTCGATCGGTGTACCGATCTCCAGCGCATCCACCGTGATGCCTTCCGCCATTGGCAGGTTCCCCACATCCTGATCCGATATTTCCTGTACCACACCCTTTCTGTCAAAATAAATGTACGTATTGCCTGATTTTATACAGCCCACCACCGGTTTCTCGTCTACAGCGATCTCCAGGCTGTTAAGCCCTGTCATCCGGATGGAAATATCCTGTATAAAAGGTAAATTCTGCGCGTTATACCGCACATACCTCAAATAACAGAAAAGCGTATGGGCAGGCTTCTGGGGAAAACCGATCATGGACTTGACCTCATCTGCAGTGTAGATACGGCTTCCTGTCACCTCCACGGTATCCAGCGAAAATCCAAAGACGAGAAAAAGGCCAAGGGCTGCAATGGCCATCAGCACAAACGGCCATTTCCGCTTTTTCCCACGCTTTCTTCTCTGCCTTTTTTCTTTTTCGCTTTCAGCCGTTTCTCCATCCGCATCTTCCGTGTCGAAACCCGCGTCCTTTTCCTCAGAAGTTTTGTCATAGACAGCGTCTTCTGTTTCTGATTCTTTCCAATCTTCCAATGTATTTAATGCGTCATCGTCAAATTCATCTACTGAGTCGTATACTTCATCCTGTTCGTCGTAAAATCTGTCCATCCATCTTCACCTAATTCTCCGTATGACAAATGCAGGCTCCTATTTTTTTCAGATCCCCGCAAATATTCTGATAACCTCTTTCCACAAACAGGCCGTTTTCCACGACCGTCTCACCCTCGGCCGCCAGGCCGGCTATGATAAGCGCCGCCCCGCCCCGAAGATCACTGGCCCTCACTCTGGCGCCATAAAGTTTTTCTTTTCCGCGCACAACTGCCATGGAACTATCCGTCCATATGTCCGCGCCCATTTTTCTTAATTCATATACGGTTTTAAATCTATCTTCAAAAATGTGTTCATAAATCCGGCTGACATCGCCAGCTTTAGCCAGCACTGCCATGATCTGCGACTGCATATCTGTGGGAAAGCCGGGAAATGGCGCGGTATGTATATGTCCTGCAGCTTTAAGGCGTGCCGGCGCCTTCATATATATCCCTTGCCGTCGGCCTCTTTCCACGCTGCATCCCATTCGCTCAAAAATCTCCAATACCGCTTCCAAATGGGCAGGTATGCCATTGGGAAGCTCCAAACTGCCGCCTGTGGCTGCAGCTGCGCAAAGATACGTCCCGGACACGATCCGGTCCGGCATGATGGTGTAGACGGCATCTTTCGTCCGACTATTTCCATCGATCCATATCCTGCCCCGACCGTCTGAACAGACCGGAACGCCGATGGCACAAAGAAATCCGCACAGATCGTCTATCTCCGGTTCTCTGGCCGCGTTTTCAAGTACTGTCACACCTTCTGCCCGGGCTGCTGCCATCAATATATTTTCCGTAGCCCCCACACTTGGATAGGGCAAGCGGATACGACAGCCTTTTAATCTGGAGGAACAGCAATGGATCTTCCCATCCGATTCTACGACTGTGACTCCCATCTTTTCCAGCGCTTTCAGATGGATATCCACCGGCCGGCTGCCGATGCTGCATCCGCCAGGATAATCCAAGCAGATCTCACCACATCGGCCCAGCATGGCGCCTAAAAAAAGAATGGAAGAACGCATACCAGACACCCAATCCGTTGGGAAACCGCATGGATGGATATCGGCCGCGTCGATGATCACCGTATCCGCCTCTTTGTGTATGACACAGCCGGCAAATTCGAGCATCTTCAATGTGGACCGGACATCCAGAATGTCCGGACACTGATGCAGCACAGTCGTTCCCGGATGAAGGATCGCAGCCGCAAGTATGGGAAGCGCGGCATTTTTCGCTCCATGTATCCAAAGCCTTCCGGAGAGTTTTCGCTCTCCGCAGATGATAAAAGATGTCACGGCCATGACCTCCACTGATGGGCTATAACATATTCTATGCAAAAGACTTTAGATGGTGACAGTTTCCTTCCTAGCGTTTGATCCGTATGCCCCGTGATACACTGAGTACCAGTCCGATCTCGCACAGCAAAAACAGCAGTGATGTACCGCCATAGCTGATAAAAGGCAGCGGTATACCGGTATTGGGTATGCTATTGGTGACAACAGCTATATTGATGATGACCTGCAGACCGATCTGGGCCATAACACCCACAACGATCAATGTCCCGAAAAGATCCGGCGCATTGTCTGCAATGATCATACAACGCCATAAAAGTAAAATAAACAGTAAAATAATGGCGATCGCGCCAAACAATCCCAATTCCTCGCATATGATGGCAAAAATCATATCATTGTGGGCCTCTGGGACATAAGCTAATTTTTGTATGCTCTGGCCAAGGCCTTTGCCAAAAACACCGCCGGAACCAATGGCATATAATGCCTGCCGGGTCTGATAAGCGCCATCGGAAGTCTCCACGTTCAGCCACGCCTCGATACGGTCCATTCTGTATGCCGCAAACCGAAGGAAGAAAAGCATGACCGTGCCTCCCGCAGCCACCACTACCCCGAAAATCTTATATTGATTGCTTGCCACAAAAACAATGATAAAAGAAATCCCCAGCATGATGATGCCGGTACTCAAATTGGTCACTGTGACCAGCAAGACCATGGGCATGGCCAGGATAAAACATTTGACCACGCCTTTCCAGTTTTTCAGATTGCCCACTGCCTGACTGGTCACGTGAGCCAGAAAAACGATCAAAACGATCTTGGCCATCTCAGACGGCTGGAACTGGAAACTTCCGATACTCAGCCATCGTCTCTGGCCATGGCTGGCCACGCCAAAAGCCATAACGGCTACCAAGATCGCATTGGTGACCACATAGCCCAGCAGCGTAAATTTTTTCCAAAATGTATAGGGTATGCGGCTGACGATAAACATAGCTGCAAACCCCAGCAGAGCAGCCTTTGCCTGACTGGTCAGATAGCTGAGCCCGTATGAATAGGAAGTGGTGCTATACACCATGACCAGACCGAAACAGACAAGGAAAACGACGATAAACATCAGACTATAGTCAAAATACCGCTCCGTCTTTTTCTTAATATGCACTTTTTCCGTTTTCGGCAGGGCCTTGATCTTTGACACCTTCATCCCTCCTAATCTTCCAGTCGTCCAACCAGTTCTTTAAAGAGGCAACCCCTTTCTTCATAACTTTTAAACATATCCCAACTTGCACAGGCAGGGGACAGCAAAACAGCGTCTCCCGGTTCAGCTTTCTGGGCGCAGGCTTTTACAGCCTCTTCCAGACTTTCCGTCATGATGATACGGTCAAAGCCATGCCGCCGTGCACATTCCGCTATGGCGTTGGCTGTGGCGCCCAAAAGCACCAGCCACCGTACCTTTCCGTCAAAGGCTTCGATCCAGTCATCGTAAGTACTTCCCTTGTCATAGCCGCCGCCAATGAGCAATGTGGGTTTGACCATGGCCTGTATAGCCTTGATGGCTGCATCGGTATTGGTACCCTTGGAATCATTATAATAAGCAACGCCCTTTTTGGTCGTCACATATTCGATCCTGTGTTCCACACCCATAAACGAAGTGATGGTCTCCCGGATTTTCTCCATGGGAACGCCTACGCTTCTGGCCATGGCCACAGCCGCCATGATATTTTCCATATTATGAAGCCCTAAAATCTTCAGACCGCTGGCATTACAGATGATCTCTTCCTCACCGTCATGGGCATAGATGATCTTCTTATCATGAAAATAGTAGCCTTCTTCCAATATGTGCATGCTGGAAAAATAGATGACCTGCGCAACAGCATCCTCGCCGATCTTCCGTGTCAGCTGGTCATCATAATTGAGTACGACAAAATCATCCTTTGTCTGATTTTTCATAATATTCATCTTAGCTGCCACATAACCTTCCATGGTATGGTGACGGTTCAGATGATCCGGGGTCAGATTCAAAATGGCGCTGACTCTGGGATGAAAATCCTGGACCGTTTCCAACTGGAAGCTGGAAGTTTCCGCCACGATATAACTGTCGTCCGTTGTCTCCATGGCAATATCCGCATAGGATTTTCCGATATTGCCTACCACATAAACATCTTTAAAATAATTTTTAAGGATCTCTCCCACCAAAGTCGTGGTGGTCGTCTTTCCATTGGTCCCAGTGATCGCCAGAACGGTTCCCTTTGAAAACTGGTAGGCAAGTTCCAGTTCACCCCAGATGATGATCCCCTTATCCTTCATGGCCTGGACAAAGGGTGCGTCCGTGGGCACACCTGGACTTAATACTGCGATATCCACCGTTTTCAAGCACGCTTCCGAAAGCGCTCCGATGATGATCTTCACCTGACTTCCTTCCGGAAGTTTTGACTGGATCCCCGCCTGTGTCAACTGTTCATTTCCGTCATAAAGGATCACATTTGCACCTGTCTTTAAAAGCAGCCGGGCAGCGCCGATACCGCTGATGCCCGTTCCCACCACCAATACTGTTTTTCCCGATATATCCATATGTATTTCCTCCAGTTTCTCTCAAATACTACAGTGCCAGAAAACCTACCAGACAAAGCAGCGCCGTGACGATCGTAAAGATCGCCACAACTTTTGTCTCCGGCCATCCGGATAATTCAAAATGGTGATGGATCGGCGCCATTTTGAAAAACCGTTTGCCGCCGGTCATTTTAAAATACACAACTTGTATGATGACCGACAGCACTTCGATCAGATAGATCATACCCACAATCACGATAAAGAGGGGCATATTCAGCATGTAAGCTGTGGAAGCGACAAAGCCTCCCAATGCCAACGAGCCCGTATCTCCCATAAACACTTTTGCAGGATAAACATTAAACATAAGAAATCCCAAAAGACTTCCCGCCACCGCTGCAGTCACCGGCGTGATGCCGCTGCCCTTTCCGGCCGCCACGACCGTAAAAAAGATGGCGACCATAACTGTGACGCTGGAAAGCAGTCCGTCCAGTCCATCTGTGAAGTTGGTGCCGTTTACCGTACCAAGGGTAACGAAAAAAAGCAGCGGCACAAACAAAAACCAGGGCAGGATAAGATACAGGCCATTTTCAAATCCACCGGTAAATGGGATCAGCATCCCTGTTCCCACATCCGTATTATTCAGAAGATAATATGCAAAAATACCTGTGATCACGAACTGTCCCGCCAGCTTCTGGAACGGCGTCAGTCCTAGATTTCTCTTTTTCACAACTTTTATAAAATCATCCAAAAAGCCGATCACCCCAAAGCCCACTGTAGTAAAGGCAATGGGTATCACAGCCGGATATTGTCTCATATAGATCAGTGCCACGACAACCACACTGATGATAAAAATAACTCCGCCCATGGTAGGCGTTCCGGATTTTTTTTGATGGGCCTTCGGACCCTCGTCCCGGATGTATTGTCCGAATTTTAATTTGTGCAGAAACGGTATGATTACCGGTCCCAGCAAAGCGCTGATAACAAATGCCAGTAGTGCCGGCCATATGATCGTATATTTCATTTTTCCACCTCTCGCTTAATTCCTTTGTATTTTATCCAGATAACCGATTATAATACGCCTGACATCTGTTGTAAAGTCGGTCATCCGGCAGATTCCCCGCTTTCTGTCTCGATTTCTTTCTCCTCCGGATACAGATAAGGAAGGACCATGCTATATATTTCAGAAAGCGCAGGCGCTGCGATCGTTCCGCCATAATAGGTGCCCACCGGTTCGTCGATCAGAAGGATCCCCACGATCTGCGGATCATCCACCGGTGAAAACGCCATAAAAGACGATATATATTTTCCGGCGCTTCTGGGAAGCTTCTGGGATGTGGCTGTCTTTCCTCCCACGGAATAACCGGCTACCGCGCCTTTGCTCCCGCCCCCTTCAGATACCACTAACCCCATCATTTCCTTCAGTGTCTCACATGTTTCCCCACTCAGCACATTTTTTTTTGTGGGATATTCGAACACATTTTTCTGATTTCCTTCCCCATCCACCGTATACATACCAATGTGGGGCGTCACCAGTGTTCCGCCGTTTAACACAGCGCTGACAGCCCGAAGAAGTTGGAGGGGTGTGATCTGGAATGACTGTCCAAAAGAAATCGTTGCCAGCTCCACTTCTCCCACATTCTCTTTATCATGCATGATGGAGGAGGCTTCTCCCGGAAGATCGATACCGGTCTTTTCCATCAGCCCCATCTTCTCCAAATATTCATACATACCATCCACACCTGTCCGGGCGCCCACATCGATGAATACCGGATTGCAGGAATTCATAAAGCCCTCCACAAATGTTTCGCTGCCATGTCCCTGAGTTTTTGCACAATGGATCCGCCGGTCTGCCACCACCCGGTAGCCCGGGCAGAAAAAGGTGTCGCTCAAGCTTACAGCGCCTGTCTCCAATGCCGCCGTTGCTGTGATGATCTTAAAAGTAGATCCCGGTTCATAGGTATCATTGATGCAGCCGTTGCGCCACATCTGGTTCAGCAGATCCTGAGTCGTTTCCGCGTCCCCCGTCTCTGTCGTATCCACTGTGCCGTTCAAAGTAAACGGATCATTCAGATCAAATTCAGGTACATTGACCATGGCATAAATTTCCCCATTCTGAGGATTCATCAAAATGACCGAAACACTTTTGGCCTGTTTCTCTTCCAATACCCTTTCCGCCACTTGGGTGGCATAGGACTGTATGTTGTAATCTAAAGAAAGGTAAAGACTTTCTCCCATGACCGGATCGACGCGTTTTTCCGCTTCATTATCCACTTCGATGCCACTCACATCCGTCACTGTCAGAATACGTCCCGGTTCACCTTGCAGGTACTCGTCATACATCACTTCCAGCCCGATGATCCCCTGATTGTCACCGCCGGTGAAACCGATCACTTTAGATGCCAGTGAATCATAGGGATAATATCTGGAATAGTCTTCATCCACCATGACTCCATCCAACTTATAGCTTCGGATCAGATCTCCGGTTTCCTTTGGCACATTGGACCGGATTTTTTCAATCGATGTTACTTTTTCCACGCGGCTCCGGACTTGCTCTTCATCGATCTCCAATGTTTCTGACAGAACTTTTATCACCTGTTCCGGATCTGTTATCTGATTATGGATCACAGATACGGTGCATACCGACTGATTATCCGCCAGCACCACACCGTTTCTGTCGTAGATCACTCCCCGCGCGGCTTTGATCACCCGCTCTCTTTCATGAAGATCATCCGCCTTTTCTTTATAATAGGCGGATTTGTTTATCATAATATAAGCCGTTCTCCCAAACAGGAGTACCAAAACGACTGTCATACACAGCACGACGACCAAAATCTTTTTACGATTATATGTCCCCGGCCCCATAAAAACCTCCCACAGATATTTATATACTGTATGAAGATTTTTTTCCACTTATGCTATCCCTGTTTTCCAGTCGCAGGCTCGTCAAACTACTCGCCCCACTGATCTGGAATCCCATCGCCATCCTCATCTGTATAACCATATTGGGCCCATTCATCGGGATATGCGTTCTCTGTATAACCGGATGTATCATCCACACCGTCTGTGGTCAGACTGCTTTCGGTCTCCCCGCTTGCCTCCGTTTCACCCGTCTCGGATGGCGCGGCGATCGTTTCGCCGTTTTCATCTGTTTCAGCGGTCTCCTGGGCTGTCCATTGATAGGATGTATCCAACTGGGTCCCGCTTTCCGGGAAAATCTGAAGATAGGGAAGCACTTCATTCATGATATCTCCAGCCATTTTTGTCGGTACGCTGCTGTCTTCCTGACTGTCCTTCAACTCATCGACCACAACATAAACCACAACCTGCGGGTCCTCCACCGGCGCAAAACCGATAAAAGAAACCACATATTTCCCCGAACCACGGGGCAGCTTTTCTGCCGTTCCAGTCTTACCGCCGATGGAATAACCTTCCACCCGGGCTGCTGTACCGGTCGTATAAATGCCGTCATCATTGACTGTTTTATACAAAGATTCTTTCAGGAAATCACACGTTTCCTCAGATAACGTGTTCTTTACCAGCACCTTATCAAAAGATCTGACGACTTCGCCGGTCTCTGACGTGATCTCTTTGACAATATGAGGCTGGTAATAGTGACCGCCATTGACGATGGAGGAAAAAGCGGCTACCATCTGTACCATTGTCATATTGAATCCCTGGCCAAAACTGCTGGTGGCCAACTCAAATTCTCCCATTGTTTCTTCTGTAAAGACCAGTCCGGCTCCGCTGGCTTCTCCAGGCAGATCAATTCCGGTCTGACTTCCAAATCCAAACAACCGATGATAGCTGAGCATATTCGTAATACCGATTTTTTCCCCGATCTGCATAAGTGCATCGTTGCAGGACCACATCAAAGCTTCTTCCACCGTCACCGTACCATGTCCACTTCTATTATGACAATGGATCCTTTGGATTTCAACCCCATCAAACAAATCTTCGCCACCATCGCACAGATAGGTATCGGTCAGACTGATGCTGCCCTCATCCAACGCTGCGCCTATGGTCAGCGGTTTCACGGTAGATCCCGCTTCAAAAGTATCGTTAACACAGAAATTACGCCAAAGCTGGTTATAGACATCCACCAATTCTTCATCGCTCATGGCCTCTACTTGGGCATCTGTGTAATATTTTGACAGGTCTCTTGGACTGTTGGGATCAAATGTGGGCGTACTGGCCATGGCCAAGATCTCTCCTGTATTTGGATCCGCCACAATGACGCCTGCATTATTACTCTCCTGTTCCTGTTCCAGCTGGAGCAGATATTTCTCCACGATCCTTTGGATATTCAGATCAATGGTGGATACCACATTGTAACCATTCACAGCCGCCACAGTTGTTCTCTCAAATCCGGTGGAATCAGATAGATAACCATATTCCCTTCCATCGGTTCCATTTAATTCATTATTATAGTAACCTTCCAACCCCCATGTTCCCACATTGCCCGAGTTGGTAAATCCAAGTACATCCGCCGCCAGAGAACTGTACGGATACTTCCGGATATAGTCCTCTTCAAACCAGATGGCTCCTGTCGGTATCTTGCTGACGTCCACCGTGGCCGCTTCTGCCGCTGTGACCGAGACTGCTGTTTCAGCTTGGGTTTCCGTCTCCGTTTCCGTCTCAATCTGGGTTTCTGCCTCTGCTTCCGTCTCAGTCACGCTGTCTGCTGTTGTTTCGATCGTCTCTTCGGCTTGGGTTTCTTCAGACTCCTCATCCGCATTTACAAATGACTGATAAGCCTCGTATTTCTCATAGGGAAGTTCTTTTTGCAGTACCACATACCGGCTGTCCGCCTGTTCTTCCAGGATCCGGTAGGTGGTGGCTGTATCGATGTCAAAAAACACCTGAAGAGCATTGGCCACTGCGGCTTTGTACTCCTGAAGCGTCTGATCATCGGAAACAACCACATTGTTGATCACATATGGATCCAGGACCAGATTGTAAACTTTTTCGCTGGTCGCCAAAACTGTTCCATTCCGATCTGTGATGTCTCCCCTTTTAAATGGGATCGTCCGGCTGTCATAATCCATTTGAGCCAACACGATTTTTGTGTATTTATCGCTGTTATATACATTGATCACGATCAGACGTCCGATCAATCCGCACATCAAAGCCAGCAGTACACAAAATGTGATCAGCATTTTCTTTCGGTTGAATCTGGATATTCTTGGAAGTATCTTTTTTTTCCGTTTCTTTTTATATTTGAATCGTTGCGTCTTGTCTGCCATGTAGTCACCCGCTTTCGATGCTTTTCCACGCAAAAAATGAGGGTCTGTCCATCAACAGCCCCTCACTTATCACTTATCCGACGGTATCTCCTGATACTGTTTGATATAGTCCTGATTATCACTTGAATAATAATGTATCTGATCTTCAGTAATGGCCGTCATTCCATATTCATTAATTGCCTTCTGATATACTTCGGACAAGTCCACCGCGCTGTTCAGACGTTCCCTTGCAGCCGCATTCTCATTCTCCAGTGTACTGAGTTCCGATTCCAGAGAAGAGATCACGCTGTTTTGTCTTGTGAGCGCACTCTGCGTATTCAGATAGATCACACACGCCGCTACTGTGAGCAGCGCTGAAAACATCAGGAAAAGTGTATACCCCAGATCCAAGCGCTGGGCTTTCTCCTGATTCTTCCTGGCCGCAGCCTGCCGTTTCGCTTTTTCCCGCTGTCTCAGCCGCCGTTTGGCCGCCTGCTTCCTTCGTATCCTTAACTCTTCCTCAGTCGGCAGATATGGCTCTGGCTGAACTTTCCGCACAGTATTGCCATCGATATAATAGGCTGTGTTCCCGCCTTTTTTTCGGTTCGCAGGCCGTCTTCTGTCTGGCATATCCGCCGCTCCTTTCATGATCGTTTCTATTATTTAAATGTGTTCAAATACTCTTAGTTTTGCGCTTTTTGAGCGAGGATTGTTTTGAGTCTCCTCCAAAGTAGGTAAAATGGGTTTTCGTGTTACAACATGCCCCTTGGATACTTTTCCACAGACACAGACCGGGAAATCCGGCGGGCATTCGCATGGATCCTCACATTTTCTGAAAATATTTTTTACGATCCGATCCTCCAGAGAATGGAAAGTGATCACACATAACCGTCCTCCAGGGAGCAGAAGGTCCACCATTTCTGTCAAATGATCTTTTAAAACATCCAATTCATGGTTCAACTCGATACGTATCGCCTGAAAAGTCTGTTTTGCCGGATGGCCTTTGCCCGAACGCACCCGAGCCGGTATGGCCTGTTTGATGATCTCTGCCAGCTGACCCGTTGTCTCTATGGGCTGTTGTTGTCTTTCCCTGCATATATGTTTTGCGATATTCTTTGCAAAACGATCTTCCCCATAATCGCGGATCATCCGGTAAAGCTCCATCTCACTGTATGTGTTGACAATGTCCCGCGCAGTCTTATCTTGTCTCTGGTCCATCCGCATGTCCAAAGCCACATCTGCCCGATAGGTAAAACCTCTTTCCTCCGTATCCAGCTGATAAGATGAAACGCCCAGATCCAACAAAATGCCATTAACCTGGGCAATCCCCAGATCTTCCAGTATCCTTTTCATATCAGCATAGTTGCTTCTTACGATGGTCACCCGATCTTTATAGGGTTCCAGCCTTTTTCCGGCTGCTTCAATGGCTGCTCCATCCTGGTCAATGCCGATCAGCCGGCCTTTTCCAGTCAGCCGCCGGCACACCTCGCTGGCATGTCCGCCCCCGCCTAAGGTTCCATCCACATAAATACCTTCCGGCTGTATATTCAAAGATTCGATCGTTTCATTCAGCAATACGGACTGATGGTTAAATGTCATCTTTTCGTCTCCTTCTCTCCTTTATAGAGAAATCCCCAGTTCTTCCATATGTTCTGCCACATCGGACATATCATCCACATCAATATCGTTGATCTCTGCCCATTTATCCCGGCTCCATATTTCAATCCGGCTGGAAACGCCCACCAGAACAGCATCCTTCACAAGGCCTGCGTATTCCCGCAGTGGTGCTGGAATCAAAATACGTCCTTGTTTATCAATTTCACATTCACTGGCGCCTGCCAGAAAAAAACGTGTAAACTTACGTGCATTTTTATTTGTGATCGGAAGGCTCCGCAGTTTGGATTCAAAAATCTTCCACTCTTCTGTGGGATACACAGAAAGACAGCCATCCAGTCCCTTCGTCACAAAAAACGTATCACCCAACGCTTCCCTGAACTTGGAAGGAACAATCAGCCTGCCTTTTGCATCTATGGAATGATTGTATTCACCAATAAACATACACGCCACCTGTTTCACACTATGATCCACCAACGAACCATTTCTTACCACACTCTACCACAATTCACCACTTGTGTTTCTATTCTATATGATTTAAAAGTAAGTTTCAATAGGCATTTCCAAAATTTCATAAAATTTACATTTTTGTAAAAATCGTTCCCATTTTATTTATTCTATGCTAGAATGATGAAGGATACATTTAAATAGAAAGGACGTTTCACATATGAAATTAGGAATTGTCGGTTTGCCTAATGTGGGAAAAAGTACATTATTTAATTCACTGACAAAGGCAGGCGCTGAATCGGCCAATTACCCGTTTTGTACAATTGATCCGAATGTGGGGATCGTCTCTGTCCCTGACCACCGTCTGGACGTGCTGGCCCGCTTATACGATTCAGCTAAAATCGTTCCTGCTGTTATTGAATTTGTAGATATCGCCGGACTTGTCAAAGGAGCCTCCAAGGGTGAGGGTCTGGGAAACCAGTTTCTGTCCAATATCCGGGAAGTGGATGCCATTGTCCATGTGGTCCGCTGCTTTGAGGACAGCAACATCGTCCATGTGGACGGAAGTATCGATCCGCTGAGGGATATCGAAACCATCAATCTGGAATTGATCTTTTCAGATATGGAAGTTATGGAACGCCGTTACTCCAAAGTGAGCAAAGGCGCAAGAAATGATAAATCTCTGGCCAAAGAGGCCGAACTGGTCAAAAGGATCATAAGCCATCTGGAAGCAGGCAATATGGCCAGAAGTCTTTCCATTGATGACGAAGAGGAGCTGGCCCTCATCCAAAGTTTCAATCTGCTCACATGGAAACCGGTCATTTATGCAGCCAATGTAAGCGAAGATGATCTGGCTGATGATGGCGCATCCAATCCTTTTGTCTCCTCTGTCCGGGAATACGCGGCCAAGGAAGGTTCTGAAGTCTTTGTCATCTGTGCCCAGATCGAACAAGAGATCGCGGAACTGGACGATGACGAAAAGAAAATGTTTCTGGAAGATCTGGGACTTACCGAATCCGGTCTGGAAAAGCTGATCAAAGCCAGTTATCGCCTTCTCGGTCTGATCAGTTACTTAACCGCAGGTCCCACAGAGAGCCGGGCCTGGACCATCAAAAAGGGGACTAAGGCGCCCCAGGCTGCCGGAAAGATCCATTCGGATTTTGAACGGGGCTTCATCAAGGCTGAAGTGGTCAGCTATGATGACCTGATGGCTTGCGGCAATTACACCGCCGCCAAAGAAAAGGGACTGGTCCGCATGGAAGGAAAAGATTATGTGGTCAAAGATGGCGATGTGGTCCTGTTCCGTTTTAATGTATGATAGGATTGTTCTTTCTAGTCCTCCGACTTTAGCCGGAGGACTTTTTAATGAATGAAAACTTTTATTTTCACCGGTTTTATGTTATCATTATTAATATTGCTTCAGCAATTTATTAAATGCATTAATAAAACCAAGGAGGATTTTCCATGGACATTAATTATGAACTGTATAAAGTCTTTTATTTTGTCGCAAAAACCCTCAGTTTTTCCGAAGCTTCCAAGAAGCTTTATATATCCCAATCCGCGGTGAGTCAGTCGATCAAAGCGCTTGAAAAAAAATTGAATCAGCATCTGTTCATACGCAGCACCAAACGGGTCAAATTGACGCCGGAAGGCGAAGTGCTTTTCAAACATATCGAACCGGCAGTCAATCTGATCATCCGAGGAGAGAATCAGATCCTGGATGCCAGCACCCTGAACGGAGGGCAGTTGCGTATCGGCGCCAGCGACACCATCTGCCGTTATTTTCTTGTTCCCTATCTGAAAGATTTCCATGAACATTTTCCAAATGTCCATATCAAAGTGACCAACCAGACTTCCGCCCGCTGTGTGGATCTGCTGGAAAACGAACAGGTGGATCTGATCGTGACCAATTTCCCCAATCCCCGTATCCATTCCATCGACCATGTGCGAAAATTAAGGGAATTTCACGATGTATTTATTGCCAATAAAAATTTCCAGCATTTAAAAGGAAAGAATCTCTCCCTGGAAGAACTTCTCGGTTATCCTATTTTAATGTTGGATAAAAACAGTATGACCAGTGAATTTCTGCACAGCTTGTTCCAGCAGAAACAGTTGGATCTGGTGCCGGAGATCGAACTAAGCAGCAATGACCTGCTCATCGACCTGGCGCGCATCGGACTGGGCATCGCTTTCATCCCTGATTTTTGTCTGCCTGAGGATGATCCGGATCTGTTCATCCTACATACAAATGAACTGCTGCCGGCTCGTCAGTTGGTCGTGGGCTATAATTCCAAAGCGCCCCTGTCGGAAGCCGCCAAATTTTTTGTGGAACATCTGATCTCCGCCGCTCCGGAGGGGGACGGGCAGGAAGTCTAGTTGTTTGCCGGATACTTTTAGCCGGTATCCTCCTGTTCCATCAATACTGTCAAAAATAAAAAGAACGTTTCCAGTCCGCCGAAACTACTGCGTATCTGAAAACGTTCTTTTTTATTCCCGATCATGCCCGGTCACTTATGCGTCCGCCGCTCAATCCTCATCGAATAATTCATCAAATTCCTCGCTGTCCAACAGTTCGTCAAAAGCGTCGGCCACCTGCTCGTATTCTTCATCATCCTCGATATTATCCAGCGCGATCTCCCCGTCCTCATCTTCAAAGAACCGATAAAGGAACACTTCGCCTTCTTCGCCTTCCTCTTCATCCAAAGGAAGCAAGGCAATGTAGTCCCTGTCGCCGGCAGGAAATACGGCCAACACGGCGCACTCAAGCTCTGTTCCGTCATCCAGTGACAATGTTACGGTATCCTCCTCGTTCGGTAGAAAATCTCCCATATCCTTTACCTCGTTTCTGTAAACTTTCTTCCACTTTACCAGATAAACCGGCATAAATCAATGCCTGTCCATCAATTCTTCCACAAATCTGGACAGGCTCATGGTATGGCCAAAACGCTCCTTCACTGTGTAGATACGCAGTCTATCCTTTGCCCGGGTCATGGCCACATAAAACATCCGTCGCTCTTCCTCCAGATCCGCTTCCAAAACCGCCTTTTTGTGGGGCGTCACCCCTTCACAAGCATCCGGTATATAAACCGCCGAATATTCCAGCCCTTTTGCCCCGTGCATGGTCATCAAGCGGATGCCTTTGCCCTCTTGCCAGTTCTTTACCGCCTTCATACTCAACAGTTCTGTGTATTTTCTGATGCCTTCATTAAAGCTTTTCCAATCTTCATAATTCCGGCTTTTTTCCAGCAGTTCATCATATATATCATACCATTCTTCCGGTTTCGTCCGATGTTCCAGAGCATGATCTTTCAGAAACGCCTCATATCCCACTGCATGGCGGATATAATTCAAGGCCGGATAAGGCGCCATCTGGGAAATCATGTAAAGATCATATTCCAGTTGTTCCACCCGTTCCGCCATCCACTCCCTTTCGGAAAGCATCTCCTTCAGGTCGTCCAGGGATATCTCGCCGCTGTCAAAAAAACTCCTGGAAATGAAACGGTTGGGCCGGTTGATGACCCGCAGGTAATCCTTCCTGGCCTTGCTGCCTTGGGCCAGACGGACATAGGCAAAAATGTCCTTTGCGATCCAATGTTTATATATATTGGGTACGGAATCTTTCATGGTAAAAGGGATATTATACGCCATCAATTTTTCGATCAGACCTCCAAATTGATGGTTTGTCCGAAAAATAACAGCCATATCCTCCCACGCCAGCCCGTTTTTATGCAGTTCCAGTATCTCCCGGCATATCTGTATGTATTCCTCCCGGGGGGCTCCAAACGACTTGATCACCACCGGCACTTCCTTTTCCGGCTTTTTGCCTTCTCCAAACGCCGCCCCCCGGATGTTCTTCGGGAAACGCATGGTATTATTCCGGATCACTCTCCCGGCACTCTTGATGATCGGTCCGGCACATCGAAAATTCACATCCAAAACAACCTGTTGGCAGTCCGGATATTCTGCCTGGAAATTCAACAAAATTTCGGGTTTTGCACCGCGGAAACGGTAAATAGATTGGTCGTCATCCCCCACGATAAAAAGATTGTTTTCCGGCAGAGCCAACATCTTGATGATCTCAAACTGCATACGGTTGATGTCCTGAAATTCATCGATCAGTATATATTGATATTTTTTCTGCCAAGCAGCAAGAATGTCCGGCCGTTCTTTAAAAAGCCGATAGGTTTTCACCAGCATATCATCGAAATCTATCCTATGCAGCGCAGACAAACGTCTTTCATATTCCCTGAAAATACTGCGAAAAACCTCATCGGAACAATTTTTAGCATAATAGTGCTCCAGAGAAATGCCATCGCCTTTTACAAAGCTGATCTCCCCTGCGATATCTGTGATAAAGTCTCCGGAATCGTCCATTTCCACGTCAATGTGTTGGATTATATCCCGCAAAATCTGGATCTTTTGATCTTCCCGCAATATATGGCCCACTGTATAATGATAGGCATATTTGAGAATGGTGAAAAAAATGGCATGAAATGTGCCAAAAGATACCGGCAGGCGACGTCCGCCCATTAAAGAATCAAAGCGGCGGCGCATCTCCTGCGCCGCTGCTTTTGTAAACGTGACAACAAGAATATTCCCTGGTGAAACCTGTGCCTTTTCCACCAGATATCGGGTCCGCTCCGTGATCACCAGTGTTTTTCCAGACCCCGGCCCTGCCAGGACCATCATCGGGCCATCCACATGGGTGACCGCCTTTTCCTGAGCTTCAGTCAATGCTTTTTTTCCGCTGCTCATGCAAGGCTCTCTTCCAGTTTCTCTATTCCAACGCAGATACGTTTAACGGATTCATCCCTGCCCAAAACCTCCAATATTTCGGTAGCTCCGGCAGGCGTCATCTGCTTACCGGAAAGGGCTGTCCGGATCGGCCACATCACATAGCCATTTTTATAGCCTTTTTCTTTGATAAATTCCAGCAGCCGTCCATAAAGGGCATCATTGGTATAATCTTCCCAACTCTCCAGGATAGGCAATACCTCTTTTAACACCTGAAGCGAGGATTCCTCTGTTGTTTTCATTTTTTTATGCCGATACATGGCCACATCGTATTCCGGTAAAGATTCAAAGAAATCAATGTGATCCCGAATGTCCGGGAATACTTCGATCCGGGTCTTTACCATCTGGGCGATCCGTTTAAAATCCATGGGCTTGTGGATCACTTCCTTTATATAAGGAAGCGCTTTTTCATAAAACACATCGAAATCCATGGCCTTGATATATTCCCCATTCATCCACCGCAGTTTGGTCATATCAAACACAGCCGGCGATTTGCTCATATGATGATAGTCAAAAGCCTCCACCAGTTCATCCAACGAAAAGATCTCCCGGTTATCTTCCGGGCACCAGCCCAGTAAAGCCACGAAATTGACGACCGCTTCTGTCAGGAACCCCTGCTCGATCAGATCTTCAAAGGATGAATGGCCGCTGCGCTTACTCAGTTTCTTATGATTTTCGTCTGTGATCAGCGGACAATGTACATAGGTGGGAACCTCCCAACCAAAAGCCTCATACAGTCGGTTATACTTGGGCGAAGAAGAAAGGTACTCATTCCCCCGTACCACATGGGTGATACCCATCAAATGATCATCCACCACATTGGCGAAATTGTAAGTGGGGTAACCGTCTGACTTGATCAAGATCATATCATCCAACTCCGAATTATCCACTGTGATATCACCGTAAATATCATCATGGAAGGTGGTCGTACCTTCCGTCGGATTATTTTGACGGATAACATAAGGTACACCTGCATCCAATTTGGCCTGGATCTCCTCTTTAGACAAATGGAGACAATGCTTATCATAAACAATGATCTCCTTACCTGCCACTTCTTGTTTCAGGCCTTCCAGCCGTTCCTTGTCACAGAAACAATAGTAGGCCTCACCCTTGTCGATCAGTTTTTTTGCATATTCCAGATAAATACCGGCCGCCTGACGCTCACTCTGAACATAAGGTCCCACTCCGCCGTCCTTATCCGGTCCTTCATCATGGATCAGTCCGGTTTTTTCAAGCGTACGGTAAATGATATCCACCGCGCCATCCACATAACGCTCCTGATCTGTATCTTCTATTCTCAAAAGGAAATCTCCGCCTTCATGCTTTGCGATCAAGTAAGCATAAAGGGCTGTTCTTAAATTCCCCACGTGCATCCGGCCTGTCGGGCTGGGTGCAAATCGTGTTCTTACTTTTTGGCTCATCTTATCGACTCCTCTGTCTTTTCTTATTTCGTTGCCATCATATCATAAATCTGTTTTTCCTTCAAGCCGGATCCGCTTTATGTATCCGTGGAATGATCTGAGCCGAAGCCACACCGATCAACAATCCGGTGATCATACCGCCGATCAGCAACACCGGAAAATAGTAGGCCAGGCGGATATTTTCCACCACCGCCATCGCCACGCATAACTGTCCCACATTGTGGAGGACGCCCCCCAATATACTGACCCCCACCACAGAAAACCCTTTTACTTTTTTC
>DVLT01000055.1 GCA_018715345.1 Candidatus Onthocola gallistercoris
ACCTATGCTCTGGGCATGACCGACCCTATCAAAGATCCCAACATTCTTATTAACTATCCCATTAACACCCCGGCGGAAGGAAAGATCATGCTCAACCGGCCGCTTTACCACAACCTAATGAAGCACGAAGAATACTTTGCCCGCTATCACGACTATTTCGACGAGCTCCTTTCGGAATACTTTGAAAACGGCCGGTTTGCAGCTGCCCTCCGGCAGACGGAAAAGCTGATTGCCCCTTATGTTCAAAAAGATCCCACCGCCTTTTGCTCCTACGAAGACCACCGGCTGGCGGTGGATACGCTGGAACAGGTTTGTCTGCTGCGGGCCGAGAGTATACGCAGGCAGCTGGACGGTAAAATCCCCGCCACCATCCGTGGTCAGGCGGAAAATCCGGACGCCAAAGTTGACGCTTCGGAAGTTAAATTGACCGACTTGGGAGATTTCAAGGACTTGGAAGAGTCAAAGGATCGGCAGGATGCGGCGTTGAGGGGCATAACAGGAAAAAGCACTTAGAACCACGCGATTCTAAGCGCTTTTTACAATAAAAGGGATTCGTTTTATTTTTTCACGCGTTTTATAGCATTCTGATAAACAAAATATATCCTTGACAAATCTCGTCTCAAGAGGAAATGCTGAGGGACTATGCGGAAAAGCATGGTTTCCGCAATCCCCTGTTTCTGTATGATGACGGCGTTTTCGGGACAAAGACCAACCGTCCAGGCTTCCAGAAAGTGCTTGCCATGATACGGGACGGGCAGGCCGTTACGTTGACTGTGACCGACTTGACCCGCCTGTACCGTAACCAATCGGAAGCCAACAATCTGCTGGAAATCGTCTTTCCTGCGTTGGGCGTGCGTTTTATTGCCATTACCAACAACTACGACAGCGCCACCAATACGGAGAGCGACGAGGATTTAGCCATGTTCTCCAACCTGTTTAACGAGTGGTATCCCCGGCAGACCAGCCGAAAGATCAACGCCGTTATCCAACACAAGGCGGAAAAAGGGGTACGGATTGCTTCGATTCCGCCTTATGGCTACCAGAAAGACCCGGCGGACAAGTTCAAAATCATTCCCGACCCGGAAGCAGCGGAAAAGGTACGGTATATCTTCCGCCTGTGCGCTTCCGGCATGGGGCCGGAACAGATTGCCAAGCGTCTGGAACGGGAAAAAACACTTGTCCCTGCGGAATACGCCTACCGCAAGTTTAGACGTAACCATTCCAGCCGTAACCCAGATTTTCCCTATCGGTGGTCGAACAGCACGGTTGCTCGTATTCTGGAAAATACAGACTATATCGGCGTACAGGTGAGCTGCAAGACGCACAAACCTTCCTACAAAAGCGATTTGATAATAGAGGTGCCGGAAGAAGAACGCTACCGGGTGGAAAACGCCCATGAGCCGATTATTGACCGAGAACTGTGGGACATTGTGCAGCGGGTACGGGCAAACAAGCGGCGTCCTACCAAGCTGGGGAAAATGGATATGCTGGCGGGTATGGTACAATGCGCCGACTGCGGCAACACCCATTATCTTTGCCGGTGCGGAAGCTGGGACGAAAGCAAATACACCTATGTTTGCGGCAAATACCACCGCCACAAGGAAGAATGTACGCCCCACACAGTAAAAGCCCTGCACCTGCGGGAAGCTGTTTTACAAGCGATACAGACCGTCGTACAAACGGCAAAAGCCGACCGGGAAGCCTTCATCGCCCATTTGACAGCCAAGCAATCCGGCCAGTTGAAAAAGGAACTGACAGCTAAGCGGAAAGAACTGGAGCAGGCTAGGAAACGGCTTGCAGAGGTTGGCAACCTGATAGCCGCCACCTTCGAGAAGTTGGCAACCGGCATACTCACGGACGAACAATTTCAGCAGCTAAACGGGCGGTATCTGGCAGAGCAGGAAACCTTGAATGAACATATTGCCCGATTAGAAACAGAACTTGCCAAGCAGCAGGACGAACTTAACAACGTGGGGAACTTCCTCGCCATAGTTGACCGGCATTTAGACATGCCGGAGCTGACGCCGGAAATCCTGCGGGAATTTGTTCACCACATCACGGTGCATGAGCGTGACGGTGCTTACAAGAAAAAGTTTTACACACAAAAGATTGACATTTACTTCAATTACATCGGAATGATACAGTAAACGGAAGGCATATCCAAAGATATGCCTTCCGCCACAAGTCAACTATACATCCTTATTAAGCCGAGGCCTTGGGGCATCCTTTTTCTTTATTTATATCTTTACATTTTTTCTCGGATGGCTTCTGCCGTCATCCGTCGTTCCTCATCACTTGCTTCTCCCGGTGTCCACAAAATATTCTGTCCATCGCCTTCATATCTCGGGATCAGGTGGAGATGGAAATGGCGCACTGTCTGTCCAGCAATCTCACCGTTATTCTGTACAATGTTCAGTCCGTCACAATTCAGTGCTTTTTTCATCGCCTTTGCAATACGAACAGCCAGCTTAAACAGCTTGCCCGCTGTTTTTTCATCCATCTCAAAGATATCTGCCATATGCTCTTTTGGAATGATCAGAGCATGTCCTTTTGTTGCCGGCGATAAATCCATGATCACGATAAAAAATTCATCTTCATAAATCGTCGTAGATGGAATATCTCCCGCGGCTATTCTGCAAAAAATGCAATTTTCATCTTTCATATTTAAAACCTCCTTGCCACATCGCATTGGTTATTACAAGTATAGCTATGTTTTTTCTGTTATGCAAGAAGATTTCCAGCAGGCCGCCTGTGCATAATCTTTATCCAGCTGCGTATATTTTTATAAGAGTCCGCCGGAGACGTCACAACGATCATTATTGACTGACAATTTCCCCGAATATTTTTTTGTTATAGGCGAAATTATTGCAATTATATTCAATTTATGTCCCTTTTTGTCAGATTATGTCAACGAAAAATGTTTGAATATACACAAATTTCATGATAGATTTATTAAAAAAGCAGAGAAAGGAACTTGTCTATGACTTCCGTACTTCATGAAACGACACGTTTCAAAAGCCAACTGACCTTATCAACCATATCCCACGA
Source organism: Candidatus Onthocola gallistercoris (assembly GCA_018715345.1). GTDB lineage: Bacteria > Bacillota > Clostridia > Lachnospirales > Lachnospiraceae > Frisingicoccus > Frisingicoccus gallistercoris. Next base: position 3,049 of record DVLT01000055.1, read on the forward strand.
GCTGCGTAATCCGCTGACTCTGATCCACAGCACACTTCAGCTCCTGGGCAGCCATCATCCCGATATAAAAATGGATCCCTTATGGCGTCAGCTGAATCAGGATGTGGAATATATGACCGAATTACTTTCCGAGCTTTCCGCATTAAATCAAAGCCAACAGCTCCAGAAATCTGAAATTCCGATTCGACAATTTTTGACAGATATCGTCACATCCTATCTTCCCCTCTTTCACACTCAGAAAAAATCCCTTTCATTGAATATACAGACTCCCGTACAAACCTTTTCCGGCGATACTTTAAAACTCAAAGAAGTATTCATCAATCTTCTGAAAAATGCGCTGGAAGCCACTGAAGAAGGAGATGCCATCATCATTGAAGCAAAGTCCAAATGGAACCGGATCATCTTTACCGTCAGCGATTCCGGGCAAGGTATTGATGAAGAAAAGCGTTCAACCATTTTTGATCCCTTTGTCACATATAAAACAGGCGGCACCGGCCTGGGGCTTACGATCGTCCGAAATATCATCAAAGCTCACGGCGGTTCGATCCGAGTATATTCAAAGCCGGGAATCGGCACAAAATTCATCATGATCCTTCCCGTCCCCTAAAGGGCTGCCCTTTTGTGCTTTCTGCTTTAGATCGGCAGATGAAATCCACATCTGCAAAACGTATCCTGTCGTCCGGATTTACTGCATATTCCCGTCCGGGGATCAGTTTTTCTCCGTTGAGATAAGTGCCATTGGAGGAATCCATGTCCGCCACCGTCATTCCCCATCCAAGTCTGTCAAAACGGGCATGAATGTGACTCACTCTCGGCTTATCCAGTACATAGTCCACCTCCGATGGCACTTTTCCTATAACAAAAGGCCAATACGAAATATGTATCTCCGGGCAGCAATCCTTTCGGATCGGTATCAGTTCCCAAGGCTCTCCCTCTGGGGGCACGTCCGTATCTTCCAGATCCATTTTATAAAAGTCGTCTTTTTTTCTGTCTCGTATTTTCTTAATTGCTTTTGCATTTTTTTCTCTTTGCTTTCTCCCGACCAAAATAATGATTGTGCCAAGCACTTCAACCATACCTGTTATCATACCGGCATGCCACGGAACGATCCTCAATTTCAGGATCAGACACGCCAATCCCACGATCACAGGAAGACACATATATAAAATAATCTTTGGCGCATATCCTCTCCATTCTTTGTCCAACTGATTTTCCACTCTCATATCCTCCTGTCCGGCGCCCTTTTCCATATCTGCTTCCGTTTCTTGGTCCAGATCCCCCTCATCCAACATTTCCCTAAAAACCTCTAATACGCAATGGGGCTCATGTACTTTTTTATAGAACTGATAGACAAGAAATACCGCCTCTTTCTCCTCATAGGCCACCTCATTCAGCCACTTTTCTGAGAAAAGCCTCATTTGTTCCCAAAAAGGGACTTTATACCCCGGCAGATAAACAAAACTGGCATAATAATCCTGTTCGTTCAAAAAAATATAGGTATCTTCCAATACCAGATTGTCCGGATCCAGCAGATATTCATCTACTGATTCCATTACGCGGATGACTGAGCGTAAGATCCGCCGTATCATATCCGCATCCAATGGCTGTTCCTTGATCCAGTACTCCAGAGCCGTATACTTATTCAAGCGATAGACATATTTGGTCTCCATATCCGCCTCTGTGCTATAGAATGCCGTCAGACCCGGTACTTGTATTTTTTGCAGCAATTTCAATTCATAGGCCTCTCCCGGATGTTGACTGTCGGTCCAAATATCCAGATATGTACAGCACATATCCTTCCTGTATTCAACTTTATTCTCCACCTGTTTCTTCCTCTCCTTCCGGGCGTCTTGATAACGACTGACTATTTATAACAGGGGCTTCCGAAATAATCTTAAACTGTACCGGTATCCCGGCCAGCCGGCAGGATCCTATGGCTGAAACTTCCACTTTGTCTGCCCACTTTGACTCATTTATCTGGAATGTATCCACAGATACGCACAGCAGACTGCGTTCCATTCTTTGATAGGCCCATTCGTATACTAATGTCATGGGTACATCACGTTCTTCAAGCAAAGCGGTAATATCTGTCTCTCCTGAATCTGTTAGAAAGTATCTGCCAAGGCTGAGACTGGCATGAACAGCCGCCTCATCTGCAACTGCACAAATGACCACATAATCATGTATATAAAAAGCAAGCAGGATCATTGTCCCTATCAACAGGCAAAACCAAGAAATAATGAACGATGCTTCCACCGTAAAACTTCCTCTGTATTGTTTCATAGCAGCCACGCGCCTGCATAACCCAAGGCCAAGAAGGGCAGATAAGCCACCGTGGATTTCCTGTGTAGCTTTCCTCTGTACATACCCACACCTATATATACTGCCAAAATCACAAAACTCACTGCAACAGCCTTGACACAGAACCATGCGCCTTCTAAAAACCCCAAACTTCCTATGATCACACTGTCCCCCTCTCCGATTCCTCCCGATGTCAATTTCCCCCATATGGCCGAAACCAGCCCCAGCGCCGCACCTGCCCACCAAGTCACGTACAGTGTCTGCCCCTGGACCAGATGACAGATCAGACCCAGACATACCGCTCCTTCTGCCGGCCAAAGCGGTATCGTTTTATATTTTATATCCCAGAAAACCGGGTAAATGATCAATATAAGGCTCAAAATATGTCTCGCTATCATTTTTCCCCCTTTACTTCCCGCAGCGGGAACAGGCGAACAGGCCCTTGGCTTCTGCTTCAGATCTTTCCATCATCTCTACTGTCCGTTTCAACCCGCTGCATGACAGACTCTTGTGATAACAGCCTCCGCTTTCAGTCACGTAATATGTAAGTCCCCCCATATCTCCACACCTTTCACAGGCCGGATAAGTCCGAGCCTTTTTTTCTGACACCCTCTGTATATTTAGTTTTATATGGGAACACGATCTGTCTGTATGATAGACAACACCGTTTTCTGCAACATAAACGGTCCCGCCGCAGTCATCCGCGGCCATACCTCCGCCTTCACTGCCGTCATATCCTTTCCAGGCCCGTATATCTGTCCATTGTTCCACAGGGACCGCCGTCAGCCCAAACACGGGATAAATAGGCTGAAGCTGATATGCCGCTTGCAAATGCAGCCATGCATCTCCCTCCAGTACTTCCGAACCGATAAAATGAATACCTCCCATATCTTCGCTAATGGCTGTGGATGGCACCCGGATATCTTCTACAGCTTCATACAATTTCAGCATCCATGTGCTCTTTACCAGTGTTTCGTTATCACTGGCAAGAACCGCCAGCTCTCTCCCAGCTTGTGTCATCCGGCTCTGTACCTGGAGCTTGAATGCTGTCATCCCCACCAGAGATATGAGGAGCATCCAGGCATAAAGAACCAACGGAATAACAAAGGCAGCTTCAACTGTCAGAGAAGCTTTTTTATGGTGGAATGCCTTTTTTCTGCTGGTTTTTCCATCCATTGATATACTTTTTCTTTTATTGTTAAGGTATCGCCTGTATTGATTTTTTTTCGGAGTTTTTTTATTTTGAAAATCAGAATAATAAAATAATTGAATTGTATGATCGAAAAAAGGCATTCCCACATATCACCTCCTTCCCTTCAGATTCAGTAAGTCATGGAAACAGCTGTGTTTTGCCTGAAAATACCGCCCACACTATAGTCGAAAGAACCACGAATGCCATATATGCAGTTGGACATACAAAATGATCCGTTCCCCTCTGTAAGACGTATATTCTTTTCCATCAGATGTGTCATCCTCCGCATCAGTGTTTCATTGGACATCAGCATCAGAAAAAGTGTCAGATAACCAGTATAATCCATACCACCCTCACCTCTGTTTTCCGTTTGGTCCAACGTATCGGCTGAAAGTCCCAACATGGACTCCCAACTGATCTTCCAATCCCCCTCCTTCTTTAGCAAACTGACCTTCTCTCCTTCAAGCAGGGTTCGGCAATCCGCTAGGCTTTCTGTATACGCCCATGCCAATTTCAAAAGTATGCAAATGACTTCCTGAAATTCCGGAAGCAGCAAAAATCCGGCAATAAGAGTCGCCGTTTCGCGTACTTTAGCGTCCTCCTTCGGATGCGTCAGCAAATAAGCCATATTCAAAAACATTCTCAGCCAAATGAGCTTTTTTACTGCCGCTTCCAGGTTCTCCCTGTCAGATCCGGATCCATTCAGTAAATATTCCATCTCATAGCTCAGCGCCCGCTCATGACTTACGCCCTCCCATGTCATACTTCCATTTGAAAAAACTTCCGGTATATAACTATATAGAGCAGCAAACTGTTCACCCTTTTGAATGACAGCAGATAAATCCATATTCTCCGATAAGCTTTCAAACAATGCCTGTACCTCGTCCACATCTTTAAAATCCGTCGAAGCTTCCCAGGCACCTTCTTTTTCCACCGGATAGGAAACATCTGAAAAATCCGCGCTTTTTTCGGATAACACATAACCGTCAGGTAAAGCTGCCGCCAGCACGCCACCCTTTAACAGATCCGCAAGGCCATCTCTGGGATCGATCGGCTCCTGTCCTTTTTGTGTTTCTTCCGACTCCTCTTTTTCTTCCCTCTGGCTATACACCAACTCCGCTTTTTCCTCTTCTTCGCGGATATCTCCGGAAATAGAATGATGCGCATAATTCCACAGATTCAGCACACCGTCAAAGCTTTCTTCTTTAATCTTATCTTTCCATCCAAGAAGAATCTCTCTGCGCATATAAGCCCACTCCTGGTCATCCAGCATCATGATATCCGGCGTATCTGCTTGAAGTTCCAAACTGCCGCCGTACAAGGCGCTGCCTTCCATATAGTGCACAAAAGAGTCTTCCGCCCATACACGCAGGGTTTCCAGATGGAGCCGACTGCTTCCCAAGCCGCCATCAAGGGCCATGATCCCATAATATTTTTTTAATACGGGGTGATAATGGGTCATCAGATTTTCCACACTGATCATTGCCGCCTGTTTGGCGCATGTCATATAGGAATAGACGACTGCTGATTTCAGACATGTTAAGATAAGACCTGTGACAAGCATAAAGACTAAAGCTGCAAAAACGGTGATCTGCCCTTTGACTTTTGGTGTCATATGGAAGAGCTCTGACTTGTGATTTTATCAAAGATACTGTTGACAAGAGATGTCAGCTGAGATTTAAAAATAATGACCAGACCAATGAGGACCACCAAGATCAGGATGATCTCCACCACGCCTACAGCGTCATCATCTGTTATAAATTGTTTGATCATTTCCATAAACTTCCTCCTTGCAACGCTATATCTGCTCCAGATATGCCTTATAGATCATATTTTAAAAGAAACAACTGCAGGATATATAAGTATGGCAAAAATAATCCCCATCAGAAGGATCAGCGGAAACAACATTTTCAAAGAAGCCTGCTCACCCATTTTTCGCGCATTCTCCCGCCGCATGATCTCAGCTTCTTCCGCCTCATTCAGCAGTAAACGGGTAGAACCTTTCGTCCCTTTCTGTAACTGCTGAACAAGTAATGCCGCCAAACGCATATAAGCAGGCGAACCGCATCTTCTCCCGAAATTCACATAGGCCTGTCTTTCTGTGATCCCCCGGTTCATTTCTTGGATCGTTCTTTCCATTTCTTTATAAGCTGTTCTTGGCATTCCAGATGATCCATCCTGATCCAATCCTTTTTCCACAACCTTTTCCCAAGCTCGCCGGATCGTAAGTCCGGCTCCCATCAAAAGGACCAAACGATAGACGATTTCCGGATAAGCTCTTTCCAGTTCCCGTGAACGGGCATCGAACTGCCTGATCACCTGCTCATCTTTATAGAAAAAGAACACTGCCAGACACAGACATCCGAAAATCAAAAACTTAATCCCCATGTGATCCGGTACCGTTTTCCACGTCAATTTCCGTCCGTCAACAGAAGTAGGTAAACTTAAAGTTTCTTCTGTTGCCGTTGCTTCAATCTTATCATTGACGGCATCCATGATCTCTTTCATACCAGCTTGCGCCGGCAGCAGTACCGGTTTTTGCAGTGTGATCTCTTCCACATGCTCTCTGGTTTCTCCCTGGCATTGAAGCGTTATGAATACACGGGTGGTGACTGGCGCGCTTTCGTAAGCTTCATCTGTCACTGTCCCATCTGACCGGACCCAAGCAGTATTCTCGGGCCGCCACTGAACTGTCATATCATATTCCGGTATCTCCGTTGTGAAATCCAGATCCGAGTAAACCTGGGAAGCAGATTCATTCTCGCCTAGCCAATGACTGCTCACCCACTCCCATCCCAGACTGAACCATTCTTCCAGTTCTTTCTCGTCTAAAAGCCGGGCCGGAACATGGATGTCCACCTCCTGATCCTCATAATACTCACCATCACTGACGGTCAGATGGTATATGATCTCCCCGCTTCCCGGAGAAGCGCGGATCAGCTTGGTCTGCTCTTTGTGGAGCCGCACATATTCTGAAACCGTCAATATCCCAGAAAAGATCATGAGTATACCCAGTCCAACCATCAACATTTTGAACTTTCTGCCGTAAAAATCCATCAGGTGCCGGTTCATCCGATCTTCCGGATACATCCGACGCATGACGGCCGCAACCTTTTTGCGGATCACATGACGCCATAGCCATCCTGAAATTTTTTCTCTCTTCATACACTCTCACCTCCTTTCCTGTCATCTCCACAGGTCAGCCATTTCCCCATCTCTGATCGGTGTTGGAAACTATACGGGAATATCCAAAATCTTCCTTCCCCAGAATATACCCGCCAGATAAGCAGCCAGGCAAACACTCATGAAAAGCACGCCTCCCGCATTGTGATATAATGCCGCCATAAATCCCGTCGAAAATAACTTCATGTACAAAATGATCCCTGCCGGTATCAGACACATCATGCGAAATTCACTCTTTTTTGCGCTGAGCATGGCGTCGATCTCATAGTTCGTTTCTATCCTGCGCTGAATGCGTTCCATACTTTCCCGTATCATCTGTATCACACCGCCGCCGCTGCGTTTGGCAAGGATAAGTATCTCGGCAAACTGGCGGATATCCTCGTCACCACTGCGCTTAGCCATATCTGCCAGACTGGTTTCCAACGGGATATTTTTATCCATTTGTTGACAGATCCGTGTAAATTCCTGCTGGATCATAGCGTGTCCTTGTCCGTAGATCTCCAAATCTTTTCTTGCGTTTCTAAAGCTGATCTCCAGGGAATTGCCGGCTGAAAGAGAACTGTATAAAGCTGCCATTCCATCTATAAACTGATACTTCATCTGCTGCCGTCTCATCCTTTCCGCTTCCTTCATCCGATATTTCAGAAAAAGCGGAAAAGCAGGTACCAATGCAAGGAATGCCCACCAGGACTGATAAAACAGCCAACTGACACCTCCGCATAAGGCCAGCCACAAAATAAGATCCATCAGTATCGATAGCCTACGATCTGTCCACCACTTCTGTCTCATGCAAAAGCCCTGTCCATCTTTCTTCTATGTATCAGAACATTGCCTGTGGGAAGGAGTACTTCCTTTGCATCTGCCCCGGTTTCCGTATCATATGAATAAGCAGCCTCTTCCTCCATGACAAGCGCGGCCTTACTCCGACCCATGCTGAATAAGGGATTCAGCCGGATCTCACCATCTTCATACCCGGCAATCTCCACGATCTCTGTGACCTTCCGTGTTTTATCCCTCATCCGGTCCAGTTGGACAATAATATCAATGGAGGAAGCGATCTGTTTTCGTACCGCTTCCAGCGGGATCTCGGCTCCCATCAGCACCATCGTCTCCAGCCGGCTGAGCATATCTCGAGGGGAATTGGAATGGCCAGTGGATATGGAGCCATCATGTCCCGTATTCATCGCCTGTATCATGTCAATGGCTTCACTGCCCCTGACCTCTCCTACGATCAGACGGTTGGGCCGCATTCGCAACGCACTTCGGATCAGGTCCCGGATCGTTACCGCCCGTTCCCCATCATCATTGGCATCCCGTGCTTCCAGACGGACCAGATTGGGGATGTGCCGTATCTGAAGCTCTGCAGAATCTTCAATGGTGATCACCCGTTCATCCTCCGGCACGTGGTCCATCAAGGCATTGAGCATGGTCGTCTTTCCAGAGCCGGTTCCCCCAGAAATAAAAATATTATATCCAGCGTAAATAAGTTTTTTCAAAAAGTCCGCCGCCTCTTCTGTAAGCGTCCCCTTTTTGACCAGATCTTCCATAGTCAGAGGCTCTTCCGGAAACTTACGGATCGTGAGGATCGGGCCGTTTACGGCTACCGGCTTTAACACCACATTGACTCTGGAACCATCGGGGAGCCGGGCATCCACAATGGGTGATGATTCATTAACTCTCCGATTCGCTCCTGAAACGATCTGTTGTATCACATCTTCCAGCTTTTCCTCACTTTCAAACCGTCGATCCCAGCGGCTGATATGTCCTTCCTTTTCATAAAATATATCCCCTATGCCATTGACCATGATCTCTGTGATATTTTTGTCATCCAAAAGTTCCTGCAGCAGATCCAGCCTTCTTATGGCATTAAACAGTTCCTGCTTCAAAGCCAGTTTTCTATAGCCGCTCATGTACATCTCCTTGCTGCACTGAAGGATCACCGCGTCGATCTTGTCCTCAATATCTTTGTCGGTCCATTCATATCCCTCCTCCAACTGCTGCAGCAATATCTCCTGAAGCCGCTCCTTTAAATTTTTATCATACGCGCTGTTAAACTCCATAATCTTCTCCTTTCCATCCTTATCCCATTTCTTTCCGACTTATAGGTTATATGTCACTTTTCCTTGCAGTCCTTCCATCTTTAAATATCCTGTCAACTGATGAAATCTTCGTTCCTGCTCCTTGGATTCACTGTCTTTTCCAGCTAAAACAACAATGCCGTCCAACCACTGAAAAATCTCTGGATATACCGGCAGTCTCTGAAAAACGATGATCACCTCGTCATATCCGCTTCTACGGAGAATCTGTCCGAAAAACATCTGCCACTGTTCACATGTACTGTCCATCATATCGTAAGTGGTCCTGAATCCCGGAAGTATATCGGCTATTTCCTGGGATACGATATAGTCTGGCAGGTCATAGTCCTCATTCTCTATCCCTTTTCCCTTACGAAGTTGATAAAACAATTCGCTCATACCCTTATGCTCGGCCATCCAGTCCAGATCTGTGAGTTCTTCCAGAAAAATACACAAACGCCGTTTACTGTTCAGCCCGTTCATATAGTCTCTGACAAAATCCCGAGACTTTTTAAATGAACTGACCGAATAAATGCCGGTGATCACCGTCCGTTCTTCAGGCTCGGATGGGGTCAGCAGGGTCAGGAGTTGTCCGCAAAGGCGACCTGCCGCCTGATATTTTTCGATCTGTTCCTTTCCTTCCACTTCCAGCCCGTCTCCGCTCAGCAGGATCCAACGCATATTCCCTGTGAAAAATTTCCTGCTGCCTGCTCGTATCTGCCGATAAAGTTCCGCAGAAATGAGAATGGCCAATTGCCTTCCCTCCTTCTGGTCCTTTTCCAGGCACTCTCCCAACATTTCCACATTGGAAAAAGTTCTCACCGGATATGTAAATGCTGTTTTTCTGTTCAGATAGCCGGACAGCCGATCCACATAAACGCTGTCGATGTCACAAATATACAGTACCTCATAAATATTCCGTTGTGAGATCATAAATCGCATCACCGCCTTCCTGTCAAATAAATCCATAAAAGGACTGAAAAGCAGAACGGCACCGAAAGATGCATCCATGTTCCGGGGATCTTATCCTGAAAATCATAATATTTAAATATCATATGGTACCTAAAACATTTATTCAGATATTGGAAAAAACAGCGGATTCGATCAAGACATTGACGATGGTAAATCAGTTTACCCATAGAAATTATGAAAGCAAGAAGTAAAGTCAGCACAGCGATCGGATAGATATCCTTCGTGTCATAATGTATTCCTGTTATACAAAAAAGCTTTATGTCACCTGCACCGACCATAGAAGAGTAATACATGAAAAAGAATAAGATCAAAACAGTAACTGCCCGGATCATGCCGAAGCCTGCAGCCTTCCATCCACTTTCCATCCACAACAGATATGCACTTCCCCAGACTCCAAAGCCTGTCCAGCCATTTGCGATCCTGGCAAATGAAAGATCCATATACACAGAACCGATTAAAATCCCCTCTAAAAATAAAATGCGAAGTTCTCCGATAAAACCACCTCTGTTCAAAAAAGTCAAACAAGTACAGCAAAGATGCGGAAATATAAGTCGAAATGCCATTAGAATTTTTGAATATGATATGATTATAACCCTTCAGGAGGATTTGTAAATAGTTTTCCCCAAACAAACGTTCGACTTAAATCGACACTCTTATCCAGGATCCGATATTTTTTCTGACATTCTTTGGAATATTGATTTTTTTCATTGTCGCAATCTGTCATCCGCCGTAAAATCCGCCCGATGATTTTTTTCGCTTTTTTATGCTCATTTTTCCAAGGCCCCGACCCGGCGGGTGTTTTCAATGAAACATCTGCCACAATCCGACAGCATACAAAGCGGCAATGCCAGGAATTCCCAAAAAACCTGTCACTACAAAGTTAAATAAATTGATCCCCACCGGGACAGCCCAACCAAAGCCTGAAAGGATCATATTGCCTACAGCGATAAAGACAAGACCGAATATTCCCCGCCCCACACATTTAAGAACATAACAAAATCTCTGAAAGATCAGACTTCCGATAAAAAAACAGGCGCTCACACTGATGATCGTGATCAACATCTGGTTCTGCGTCATCTTCCATCCACATCCCAAATTTGAAAATCAATACAGTGTATGCGCCTGTCTGATCATTTATTCTTTTACTGCTCTGCGTTTTCTCCGGCTGCTCCCTCTCCGTTTTTTCCGGGAGGGCGCCGTATAGTCAAACTGGAATACGACCATACCAAAAGCGGGCACATCATATTCAATGGAATAAGGTTTGCCGTCCCATTCAATGGGCTCCGCCTGACGCTTACCCTCATTGAGCATGGGTCTGCCGCCGTATTCTTCTCTGCTGTTGTTGAACACCTCCACATATTCCCCTGGGCAAAGCACACCTGAACGAAAATCTTTATATTCCACCGGTGAGAAATTAAAATGGAACATCAGACAGTTTTTCCTGTCCTTCGTCATCCGGCAGAAGGTCAGCATATTCCTGTCACTGTCCCCGCCATTGATCCATCTGAAACCTTTGTCACTGTCATCCAATTCATATAGCGCCGGCTGACCTGTATAAAAATGCTGCAGATCCCGCCAATAATTATTCAACCGGCGATGATCCGGTTCGTTATCGAGTAAGAACCAATCCAAACTCCGCTCCTCACTCCATTCCCGGATCTGCGCAAAATCCTGTCCCATGAACAGAAGCTTTTTCCCCGGGTGTGCCATCATAAAGCCGTAGGCCACCCTCAGATTCCCAAACTTCTGCCAAGTTTCCCCAGGCATTTTGTGGATCATAGACCCTTTCATATGCACCACTTCGTCATGGGATAATACTAAAATATATTTCTCGCTGTACATATATTCAAAACTGAAAGTCAGCTTATGATGGTCATAATGTCTAAAATAAGGATCCACTTTCATGTATTCCAGGAAATCGTTCATCCATCCCATATTCCATTTAAAGGTAAAACCCAGTCCTCCATCGATGGGCTGACCAGTCACTTTTGGCCAGGCCGTGGATTCTTCCGCGATCATCATAGCTCCCGGCACCCGATGATGGATAATGGAATTCAAATGTTTCAAAAACTCTATGGCTTCGTAATTCTCGTTGCCCCCATCTTTATTGGGGAGCCACTGGCCATCCGACTTTCCATAATCCAGATAAAGCATGGAGGCCACCGCATCCACCCGCAGGCCATCCACATGAAAGCATTCGAGCCAGAATAACGCATTGGCCACCAGGAAATTGCTCACTTCCGGCTTGGCATAGTTAAAAATATAAGTCCCCCAGTCCGGATGTTCACCGCGCCTGGGATCCGGATGTTCATAAAGAGGCGTTCCGTCAAACCTGCCCAGAGCATGTTCATCCCTGGGAAAATGGGCTGGAACCCAGTCCAGGATGACACCGATCCCCTGACTATGCATATAATCCACAAAATACATGAAATCTTCCGGTGTACCATAACGGGAAGTGGGCGCATAATACCCGGTGACCTGATATCCCCAGGATCCGTCCAGAGGATGTTCTGCAATTCCGATCAACTCCACATGTGTATATCCCATATATCGGACATACTCTGCCAGCTGATGAGCCAGTGTACGGTAATCCAGAAAGCCATGGTTTGAACCATCCAAGGTTTTTTTCCACGATCCAATATGTACTTCATAAATGGACATAGGCTGATTCACATCCACGGCTTTTTTCTTATTTTTCTGCCACGGATCGTCTGTCCAGGCATAATCTGAAATGGAAGTCACCACGGAAGCATTATCCGGGCGCACTTGGCACAGATTGCCGTAGGGATCCGCTTTGTAACAGATATGGCCATTTTTATGGGTAATGACATATTTATATAATTCGCCCTTCCCCACATCGGGAACAAAAAGTTCATAAATCCCCGAATCCCCATACACTTCCATCGGATGGGCCGACACATCCCAGTTATTAAAGTCTCCCACTACGCTGACGCCGGCTGCCCCCGGCGCCCATACAGCAAAATAGGTACCCGCTTTTCCGTCTTCTTCACACAGATGCGCACCCATTTTCTTATATATTTCATAATGTCTCCCAAGGGAAAACAAATATACATCATAAGAAGTCAGCCGATGGGCCGGTCTTTTCTCTTTCATAAGTTCTTCTTTTTCCTTCATCTTATCCCTCTATTCTGTGATAAAAACTTTACTGCTATGGGGTTCCAGCTTCACCCGCACTCCCCCGTCTTGAACAGATATCTGTTCCCCGGTCGCCACGTCCTTGACCCCAGTGACCGCTTGCGGCAGCTTTACATAACATTCCGCACCGTTATCACTGTTGTTCAATGCGGTGACAGTCATCCGGCCCGGCAGCACACGGGCAAAAACGTACTGTTCATTGGTCAGCAGCAATTCTTCGTACGCTCCCACCGCCAGTTCTTCTCTGGATGTGCGAAGTTTTACCAGACTGCTTACCCATTCCCATAATTTTGGATCATGGGACGCCACGTCCTTAACCGCAAGGGCAGGTCGTATGTCATCATCATTATCCCGGCCTTTTCGTCCTTCGATCCCCGCTTCCGATCCATAATATATGGAAGGGATCCCCTGTATGGTCATCAGGAACGCATAAACCGGATATAAATCTTCTTTACAGTTCAGTTTGCTGGCGATCCGGTCCACATCATGATTGTCCACAAAGTTATAAAGCCATGCGCCTTTACACAGGCCATATTCCCCAAACAGCCTGCGTATGCTGTGGGCCATTTCAAAATAATTATGTGTATTATGGGCTGAATAAATACCCTTGTGGAGCTCATAATTGGTCACAGAATGAAGTATATCCGGCTGGACCCATCGGCTATAATCCCCATGGATCACTTCTCCCATCAGCCAGAAGTCCGCCTTCATATCCTGAGTTTCCCGGCGCAGCCGCCGCATAAAGTCAAAGTCCAGCACATCTGCGCAATCCAGACGTATCCCGTCAATGTCAAAGGTATCCACCCAAAAACGGATAACATCCATCAGGGCATCGCTCACCGCCGGATTTCGGAGATTCAGACGGGGTAATTCCGCAAATCCTCTCCAACTCTCATAGGAAAAGGGATCGCCCATAGGGCTCCTTCCATTAAAGTCCACATGACAATACCAGTCCTTCCCCCAGGAATCCCATCGATTCTCCCGCAGATCCTTAAAAGCCGGAAACTCCCGGCCTGTATGGTTGAACACACCATCCACTACCACCCGTATACCCGCTTCATGGCATGCATCTACCCATTGTCTAAAACCATCGTTGTCTCCCAACCGTGTATCGACTTTCTTATAGTCGATCGTATCATATCCATGGGATGACGACTCGAACAACGGTCCGATATAAACAGCGCTGCATCCCAGCCGCGCCATATACTGTATCCAATCTTTTCCCACAAGGAAACCGCCCGTCGGCTCGCTTCCCCCATGATGTTTGGGCGCGCCGCACAACCCCAGCGGATATATATGATAAAACACACTTGATTTATACCATTCTGTCATATCTGCACATCCTTTCAAAAGATCTGTCCCCTGCCTTATCTTTCCCAATCATACAAAGATACCATAGAGAAATTGATGCACGATCTCATAAATCTCACTTTCTGAAATCTGTCTATCCTCTTCTCCTTTATGTAGATAACGATAATAGATATAGTGATGGAGCAGACCGATAAATCCCAAAGCATACTGATCCTGCCGCCCCCGCATATTACCCAAGAGCTTTTCATGTTGCAGGAAAATGTCCCGTATCTCGCGGAACTGTTCCCGGACCACAGGCCGGATCACCGTATGGGAGGCCGATTCTTCCCCCGCATACATCATGGAAATAAACCACATATAGGACTGTTCATCTCTCCGGAACCCGTTGATATAGGCTCTGGCCACATTCTGAAGCGTCTGTACCAGGTCGCCAGACTCAGACATGGCGTCCCTCACATCTTGGTGGAATAGCTGGTATTTTTCATGTACGGCTTGCTCAAGCAATCCGTACTTACTTCCAAAATAATGATAAAGCGTAGGCTTTGTCACTCCTGCCGCGTCCACGATCTCCTGGACGCCGACAGCATCGTACCCTTTTTTATAAAAAAGTTCCACAGCACACTGGACAAGTTTCTCTCTATTATTCATGGACGCCTCCTTTACATTAGTATACCGATTGGTATATTGATTGTCAACAAAAAACGGGGGTTGCTCCTAACGGATGAGCTAACCCCCGTTCTGGATCCACATTACGGATTTGTATTGGCCAATGGCAGCGAAAATTTGTAATGGGTCATTGCCATCCCCTGATCCATGTAAAACGCATGCGATCTCTCCCGGCTCTGATTGCAGGATACTTCCAGTTGGATGCAGCCACTGTCCCTGGCCCATTCCCGACCGATCTCAAACAATGCCCGGCCGATGCCATTGGAACGGTATTCCCGCGCCACATCCAGTTCCATCACCTCTGCGACCTTACCTGCATGATGCAGCTGTTCCTCCCATCTGAGATGAATAAACCCAAAGATATGACCGGCTGTTTCATAGACAAAGCATATATGCTGCGATCCATCCAAAATTTTCATAAAAATCTCCATAAATGTGACCCGGTTCAGTTCTTCCTCTTCCAACTCACACACAAGCCCATAGACTTCTTCTATATCTTCCGCGATCATCCTGCGAATCATCGTATATTCCCATCCTTTATACTATGCAAATCACACAAAGTCTTCCGGTAACAGCGTAAACATGCTGGCTTCTTTATAGGCATTATCCAATACTGTCATGAACAGATTCTTCATGTTCCTCTTTTCCAGATTGATGATCGCTTCATCCACAACTGCCATGACATCTTCGTAGCCCACATCCTCGCCGGCAAGCATACGTTTCTCAAATATCTCTCTTAGCGTGACCATTCTGGCTTCTTCGGAAATATCGTAACCTTTTCGTTTTGCGTAAGATTCCGCCAGCTTGACCAGCTCTCTCTCGTCATATTTGGCAATATTGATCACATTCAGGAATTTCGAACGCAATTCCTGATTTGCCTTCCAAAGGGCATGCAGATTATCCTGGGAATCTTCCAGCACAATAGCCACTTTCTGGTCCGGATGATCGACATATTCTTTGATGATCCGGATAGACCGTTTGGAAAGTTTACCTGCGCCGCTGATGATCAAACAGCCTCCGGTGATCTTTTCAAAAACCGGCGTGAAATCCATGGCATTAAGCTGTTCTGCTGTCGCCCCGACGATCTTTTGCTTATCGCATAATCCATATGTATTCAATGCTTTTGCAATACCTATGGATATCTGGGACTTCATGCTGTCATCATTGCCGCTCACGACAAAGTTGATATCGTAGGGCGCCAATATGTCTTCCTTCTCAAGCAACGAGGACTCCAGTTTGGTAAATGTTTTTGCCAACTGATTCTTTACATCTTTAATATCCGCGGCTGTGGCAAATATATCCATAACCGTGTCCGGAATGGGGATATCTTCTGTCAGGATCTCATCCTCATCTTCAAAACGTTCCAACGGCTTTTCATCTGAATGCCTCTGCTCGTCCGATCCATCTGTCCTTTGGTTTTTCGTTGCCTTCTCTCCGATTTCTCCGGAAAACGCCGGTTCTGCCGTTTCATCTGCACAGGATGTTTCCCCGGCATCTGTCGAAACTTCTTCTGCAGAATGTTCCTTTTCTTCCTGGGTTTCACCGCCGAAGAACTGCTTCAAGTCCGAACCGCTTTCCGTTTCAGATATGATCTCATCCTCATCATCCGCGCCCTCTGGAACTGACATGGATGGAGCCGGTTTCCCTCTCCAACGGCCGCGCATATTATTCTGTATCCGTGCCACGATACTATCCGGCCGATCCGCCTCTGTTTCTTCCGGATCCTCTTCTGCTTTTATCGGCTGTTCTTTACCCTCTTCTTCCATGGGCTGGAGGACCATCTCGCCAAAGAGGGCTGAAATCATTTCTTTGTCTTCGGATTCAGACAAGTCCCCATCCGACCATTCGATGTCTGTACTTGTATCCGCCGATACTGCCGTTTGTTTGGATGCCGCTCCCTTTGGATCTGATGCTTTCTGTGATAGATCTGCCGACGGTTTCGTCACTTTAGACGTCTCCTGGTGGACAATATTTTCAGAGACTGGTGTCGCCTCCACTGTTTCCGGCCCAGTCGCCCTATAAGATTCCGTCATGCTTTCCGGCGCCGTTCCTGACTGTTCCGCCTTTTCCAGGGCTTCTTCCTGCATAAATTCTTCCACATTCAGCGCCATGTTCAGGCCGCTGTTGGCCAAAATCCCTTCCGAATCAAACATATAAGTGGCGCCCACAGTCCTTCCCGCATCCGGTGTCTTAACCGGCGCCGGCTGTAATCTGGAAGGCAGCGCTTCTCCGGTGATCTCGCTTTTCAGTCGAGCCGCCTTATCCACATATTCTCCCTGTCCGAACCACAGAGCGATCTCATCACATTCCCGTATACACTTCTTGTCCTCACCGGCTTCGTGATAAAGCTTTGCCAGCTCATAGGCCCATTCTTCGATATATTCATAATCTTTCAGCTGTTCCAGTGTATGGATAAGGACGGACAGGCGCTCGCCCTTCCCCTTGTCCAGACGATATCTCAAAACATAGCGATGCAGATCCTTCGATGCAACACTTATAAACTCCTTATAATAATATTCGGCCTGAACATAGTCCTTTTTGTTGATATAAAGAGTTGTCAAAAGATCCAGCAATCTTCTTCCTTTAGGCGCTTTATCATAGGCTTTGGATAAGGCTTCTTCTGCCGCCTCATATTTTCCTTTTTCCAGATAAACTTCCCCCAGAAGGCATAGAGAGGAGATATTTTTTGTCTTATGTATATCGATCTGATCGGCAAGTTCCATGGCTCTGTCATAATTGCCATCATAGACACAATGTCTTATATCTCTGAGAATCTCTGCCTCATTATACTTTTCCACACTTCTCTCTCCTTTATTTTTATTATCTGCAAATCATCGGATAAGTTTAAGCCGATACTTTGATATATCCGAAAAAGTATCGGCTTAGGCTAGTTTAACATACTTAAAATTCATTGACAATACCCGCTGGGTGGTGCAGATCAAATATCTTTCTTTTTTCAAAATCCCCATACTTTATGCTCCAAAATAGCCACTGTAAGACCTATACCCATTTCGCAACATAAAAGCAACCGCTATCATTCATCCCAAATAATAACGGTTGCTCTAATAATGAATCGGTTCTAACATACCTTAGTTCCTTTCTTGTAATGCTGCCATATATACTTCATATCACAGATTACAATTTTTTATCTCTATTCAGTTATAATTATAATTGATCGTCTTTACCACTATCGGAGTGTTTATGTATCAATTGACCTCTTTGCTTTGTTATCAGATTCTTTTTGGAACTTCGATATCTAAAAATCATACTTAAATCAATGTATCTTCCAGTTCATCTCCGACATTCATATCATATACTGATCGTGTATCTGGATATCTATACTTAAATCTTCAGGCATTTTGAAAAGATGCTACTCATTGATGGCGCAAAGAATATAATTTTTAAATATCGGATCTAACTATTTCATTGGACTCTCCTCCTTACCCTTTTCGTTTTGACTTCTCGGAATCGTTTTCTTTAGAAGTTCTGGAATCTTTTAGATGATCTTCTGAAGTACTTTTTCTTTCAGTAAGAATATTTCTATGGGAAGGTGATCAAACTTTTTTAAATATCTTCTTCACATTATCTTTCTTCTTTTAGATGACATCTTCCGGAAGTCGATCAATCTGTTTCTGAAATATCCATCTTTAAGTTTTTGACCTTCTGAGAAAAATTTCTTCTGAAGTTTCTCTTCATCCAAATCACTTTTTCTAAAAGTTCTTCGACTTCTTTAAAAAAGTATTTCTTTTGAAGTTGTCTTTTGTTTATGTCTATATACTACCATTCAGTTTTTATTTTGTCAACACTTTTTTCAAAATTTATTTTAATTATTTTTATTCTTTTAATAAATTGTCTGTTTTTTCAGTCTATTCATCCTCTCTACACGTCAAAAAAGTACTATACATAAATCGAAGGCCATAAAACAACCATTTTACAGCCTTCGACTTACTGTATCACAGGAAATCAAAAACTTCCTGTTCAAAATCCATTTTCACATATTCCATTTGCTCGATATCCACATTGGAACTGTAATCCACCACAACCGTCTGCTGCATATGATCCACCATACGCTGACCCAGTATATAATTCACATCAAATTTTCCGGTTATAGCCGGTGTCGCCCCCCGGGTGGGAACGATCAGCTGTACGTGATTCGTCCGCAGCAATTCAAAGATGGGCTGCCAGATATAGATATCTTTTGCCGCTCCAAAAGGATTATCAATAAACAGAACCTTTTTCAAAGTACTCTCCTGCCCATGGCCGGAATAGATCGTCGCGATATAATTGATGACAGCGATCAGAAATTGGATATAGATTCCTTGAGACTGTCCGGTACTGCCAACCGCCTCCTCATATTTTAGATAGCGGCTTTGCTCTTTTATCCTCTCCCGTTTATATAAGCTCAGTCTGATGCTGTTCATATCCGATACGATGACTGAGAACAGCCGCTTCCAAGACAACTGCCGTCTTATATAGCGCATACGTTCTTCACTCTGGGTATACTGATCTGCCTGGCCAACGATATCATCTATATATTCCGACATCCGTGACTCAAACGTTTCCTCCGGTACGTAAGGGATCTTTAAAACGACCATCGGTATTTCCCGTCCATCCAGAACGATCCGAGAATAGGAAGCGAAGCGATCCAATTCTGTTTTCATGCTGCGGCAACGCTGCAGACATTGCTTTTCAAAATTTTGTTTGATCTGGACCATATTTTGGATCGTTTTTTCGATACGTTCTTTTTCGATACGTATGATCTGCACAGTTTCCAGCAGCCGTTCTTTCAGATCCCGTGCCTCTTCCCCGGATACGGGTACAGTCACCTCATGTCTCAGCATATCGGCAAGTTCTGCAGCCCCCAGCAGACTCATACTGGAAGCCGCTTTTTCTCGATCCTGTTCAAACATTTCTTTACGACGCATGCCATCCTGACGCAGTTTCTGGAATCGGTCTGTCAACTCCCTATATTTACCGAACAAATTCGTATCCATGGGATATAGTTCACCGGTACGGTTGAACCGGATGCCTTCATGGCGGATCATCCGTTCAATGTCCCGCCGGACATCTTCCTCACTGTGCATTTCCCGGAACAGACGGTCAATGTTCTGGCCAGCCTGGACATATTTTGCCTTCATCTGGCTTAACGCTTCTTTCTGCCCGGATATATAATCCGCGAAATCCATCTGGGAAATATCCACTTCTTTGAAACTGCCATACTTTTCTTCTATGGCTGCAATGCCATGTTGGACACTTCCAAAAATCCGGTTTTTTTCAGCCTTAAGTTGATCCAGTTTTTCTCCCGCTCCATCTGCGGCTTTTTGCCGGTCACGGATCCAACTCCGCCATTCAGACAACTGTTCTTCCGATGTTCGTCCAAAAGGCGTTTCCTGCGCCTGCTTTTTCAGGCTTTCCGGTTCGCTTCCCCTGTTCAGCATCAGTCTTTTCAGTTTATCCATCATTTGCAGATAACTTTGTAAAAGCCTGGTCTTATCCTGCATGTCCGCATGCTCTTTTTCATAGGCTTCTTTCAGCCCGATAAATCGGGCCTCGAAGGCGGCTCCATCTGTTTCAGCCAGGTTTCCCTCTTCTATATTTTCCGGATCATTTTTCTGGTTTTTGCTGTCCAGATCAATCTGACTGTCAGTCTCTCCTTGCGGCAGATCCTCTTCCGGAACATGGTACGGTGCATAAATCGACTGCCATCTCTGATCGATGCCAGCTGTCTCTTCCCGCAGAACGCTCTTTTGCTTTTCCAACTGCTGCAATGTCTGCCGAGCCCATCTAAGCTTTTCACCCAGCCGTTCCAAAAGACCTGCGTTTTTCTCCGTTTGTTCTTTGACCTGCTCCGACTGCCTTTCCAGATCTTGGATCGTTTCATCCAACGTATGGAGTTTTGACAATGCTTCCAGTTCTTTTTGTTCCTCTTCTGCAGTCCGGGTCGTCTCGCGGATAAACTCTGAAAGTTTTTTATTATCCAGCTGGGTAGTTTTCAGGCTTTCCTGCTCCTTTTGACGCGCAGACAATGCTTCTTCCAGTTCAGCGGCCAGCGGCTCCATATCGGCCATGACTTCCATGTATTTCTTGTGATAAACTGTCCGGAAAAATACCGCGTACTGGTAATCTTTTTCCATGGTCTGTTCATTATCCCGCAGGCGTTTACACTGCTTTTCCATATCCTGGATCTGTTTTTCCAATGCCGCCTTCCGTTCTTCCCGTCTGGCGCTTTCTGTGAAAATCTTAGGATCCCTTGATATGAAAAGAACTTTTTCCCCATCCAAAACAGAAGCCTGGGACATGACCGTATCCAATCCGATGACCGGTACGGTACCATCGCCAAAATCTTTTTCGATAAACACCCGATCCTCCCGGAGTTTACGTATGCCTTCTTTGACAATAATGGCGCAAGGCAAAAAAGGCATCTGTTTCAAAAGTACATTCCGGTCATAATCACCGGCGTCCTTCAGGTAGTCGCTTCCAAAAACACATGTCATGCCGTGACATCTGCGGATGTATTCCATGATGGCCTGAGCCTGTTTTCCGGGAACAGCCAATAGATCTTGGGATAACTGCCGCAGCCGTTCTTTCCCGTTCTCCAACGCTTCCTGCTTTTTCTCACTGTCTGAGATCACCTTTCTCAGCCGTTCGCGTATGGTCTGTTCCAGACTGGAAAGCTCCGAAACATCATATACTTTAAATAATTTATCGCATTTTTCCTTTTCTTTCTGATATGTCTCCAGAAAATCGTCCAAGGACTTCCGACGCTGCTGCAGGCTGTCGATGATGTCCTGGCGGTGGGAAAGGGAAGCAGTCAGCCGGATCTGCTGTTCGGATCGATCCTGACGCTCTTTCATGGCCTCCTGGACTGCTTTTAAATGCACATCCACATCCCGTTTCTTTTGACCGCATGCCTGGGACAGGTTTTCCAGCAAAAGTACCGGCACCTGTTTACGTACATTGGCAAATTCTGCCCGATATCTCCGTAATTCTTTGTCCAGCTCATTTTTGCGGCTTTCCAGAACAGCCTGATGATTGTCCAATTTCCGTTCTTCTTCCTGGCTTTCCCTGGCGATCTCGCTTGTCTCGCCATAACTTTTCTCAATATTCCATATTTTTCGGTTCAGGATCTGTTTTTGCTTTTTATCCGCATGAAACTTTTGTCCGGCCATGGCCTGGAGGGCGGACAGAATGTGATCTCGGCTGCTTTGATCCTGACCAAGAAAAGTTCGGATAGACTGACATTTTCCATCCAGTTCAGCATATTCCAGATAATCATTCATGTTTTCCGCCGTCTGAAGTTCTCCCATCCGAATCTGTATCTCATCCTTCATCTTGCGGATGTTTTCTTCATCGGCCATTTCCTGCTTCTCAAGTTCGGCAAGCCTTGCCCGATCCGCCTGGACCTTTGCTGTATCCAGCCGGCGTCCGATTTCATTCAAATGCTTTTCGCAAAATGCTTTTTCCTTTTCAGCCACATCCAGTTCTTTTTTCTTTTTTCTGCTCCGGGCTGCCGCCGTATTATATGTTTTGACCAGATCGTCCTTCCAGATTTCACTTTCACTATAAAAGGTGTTCAGTGTATCCACCCGGCCGGCAAAGCTTTGAAGGATCTCTGCCTGACTGTCATAATGGCTGATCTCCTCTTTCCGCCTGGACAGTTCCAACAGCTTGTCTTTGATCTCCATCAACGTCTGAGCCATATCGTCTGATCCTCTTTTTTCCGGATCCTCGTAAGCTTTCTGGATGATTTCTTCTATGAGCAGATCCTCGACCACTTTTCGGGTCGTTTTATAATGATTCTCGAAATATGTACGGACATGTCCTTCGGTCTGGTTGATCCCCCGGATGATCTCCCACTGGCTTTCATAAAGGCCGTACCGACTGATAAACCGCTGATATTCTCCTTTCCGTTCAAACAAATGCACATCCAAAGACATATCTTTTTTGGAAAGTTCCTTGAGATAGCTTTTTAATCCGGTGTAGGTTATCCGTTCTTTTCCATCGGAAAGGGGCAGGTTTACAATATCATTGTCATTATACCCCGGATAGAAAACAACGTAATTGAAGTATTCAACGGCTGCCGTTTCCCGTTTTTCTTCCTTGGCCTTTCGGGCGCAAAAACCGGTAAGCATATATTTTCTGCCATTATAAACAAATCTATCGTCCAGCTGCCATTCGATGAGGGAGTGGATGACCGTGCTGCCCTGGTCCGTCCGGAACAGTTTTTCAATGGGTTGTTTTTCATCCAGCGTACAGTTTGGGATCAGATTCTGAAAAAGGAGCAGCATCAGCACACTCTTGCCGCCGCCATTGGCCAGATCATACAGCGCATTTCTGCCGTCAAAACGCAGGATAAAGTCATCATAAAACTGTGTGCCAAAATTGTATTTTACGTTATTTACTCGAACCCGGTTAATATGGGGCATCTTCCCCGCCTCCTTCATTGATCAGAGTATAGAGCCTTCCCCTGTATTCTGCATAATAATTTTCTGTGATCGCCTTGAATCGGGATGTGGCATAATAGCGATCCTCTGATTCAAAAAACAGATTCTGGGATATCATAAAATTGAACACCAGTTTGACAAATCCTACTTTTGATCCTCTAGCTGCTTTCAATGAGGACATATCATCGTTGGCTGCTGTCATGGGCATGTCTTCCCACAGGGCGCCGATCACCTGGAAACTGTTGGCCTCGATCTCATTCAACGCTTTTTCGTGAAGGTCTTTCAGAACTTTTGCCAATGAAGCATTTACCTGATCGATCACGTCTTCCGTTTTTATGTACTCACAATAGGAGGGGCTGGCAGAATCCGTGTAAAATAGCAGGATCACATTGTATATCACAAAGTAGGCCAGGTATAATTCCCGGTTCAATCGAAGGCCTATGGCTTTTTTCAGTTCTTCATTCGTAAAGCCAAATACCCTGTTGCCTTCGCCAGCTGAAAGGTACAGCGCATTTTCATATTCATAAAGATTCAGATTGGATTTTTTCAGTACAGAATCCAAAATATCGTAGACTTCCGCATTGCTTCGCCAAACTTCATAAAGATCGCTGTTTTCCGTTTCTCCCACCGGTTCACCTACGATCAGTTTCGCGAACAACTCCATGGCTTTATCCAAATTTCTCGCATCCATCTTCTCACATCCCCCTCCTTTCAAATTCAATATTGGTCATATATGTATGTTCTCCAAGGTGTATCTTTTCTTCGGGTAAAAAATGCAGCAAAATACGCATACCTTCGTAATCTTTCTTTTTGTCCTTTCTCAATACCGCAGCCATCCGATCCTCCAAAAAGGTATCCGGATGATCCTTTACCATATCCAGATCATATTCATCCTTTTGACTCAGATGGGTCAGAAAGGCAAAATAATCTCCGTTTCTTTCTATATTATCTGTAAAACGCATCACCAATAAATGGTGCAGTTCCTTTAACGTCAGCTTCCGTCGGCCAGACAGGATGTCAAAAAAGGCTTTGACCAGCAATTCCATGTTGTATTGGATCCTTTGTTCTTCTTTCTCATCCTCATATTCATAGTCTTGCAAAACACCTGGGGATACGCTTTCTTTCTTTTCATTATCCTCCAACGGATATTGGAGCATTTCATCCAGCCGCTCCATGGAAAATGTCTTTTTTATGTTCAGGCTGAACAAAGGAGCCACCATGGCCTCTAAAGTCCGTATATCATCTTTGCGGATACTCCGCCCCAACAAATCTCTAAAGTCCATGGCTTGGCGAAAACGGCTCCGCTTGGCCGCTGCCAGCATATCATCTGCCTGTACCTGGAGCCGGGTACAGGCGGCCAACAGTTGTCTGTGCTGTTCCATGGAATTTTTCAATTCCTGGTTGAGCAGATAAATCTCTTCCGGGACCGGAGTTTCTTCTCCCCCCGTTGTCTTTAATGCCTTACGCACCAATTCCAGATTGGAGTCAAAAAGTCTCTGTTCCTCATCAAACCATTTGAGACCCGTCTGGGAAAATTCTTCCAGTGCTTCCACCCCTTCAAAAATATTCCTTCCAAGCAAGGCAACGATCTCATCTTTCCGGCTCATCAGCCGGCGGACTTCTCCATTTATCCGGCGGATCACATCCACGCCGCCTTGATAGTTCCTGGAACGGATCATCTTTTCCAGCAAAAGCTGTTGGATGCTGATCTTGCTCTCATCCTTCGTCTCCTTTGTATCCAGATAAAATTCCACAGCTTCAGAGGTGATCCGATAACCTATGCCCCCGTCCTGATAATGACTCTCGATCAGCCGGACTCTTCCTCTATGTTTTTCTTTTTTTTCCGGATCGTAATATGTATAGTAAAAAGGTCGGCCTTCGTTACAGATCTTGTCAAACAGATACTGGATAAATTCCTTGTCATCCGGACTTTTTGGCAGATCAAAATCCCGCTGCAAAAGTTCGGTCATGAATTTTTCATAACTTTCATAAGTCACATCCATATCTTTGAAGTTATTTTCTTCTATAAAAAATCTCAGGACAGCCATGGTCACATAACCCATATCCACAGATTCATAACGTCCATCTTTGAATGCATTCAATGACAATTCCTGAAGTTTGAAAAAGGGATAATATTTTTTCAGATTCTCCATCCTGTCCCTGTGTTCTGAAAGGATCTCGTGGATCAGTATATGTTCTGTGCTCAAAATGTCTGCCCTTCTTTCTTTGCTTTCTTGGCCTGTGCAAGCGCACGGAACATCCTACGGCTGTCCGCGCACGGCTCGGTGCTTTCGCGAACATTATATCATACTGTGGGTGGGGTAGCAATGTGTGGGCTTTTTGAAGTCTTTGCTTTGTTCCACTACAAAAAAATAAGGCCCTCATCAGGCCTTATCTTGTCATACATCCAATTTCATATCATTTTTATGTATATAGCCGATTTTTCTCATGCCTTCTGCCACAGCCAGTGTGATCACTGCGGGCAGGATAAAATGAAAGACTGCGATTTTGATCAAAACCAGCGCCGGCGGCTCTGTGGCCGTCATCGTCTGATAGGTCATGATCTGGCCGACCAAACCGGACGTTCCCATACCGGAACCGGTGGGATTATTGGTCATGTTAAAGATGGGCATGATGGCGATGGGCCCAAGTATAGCGGATGAAACAATGGGCGGTATCCATATGAGCGGTCGTTTGACAATGTTCGGCACCTGAAGCATACTGGTTCCCAGCGCCTGGGCCAAGCTGCCTCCGAGGCCGTTATCTCTGAAACTGGAAACCGCAAAGCCGATCATCTGGCAGCAGCAGCCGATGGTCGCCGCGCCAGCCGCTATACCATTCAGCCCCAGTATCACCCCGAGCGCTGCAGAACTGATCGGCAATGTGAGTACCATACCCATGATGACCGATACAACAATGCCCATGATGATCGGCTGCTGGACAGTTCCCCAGTTGATCAGGCTTCCCAGCCAGCTCATAAAATCCGATATGGTGGGACCGACCAATATGCCCACAGTACCTCCGGTCAATATGGTCACCGCCGGCGTGATCAAAAGATCCACTTTCGTCTTTCCTGCCACAAGACGTCCAAGTTCGATACCAACATAAGCCGCGATAAAAGCGCCCAGCGGTTCCCCGGGCCCGCCAAGCACCAGTGCCCCGCTGTCATTAAACAGCGTACCTGCTGTGATCTGGCTGGCATAAGCACCGATCATACCCGCCGTAGCTGCTGAAAGTGTCACATATGTGGATTCTTTAAACTTATAAGCCACACCTACTCCAATGCCCACGCCTGTCAGCCGCTGGGCCACCAGGGCAAAGGCACATATGTAGGAACCGATATTCCCGCCGACCAGTTCGCCCACCTGGTTCAATATGGTGCCAATGATCAATGTGGAAAAAAGTCCCAGCCCCATACCGGTGAGACCGTCAATAAATACTCTGTTAAACCATTTTTTTATGATCTTCATAAATTTCCCCTCTGCGCTGTATATACTGCTGTCTTGTCACAACTGTCCATAAGAATATCATACTTTATCTACGAAATCAAGTATCCTTTTGCTTTCAGATCCTCTTCTATATTATCTAAGATCTTTTCAGAAGATGCTTCCACTGTGTGAATATGGTTTCCATCGGACATGGCCAGAAGAGGCCCCGCCTTACTTTCCCGGATACGGACATTAAAGGCATCCACATCTTCCCGTGTTTCCAATATCAAGTCGGCCTGGATCTGTCCGTAAACATCATGGGCCACGATCACATTGAGAACTTTACCGCCATTATCGATAATGGTATACAGTTCATCCACGATCTGCTCTCGGGTATGGTTGACGGCATAGGAACGACGATACCGCTTATGCATACGTCTGTCCAAAACATATCCTCTAGGTGTGGCAAAAATCTCTTCATTGACTGCCCGCAGCAAAGCGATATCCTGGACGATGATCTGTCTACTCACATGCAGCATCTTTGCCAGGCTTCCCCCGGAAACAGGTTCCGTGCTGTTTTCCAATATACGGATCAGTTGTTGTCTTCTTTCTTGTCCATCTCTCATAATGTCACCTCTTGTAAAATATACCATATTTTTACCGGAGGCTCAACTGTTTCGCCTTGCGTATCCGCCAAATTTTTCCTTTATCAATCCACTGCCTTTAGTGTATAATAGCCTTTAGCATACAGTGTCAGCCCTCTGACCGCTCTATACCGGATATGAAGAAAGGAAGATTTTCATGTTTCGTATGTGGGGAAAGATTTTTAAACAAAACCGTTTGATACAGGATACAGTCATCTGCATTGATGATGAAACTTTAAGCCGTACAGCCAAGGTCTTTCAGGCAGTCAATGATATCTGCCTGGAATTTGATCTGTCCCAGCCCATTTGGCTGGACACAAACATACGAGAATTTCAAGCCCATAACAAAACCCGTTTCCACAGCGACCATTTTGTGGAAAGTATTGATTTTGATTTCCTTGAAGTCCATCTGATCGAAGAATAAAAAAGCATCCGGTTTTCAGCCGGATGCTTTTCATTTGCAGGGAAAAATGTTAATGATTGTTTTTGTTGCCTAATGTATTGGTTACTGTCGCTCTCTTCCTTCTGATGCCAGGATACCTATTGACGTCTGAGAGCTTTTCTTCATGCTTTTTCCATCTCACTCCTTTCTTTTGATGTAAAATAAGCATAGCGCAAAAATGTGTCTATTCAGTGATCACTTTCTAACCATTTTGTAAGAAATATGTATCTTATTTTTTCCCCACTCATACATATGGAATAAGAAAAGTTCTGGAGTATCCTGATGGAAAAATTTATCAAGACCGGTTGCATCATCTGCATGCTCTTTCTGATCGGCGCCTTGATCTTTCAGGCCGCCGGATCCCAGATCCTGGTTTCTGCCAATGCAAGCGGCAAAGAACTTCCCATCTACTGTGTCGAAACAGACAATCCCCAGATTGCCCTCTCCTTTGACGCAGCCTGGGGGGCCGATGATACATCGATCATCCTGGAAATCCTGGAAACCCATGGGGTCAAAGCCACCTTTTTTATGACTGGAGACTGGGTTTCTTCCTATCCTGAGGAAGTTAAAGCCATAGCGGCCGCCGGTCACGATCTGGGAAATCACAGCGAAAATCACAAACATATGACGGAACTTTCCGATTCGGAATGCCAGTCGGAGTTAATGTCCGTACATGAAAAGGTCAAAGAACTGACGGGCGTGGATATGTTTTTATTCCGACCGCCTTACGGCGATTACGATAATCATGTGATCACCAATGCCCAGGCCTGCGGTTATTATGCGATCCAATGGGATGTGGACAGCCTGGACTGGAAAAACTACGGAGTCCAATCCATTGTGGATACGGTTTTAAATCATAAAAATCTTGGAAACGGCTCCATCATCCTCTGCCATAACGGAGCGGATCACACAGCGGAAGCCTTGGACGGCCTGATCACCGGCCTGAAAGAAAAGGGATATGAGTTTGTCCCCATATCCCAGCTGATCATCAAAGATCATTATCATATTGATTTTACAGGCCGACAGATCCCCGATTCGGACTCTTAGATCAGTCCTTCTGACTCTCCGATGGCCACAATGCTATCATATAGAAATCTTTTAAAACGAGGCGCCGTCTGATCTGCCATCTCCTGTACTTCTTCATGGGAAAGCGGTTTTTCAGATATGCCGCTGGCCATATTTGAAATGCAGGAAATACCGCAAATCTTCATCCCCATATGGTTGGCCGCCACTGCTTCACAGGCTGTGCTCATCCCGACGGCGTCCGCTCCCAATGTTTTGCACATCCTCACTTCTGCCGGCGATTCATAATTCGGTCCGCCCATTTGCAGATAGATTCCTTTTTTCAGGGGCATATCCAGTGCAGCCGCTGTTTTTTCCAAAATCTGCCCAAGGCTTTTATCATAAATACAGCTCATATCCGGGAAACGCGGACCCAGCTGTTCCATATTCGCCCCCCTTAAAGGCGAAGGTACAAAACTGCTGATCTGATCCGTGATCAGCATCAGATCCCCCGGACACAGAGATGGAGCGATCCCGCCTGCCGCATTGGTCAGTATGAGTGTCTTTGCTCCCAGCATATACATAAGCCTTATGGGCAGCACCACATCGGCCATGTCATAACCCTCGTAATAATGAACACGCCCTTGCATGATCACCACCGGTACATTTTCCACATATCCAAACACAAAACGGCCCTTATGACCAGCCACTGTGGATACCGGAAAGCCTTCTATCGAAGAATAGTCGATCGTTTCACAGATTCGGATCGTTTCCGCAAAGTCCCCCAGGCCGGATCCCAGCACCAGAGCCAGCTTGGGGACAAAGTTTGTCCGGCTTCGGATATTGTCATAACACATTGCCAGTTTTTCGTATATTTCCATATATATCTCCTCCTATTATGTCAGAGCAATGGACAGCCTATCCTCCTGTTTGGTTGGGCCCCCGGTCCATTTTGTCCCTCCACTCTGCGTCATTTGATGAAAGGTTCCATTGCCTGTCTCCAGATATCTGTCAGCCTCGCCAGAGAATAGGCCGCATTGGCTGGACTTGTGGAGGGGAGACAGATGATACCTCTGCCCGTTTTTTCTTCCGCATATTTATGGTATAACTGGCAGGCCTTTCCACCGTTTCCAAAAATCTGCTGAATGGGCGCTTTGTCCAAAAGACCGCCTATATCCGCCGGGCGCACATTTTTTATACTGCTGTCACTGGAGCCTTGTATGTCACAGCTGGATACCACATCCCATATGGCGATATGATGTTTTAACAACATGGCCTTTTTCTCCGGTATGGTTTCCGGGCAAGCTTCCCCTGTCAGATCTGCGAGCACAGCCCAAAACCGGTTCCTCGGATGATGGTAATAAAAACCCGCTTCCCGTGACCGCACAGAGGGAAAGGTACCTAATATCAATATTCGGGACCGGCTGTCATAAATCGGCTCAAATGTGTGTTCCACATGTTCCATCGCGTTCTTACTCCATTTCCAAAGGGCATATCGCCCCTATCCAAAAAAGCCGGCATGGACCCGGGAAAATACTCTCGGATCATGGCCGGCCTGCTGTTCATCGCTTATGCATACACACGGATGATCGAAGAAACTTCTTCGATGAAAGATTTCCCCCTTAATTCATCCATTGCCTGTTTAAAATCATCTTCGCTGACGATATCCGTGATCGCCACGATCTCTGCCACGTCATCGGTCACCGGTGTTTGGATCAGTTTTTCAAAGCTGACGCTATGATTTCCAAGGATCGTGGCAATATTGCCCAATACGCCTGCATAGTCTTTTACCAAAAGGCGCAGGAAATACTTGCTTTCAATATCCGCCATCTTTTTGATGGGAAGATTTTTATAACATGTACAGCCGATCCGGGCCAGACAGTTGCAATGGATATTTCTGGCCACATCGATCACATCGCCTACGATGGCACTGGCTGTCGGCATCTCACCGGCGCCTCTTCCATAAAACATGGTGTCGTCCACCGCATCTCCATGGACAAATACCGCGTTAAATACGTCGTTGACAGACGCCAACGGATGGTTTGTGGGGATCAATGTGGGATGGACCCGGACTTCGATCCCTTTCTCCGTATCTCTGGCAATACCCAACAGCTTAATGGTACAGTCCATGGCCTTCGCATGACGGATATCGCTGGATGTGATCTTTGTTATACCTTCTGTATATACATCACCAAACGTAACTCTGGAATGGAACGCTATGGAACTCATGATGGCCATCTTCCGTCCGGCATCCAATCCTTCGATATCTGCAGTCGGATCGGCTTCTGCATAGCCCAGTTCCTTGGCATTGGCCAGAGCCTCTTCAAATTCCATGCCCTCTTTTTCCATCTTGGTGAGGATATAATTGGTGGTGCCATTGACAATCCCCATCACTTCTGTGATATGATTGCCGCACAGACACTGTTTTAAAGGCCGGATGATGGGAATGCCTCCAGCACAGGATGCTTCAAAAAGGAAATCCACATGATTCTGCTCTGCCGTGTCCAGCAGTTCCTTCCCATGTACAGCGATCAGATCTTTATTGGCTGATACGACGCTTTTTCCCGCATTCATAGCTCTCAGGATAAAGGTTCGGGCAGGTTCGATCCCTCCCATGACTTCAATAACGATCTGAACTTCCTCGTCATTGATGATATCTTCAAAGTCCTCTGTCAACAGGGCCGGATCCACATCCTTTCTTGTCTCCGGAATACTTTTTACCAATATCTTCTTCAGTTCCAGACTCTCTCCGATCTTATCATACATCTCATCCTGACGCATCTTTAATAATTTATATACACCGCCGCCGACGGTACCAGCTCCCAACATGGCAACTTTGATCACTTTGTTACTGTCCATTTCTCTATCCCCTTTCGTGTCCATTTATACTGCTTCTTCATTCACTTCGTGCAAATAGTATATCATGAAAACGCATTTTGTCTATGGATATTTTTTATTAAGCTGCGGAATTTCAAGAAATAAAAGAGTATTTTACAGGCTTTTTACACCCGCAAAATACTCTTTTTTATAAAAATACATCGTTTATCCCGATCGGTATGACGCGCTTTTTCCTTACAACACTAAGGACGGCGCACTGTAAACCCGAGATTTCAGCTCGCTGTTGAGCATATACAGACTCTTGGGATCTGAGCCGAACAGTTCCATCTTTGTGATCAGATCGGTGGCGTTTGTCTCCTCTTCTCCCTGTTCTTTGATAAACCAATCCAAAAACTGCATGGTCCGGAAATCTTTCACATCATATGCAGCCGCATAGATATTATTGATGAGAGAGGTCACATAACGTTCATGCTCCAAGCCAGCTTTAAGGGGATCCATTGTATTGGCAAAAACTTTATCCGGTTTGTCGATGGTCTCCAAAGTGATCTTTTCGCTGTTGTTCTGCATATACTGGTAGAACAGCATGGCATGATCTCTTTCTTCCTGGGCCTGGATCTTATACCAGTTGGCGAATCCATCCAAGCCTTTTCTTTCGTAGTAATTGGCAAAATCCAGATACAAATATGCAGAATAAAATTCTTTTGTTATCTGCTCATTTAATAAAGCAGCAACTTTTTCGTTTAACATCGCATCTCCTCCTGGGATCAGTTCTCCTGATGGACGCCGGCCATTAAAAGGCCCAGCTGATGTCTGGTCGCTTCTTTCTGGGGAAGGATATCCATAACCTGTCCTTCGTAGATCACAAGGATACGGTCGGACAATTCCATGATCTCCTCCAACTCTGTGGATACGAGGAGCACGGCTGCGCCTCGATCCCTGGCTTCCACGATCTGATTTTGTATATACTTCGTGGCGCCGATATCCAGACCTCTGTCCGGATGAACAGCGATCAAAAGATCCGGCTCTCTTTCCATCTCACGGGCAACGACGACTTTCTGTTGATTTCCTCCGGAAAGATTGCCTGCCAATTCGCTGACCGACGGGGTTTTTACATTATAAGTTTCGCAAAGCTGTTCATTCTTCGCTGTGATCTTCTTCCAGTCAAACAGACCATGTTTATTATATTCCGGTTTGCGGTATGTCATGAGCAAAAGGTTCTCATTAACGTTCATCTCCCGCACCATGCCATATTTCAAACGGTCCTCCGGAATATGGGATACACCCATACTAAGGATATCCCGCGGTTTGGAATGGGTCATATCCTTTCCTTTTATCGTAAACTGTCCCGATGTGGCCGTCTCAAGGCCGGTCAGGCAGTGTACCAGCTCTGACTGGCCGTTGCCGTCCACGCCGCAGATACCCAGTATCTCGCCGCCGTACACATCAAATGAAATATTTTTAAGTACCTGAACTTTCTTTTTATTGACAAAGGAAAGGTCTTTCACATCCAGGATCTTATCTCCCCGGGGAATATCCTTTTTCTCGATCGTCATATCCACCTGATGCCCCACCATCAGGGCAGCCAGTTCTTTTCGATCATGGATCTCGGATATCTTTGTGGTCTTGACCACCCGGCCCTGTCTGAGGACGGTACACCGGTCGCAGATCTCCATGATCTCCACCAGTTTATGGCTGATGAAGATGATGGTGTGCCCCTCTTTTGTCAGCCCCCGGATCATCTCGAACAGACCTTCCACCTCTTGGGGCGTCAGCACAGCCGTGGGCTCATCCAGAATGAGCAGATCCGCTTTTCTGTAAAGGGCTTTCAGGATTTCCAGACGCTGCTGCTGGCCTACAGACAACTGGCTTACCTTGGCCCACGGATCGATCTCCATGCCGTATTTCTTGGCCAGTTCGGAAAATTCCTTTGCTGCCGTCTTTAAGTCCAGCACAAACTTCTGTCCCTGGAGTCCCAGCACCACATTTTCAATGACCGACAATGCCGGTATGAGCATGAAATGCTGATGCACCATTCCGATCCCTTTTGCGATGGAATCTTTCGGATCTTTTATATGGACCAACTCGCCGTTTAAGTAGATCTCGCCTTCACTCTGGGAATACATACCGTACAGGATGTTCATCAATGTACTTTTTCCCGCGCCGTTTTCTCCAAGAAGGGCATGTACTTCCCCTTTCTCCACGCTCAGGTTTACATCCACGTTGGCAGCCACATCACCGAAATATTTACTGATATGTTTCATTTCCAAAAATGCCATGGTGTATCCCTCCTAGTGCTTGTCATAAGGCTTTCCTGAGCTGGCAGCCTGATTGGAACTTTTACGGTACAGACAGATCGCGATGATCGTAATGATATAAGGAAGCATCAGCCAGAACTGATACGGCACACTGACCGCGGTAGCCTGCATACGATACTGAAGGGCGCTGGCTGCGCCAAAGATCAATGTTGCCGCCAGGACACCGCCAGGCATATAGTTGCCAAGTACAACGGCTGCCAAAGCGATAAAACCTCGGCCGGCGATCATATCCTCTGTAAAGGAACTTAACTGACCCATGGATACGTAAGCGCCTGCCAGTCCGGCCAGGGCGCCGCTGAAAAGGATCGTGCCATAACGGACACGGTATACGTTGATCCCCACCGTATCGCAGGCCTGGGGATTCTCACCCACAGAACGGATCTTCAATCCCAGACTGGTCTTCATGAGAATAAACCACAAAACCGGAACAGCAATAAGCGCGATATAAACAGGGATAGCCTGATTAAAAACAGCCTCACCGATGATCGGGATCTTACTCAATCCCGGAATCGCTACCCGGTCAAATACAGCGATATTCTGGGAAGTGCCCACGCCAAAGATAACACGGTTCACCGTGACCGTCAGACCAGTGGCAAATGTATTGATGGCTGTACCGATAACGTTCTGATCCGCTTTGATCGTTACAGCGAAGAAGGCAAATACAAGGGATACGATAAGGTTCACACCTATGGCCACCAATGCCCCCATGAGCGCGGAACCGGTATAATAGGAACCGACAACACCCATCAGAGAACCGATCAGCATCATACCTTCCACACCGATATTGACGATACCGGCTCTGGAACAATAAACCAGGCCCAATGCGGCGATCAAAAGAGACGTTGCCATACGTATATCTGTTGATAAAAAGCTTGTGATCATGTCTATCATATGTCCTTACGCCTCCTTCACATGTTTTTTCTTTCTGAATTTCTTACGGATACCTTCAAACCGGAACATGTTCCTTCCAACGACCAAAAGAATGATCAGGCCCTGGATCATATAGATCATGGCATTTGGAACCCTGGCCAGCATCTCCATGGTACTGGAACCATTGTTCAGCATACCAAACAGGAAGGCAGAAATGCCGATGCCGATGGGAGAATTGTTTCCAAGGAGGGCAACAGCCACACCGTCAAACCCTGTATTGCCGGCAAATGCCTGCATCAGACGGGTCTGGACCGAGAGGATCTCGATACAGCCGCCAAGGCCGGCCATACCGCCGGCGATCACCATGGCGATCATCTGGTTCTTACGGACATTCATACCCGCGTAGACACCGGCATATTTGTTCGCTCCCACGACCCGCACTTCATAACCTCTACGGGTCCACCACAAAAATACATAGTAAAAGACAATAGCTAATATGGCAATGATCAGCCCTGCATGGAGTCTGGTGCCGTCCAGTAAGATCGGCAATTCCGCGCTCTCCAGTATCCTGGCCGACTGGGGAAAACTGCTGGAAGCATTGTCCTTCATCGGTCCGGTTACCATATAACTGATCAACTGGATGGCGATATTGTTCAACATGATGGTGGTGATCAGCTCACTGGCGCCGAAACGGCTTTTTAAAAAGCTGACGATCCACCCCATCAAGCCGCCTCCCAGGAATCCGGCGATCAATGTGAGCGGCAGATGGATGAAAATAGGAAGGCCGGCAAAATGCGTTCCCACAAAGGTGCCGAACAAAGCTCCGATATAGAGCTGTCCGGTGGCGCCCAGGTTGATGATGCCGCTTCGCATGGCCATGGCAAAGGAAAGGCCCATGAATACCAGCGGGATACCCTTAACAAAATTTTCACTGAAGGAAGCCACACTACCGAAAGCTCCCTGGAACAAATACATATACGCATTTATCGGATCAAATCCCAGTGCCTGCATCATGAGGCCCGAGAGCAAAATGGCTACAACCACAGCGATGACCGGATAATAGAGCGCTTCTAATAATTTTACAAATTTATTCTTCTTTGTTTTTTGCACGCGATCAGTCCCCTCTTGTACATCCTGTCCGCAGCATAGTTATTGCCGCACAGACTGCTGCAATAGCTATACTGCGGTAATCACAAAGGAATCAGTGGATGAAACTTCACCCACTGATCCCCCTAGAAGTTACTTTGTTTCTGTATTCCTATCAGTCCAGGCTGATTTCGATCTCGCCGTTTACTAACTGCTGATAAATGTCTTCCACAGACTGTTTCTGTTCATCTGTCAGGACTTCATCCGCACATGCCTGCCAATCACCCAGAGATACAACGCCTTCTGCCGCGCCGTATTTCGGAACTGTGGAATCTGTCGGCAGTTCGTTGTTCAGATACTGTTCAAAAGCTGCCAGATAAGCAACCGCTGTATCTTTGTTTACAGCGATCAGCATGGAATTGGGACCGCTGGATTCCTGGCCTTCGCCGGTTCCTACAGAATGGATACCCTGATCCTCAGCGCCTTCCAGAACACCAAGGCTGGCATTATCTGCCATCGGAACAACCACATCGCATCCTGCGTCAGCCAACGCGATGGACTGCTCTTTCGCGGCAGCCGTATCGGTCATGCTTCCTGTCATGGTCGTGGTCACTTGGATGCTGTCGTTCACATATTTCGCGCCCTGTTCAAAGCCTTTGGAACCGTTGATGATCGGTGTGATCTCCTGTCCGCCCACAAAGCCTACGGAACCGCTCTGGGAAGCTGTGGCTGCGATAACACCCATCATGAATCCCTGTTCCTCATCGGAAACCTGTACGGAACAAACATTGCCTTCATTTACAGAACCGTTGATGATGATAAACTGCATATCCGGATAGTCGGGCGCTGCTTCCAGTGTAATATCCTGATAACTGTCAGAGCTTACAAATACCAGGTCAACACCGGCTGTGCTGTATGTACGGAACTGATCCGGCGCGTCTGCCGTCTGGACGTTCTCCTGATAGAAAACTTCCGCGCCCTGCTCCTCGATCTTCATCAGGCCCTGATATGCGGTGTAGTTCCAGCTCATATCGCTGATGGGACCGCTCAGGATCAAACCGACTTTCAATCCCTCCGCGCTTTTTGCCTCGGAACCGCTGTCCGCAGCCGTCTCACCGGACTCCGCTGCGCCGGTTGTCTCGGCTGTTGTCTGTGCTGTGGTCTCACCGGATCCGCTGCAGGCAGTCAAAGCCAACGCCATCATGGCTGCCAAAGAAACAGCCAAGAATTTTCTTATACCTTTTTTCATGTGAATCTCCTCCTCTTTTTTAGGACCGGACGCATATCTCGATCTGCGTCCTTCTTCTATATGCTCTTCCCGAATCACCCTTTAAAGTTTTCTGATGGATGCCAGTAATTCTCATGGCACTTCATCAGTTCCGGCTCCAGCTCCAGGAACGGTCCAAGCACCTCGACCTTCTTCTGGCCGCTGGCAAATACAACTCTGGACGGAAGATCCAACGTGGGGTTGCGGATATCGTCTCCAGTATATTTCTTTAATTCAGACTCACGACCGATATAAACGACTCTGCCCAGGTTGCCCCAGTAGATCGCACCAGCGCACATGGCGCAGGGATCGCCGCAGTTATACATGGTAAAATGAGCCATCTCTTCTTTTGTATATTTCTTCGTTGCCTTACGCATCAGGGCTGTCTCTGCATGGCAGGTACAGTCGCCGCCTTCTGTGACCTCTTCGTTGCCCTGTTCCATGAGGATGTTGCCTTCCTCATCTGCCAGCAAACAACCAAACGGATGATTCCCCTTCTCTCTGGCTTCCCAGCAGATTTCGATCACCCGTTTCAGTAAGTCCACCTCATATGGTTTTAAGTCGGAGAGTTTATACTCTTTCTCTTCTTCATAAGTCCGTGTAAATGTTGTCTCCATAACTTCCTCCTAAATGCACCTTAATGATACAAATTTCGATTTCAGTATAACAACCGATTTTTTATCAGTCAATGTGTTTAAAAAAAAAACAAACATTTCAACCAAACAGTTAAACTGTTTGGTCAAAATATTTGTTTGGTCTTAAAAATATTTTTTGGTTCTCCTTATCTAAAACTTCTCACCGCATTTTTCGCCTTAGCAAGCGCCTTGTCCTATCTCCAAGTCGGCTTTGATCAATCCAGTTCGATCTCTATCTCGCCGTTGACCAGCTTTTCATAGATATCCTGAATGGACTGTTTCTGCTCGTCTGTCAGCACTTCGTCCGCGCATGCCTGCCACGGTCCCAGCGTCACAACGCCCTGATCCGCGCCGTATTTCGGAACCGTATCGGTATCAGAAGTCAGTTCCCCATTGAGATACTGTTCAAATGCTGCCAGATAGGCAACAGATGTATCTTTATTCACAGCCAGCAGCATGGAATTGGGACCGCTCGTCTCCTGACCTTCACCGGTTCCAATGGAATACACACCGCTGTCCTCTGCCGCTTCAAGTACGCCCAGGCTGGCATTATTGGCCATGGGTACCAGTACATCTGCGCCAAATTCCTCAAGCGCGATGGCTTGTTCTTTAGCTGCTGCTGTATCGGTCATACTTCCGGTCATGACCGTGCGTACTTCCGCATCCGGATTTACATAGGCCACGCCCTGTTCAAAACCTTTCGATCCGTTGATGATCGGGGTGATCTCCGTACCGCCCACAAAGCCGACAGAAGCATTCTTGGATGCTGTGGCCGCAATGACGCCCATCATGAATCCCTGCTCTTCGTCAGCCACCTGGACGGAGCATACATTGCCCTCATTGGCGCTGCCATTGATGATGATAAACTGTGTGTCCGGATAATTGGGCGCATTTTCCAGAGTAACTTCCTGATAACTGTCCGAGCTTACAAATACCACATCAATGCCGGCTGTACTATATGTACGGAACTGCTCGGGAATATCTGCCGGTTCCACATTCTCCTGATAAAACACTTCCGCTCCCTGCTCCTGGATCTTTTGTAATCCCTGATAGGCTGTGTAGTTCCAGCTCATATCGCTGATCGCTCCGCTTAAGATCAAACCGACTTTCACATCTTTCGCTTCTTTCGTGCCGCTGCCCGCATCGGCTGTGGACTCTGTCCCAGAGTCGGCTGTACTTGTGGTTTCACCGGCGGAATTGCCACAGGCTGCCAAAGACATCATCAGTACGGCTGCCAGCGCAAGCGCTGCAAGTTTACTTAAATTTCTTTTCATTCTCCTCTTCCTCCTCGTAATCATGGATCTTGAAAGCCGTTTAAGTATACCAACATTGCTCAGACATCGTCAATGCTCTGCAATAAAAAACAAATATTTCAACCAGGTGGTCAAACCATCTGGTCAAAATATTTGTCTATGGATCTTTTTATCCTATTTTAAAAACACTTTCATCTGCTGCCTCACAGGTCAGCCCGGATCATTGCGCTGAAGCCTTCCACTGTTCCACCCAAGCGTCAAATTCTTTCAGATGATGCTGCCCGCGGATGGAATAAAGCAAACTATTGCGTTCCAGCTCAATGATATCGTCCTCTGTCAGATTCAACGCGTCGGCTGTCTTTAACATGGTCTCGATCAGATCTCCCACATAGGGCGGATCATCCGAGTTGATAGAACACGGAATCCCCTGTTCCATCAAGAACTTCAGAGGATGCTCCTCAAGGGTCGGGAACACATGAGGACAGTTGCTCGTGGGGCAAGTGGTCAAAAGGATCTTCTTTTCTGCCAGATGCTTCATCAACGCTTCATCCCGGATGGACAATACACCGTGCTCGATACGCACACAACCCATCTTATCCACCGCATCCCATACATTCTGGACAGCCATATCGCCGGCATGGGGATCTTCTCCGGCATGGGCGCTTAAATACAGCCCCATTTCTTTTGCCAAGTCATAAGCTGCCTTATGCTTGATGCAGGGGTGGCCGTTCTCTTCACAATCCATACCGATGGCCGGAATGATATCTTTGTAAGGTTCAATATCCTGGATGAACTTCAAGCTCATCTCCGATGACAGGGATCGATCGATGCCTGCTATAAAGACAATGTCAACCCCCAGTTCTTTCATCGCTTTCTGCCTACCCGCCTCATATCCGTTCACCACCGTTTCCAGAGAAATGCCCCGGACTTCATTCAACGGATAATCCAGCAGATACTCGGTATAGATAATATTCTGGTCTTTTGCCTGTTTTGCGAGGGCATAAAGCACTTCCGCATAATCTTCTTCCGTCTGGCATACGGAATTGACCAGACGGTCGCTCTCCATAAACGCATCCAGACTGGCAAAAGGCTTCCTTAAGTGGGCAGCCAGTTCTTCCGCCGTCTCCCACGGCAGATCCACACCGTTCTTTTTCGCCAGGCGGATGGCCACTTCCGGCGGAATGGAACCTTCGATATGGATGTGATTCTCCCCCTTCGGGATCTCGTAAATGAGTTTTTTCATACGTTCTGTCAGCATGTTGGTCCTCCTTCTCATATTTATAGATCGGACAGTTGTCACAACCCCTTTTATCCCGGCGGGATCCGGTCAACACACCGTATCCCACTGTATACAATTATATCAAACCTACATCTTAAAGCAAGGTTTCCTCCGGTATATCTTCATCCTTTGTAAAATCCGGGTGGATGATCCGGGCATAATAATGTTTCTCCCGAAACGCATCCGTCAGATCGGTCATACATTTCTCACACCACTCTGCCGCTTTTGCCACATAACGCTCTTCATCGATCTGTGTAAATTCTCCATTTCTCCGGATAAACTGTCCATCCACCATGGTCTCTGCTGTCGTTGTCCCTGCACAATTTCTTGTAAACAGGAAATAAAGCAGTTCCGGCTGTACATCCAGCAATGCGGTGCACATGGGCAGCATATGAGACGCTTTTTTCAGATCAATGGTGATGATATCCGCCCGTTTGCCCACTTCCAGACTGCCCGTCTGCTTTTCCAGGCCATAGGCCCGGGCCGTCCCCAGGGTGGCCGCCTTGAACGGTTCCCAGTAATCCAAACCTTTTAAAGGTCTTGGCATGATATTATGTATCATCAGCATCAGCTTCATGGAAGTCATCACATCCAAGGAGCCATAGTCGCATCCCAATCCCACATTGACGCCAGCCTCCAGCATCTTGGGGATATAGGCACAATTACCGCAGTTGGTACCATTGATATCCGGATTATGTATGACAGATGCGCCGGTCTCTGCCAACCGTTCGATCTCCTCCGGCTGCAGCATGGAACCATGGAAAAGCACGCTCCGATCCGTCACGATCCCCAGGTTCATATAATGCTCAAAAGCTCCTTCCGGCCACAGGGCATCGCCCCGGCGGACCGCATCGGCAAACTCCCAGAAATGGAGCACATATTTCACGTCATAGTCCTCCGCGATCTGATAGGCTTCTGTCATCAGCCTTTCTGTGCAATCCCAAAGATCATGGATATGGACAGCCACAGACATCCTCTCCTCCGGCCGGTGATAATCTTTGATGCACCGCTCTGCCTGAGCCAGATACTGTTTCCAGTTTAAAGGTTCCGAATC
Organism: Candidatus Onthocola gallistercoris; assembly: GCA_018715345.1. Classification (GTDB taxonomy): domain Bacteria; phylum Bacillota; class Clostridia; order Lachnospirales; family Lachnospiraceae; genus Frisingicoccus; species Frisingicoccus gallistercoris. The sequence continues at coordinate 44,462 of DVLT01000055.1, forward strand.
GAGCCGGAAAGACGTGGCCATCTGGGGCGCCAGTATGCCCCGGATGCCTGCGTCATCCATGGCCCGGTAGGCAGTGTCCGGCAGGATCGTGCTGTTTTCGATCGTGGTGGCGCCATGTTTCACATCATTGATGATGGATGCCATGGATATATCATATATACTTTCTTCTGTCAGCCATCCATAAGGATTATGGATGGTGGTCAGCATATGTTTAGCAATATTATCGTAATCCAGACGAAAGGCCCGCGCCATATTCATATGGGTGTTGCACAGATGATTATGCCCATCCATCAGGCCAGGCATAACGATCTTATCACTGCAGTCCACCACTTCCGTATCCGGTCCGGATCCATAACGTTTTTCGATCGCTTCTGCCGGACCGATATCCAGGATCTTTTTCCCAGAGACCACGATGGAACGTCCTGTATGGATGCCGTTCTTATCCGGAGTCTCGAAAGAAAACCGGCAATTCTTAAAAATAATGTTCTTCACTTTCATACCTCCTCCTATTCCCGCCGCCGTCGTTTCCGCCTTTGGGATTCCATCTTCTTTTCTGCCACACAGTCATCTTCTCGAAGCTCGCCACACAAAATCGGCGAAGTCCTATCATACTTTGCCGACACAAGGGGATAGCGTTTCAGATCATTGGCATAGCAATAGACACAATGATTGGGGCAGGTGTGGTATGTCCCAATCTCCACGCTTTCGATGCAGCCGCAGGTTTTACGCTGATACCGATCCCTTTTCCCCCGTATCTGATAGTCTGTGATGCTTTCGATCCGCGTCTTGTCAATACAGGCTCCAGCATGGATGCCATATTGCTCCAGGGATAAATCCTCTCCGCAGGTCTGGACCTTCATATCGTAATGTCCAGCCGTCCTGCTGATGAAGGCAGCCAACCGGGAAATGACCGCTTCCTCCGGCCGCAAAAACGCCAGACGCCGGACGGCTTTCTGTATTTTCTGATACATATCCACAAAACTGATCACCACCGTATCCGTATATCCGCAAAGCTGACCGGCCAGATGTTCAAAAGTTTCCATGTGCCACGCTTCCGTATAGGTATCCGTAAACAGGATCGGATCATATCGCCATACGACCCTCTTCTTTCCGATTTTTTCAGAAAGTTTCCGAAAGACCGGTACCCGGACTGTATCCGCATCCGGCATCCCCGGCTCGATATCCGGTCCGTAGCCGTTAAGTGTAAACTGGAAATAATATTTATATGCCTCCAGTTCATCCAGACGCTCCAACATAGGGGCCGGATTTTTTGTCCAGAACACGATCATATCCAGCACCTCCGGTGACAGGCAGATCCGGCTGACCTGATGGGCATTGATCGGATTGCGCACACAGACATAGCCCTCTTCCAGGCGTTGGAAAAACCAGTCGGAATAGTGGTTTGGGATATCTGTACGCCTACTCACACTTAAAATCATCCTCGTCCCCTCCATATACGTCATTATATAATATGAGGACGTGAAAGAAAAGCTCTCACGTCCTCCATTCCTTTATACTTCCATTTCTTTATCTGTTCTTTGCGTCTGCAGTCCGAACTTTCGTCCTAACGTTTTGATCCGGCCCGCTTTTGGCTGTCATGAGCACAGCCACAGCTCCCAGTATGACGAGACAGCCGACAATCTTTGCCGCGGGAAAGGCTTCATGAAGCAGAAGCCAGCTGCAGATGCAGGATGATACCGGCTCAAACAGACAGAAAATAGCTGCTGTTGTTGCACTTAAATGTTTGATACCCACCTGCAAAAGAACAACGCCGAGGAAAGATGTTCCCAAAGACACGATAAAACTATACAGCAAAGCCTTCGGCGGCAGCGCAAATACGATATGGCCTGTGGGAATATTGTAGATCAGCATGGCAATCGATACCACACAGGCGATATAAAACGATATCTTATAAGGATTCAACTTTTTCAGACCCTTTTTATCCATACCTACCATATAAATGGCATAGGTCAAGCCAGAACCGGCCGCCAGTATGATACCTGGCAGTGACGCCAACACGTTCCCGTTAGGATCGATAAAGAAAAGGACCCCGACACTGGCAATGATCAGGGCGATCACTTTCTGCCGTCCCAGATGTTCTTTATATACAAAAAAGCATATGAGCGCCACAAAAACCGGATAGAGAAAATGGAGCGTTGTTGCAGTGCCCACACCGACAAACTGATAAGCCGAATACAAGGTCAACGTTGTCACACCACAACCCAGCAGCCCATATATGACCAGGTTCTTAAAAGCATGTTTCGGAAGTTTCATCTCATCCTTCTGGATACACAATACGATAAAAAGCATGGGAACCGCGAACAGGTTCCTGTAAAATGTCAAAGTCTCCGGATTGCTGCCCATCGTGTAAGTCTGTGACGCGATGATGGGAGTGAAACCAAACAGCAGAGCGGAAAGTACGGTTGCTGCAATACCCTTGGCCTTCATAAAAATGTCCTCCTCACGATCACCGGTTCCCGCCGGCTTTTTCTCTTCCGATCCGCGTTCATTATATAGCACAGCTATATAAAAGTCCACCCCAAAAAAGGAGATTTTTTACAGTAGGATAGCGTTGTCCGACCGTCATCAAAAAATCCAGGAGGCTACCGCCGGCGCGGCAAACACAGTGATGATACCGCTGGCCACGATGGCCAGAGAACTCATGGCTCCCTGAATCTCTCCAAGTTCTAAAGCCTTGGTCGTACCAATGGCATGGGCAGATGTGCCGCAGGCCAGTCCCTGAGCCACAGGTTCTTCAATTTTAAACAGACGAAAGACCGTTCCCGCCACCACAGCTCCGATGATGCCTGTGATGATAACAGCCGCCACAGTGATCGCAGAAATGCCATTCAACTCCTCCGTGACCCCGATGGCAATGGCAGTCGTAATGGATTTTGGCAGCAAAGAAACCGTTAATGTCTGCTCCATTTTCATAAACCAGCCGCACAACAGGACCAATCCCAGTGTGACAGCGCAGCCGCTGACCACACCGGCCAGTACAGGCAGCCAGTTCGCCTTCAGCACCTTCATCTGACGGTACATAGGCAACGCCAGACATACTGTGGAGGGGGTCAGCAGATAAGACAGGTACTGGGCCCCCTGGTTAAAGGTGGCATAGGAGATATGCCCCAATGCCAGGCAGACGATACACAATAGGATCGAGATCAGCAGTGGATTCAATATGGTCCATTTAAACCGGTTTTTGATCTTCACGCCGATCCAGTAAGTAAACAGGGACAAAAACAATCCGAAAAAAACCGAATCCTGAAGCATGTCATTCATCTTTCCTTCCTCCCTTCTTCCATCGTATGACCGCCTGAGAAACCAACCCTGTCACCGCCATCACGATGGCGGTCGTCAAAATTACAGTTATGATAAAAGGTACAATGGCGCCAGATATGGCTCCATAATTGTCGATAATGCCCACACCCGGTCCGACAAATAGCACAGGCATGATCAGGAGCAGAAAATCTGCCGTTTCCTGGATCTGTTCCGGTTTGATGATCTTTAAACACAGGCATAAAAACAGGAGTATCATTCCATATACACTGGCCGGTACCGGCAGAGGCAGCCAGACATGGAGCATCTCTCCCACAAATGTGATGCCACCGATGATCATCATCTGAAAAACATATTTCATCTTCGTCCCCCTTTGCATGACTGATAAATGTGCATAATGATCAACCCATATCGCCTTTATTGTACAGGTCAAACTCTTTCCATGCAATGTTTTTATCCACGGAAAATCCATCAGGAGCTTCAGTGAAACAGAAAAGAGCCTAATAACTAGGCTCTTTTCATGTGCCGGCGACCGGAATCGAACCGGTACGGGAGATTAGTCCCGCAGGATTTTAAGTCCTGTGCGTCTGCCAGTTCCGCCACGCCGGCAAAAGTGGATGGAGAAGGATTCGAACCTTCGAAGTCGTCGACAACAGATTTACAGTCTGCCCCCTTTGGCCACTCGGGAATCCATCCACATTCATCCTGACAGTATATTAATTTATCATATATTTATGGAAAATGCAAGATATTTTTATCCGTTCTCCGCCCTCAATATATAAGCGCTGTGGGGCTGTGCGGAGAAGATCAGCTTGCCCCGTTCCGGTATATAATCCTGTTTTTGTACAGAATAGCCTTCTTCACCGGTGGCCATCAGACAACGCAGCCGGTTTTCGCTGCGAAGGCCCAGTTCCCACACCGGAATATTGAGTACCTGATCATTTTCCGAATTGTTGACGATGATCACAAGCTGCTCCTCCCGGTTAAACCGGCCATAGGACAGCCACTGATAACCCCCGGCCAGCAGTTTGCAGGATCCGGTCTTTAAAGCCTCATACTTTTTATGGATCCGTATGATATCTTTGTGAAACTGGATCAATGATGCATCTTCCTTGCCCCATGGATAGGTCCGCCGGTTGTCCGGATCCGTCCAACCGCAGACACCGGCCTCATCTCCGTAATAGATGGTCGGCGCTCCCGGCCAGGTCATCTGGATCACAACAGCCGCCCGGAAGATACCGTAATTGATCCCTTCGCCAGCCGCCTGCGGTCCCGCTGAAGCCAGGCGTCCCACCCGATGATTGGTCCGGGTCAGGAATCGGGAATGATCGTGGTTGGACAGTTCATTCATGGCAGTGACCAGAGAGGGCTGCAAAAAATGGGACATATGATGACCCATGGCATTTTTAAAGCAGTCGTAATTGCCATACAGATCCTCTCTGTATTCATCGCTATGTTTTTCCATACCGGTGAGCATCCAGGATACCGGTTCCATAAACGCATCATAATTCATGACACTGTCCCACTCGTCTCCGGCAAGCCAGGGAGACGGATCGCCATAATGTTCAGCAAGGATAAAGGCATCCGGGTTCACCGACTTGACGGTATTTCGGAAATCTTTCCAGAAGCGGTGGTTTAATTCCGGGGACAATCCCAGATCCGCCGCCACATCCAGCCGCCAGCCATCAATATTATAAGGTTCCGACAGCCATTTTTTTGCAATCCCCAGAATATACTGGTAGAGTTCTTCCGATTCTTCATAATTCAGCTTGGGCAGCGTCTCATGGCCCCACCAGCCGTCATACTCTCTGTTATAGGGCCAGTTGTTCCCATGAAAACGGAAGAAATGCCGGTAGGGGCTGTCCTCCGCTATATAGGCGCCCTTGGGATAATCGGGCTGTTCTTCGTATATGCGTTCTCGGTCCATCCATTTGTTAAAGGAACCACAGTGATTGAACACGCCGTCCAGGATGATCTTCATCCCCCGGCGGTGGATCTCCTTTGTCAGCTGAGCAAGCAGTTCATTGCTGGCTTCCAAGTTTGCTTTATCCGTCACCCGGGTGATAAACCGGGATGCATGTCGATTATCCTTGTCCCCTTCTGTCAAAAGTTCACCTTCATCTTTAACGATACGGCCATAATGGGGATCCACATAATCATAATCCTGTATGTCATATTTGTGATTGGACGGCGATACAAAAATGGGACTCAGATAAATGGCATCCACGCCCAGAGACTGGAGATAATCCAGCTTCTCAAGAACGCCTCTAAGATCGCCGCCATAAAAACGAGATACATCCATAGTATGTATATCCGAATCCCACTGGCTTACCCTTTCAGTCAACTGATTGATGTAGATATACTCTCCGCTTTGCACATCATTCGTTTCATCCCCGTTGTAAAACCGGTCCACGAATATCTGATAAAACACTGCGCCTTTCGCCCAATCCGGCGTATTAAAGGCCGGTTTCAACCGAAAATCATAATAGGGCTGCCGCTCATCCGACACGCCTCGCTGATTGTAAAAGATCCGTTCTTTTCCGGAAACGATCTGAAAACAGTAGGAGATACCCTCTGCCCCACAGTCCAGACTCACTGTATAATAGTCAAAATTCCTCACAATTTCTGATTTTTCCATCAGCATCTGCTGTTCATTCACAAAAGCATAAACTTTTTCCACATTGTTCTTTGCTGTCCGCAGTCTCAACTGGATACGATACCCGTCTTCCTTATCATCTATCTTAACATAATCCTGCGTACAGTCCGCAAACAAAGCTTCCCGGATAACCACCGGCTTCATATGACTTAAATAAAAAGCTTTCAATTCGTCAAGGCCGCACATGTTCATATTCCACAAAAAGTCCATGGTCATCGTTCCTCCTGATAATAAGTATACAAGAAGCTCTCTTTTTCAACAAGCCATTTCTTTAAACTTTGCCTGTCCGCGAAAATGGCAGACAAAGGAATTTTTCCCGCGCAATGAAAAAAGGACAGCTATCCGATCCGCTGTCCTTTTTCCGGAGAAGGTATTTTTTGTTTCTTATGGGGTGTAACAAAAAACTATATAATGTATTGGGGGGGTTTACGATATTTATTATAAGGTACAAGTCCGAATAAATGTTAACAAACTTGCATTTTTTTCTTTTTGTTTTTTATACAATGTGCATTATCAGCTCATCGCTCTTCGTCATTTTATAAGCCCATGACATGAAAAAGGCGAAATATTTTGTATATTTCGCCTTAAATCAAACGTTCTATTCATCCATGGACGGTTCCACAGCAACTTTTTCAAGACTAACTTTCTTTGCAGTATCGTCCTCTGACGGTTCATCAAAGAGGGCTTCAAACTCTTCCCGGGTGATCTTTTCCTTCTCAAGGAGCAGATTGGCAGATTTTTCCAGCACATCCATGTGCTCCCGGATCAGTTCTCTTGCCTTTTCATGACACTCGTCCACGATCCGTTTCACTTCCTGATCGATGACAGAAGCAATACCTTCCCCGTAGGGTTTTGTATGGGCCAGATCCCTTCCGATAAATACTTCGTCATCCTCTCCGCCATAATCGATCAATCCGACTGCATCGGACATACCATATTTGGTCACCATAGCCCTTGCCGTCTGGGTCGCGGACTTGATGTCCTGTGATGCCCCAGTGGTAATGTCGTCAAAGATCAACTCTTCCGCCACACGGCCTCCCAAAGACACGATGATATTCTGGATCATCTTACCCTTGGTCATGAACATCTCATCCTTTTCCGGAAGAGGCATGGTATAGCCGGCTGCGCCAATGCCTGTGGGGATGATGGAAACCGAATATACCGGTCCCACATCCGGAAGGACATGGAAAAGGATCGCATGACCGGACTCATGATAAGCTGTGATCTTCTTTTCTTTATCCGAAATGATACGGCTCTTTTTCTCCGTACCGATACCTACTTTGACAAATGCTTTCTGGATATCGGCCTGGATGATATAGGGCCGGTTGGCTTTTGCTGCCACAATAGCGGCCTCATTCATCAGATTCTCCAGATCCGCGCCTGTAAAACCGGCCGTCGTCTGGGCGATCTGATCCAGATCCACATCATCTGCCATTGGTTTGCCTTTGGAATGGACAGCCAAGATTTCCCGCCGTCCCTTCACATCCGGGCGGCCGATGCCCACTTTCCTGTCAAAGCGCCCCGGACGCAGGATAGCCGGATCCAGGATATCCACCCGGTTGGTGGCCGCCATGACGATGATGCCCTGATTTACACCAAAACCATCCATCTCCACCAGCAGCTGGTTCAATGTCTGTTCTCTTTCATCGTGACCGCCGCCCATGCCGGTGCCTCTGCGCCTTGCCACAGCATCGATCTCATCGATGAATACGATACACGGCGCATGTTTCTTGGCATCCTCAAACAGATCCCGGACACGGGATGCGCCTACACCAACGAACATCTCCACGAAATCCGAACCAGAGATACTGAAGAAAGGTACGCCCGCCTCGCCGGCGACCGCCTTTGCAAGGAGCGTCTTACCGGTTCCAGGCGGTCCCACAAGAAGGACGCCCTTCGGGATCCGGGCTCCCAGTTCCGTATATTTCTTCGGATTCTTCAGGAAATCCACGATCTCTCTTAATTCTTCTTTTTCTTCTTCCAGTCCGGCCACTTTTTTAAAGGTCGTGTTCTTAGCCGTCTCGTCCGACATTCTGGCCCGGCTTTTGCCAAAATTCATCATCTTGGCATTGGAACCGCCTTGCTGACTGGAAAAATAGGAAAATAAAAACAGCAGCGCCACGCCGCCCAGGAGCAGTGCCACGCCATTCTCCGCCCACCAGGAGGGCCGGTTTGCATCTGTCACATACCAGTTTGTCAAACCTTCCTCTGTCAGGAGATCCTGGACTTCTCCCACATCTGTGACAAAGCATCTGCTCGTATCACCGTTCAGCCACTGCACTGTCACAGATCCAGTGGGTACTTCCACGTTGGGCCGGATGATGATAGTCTCCATGGCTGCTGAATTGGCATCCACGTCCTGTACAAACTGGCTGTAAGTGTATTGACCCGCATTATTCAGAAGCAGACTATCTGACAGCATAACAGCGATGACAAGGATGACAAGCACGAGCGGCCAGATACCTAATCCTCTTCTCTTATTCAACTGATAATAACCTCCTATTCAAACACCACGGCTCCGACGAAGGGCAGATTACGATACTTCTGCGCATAATCCAGACCATAGCCGACAACAAATTCATCTGGGATCTCAAAGCCGGTATAGTCCACCTTCACATCCGCCACACGACGGTCCGGTTTATCTAAAAGTGTGCAAATACGTATGCTCTTTGGCTGTCTCTTATAAAGGATCTCCACCAGATAATGGAGTGTGTTTCCCGAATCGATAATATCTTCAACGATCAGTACATTCTTATCTTCCAGCGGTTCATCCAGATCCTTGATGATCTTTACCGCGCCTGAGGATGATGTACCATTGCCATAGCTGGATACGGACAGAAAATCCATGGACACCGGAACGGTAATGCGTTTGGCAAGTTCACACATAAAAAAGACTCCGCCTTTTAACACACATATCAGATGTACACTTTCTCCGGCATAGTCTTCGCTGATCTGTTCTCCCAATTCCCGGATCCTCTGATCCACTTCTTCTTCTGTCAGCAAAATCCTGATATTATCTTCCATGCTTTTCTTCTCCTTTTATCTCGGCGACTAACACCTTTTTTGTAGAATCGGTTATCTTGTACCCCTCACTTATACGGTATCCCACAACCCAGAGGATATGACTGCCGTCTGCCAAGAGCAGCACGCTGTCCCGTTCATCCCTGGGAATACGGGCATCGATCATAAACCGGTTCAGGGTCTTTTTATGTCCTGCTTCATCAAAGACGATAAAATCCCCGTTTTGTCTGGTACGAATTGCCAAAGTACCCTTTATTCTATCACAGTCAAACCATTTCGTATATACGTTTCTTGGAATTTCTTCATTTTCCTTATATTCCCGGCAGGTCAGGCTCATGAACATACCCGGCCCCGGCAGCGCATAAGTTCCGGGAATATGCTTGACCGGTATGCCTTCCTCAGGATTTTGCGTCTCTTGCACCTTTGACCGGATGGTCACCCCTTCATAAGTACGTCTGGCTGTCATATCATAGGGTAGATCCAGTTCTCTTCCCGCATATTTTTCAAACAACCCATCGATCAGTTCCACATGGACATATTCGATATCCTTAAGCCTGCCCGCTACAACAGCCATGCAGCGGCGTATCAACTCGCTGCGGATGACGGGATGTTCGTTCCGGTAGGCCTTTTCCCGGATCAGACAGCCCACCGGCCGATCCATCAGACAGACACACCGGTCAAAAGCAGCCGATGTCTGTTCATCTAAAAAATCACAGATGCCCGCCATCATCCTTGCCGTCTGTTCAATATGTTCTCCCGCTCTTTCATTAATATGTGCGTGAATGTAGGGCAGCAATTCATGGCGCACCCGATTTCTCATATATAATGTGTCCGCATTGGTATGGTCTTCTCGCCATTCCACACCCGCTTCTTTCAGATAAACTTCGATATCCGTCCGCGATACACAAAGAAGCGGACGGATGATCCGATCCCGCACCGGCAAGATCCCCGTCAGTCCGCGGATACCGCTGCCCCGGAACAGATTCATCAACACGGTTTCACAGCAGTCGTCCTGATGGTGAGCCACCGCGATCCGATTGGCGCCAAAATTCTCCCGGACCCGTTCGAAGCATTCATAACGATAATGTCTCCCCGCTTCTTCTTCAGACATTTTTCTGGCGGATGCCATACGTCTTATATCCGCTTTAAAGCTGTAGCAAGGCACTTGATATTTCCGGCAGATCTCTTCCACATACCGCTGGTCATCGTCTGCTGCCCGTCCCCGGATGCCGTGGTTGACATGCACGCCGATCACCGTTATACCGAGGATCTGGCGCAGCTCCAAAAGCACAAAAAGAAGGCACATGGAATCTGCGCCTCCTGAAATGCCGGCCACCACTTTCTGGCCTTCGTTTAACATATGATTCTCACGAATATATCCCAAAACCTTTTCCGCCAACGGACTCATCTGCGAAACCTCCAAGTATTTGTATCATATCACAGAAAATGATTTCTTACAAATCATACATGCCAAAACCGTCATATCGTCATCCCCGTATTCTCCCGGCTGGGCCAAGGCGTAGTCCAACAGTCGTCCTGCCGCTCCATTTGGATTCGTTTCCTCCATGGTTTTAAGCATCTGGGTTATACACTCATTGCCTGTCCCTTCAGGAAAACGGTTGATCACACCATCAGACACCATAAAGATCATGTCCCCATCAAAAAGATTCCTGGCAAAGCCTTCCCAGTCCACTTCCGGAAAAGCTCCCACCGGCAAAGACTCAGAAGTGATGCACTCCACTTGGTGGTCCCTCAAAATAAAGGTGGAGGATGCGCCGATCTTTATAAATTCGCACAACCCGCCATACAGATCCACCACAGTCAGATCCATGGAAGAAAATACCTGCCGGTTGCCATGGAGCATCATCACCGAATTGAGCATCCGCAATGCAGAACGCCTTCCAAATCCAGTATCCACCATCTGTTCCAGCAGACTGATCATCAGTTCACTCTCTTCCTTGGCCAACGGGCCGCTGCCCATCCCATCTGAAAGGGACATGAGCACCTGACCCGAATCCAGATAGATAAACGCATAACTGTCTCCGTTTACAGCCTGTCCTTCTTTTGTCCGCCGTGCGATCCCCTGGATCAGCTGATATTTGGTATCTTCCACAAATTCCATGATGCCATATTTCCTGCGCACCACCGATGGTCCTCCCGTCTCAGGAATAAACCGTCTGCCCGCGGCTTTGCTGATCCATTCTGCCAATTCTTTTGCTGTTATACACCGGCCCTGACTTACCCGGACCATCATATAGATCCGTTGCCTGTGGCTGTGGCTGCTTTCTTCTGTCACAGAAATCTTCTTTATCTTTAATTTCTGTTTTTCCAATTTCTGTACCAATGTACCGGCCAGCTGGCCAGAACTATCCTCCCGATCTTTCAGTTCTCCCGAAAGATCATCGATGATCTCAGCCACTTCCCCGATCTGCCCTGCAAATGCCAGCCGATTTTCTTCCAACCGGTTTCTCCATGCCAGATTGACCTGGGCTGCCTGCATGATCCGATTTGTCTCCTGCAAAAAACGATCCATATTGATACAACGCCGGCGCAGACCGGACGGTACCTGCTTTCGCTCCAAAGGTCCGCTTTTGGGGAACAGATTCAACAACTGCCAGGTACTGTGATAGGTATCATAGTATTCTTTTTCCCAACACCGCTCCTTCCTGCTGCATCCGGCACACATGCTGGTCGTCAGTTCGTCAAACGCTTCTTTCACATCCTCATCTGCCAGTTCCTTCTTCTCCGGGATCTCATCCCGGAGCATACGGGACAATTTTCTGAAAGAAGCCGATATATCTTTCAAACGGCATTTTACAAAATTCTCTTCATCCCTCATCTGAATTTCCGGTCCAAAAAGCGGGGCCGTCTCTTCCACAGGATCCGTCCTTCCTTCAAACACCTTCATCACTTGTCCAAAAAGCAGAAAGGCAAGTGCGGCTCCCACCGCTTCCACGATACCAGCCTGGAGATAGTACACTGCATATTCCCGGGATATCCCGGATATGGCCATCCCATACCCCACACTGGACGCCAAAATGAGCAGCGCCATGGCAGCCAGTGCCTTACCCCGGCCCACCGGCGCCTTCTTCCATTCCAATATACCGGTCATCAACATGATCCCCACAAGGATCCCCATGTATTTTAACAGTATGGAAGCAGGGAGTCCCACCACCATGCCGATGAGTGTGATGACCGGCAGCATCCCCCGATCCACCGGATTCATATAAGCTGCGGCGAAATAAGCCGTCCCCAGAGGATTGATCCCCGGAAGGATGGTCCGCTGTAAAAATCCGCTCAGGATGACGACCATCCAGTTTCTGATATTCATATGCTTCATATATGCCCCTCCTGACATCGCCTGTCCACTTTCAGGCATTATCATCCTATGAGGCATCCTGACACATATTGCATAAAATCCTTCGACAAAAAACCCACTGCGTCCGGCAGCGGGTTCTCTTTCGTCAGTTATTCTGTTTTTTAAACAAGATATCGTTTTCGTCTGCAAGCCCCAGTTTTTCTCTGGCCAACTCTTTATAATATTCATCGGAATTGATATAATCCGCCTTCTCTTCCAGCGCTTGCTTGATCTCTTTTTGTTCGTCGATCTTTTCTTCAAGCTCCGTCTGTGCCTGTTCATACTCAGCCAGTCTCAGATTCATCTGATGGCTGTTATGGACCAGAACAACGCACAATATCAGAACGACTGCGGCGATCAATCCCTTGCCTTTCCGATCCTTTTTAGTTCTGGTTTTTTTTGCTCTTTTCGCCATAAATATCCACCTGAAATCTACACATTTTCCCAACTTCCTTTATTTTACCTGTTTATATCACTTTTTTCAATGTTTCCAATCAAAAAAAATGTGTATTTTTTCATTTTTCAGATGGCCGTCGACGAAAAATATGAAAAACCGCCATCCGGATCCGTCTAAATAACCGAAAAAGAGGGGTAAAAAGCGTCACCGTTAAGTGGACAAATACCCGGCTGATGGTCAAAAGATAAAAAACTCCTCCGAAGATCATCCCCAGAACGATAAAGATACGTATTTCTCCTTGATTATAACGGAACAAAAGGCTGTAGAACACAGCGGCGGCCGCCAGCCAATAAAGCACATCCTCTCCGTTGATCATCCAGCCCCGATGTCGGATCAGACGTCGGAAGATCCTCAAAATATCATAGGCTAAACACAGTCCGCCGCCCCAAAGCAAAGCCATGCCGAAAAGATAAAACTGATAACGGACTTCTGCGCTCATGCCCACTACTTAAACCACCGTCCCAATCCTTTCTCTCCGCTCTTAGCCGTCTTTTTCCCACTGGAATAAACAAGGCTGTCCACACTGCCGTCCACATTCACCTCTCCCTTTTCCAACGTCAGGTGGTTCACATGAAGGTTATCGCCACGGATCATCAAGAGGCCGTCTTCTGTATCCAAAACAATTTCATTGGTATCAAATGAAAGCACATCGTTGATCCCTGTCATCTGGATGGCGCTTCGGTTCACCATCGTCAGTTTATGGTTTTTGATGCCGCCTGTCCGTTCTTCCATAAAAAAACCTCCTGTTACATCTGGATCAGCCTGAAGCTAATCTAAATATATTAGGAGGTTTAACTTAATATTCTATAAATATTTAAATAAATCCCTGGCTTCTTCCTTACGGACTGTTTCTGTCACATTCAGGACTTCCACTTTAACACTGCGTGTACCAAAACCAATTTCGATCACATCACCAGGTTTTACATTCACAGACGCCTTGGCCGTTTTCCCGTTGACCATCACCCGGCCGGCATCACAGGCCTCATTGGCCACTGTCCGGCGCTTGATCAGCCGGGAGACTTTTAAAAATTTATCCAGACGCATAACGCTTTTATCATTTACCGTTGATAACGTCTTTTAATGCTTTTCCAGCTTTAAATTTCGGAGATTTGGACGCTTCGATGGTCATCTTCTCACCGGTCTGAGGATTTCTTCCTTCTCTTGCTGCTCTTTCAGAAACTTCAAATGTACCAAAACCAACCAACTGGATCTTTTCGCCTTTTTTCAGTTCTTCTCCGATAATATCAACAAATGCTTTTAATGCTTTCTCTGCATCTTTTTTAGACATTTCCGTACGTTCTGCCATTACTGCTACAAGTTCTGCCTTATTCATTACAAAATTCCTCCTTAAATCATACCCAAACATCACTGTTCTTTCGGATGTTTTGTTTCACTCCATAATGTATCCATCTGCCGGATACTCATATCTGAAAGGTTAAAGCCGCGTTTTACGGCCTCTTCCTCCACATATTCAAATCTATTTATAAACTTTTCTGTAGCGTTTGTCAAGGCATTTTCCGCATTTACGCCTAAAAGACGGGATAAATTGATGACAGAAAACATCAAATCCCCGATCTCTTCCTGCAAATGGGAAAAATCACTGTTTTCGGCCGCTTCCGACACTTCCGAAAGTTCCTCTGAAATCTTTGCCGCCGCGCCTTTCCAGTCCTGAAAATCAAAGCCAACCTTGGCTGCCTTCTTCTGCACTTTGGATGCCCTTATGGTGGCCGGCAACGCTTTAGCCACCCGGCGCATGCCCTCTGTTATGGTCTGCTCAGATTTTTCCTTTTTCTTGATCTCCTCCCAGTTGTCCAAAACCTGAGCCGAGTTGTCCGCATGCCCTTGGCCGAATACATGGGGATGGCGGTTGATCATTTTCTTTGAAATCGAAGTGATCACATCATCCACTGTGAACCGACCCTCTTCTTCACCGATCTGGGCATGCAGCATGACTTGGAGCATGATGTCGCCCAATTCTTCACAAAGATTGGTGTCATCTCCTGTTTTATGGTAAATATCGATACCCTCTGCCGCCTCATAGGCCTCTTCCAGCATACAGTCCCTCAGGCTTTCATGGGTCTGTTCCCGATCCCACGGACAGCCGTCCTTGTCTCTGAGTCTGGCGATGATCTTTCTAAAATCGTCAAACGAATAGCTGTCTTTTATCTCCATTTGACATGCCTCCTTTTATATCCTTTCCTTTATTTTAAAGTCATATTCTTTTCCAAAAGAACATAATATATATTCATATGCGCATACTAAAACCGAAAAAAGCAGGAGGTATTATGCTATGATGACTCAAACGTATCCTTTTCACACAGTACCGCTCCCTTATGCCTATGAAGCTCTGGAGCCGTATATTGACGCAGAAACGCTCCATTATCATCATGATAAGCATCTGAGCGCTTACGTGGACAACCTGAACAAGATCTTAAAACCCCATCCAGAATATCACGACTGGACGCTCACCCGGCTTCTGGAAAATCTTGAAGAACTACCTGAAGAAATCCGCCAACCTGTTTTAAATAACGCTGGCGGGGTGTATAATCACATCCTTTATTTCCGGCTGATGAGCCCCTCCAATGGGCAAAACCCCATGGAGACGATCCTTCGCAAAGCTTTCGGTTCTCTGGAAGCCTTTATCGAAAAAATGACCGAATGCGCCATGACCCAATTCGGTTCCGGATATGCCTGGCTGGTGGTCAATCCTGAAAAATCACTGGAAATCCTCAATACGCCCAATCAGAACAATCCGGTATCCAACGGCAACATCCCCATCCTTGCCATCGACGTGTGGGAACATGCCTACTATCTGAAGTACAAAAACATGCGCAAAAATTATGTGGATAACTGGTTTCGGCTGATCAACTGGAAAATGGTCTACGATCTCTATCTTAAAGCTATCCAATAATAGAGGGGACTGTCGTCAGACAGTCCCCATCTTTTTTGTCAGCCCCACAGATCCTCAGGATAAACACCTGCTTCTGTCAGCTGCTTAAAGGCGTTGACCACGCTTTCCTTGTCCTCCTGATAGGTCACTCCAAACCACTTGTCGCCGGTCTCCAACACTTTTACCGATGCTTTCCCGGAATGGATCAGCTTGTCCACGATGGACGGGAGAAGATACTCACTTTTTTCCGGATCTTTAAGATCGCTCAGAAACTCTGTAAAGCCTTTCTCCAGTTCATCGATAAATCCCGGCCGAAAGCCCCACATATTCATGGAAACATTCTGCTTTGGCGTGATGGCCATATCGCTGCCGTTATCATCATGGGCGATGGTCCCATCTTCAAGTTTACAGATCCCGGAAGTCTCCACAACCTGATCCAAATAACCATCTTCATTGACCAGGCATACCCCTCTGGTCACTGTACCATTCTCACTTAATGTATTCTCCAACACAAAGCCGGCCATGCACATATCATACTGTACCGGAAGTTCATGTTCCTCCGTCAGGTAAGCATGTACCTTTCGAAACGCCTCTTTTCCGTAATAATCATCCGCATTGATCACCGCAAAGGGCTCATTGACAACGCCTTTGCAGCATAGAACTGCCTGCCCGGTCCCCCATGGTTTTTTTCGGTTCTCCGGCACGCTAAAGCCTTCCGGTATGGCATCCAGCGACTGGAACACATACGCCACATCCATGACTTTTTCAATACGGCTTCCGATGATCTCACGGAACTCTTTTTCAATATCTTTACGGAGTATGAAAACAACTTTGTTGAAACCGGCCTCTTTTGCATCGTGAATGGAATAATCCATGATGATCTCGCCGTTCGGCCCCATTTTCTCCAACTGTTTGATCCCTTGTCCAAAGCGGCTTCCGATACCGGCCGCCATGATAACCAATGTGGTATTCACTTGAAATTACGCTCCTTTGCACCGTTTTTTCTTCTGTTCAGTATACATGAATTTCACAAAATATACAACTATAATCGCACAGGCGCCAGCAAAACTGTCCAAAAGAACGTCTCTGACCATACCGGAACGTCCAGGTACGAACAGCTGATGGATCTCATCCACAGAAGCCGCCAGGAACACAAAAATCCATGCTTTTATCGGTTTATGCTGAAGTTTCCTGTAACCCACATGAAGATGTGCCAATGTCAGGAGGGCCAGGAAAAAATATTCGGCAAAATGGGCGCATTTTCGTATCGGCGCCCCAATGATATCGATCCAGTAAAGGATCTGCTCTTCATTTTGTCCAACCAGCCCCAACGATTCCAGCAGCCGCAGCAGTTTTTCTGAAAACCCATCGCTCAAGTCCTGGGATATTGTCCCATTTTGGGATGAAAAATACCAGATCATACACAAACAGCCGATCACGGCCATGCCAGACAGGCCTGTCAGAACCTTTCTTTTCCTTTCTGTCATACTTTCTCTCACTTTCTCTTGAAATCCTCATGGACTTTGTGTTATAATCAGGCCATGGGGCATTAGCGCAGCTGGGAGCGCGCCACAATGGCATTGTGGAGGCCACGGGTTCGAATCCCGTATGCTCCATTTTTTGTATAATACAGGGAAATTCCGATATCTTCAAGGATTATCGGAATTTTTCTTTGTATCCTTTTTCAGTCTGCGCTTCATCTCCTGCGCCATACAGATCATTAGGATTATCTATTTTTATATGTGATTGTATCTTTTTGACCCAAATTGTAGTCCTCAAAATGATCTGAAAACCTAGTCTCATTTGCTTCTTGCCATTGTACTCATATTTCTTTGCTTTGTAATCATTGAGCATGGCTTTGGTATATTTTCCACAAAAAAACCGTCCATCCGGACGGTTTTTACTGTTTGACTGATCGCCTGCAAATCGAGCTTTTATGTGAGAGCTACTGACGAGATTCGAACTCGTGACCTACGCATTACGAGTGCGTCGCTCTACCGACTGAGCCACAGTAGCTTACCTCACTTATTATAACAAAATTTTTTTATTTGTCCAGTCCCATTTTCTGCTTCCATGCATCTTCTTTAAAACCCACAAGCACAAAGTCCTCTCCGATGACCAGCGGCCGTTTGATGAGCATACCATCCGTGGCCAAAAGCTCTGCCATCTCATCTTCCGACATTTCTGCCAGCCGGTCCTTTATACCCATTTCCCGGTAAAGCTTTCCGCTCGTATTGAAAAATTTTTTGGCCGGAAGCCCGCTCCTGGCGATCCATTCCTGTAACTCGGCCGCTGTGGGGTTATCCTCCACAATATGCCTGTCCTTAAAAGGGATCTCCTGTGTCTCCAGCCATTTCTTTGCCTTTCGGCAAGTGGAACATTTGGGATATTCAAGAAATTGGATCTTCATTTTATTTCCTCCATGGTCATTTATTTTGTATTCATATCAATATATCTTTCCAGTTTCAAAGGTCTGTAGGGATCGGAATCCGCCCCGTTTCAATAACGGTTGTGGACCACCTCAATGGCGCATAGGAAATCACGCAGCTCCAATGTCGTTCCGTCATCCAACACCGCCTCGCCTGTCAATCTTCCAAACACCTGGTGCTGATCTGTCACGATCAATTTCAGATCCATTCGTGCCTTCCTGTCCAAGATCGGCCGAAAGATCCCTTCCAGACGGCCGTCTGATGAAGTGATTTCCCAATTCTCCATATAAAGGCTGGCATTATCCGGCCCCTTTGGGATATGCATATCTACTTCTTCCAGCTTATGCAGCTTTCCATCATAGATCAGGGCATTTTCCGTCGCCGATGATCGGTCGCTGAAGCCATAGCCGATATTCATACCAAAGGGCTTACCGCCAATCCAACCGCTTCCGGTACCCCAATACCACGTATTGTCATAAGTCCAAACACCTCTTCCCCAATCCAGCACACCCATGGCTGTGGATGAAGAAAACCGATATTCTTTACTTCCCAGGCGGACAATACCGCTGGCAGGCATACAGTTGATCTTCTGGTTATAGTAAAAGGCTTTCGGATCCTCTTTCCATGGTGTGGCGATACACATGCTCTCAAGCGCCGGATCCTGTTTCAGCCAGATTTCTGCGCTGAGGGTATCTTCTCCAGAAAATCTGCGGAACTTGCACTGGATCCTGCGCCGGCCATCCATGACCGAATACTTGATGTGGGCCCGCCCATTCTGGACCTCTGCCTGACTTCTGTCCGAATGGCTTCCCAGATGGAATCTACCCATCGGAAAAGCCGTGAGCGTTGTCTGGGTCTGTTCCTCTTCCTTGTCAAAATCCAGCCAGGAAGCGCTCAGCATTCCTGCATATCCCAGATCTGCCAGGGTAAAAGCCACGCCAAAATGATCATTATATACAAGATAATAGTCCCATTCCTTGATCCGAAGCCGGGAAGCCTGGATCTTGTTCCGGTCGTATTTCCAGACCAGTCTGCGCGCATATCCCGGTTCTCCCACACAGCCTTTGCTGTCCAGTAAAGGCTGTTCTTTCAATACTTCATGTTGTCTGTCTTTAATGAATGTTTTCATAAGCATCCTTCCTTTCACGTCTTGCGATCATTCCGGCGCCACAACATTTTTTTCGCACCATTCTTTTGCTGTCGCGATCCATGCTTCCATATCACAGCATTTTATAGATCAGATCCGGTCTGGATACTTTTTCCGGCACGATCACAAACCCATCCTCAAGGGCTTTCAGCCACTGGGATCCCAAAGGTTTCCGATGATGTACCCAGGCCAGTATCTCGCCTTTTTCCACCTTATCCGCCACTTTTTTGTTCAGGACAATGCCCACTTCCGGCCAGATCTCATCTTCCTTTGTGGCTCTTCCGGCCCCGATCTGCATGGCCAGTGTCCCCAATCGCATGGCACGAAGCTCTTTCACATACCCTGTCGTCCGGCTTAAAACCGGCGTCACATGGTCTGCTTTAGGCAGTCTGTCCGGATCATCGATCTGGGAGACGTCGCCGCCTTGAGCTTTTACCATGGCCCGGAGTTTTTCCAACGCGCTGCCGTCTGCGATCACCGCTTCCAACTGTTTTCGGGCTTTCTCCCGATCTTCTGAAGCGCCTGCTTCTGTCAGCAGGACACTGCCGGCAGTCAGACACAATTCGGTAAAATCTTCCGGTCCGTGTCCCCGGAGGGTATCAATGGCTTCCCGCACTTCCAAGGCATTACCGATGGCCCGTCCAAGGGGTTCATTCATATCTGTGATCATAGCCCGTGTCCTTCTGCCCAGGCTATTTCCGATCTGTATCATCGTCTCAGCCAACGCCACGGCCTCCTGAGGGGTCTGCATGAAAGCCCCGTCCCCGTATTTCACATCCAGGTCGATCACATCTGTTCCCGCCGCCAGCTTTTTAGACATGATACTGGAAGCGATCAGCGGGATCGAGGCCACTGTCGCTGTCACATCTCTTAAAGCATACAGCTTTTTATCCGCCGGAACCAGACGGTCACTTTGTCCGATCACCGCCAAGCCGATGGCATTAACCTGTCGTATGAATGTCTCCTGATCCAGAAAGCAGTTGAAACCCCGGATGGATTCCAGCTTATCCAGCGTCCCTCCGGTATGGCCCAACCCCCTTCCAGACATCTTGGCCATCTTGACGCCGCAGGCTGCCACCATAGGCCCCAACGCCAGCGTTGTCTTATCCCCCACACCGCCGGTGGAGTGTTTGTCCACTTTCACACCGTCAATGCTGCTCAGATCCACCACGTCACCGCTGTGCATCATGGCCATGGTCAGATCCGTCGTCTCCCTCAGGTCCATCCCATTTAAAACGATGGCCATCAGCAAAGCGCTCACCTGATAGTCCGGTATATCCCCCGCTGTGTAAGCCTGTATCCAGTATCGGATCTCCTCTGTCGATAATCCACATCCTTCTCTTTTTTTCTCAATGATATCCACAAAACGCATAGAACCTCTCCCCTATCCTTGTTGGTAACTCCGATAAGTTTCGCAAAAAATATCTGCCAGCACCCGATAACCCTCCCGGGTGGGATGCAGTCCGTCCACATACCATTTCCCGTCTGTGATCCTTTCCATCCGATCAGGATATTCCCTATAAAAATCCACTGCGGGTATGGCTCGCTTTTTGCAAAAGTTTTCCAGCCAGTCATGAAATGCCCTGAACCGTTCCAGTGTCTCTTCCACCGTCCAGCAACTGTACCAGCACTGTTTCAGCATTTTTGCGTCCACGGAAATAGGGATGCCTATGATCGGCTGTATGTTTGACCGGAAAGCCCGTTCCACCAGCAATGTCACCGTTTCCCGGGTATGCGCCTGTTTAATGCCCATCAATATATCATTGGCGCCGCCCATGATGACCACCTCTTTCGGCTGATATCTGACCACATCCCATTCAAAACGACCCAGCATTTCATCGGTGGTGTCACCGTTTTCACCACTGTTTATAATATGTTTACCCAACCGTCTGGCTGAGCGTTCCGGCCAGCCGCCGCCAGCCGGAGCTCCATAGCCAAAAACGATACTGTCACCAAGACATACAATATCTGTTTTCATTTTTGATCTCCTATTAATCTTAGTATACACCATTTTCTTTTTTCTGAATACTTTCCTGTTTTTTTCACATACTAACAGTGTAATCTTCCACAGGATTACTTCCTGATTTTATTTCACCATCGAAAGGAGTCAATCAACATGACAAAAAACGCATGTATCCAATGTTCGATCAAAGAATGCAAACATCACTGTGGTGACGAAAACTACTGTTCACTGAACCAGATCCGTATCGGCACCCATGAAGCGCATCCGACAAAGGTTGAATGTACGGACTGCGAATCTTTCGTATTGAAGTAAAGATCCAATGTAAGGTAAAAGGGCCTTGGAGCATGTCTCCAAAGCCCTTTTATCCTATCAGACGTTCAGCGGTCTGGCCTCTTTTATATGTTCCACAAAAATGTTCCTGAAAGATTCCAATTCTCCCAGGCCGCGCACCACACAGTCCACCTGGTAACCTTCCTTCTGGAAAATACACTTCCAGGAATCCTCCCCGTCCCCTGCCATATCATTGGTGGCATGATCGCCGGCCACCACCATCAACGGATACATAACGACCCGTTTAGGTTGATAAGCATGGAGCTTCTCCACCAGCGTATCGATGTCCGGATAACCTTCCACAGTCCCCACAAACACATTGGGATGCCCTTCTGTCTTAAACCGATAATCCAGCGCCGCATAGGCAGAATCCGCATAGTGTCTTGTTCCATGCCCCATGAATACCACCGCCGTATCTTCATCCGCAGCTTCAGATACCGCCGGCATCACTGCCTGGACAAGTTGGCTGTAATCCTGAGAAGATGTGAGCACAGGCGTCCCAAACAGAACCTGCTTAAAAGTTCCCGCACATCTCTCCACGCTCCGACGTACATTATCATACTCTTCGCCATTCATCATATGGGTTGGCTGTACGATCACCTTTTCAAAGCCTTCCTCGGCGAGTTTTCGGAGCGCCGTATCCACATCGTCCACAAAGACCCCTTCCCTTTCCAACTTTTTTATGATCATGCCGCTGGTAAAGGCCCGGCGCACTTCATAGTCCGGGAACTGTTCTGCTATCGTATGCTCGATCTGTCCGATCGTTTTTTTCCTTGTCTCATGATAACTGGTTCCAAAACTGACCACAAGGATACACTGCTTCATGCTTTCTTCTCCTGCCTTTTATAAAAAATCGGTAAATATTTCTGATTTTTCCGTATTGCAAAAGATGCTGTGAAATCTCCTGACTTCACAGCATCTTTATCTTCGTCGAAGCGACGTGATTCGAACACGCGACCTCTGCGTCCCGAACGCAGCGCTCTACCAAACTGAGCCACGCTTCGCCATTGCTTGTATATTCTAACGCCTTTTTTAGAAAAAATCAAGTATTATTTTTAAAAAGCTTAAAAGTTTTTTACTCTTTTTTCATAAATTGACCACATAATTTTCACAGAAAACGGATATACTGTAACCATCAAATAGCTTACGAGTTATTTTTCGATAGATTTTTCATTATTCCATTTTTTAAATGGAACCCCTCCCTCTTTTTATTAATGTAGCAAAAAAGCCGCAGATGCGGCTTTTTTGTTATCTGAATATTACTTTTTATCGCCTGTATCCAGATTCAACCGTGCAAAGGCATCGGCAAACGCGTTGTTCAGCGGCGCCGCAGCTTCCTTTTTCTGTTTCTGCATGTATTTTTGCACATCCTTCTTGCTCACACCCGCGCCTTCTTTTTTCCTTCTGGACTCAAAAGCAGACAGCTTTTCTTTATGACCGCAGGAACAGATGAAACGGGCATCCTCCCCTTTTCCATATAATTCCATCCGCTTATGGCATTTTGGACAACGGGCGTTGGTGATCCGGGCGATCACTTCCCGATGGCCGCAGGACCTGTCCTGGCAGACCAGCATCCGGCTGTTCTTTCCTTTGACAGACAGCATGAATTTGCCGCAGACCGGACACTTGGTCCGAGTCATGTTATCGTGGCGGAATTGACCTTCTCCGCCTTTGATCTCTTCGATCAGATCTTTTGTGTATTTTTCAATATTATCAATAAAATTTTTCTTCTTCTGCTGACCTTTGGCGATCTTTGTCAACCGCAATTCCCAGTCCGCCGTCATCTCCGGTTTTTTCAGATCTTCCGGCACCAGTTTCAAAAGCTGTCTGCCTTTGGAAGTGAGGAAGATATCCTTCCCCCTTTTTTCCATCAGAAATGAATTGAACAGCTTGTCGATGATATCCGCCCGGGTGGCCACCGTTCCCAGTCCGCCGGTCTCTCCCAATACTTTGGCTGCATTTTTATCTTCCCCGGACAGGAAACGTACCGGATTTTCCATGGCAGACAGCAGCGTAGCCTCTGTGAAAGGCGCCGGCGGTTTTGTCTGGCCCTGGGTCCGTTTTACAGAAATCACATCCAACAGTTGACCCTCGTTGAATACCGGCAGTTTCTGCTCCTTCAACTTCTCATCCCCATCGTTTTTGCCTGCATCGTCCCAGGAATCCTGCCCGTCATCTTCTCTGGCGTAAACTTCCATCCAGCCTTCTGATCTCATTACTTTTCCTCTGGCTATGAACATTTCTCCTCCGCATTCCCCTTGCACATCCGTCTGCTCATACTCTGCTGCCGGATAAAGCACTGCCAAGAAACGCCTCACGACCAGATCATATATCCGCCGTTCATCGATACTTAAATGTTCCAAGGATACATACTGTTCCGTTGGGATGATGGCATGATGATCGGAAACTTTACTATTATCCACGAACCGGCTGTTGGCCTTTATCGGCTGATGGAGAAGTCGGCCAGCCAGCTTCCGATAGGGACCTGTTCCACAGGCTTTCAGCCGCTCCGGCAGGGTCTCCACCACATCGCTGCTCAAATACCTGGAGTCGGTCCGGGGATAGGTCAAAACCTTATGATGTTCATAAAGCCGCTGCATGATATTTAATGTCTCCTTGGCGGAATAGCCGAACCGCAGGCTGGCTTCCCTCTGGAGTTCTGTCAGATCATAAAGCGCCGGAGCATAGGTTTTCTTTGCTTTCCTATTTATATGTAGGATCTTCAACGGTTTTCCAACGATCTTTTTCTGTATATCATCCATCCGTCCTTTATCGAAGGACCGGATACTCCCTGACTTTTTATCCCGCCACTGCCATTTTATGCCGCCAGCCGCAAGCTGTAAGCCATAATAATCTTCCGGACGGAATCCCCTTATCTCCTCTTCCCTGCTGGCGATCATGGCCAAGGTCGGAGTCTGGACGCGCCCACAAGATAACTGGGCATTATATTTGCAGGTAAGCGCCCGGGTAGCATTGATCCCCACCAGCCAATCCGCTTCCGCCCGGGCCTCTGCCGCTGCGTACAGATCATTATAGGCTCTTCCATCTTTCAGATGGGCAAAGCCTTCACGGATGGCTTTATCTGTCACAGACGAAATCCACAAGCGTTTCAATGGCCGGTCATTACCTGCCTTTTCGAGGATCCACCTGGCCACCAGCTCTCCTTCCCGCCCGGCATCCGTGGCAATGATGACTTCTTTCACATCTTTCCTGTGAAGCTGGGTTTTCACCGCCTGGAACTGTTTGCCCGTCTGCTTGATCACCACCAGTTTGAATCGGCTGGGTATCATGGGCAGATCCTCCATATTCCACGCCTTATATTTTTCATCATAACCTTCCGGATCCGCCAACGTGACCAAGTGTCCCAGTCCCCATGTGACAATATAATCCTTCCCTTCAAGGCCTCCGTTGATACCCGTTGTACAGTGGAGTACCCGGGCAATGTCTCGCCCCACTGAAGGTTTTTCTGCAATAACCAATGATTTCATGGTATTTTCATCCTCCTATTTTCTATCTGCTATCGGCACAAAGCCTTCTCCCAGTATTTCTCTCACTTCACTGACCATGACAAACGCATCCGGATCTGTTTCCCGGATGATCCGCCGTAACACGCCATATTCCCGTTTTCTGGCGGCGCACAGGATGATATCCTGCGTCTCCTGGGTATAGGCCCCTTCCGCCTTTAAAAAAGTAGCGCCCCTGTCCAACTCCTGAAAAATAACCTGGGATATGAGCCGAGCTTTCCGTGAAATGATGATGAACAATTCTCCCTGAACGCTACCGTATATCATGCCATCGATGACTTTCCCCTGGCAAAACAGAGCGATCAGTCCAAATAGCGCGCTTTCTATATTTCCAAAAACAAGGATGGACAGGGCCAGGACGATACAATCTGTGAACATGATCAATTTTCCCAAAGCCACATGGGGAAATTTCATCCGAATGAGAAAAGAAAGAATATCGGTACCCCCTGTGGAGGATCCTCTCAGGAAGATCATCCCCAGGCCAGCTCCAGACAAAAGTCCGCCGAATACAGACCCAAGAAACCGTTCACCCGTATAGACCGGGATCCAGGGCCGTACGACCCAATCCAGCATAAACATGCTGAATACGGCCACCCGAAGGGTACGGAGGGTAAAATCTTTTCCCAGATAACGCCATGCCAGAAAAAGCAGGGGAATATTGAACACAAAAGCCGCCAGACCTATGGGCACCTCCCACATATATCCGGCCATGATGGCCAGTCCGGAGACACCTCCCGGCGCGATATGCGCCGCATCTGCAAAACAATAAATACCCACCGCAGTGACAAAGCTGCCGCCAATTTCCCACAATATATCGACGCCCGTCTTTTTCCATATATATTCCCTGTCCAAAATATTTCCTCCTTTTGACGACACCTCCAATGATCCTTGATTAGTATTTCCTATTATATCGAAAATAACGACATACGGCCAGTTTTCTTTTAACCGAATATTGCCAAATATCCGGTTATCATTTATAGTAAGGATAGCAATGCCGAAAGGCCGACTTTTGTCTGCCCTTCCGGCTATAAATCAAGGAGGAAAAATGAAGAAAAATATCATCATCGGTCAGTCCGGCGGTCCCACCGCTGTCATCAATGGCAGTCTGTATGGAGCTGTAACAAAAGGACTTCAGCACTCGGAATCCATCGGCCGTGTTTACGGTATGATCAACGGCATTGAAGGTTTTCTTCTTGGCAACTATATGGATATGTCCGAATTAGCGGATGACGACAGTCTGGAACGGCTGCGCGTCACACCAGGCGCTTATCTTGGTTCCTGCCGTTATAAACTTCCTGAAGACCTGGGTGATCCGGTATACCCCCAGATTTTTGAAAAATTCCAGGAACTGGATATTGAATATTTCTTCTATATCGGCGGGAATGACTCCATGGATACGGTAAGTAAGCTGTCCCGGTACGCAAAAACCGTCAACAGTCCTTTAAGAGTGATCGGCATACCGAAAACGATTGATAATGATCTGATAAAAACCGACCATACCCCCGGTTTCGGAAGCGCCGCAAAGTATGTGGCCACAATGGTCCGGGAGATGAGTCTGGACGTCTCCGGCTATAAAAACACTCCATCCATCACCATTGTGGAGATCATGGGCCGCCATGCCGGGTGGCTCACCGGCGCCAGCGCATTGGCCCGCAAACATAAAAACGACAATCCGCTGCTGATCTATCTGCCGGAAACGGTTTTTGACATCGACACCTTTTTCGCCCAAGCCAAAAAGGCCCTCGCCATCACGCCCAATGTACTGGTCTGTATCTCTGAAGGTATACGGGATGCTGACGGAAAATTTATCTGTGAGTACAGCGGCGCCACCGGCACAGATACCTTTGGCCATAAAGAACTGGCCGGCGCCGGAAAATACCTGGAAAACCTCATCCGTTCAAAGTTTGGCATAAAGGTCCGTTCTGTGGAACTGAACATCTGCCAACGCTGTTCCTCTTCCTGTCTGTCTGCCACGGATCTCCAGGAAGCCATACAGGCTGGCGCCTTTGCGGTGGAAGCAGCTCTGGCCGGGGAAACCGGCAAGATGGTCACCTTTGTACGGGAAAGTGATACCCCCTATGCTCTTTCCTTCTCCCTTTCCGATGTGAATGAGATATGTAACGCAGAAAAGAAAGTACCTCTGGATTGGATCACACCGGATGGCTGTGATGTCACCGAGGCATTTCTCACCTATGCCCGACCTCTGATCCAAGGTGAGGAGGAGGTCCCGCATAAAGACGGCCTGCCGGATTTCATTTATCGCTGATATATCCTGACCGTCTTTCATGGCGCAGATCATTTCAGAGAAAAAAGTGCTGTCCGCCCATTTTCATGGGCCGAGACAGCACTTTTATATTTTTTATCCCATAATACCAATTTCATCGGGCACGATCACTTTTGCCTCTGTACATGCCAGTATGTCCTCTACCGTGTATCCGGGAGCCAGTTCCTTTAGCACCAACCCTTCCGGACTCACCTGGAAATAGCACCTTTCCGTGACGATGTCTGTCACACATTTAGCGCCTGTAAGGGGCAGCGTACATTTTTTCAGGATTTTCGATCTTCCGCTCTTCTCGCAATGATCCGTGGCCACAATGATCCGTTTAACTCCCGCGCACAGATCCATGGCGCCGCCCATCCCCGGGACCAGCTTTCCTGGTATGGTCCAGTTGGCGATATTCCCCTCTTCATCCACCTGAAGGGTTCCCAGCACTGCCGCATCGATATGTCCACCCCGGATATAGGCAAAAGAGGTCTCATGGTCACATACGCTTCCGCCTTTTATGACAGACGCAGGCTGTCCGCCGGCATCAATGACGTCGATGTCCTCTTCGCCCCATTTGGGTGTGGCGCCGCTGCCACATGGGACACAGATATCTCTTTTCACCGGTTCTCTCATAAACCATATCGATGATCGGCGCCGGAACATCGATCTCTTCCGGTCCCAGCTCACCGACTTCCACGATCTCTTCCACTTCCACGATGACCCAATCTGCTGCCATGGCCATCGTACTATTGGTGGCTCTTGAATTCATTCGGAAGGAAATATTCCCAGCCGTGTCCGCCTTTGTCGCCTTGATCAAGGCCACATCGGCACGAAGGGGCAGTTCCAACAAATACTCTTTGCCATTGATGGTCAGCTTTTCTTTCCCCTTTTCCACATCTGTGCCAAGACCAGTCAGTGTCAGGCAGCCTCCAAGTCCAGCTTCCCCGCACCGGATCCGTTCTGCAAATGTGCCCTGGGGGCTGAACTCGATCTCCAGTTCTCCGGCAAACATCTGGTCTCTGGCGACCGGATTCAAGCCGATATGGGTGGTGATCAGGCTTTTTACCCGTTTTTCATTGATAAGCCTTCCCACGCCCTGATCCGGCATGCCCGCCGATACCGCGATGGCGTGGATGTCTGTCACACCTTTCTCCAGCATACCGCTTATGATCTCTTCTGCCGAAAATTCACCATGCCAGTCCCCGAACATGATCGTCTGGCCACTTTTGATCTTCTCAAGAGCCTCTTCTCTTGTCACTACTTTTGACTTCACTTTCTTCCCTCCTCCGGTTTCCTTGCGATACTCTGATCCTCCTTAACGCATCCTTGTCATTCGCCTTTAAACTCTGCTTTTCTTTTCTCGATAAACGCTTTGACACCTTCTATAAAATCCTTTGATGCCGCGCATTCCCCCTGCGTTGGTATCTCGCATTCATCCAAATATTTCTTGTAATCATAAAATGCAGCCTGGTATATCTGTTTTTTGATATTTTTGTAAGAAAGCAGCGGCCCTGCGGCAAATCTTCTCGCCAGCTTCATGACCGCATCATCCAGTTCTTCTGCAGGCACCACATCATAGACGATCCCGGCATCCTTTGCTTCCGCCGCCTTCAAAGGCTGTCCTGTGGCGCACAACTCCATGGCCCGCTGAGCCCCCAGACTCTTTACGAGAAGATATGTACCGCCAGTATCCGGTACCAAGCCCAGATTGACAAAAGCCATGATAAATTTGGCATTATCCGAACATACGACAAAATCTGCCGAAAACGCCAGGCTGACTCCAGCGCCTGCAGCAGCGCCGCTCACCTGGGCAATGACCAGTTTGCTCATTTTCTTCAGACCATTTGGCACATTCCCCACCTTATCAAACAGGGAATCCATGTTCACTTCGCCGCCCTGTTGGATGATATTGTAAAAATATCCGATGTCACCGCCCGCCGAAAATGCCTTCGGCATACCTTTAAGGACAACAACCTTTACCTGGGGATCTATTTCAAAAGTCACAGGACTTAAAAAAATAGAGTTACCCCCAGAAGGAATATCCAACGATCCTTCCGGGATAACTCTATCCGTTTTTTATGATCTTCATCCTGACTACGTTCCCATCTGCCGGAAAATAGGATTCCCGGACAATAGAGGCAGCCGCCGGTATGTAATGACTGTATCCACTGTTAAAGCAGCATGCCCTCGATCTCTTCCGAGGTCAGCACATCTTCCAGTTCATTCATGACCTTCTGCTCATCCGGTCCGTCACACATGAGGACAATCTCATCTCCGCACTTGATGGTTGCGGATACAATGTTCAAAATACTGTTCACATTGATCTCTTTATACTGGAAAAAGATCCGTGCTTTACAGTTATACTGTCCACAAATCTTCGCCAGCTGTGTTGCCGGAAGCAGATGTAAACCACACTTTAATTTTACAGTAACCTTCTTTTCGATCATCTCTCTCACCCCATTTTTGATATATTCCATTTTACCACTTTCCTGGCAAACAGCAAGCCTTTTTTGGCTACTTTTCACAAAGACTATTGACAGTTCTCCCGTTTCATCTTATGATAAAACAGTGCAAAACGAAACAAAACATGACGATATTTTATATCAGGAGGGAACCTTGAAGAAAATAATCGCAACATTTTGTACATTAAGCCTGCTCATCGGCGCACTGGCCGGATGCAGCGCCACCAGCGAAACCCAGAGTACGACTTCTGCCGATACATCGGCCGAAGAAACGACCGCGGAAACAGCCGGAGGATCCACTGCCGGCACTGCCGAAGAAACGGAGATCCAGGTTTTTATCGCTGCCAGTCTTTCTGAAGCCATGACGGAGATCGCTGCAGAATATAACAAGGAACATCCGGAAGTGACCATCACTTACAATGCGGACAGTTCCGGCACCTTGATGCAGCAGATCGAAGAAGGTTTTGAATGTGATCTGTTCTTCTCCGCTTCCACAGATGAGGTGGATGAACTGAATGAACAAGGTTATGTGATGGACGGTTCCATCAAACAACTGCTGGAAAACTCGGTCGTCCTCATCTCAGCCAAAGACAGCGGTACAGCCGTTACCGGTTTTGAGAATATCACCGATGCGGCCAATCTTGCTCTGGCCGGCGAAAGCGTCCCTGTGGGCAAGTATTCCAGAGAGATCTTCACCAACCTGGGTATTTACGATGACGTTATGTCCATGGAGATCAATGAGTGCAAGAACGTGACCGCTGTTAAGGAAGCGGTCAAAGAAGGCGCTAACGAGGTGGGAACCGTTTACTACTCCGATGCTTACTCTGTCAAAGACGATGTGGATATCATCGCCAGCGCTGACAGTAGCCTTTTGGACACGCCCATCATCTATCCGGCAGCGTTGATCAAAAACGATCAGGCCGACGAAGCACAGACAGCAGCGGCAGAAGCCTTCCTTGAATATCTTTCTTCCGATACGGCAAAACAGATCTTTTCCGATTATATGTTTATCATTCACGAGGAATAATCTATGGATTTAGACAGTATACTTTCGTCACTTGACTGGAGTCCGCTGTTCATATCCTTAAAAACCGGTTTTGCGGCCACGCTGATCTCCTTTTTCCTGGGGATCGGCGCCGCATCGCTGGTGCTTCGGATATCGCCCCGGCTCCGGGCTGTCATCGACAGCATCCTTACGCTTCCTTTGGTCCTGCCGCCTACTGTGGCCGGATTTTTTTTGCTGTTATTATTCAGTGTGAGGCGGCCTTTTGGCTCTTTTCTCCTGGAAACTTTTAACATCCGTATCATCCAGTCCTGGACAGGGTGTGTGATCGCGGCGACGGTCATCGCATTTCCCCTCATGTACCGGAATGCCAGAGGCGCCTTTGAACAGGTGGACATCAATATCATCCATGCCGGACGTACTCTTGGGCTGTCCGAATGGACTATTTTCTGGAAGATCACCCTTCCGGCAGCCGCGCCGGGGATTTTGTCCGGCACTGTGCTCACCTTTGCCCGGGCCATGGGCGAATACGGCGCCACCTCCATGCTGGCCGGCAATATACTTGGAAAAACAAGCACCATATCCCAGACTATTGCCATGGTCATGCAGGATGGCAACTATGCCAAAGCCGGTGTCTGGACCGGTATTGTCATCATCATCGCGTTTATCATCCTGTGGATCATGAATAAAGTGGGATCAAGGAAAACTTATCAGAAAGGCTGGTGGTAATATGGCTCTGGAAGTCTCCATACATAAACAACTGAAGGACTTTTCCTTGGACGTGGAATTCTCCACAGATAACGGATCCCTTGGCATACTGGGCGCTTCCGGCTGCGGAAAAAGTATGACTTTAAAATGTATCGCCGGCATAGAAAAACCCGATTCCGGCTATATCCGCTTAAACGGCCAGACTCTGTTTGACAGCAAGGCGCGTATCAATCTTCCGCCCAGGAAACGTAATGTGGGTTATCTGTTCCAGAATTACGCGCTTTTCCCCACCATGACTGTTCGGGAAAACATCGGCATATCCGTATCCGGCCCAAACAAAAAAGATAAGGTGGACACTTTTTTGAAACGATTCCAGCTGGAAAAGTTGGAAAAACGTTATCCCAGCGAATTATCCGGCGGCGAACAGCAGCGCACCGCCCTGGCACGGATGATGATCCGTTCGCCAAAACTTCTGATGTTTGACGAACCCTTTTCTGCCCTGGATGCATGGCTCAAGGATCAGCTGCTCCGTCAATTTTCCAATCTTTTTTCCGAATACACCGGCGACATACTCATCGTATCCCATAACCGGGATGAGATCTATCAGCTGAGCCAGCGTCTGGCCATCATGGGAAACGGTACATTCATCACCACCGGTACAACGGAAGATGTGTTTAAAAACCCCCGGACTGTGGGCGGCGCCCGGCTCACCGGATGTAAAAATATCTCCTCCGTGCGCAAAGTGGATGCCCATCACTACGAAGCCGTTGACTGGGGGCTGACGCTTTACGTGGGGGAACCGCCCCTCATCAACCCGGAAAGTGTGGGTATACGAGCCCATGATCTGATCGTACGCAAAGAAACAAAGGGAACTCAGGCGGCGCCGAATACATTTTGTCTGCGTTGTGCCGAGCATATGGAAACCCCCTTTGAGGACATCTTCCTGCTGACGTCCGATCCTTCATCCGCTCAGCCTTTATGGTGGAAAAGGGCCAAGACATCCGCTCAGAAAGAGACCTATCCGACAGATACATCCTATAGTGTCACCCTTCCTGAAGCGGATCTGATCTGGTTGGAGGACCGACTCTGATACGGATACTTTTCCTGCTCATGGAATAAAGAAAAAACAAGGCCATCCGGTCCGCTGTCTTGCATTCGGGTCGGATGGCCTTGTCTTATCGTCCTCTATTCATCTATTCATCTTTTTGATCCCCGTTCTTTTTTGGCTGCCGCGAAAGCCTCAACATATAGCTGTAAACAAAGGACATCCACAGCGCAGCATAAAAACTTTTCAGGACCAGTTCCAGCAGATTCCGGGGGCTTCCGGAAAAAATGCTGATGTTGTTGCT
Source organism: Candidatus Onthocola gallistercoris (assembly GCA_018715345.1). Classification (GTDB taxonomy): domain Bacteria; phylum Bacillota; class Clostridia; order Lachnospirales; family Lachnospiraceae; genus Frisingicoccus; species Frisingicoccus gallistercoris. Next base: position 77,304 of record DVLT01000055.1, read on the forward strand.
GACGGGAATACTCATGGGAATGATAACCTGCATGACAACAACCGAAATAAGGGTAAACTGGTTCAGATACTGCTTCTGTTTTTCAGTAAACGATTTCGTATCCACACCCACAAACAGATACTTACCGGCTGCCGTGGAAATAAGCACCATCAGTACCAGGACAACCACGACCATGCCCGCATTCTGCGCCCACTGGGTGGACACCGGAAGATGGGAGGCCAGTGCGCTGATCCCAACACTTACTCCATAAAGCGCCACCATTGCCACAAATATTTTTGCCATAAATACAGCGATCTTACCCAAATCTTTCATCTTTTCATCCTCCAATATGTACCAGAATACTACTTAGCCTTAACTTTTGTCCAGAGTTCCGCGTAAATTTTCTTGATTTCTGTTTCCTGATAGACAAAAATCTCATTATTTTCATTATCCACATCCGGTACATAGGCACCAATGCCCTCATAGATGGTCGTCTGCATCGCATCAAAGGCAGACCGGACGGTGGACGTATAGCCGACAAATTCTGTATTGGCCAAAGCTGCCTCCGAATCCAGCACAAAATTCATGAACGCATGGGCCAGATCGGTATTGGTACAGTCTTTTGTCAGGACCATGGCGTCATACCAGACATTCGTCCCCTCATCCGGCGTAAAATAAGCCATATCCGGATTTTCAGACATGATGTAGGCTGCGTCGCCGGAATAGACCACCGCCAACGCCTTATTGCCGGATACCATATTATCGATCACATCATCGCCTGCGTAAATGGGATCCATGGTGTCCCTTTGATCCGTCAGCCATTCATAGGCTTCCTGTATCTGTCCTTGATCTGTAGTATTCATGGAATATCCCAGCGCTTTAAGAGCCACCATGAAAGAATCCCTCTCCGAATCGTACATGTAAATATTCCCGGCATATTTTTCATTTCTTAAAATTTCCCAGCCTTCGGCCAGGTCCGCCTCATCCACCACGGTGGTGTCATATAAGATTCCCACCGTTCCCCAAAAGTAGGGGACCGAATACACATTACCCGGATCATAAGAACGATCCATCACATCCGGCAGTAAATGTTCACTGTTGGGAATGAGCGACCAGTCGATCTCTGCCAGATAATCTTCCTTGATCAGCCTTTCGATCATATAATCCGATGGCACAAGGATATCATAGGTTTCACCGCTGCTCAGCTTTGTATACATCATCTCATTGGATTCAAAGGTTTCATATATGACAGTACAGTCATAAGCCTCCTCAAACTGGGTCAAAAGATCCGGATCGATATATTCCCCCGCATTGTATACTTTCAGAGTCTGCTTTTGGACGGGCTGGCTGCTTCTCTGGCACAACACGAGGCCAAACAGCACAAGACAGGCTGCGGCCGCCGCTGCCACCCGCCGAAAGATCTTTTTCCCCGAACGCCCCGGTTTTCTCCGCCGCTGGAGTCTGGGCAGAATATTGGCCGCCAGCAGGACCAGTATGATCACCACGATGACCACCGTGGACAGGGCGTTGATGGTGGGGTTGATCCGTTTTGTCATGTTGTAGACCACAATGGAGATATTCTTCACCCCATTGCCGGATACAAAGTAGGAAATGACAAAATCGTCAAAGGACATGGTGAATGCCAGAAGCGCTCCGGCATAAATTCCCGGTTTGATGATGGGAATGATGACCTTGGTCAAAGCCTGGGCCGGCGTGGCCCCCAGATCCATGGCCGCGTTGGCCAGATTCGGATCCAAACTGCGTACCTTCGGATACACGCTGGTGATCACGTAAGGTGTACAAAACGCGATATGGGCCAACAGCATGGTCAGATAGCCCTTTGTCATTCCGAAGGACGAAAACAGCAGCATCAGGCTGATGGCTGTGACGATCTCCGGATTCAAAATGGGCAGATTGTTCACATTCAGCAAGTACTCCTTCAGGATCTTTCTGGAACGGGACAGACCGATGGCTGTGATCGTCCCCAACACAGTGGAGATGACTGTTGCCAATATGGCGATGGTCACCGACACATAGACGGCGGAGGCCACCTCGCTGTTCTGGAATAATTCGCCGTACCATTTCAGGGAAAACCCGGAAAACCGGGTCAATGATTTGGATGAATTGAACGAAAAAACAATGGTCACCAAAATCGGTAAGTAGAAGAAAAGAAAACAGATCAATATATAGAGCTTGGAAAATATCCTCTTTGACTTTTTCATCTGTACCTCCTACTCATCGCCTTTATCAAACCGTTTCATAATGCCCATGGCGATCAGGATGATCACCGCCAGCAGAAAAGAGATGGCGCTGCCGAAATTCCAGTCGCCCACAGAAATAAACTGGGACTCGATCAGATTCCCGATCAGGACATACTGCCCGCCGCCCAGAAGTTTCGGGATGACAAAGGTGGATATGGCCATCAAAAATACCATGACAATGCCATTGATCACACCCGGCATGGACAATTTTAACGTCACCTTTCGGAATGCCTGTACCTTGTTCGCTCCCAGATCATAGGCTGCCTCGATCAGGGAATGATCCATCTTGCTCAGAGACGTATGGATCGGGATCACCATGAACGGCAAAAAATTACAGACCAGGCCCAGTACCACGGAAAAGTCCGTATACATCATCGATATGGGGGACAGGCCCAATTTCATCAAAAAACGATTGATGATGCCGTTATCGGCCAGCAAATTCATCCAGGCATACGTTCTGAGCAAAAGATTGATCCACATGGGTATCGTTACGAGCATGATCAGCAGATTTTGGGTCCCTTCTTTAAATCTGGAGATCATATAGGCCAGCGGATAACCGATGATCAGACAGATCACCGTCGTGATCACGCCTAAGACCAACGACTTTAAAAATACGTTCATATAGGTGGGCTCCAGGACTTTTTTCAGGTTATCCAATGTAAAATTCCATGTGAGTACCGAATTGCCGCCGGTGGTAAACGCATACAGCACGATCAGCAAGATCGGTATGACAATAATGACAAACGACCATATCAGGTACGGCCGGATCAGCTTCTTAAAATGTTTCATCAGTAACTCCCCATCGGCCACATAACGTGGATATCTTCCGGTTCAAAGGTCAACCCCACGTTTTTTCCGATTTCCGCGTAATCTGTCGTATGGACCATGTACATACGTTTATCGGTTTCGATCATGATCTCATAATGAACGCCTTTAAAAGTAACCTGGCGGACCGTTCCTCGGATCTGGGCTTTTCCCGGATCCACCATGTCCAGATCCTCCGGCCTGAGGACCACTTCCACCGGTTCCATATCGCCGAATCCCCGGTCTACACATTCAAACCGGCAGCCGTCAAATTCCACCAGATAGTCCCTTATCATGGTAGCTTCCACAATATTGGATTCTCCGATAAAAGAGGCCACAAAACGGTTCTCCGGCTCATTATATATGTCTGTCGGCGAGCCGATCTGCTGGATCTTCCCTTCATTCATGACCACCACTGTATCCGACATGGACAGAGCTTCTTCCTGGTCATGAGTAACATAAATAAATGTTATGCCTACTTCCTGCTGGATCTTTTTCAATTCCACCTGCATCTGCTTCCGGATCTTGGCGTCCAATGCTCCCAAAGGTTCGTCCAACAGCAAGACTTTCGGTTCATTGACCAAAGCCCGTGCGATGGCCACCCGCTGTTGCTGACCTCCGGACAATAATGTCACGTCCCTTGGGGCAAATCCTTCCAGCCCCACCAGTTCCAGCATTTCTCCCACCTTCTGCCGGATGACCTGCTTGTCCATCTTTTTGATGTTCAGACCAAAAGCAATGTTGTCAAAAACATTCATATGGGGAAACAGGGCATATTTCTGAAAGACTGTATTGACCTGCCGTTTATAAGGCGGCAATTTCGATATCTCCACTCCGTTAAACAGCACCTGACCGGAGTTTGGTTCTTCAAAACCTGCGATGATCCGCAGTGTGGTCGTCTTTCCGCATCCGCTGGGGCCCAGTAAGGTGAGAAATTCATTCTCATGCACATCCAGATCGATCCCCCGGAGCACCTGCTGGTCCTCAAAGTTCTTTGTCAGATTCTTAAGTTCGATCAACTTATTCATTCCGCTCCTCCTGTTCCTGTATATTAAAAGGACGGCGGTGTCGACACCCAGATCACACTGGCCTCGCCTTCCCATTCATTGGCAAGATAGTGGGTTTTATCCCCCTTCATATAAAACGTCTGACCGCTTTTCAGCACATAACGGTCGTCACCGTTATAAAGCGCCACTTTTCCCTGCAAGATATAGCCCAATTCCTCGCCCTCATATGGCTCCATCTTCTCCGATACGCCGCCGCCCGGCAAGGTCAGCAGGATCGGTTCCATATCATTTTTCTGAGCATTGGGAACGATATAGGCCACCGAATATCCTTCCTGTTCATTGATAAAATAATCTTCCGCTGTAAAGATGATCTGTTCGTCTTTTTCCGCGGCAAAAAACGCCCCCAGTGTTGTTCCCAGAGCTTCCAGGATATCTTCCAGCGTGGCGATGGATGGCGATGTGAGGTTCCGTTCCACCTGAGACAAAAAACCTTTTGTCAGTTCGCTCCGATTCGCCAGTTCTTCCAGTGTCAGCTGATTTTTGATCCTCAGCTGCCTGATCTTTCCTCCTATGTCCATGATCTCCTCCCGAAAAGGCACACCTTCCCGCCGGCTAAAACAAAGCCTGCCGGAAGTTTCTAAACAAAAAGTTCAGTAATGATAAACAGAACTTATTATACGACGTTTCCCCCCCAAGTCAATCTTTTTTAAACAAAAAGTTTAATATTTTTAAACAATCATGCCTGCATCAAACTCTTATACCAATAACCAAAATCCGATGCTTCTCCCTTTTCTTCCCTTATCGGCTTAAAGGTGCGGAATCCGAACATGTTGGCCATAAAAGCTTCCTGACTGTGGTTCGTCCCCGGCACGCCCAGGATATACGCCTTTCCATTGCCCGACTGGAGTCTGGCCAGGATCAGGTGCCGGTAACTGTAATAGCCGTGGAGGAGAAAACTATTGCTCCCATAGCACCAGCAGTCCATGGGCATACGGCCTATGTCCTGGGGTTCCAGCCGGACACATTCTTCAATGGCATCATCGCTGAAGGGATACATTCTTGGACAGGTATCCAGAATTTTCTCAAAATTTTTAAGCCTTCCCACATCCATTTCCGGCGACACGGCCGTTTCACCAGTGTACCCGTGCACTGCCATATCCATATCCCCCGGCCCCAGCTGCTTTTCATCTTCGTTTTCATCCATCTCCTCCACAGTCATCAGCGGGATCTCCCCCGTCTGTCGGTTCTCAGGCTGCTTTACCGCATCTTTAAGCATCTGAAGATCCTTGTCCATCTCCCCATCCGGTTCCGGCACTTCGATCTTTGGCAGTTCTTCCGTTATATCCGGTATCTGGGCTGCCTCCACCCCCAGATCCACTTCCTGCTGCCAACGGGTATTGAACCGGCTCATATCCAGTTCCCCGTGATCCCAGCGTGTCCCATAGTTTTTCCCCTGCCCGTCCTCTATGATCATGCCTGATACCTGATCCAGCCGGTAACCGGATCCGGCAATGTTGCCTGTATCTGTCCGGAACGTCCATTCTCCGCTGTGGTTTTTTATCCGTATATTTCCAAGATAGATCCCTCTAAGTTCTTTTCCAAACCGTATGAACATATAGGCCTTGCAATATTCCGATCCGCTGTAAACATTTTTCAAGGATACACTCACCCGGCACTGGGCGTTTCGGCTCTCCACTTTGACAAATCCGGCATTCATCGTCTTAATTCCATTTTCATACAGGTAGATATAAGATACAAAACGGCTATAATCAGACATAGAAAAATCCTCCTTTTAGAACTATCGTATTCGTTCCAAAGGAGGATTATGCCAACGGATCGCATCGCTCCGATCCATTGTTTTATTCCATATGTCTGTCCGCATTCATCTTTCTCGTATTGGCCAAAAGCCAGATGAGCATGATCAAAAAAACTCCGATGCTGATCCAGTAAAACATGAATCCCGAAACCGCGTACAAATAAATATACACGATCGACAAGATGAGCAGCGCCGCTGAGCAGCCATAGGCCAGCCCTTTCCACCGGTTCATCATCTCCTGTACGGATTCCATATCCGTATAAATCTCATAGGCAGATTCCGGTTCCCCTTCCTTGATCTGCTTTCGGAAATAATGCCAATCGTTGAAGGTGGTATTCAGATGCTCCCAACCCTGTTCTTCAAAAGTCTCTATATACCGGTCCGCTTCTTTTCCGGCAGGCATCTTCTTATAATCCAGACGAATGCAGTACTGGCGGGCGTCGTCCTTTACAAATTCCTGCGAAAAGCAGCCGCCCTTTACAAGCTGCCAGCCGGACCTGGACATCCGGTTCAGCCATTCTTCTTCCTGTTTATACTCCCACGCCATAAACACCCGATGGGTTTTCCTGATCTCCTGACTCATCTTTCAAACCTCCATTCTCCATTCCAAGAATACTGTCGGCGCTTTCCACCTGTTCTTTCAGCCTCTCCACTTCCAGTATCAGCACTTTCCGGCCGGCCTCCGTCAGCTCATAAAGCCGCCGCCGTTCATCTTCCGGATCTGTGCTCCGTATCTCCCGGATCCACTGTTTTTTGATCATCTTTCCCGTGGCGCCGTACATGGTCCCGGAGCCGATCACGACCCGTCCGCCGGTGATCTGGGAAGTCATCTGCATGATGCCATAGCCGTGCAGCGGCCGCTGCCACAGGCAAAGCAGTATATAAAAATAGCTTTCTGTCAAAGGCTCTTCTTTCCTCATCCTGCGCTATATACCTCCTTCCCATATTATGTCGATGCACGATATATCGTTCTGTGAATATATCGTACCACGATATATGTCGTCTGTCAACATATATTTTTCTTTTTCCACGCTTTGATCGCTTCAAGACGCTTCCTGAACCGTTCTTCCAGCCCCTGATCCGTAGGTTTATAATATTCCCGCCCTGCCAGAGAATCCGGCAGGCACTGCATATTGGTCAGTTTTTCCTTTGTATCATGAGCATACTGATAACCTTTTCCATAATCCAGGTCTTTCATGAGCCGGGTGGGGGCATTACGGATCACCAGAGGCACCGGCTCCGCCAACTGGGACAGGGCGTCGGTTTTTGCAGCCTCATAGGCAGTATACAGAGCATTGGACTTGGGTACCATGGACATATATACCACCGCCTGGGTCAGATTGACGCTGCATTCCGGCATTCCGATAAAATGGCAGGCCTGATAGGCGGACACAGCGATCTCTAAAGCCCTGGGATCCGCCAGCCCCACATCTTCGCTGGCAAAGCGGATCACCCGCCGGGCCACATACAGGGGATCCTCTCCCGCCTCCAACATACGGGCCAGCCAATAAACAGCCGCGTCCGGATCCGAATTGCGCATGGATTTGTGCAAAGCAGATATCAGATTGTAATGCTCCTCCCCCTTTTTATCGTACAAAAGGGATTTCCTGGACGTACACTGCTCCACCGTTTCTTCGGTCACTGTTGTGATATCGCCTTCCACAT
>DVLT01000056.1 GCA_018715345.1 Candidatus Onthocola gallistercoris
TATGATGAGCAGGGACCCTTTGGCAATCCCACCAGTGACAGCGAGCGGGCAAAGGTGACCAAAGACAGCCGGAACCTGATCACCGTGATTTATTCCTTTGGCGGTCCGCAGGACCTTAATGACTGGATGGAAACCTACGAACTTTGGCTGAAGATCTTTTGTGACGCGAAAGATATCCAAACGACAGTTATCCGTTAGGCAGGCGCCGAAGAAAATGCCTGTCCCGTTTGTATTTTCAAAATCACCGGAATCCGGGGGCTGCATATATTATAGAAAGAAACGTTGAAAAATATCGACGATTGTCTTTGGAGGAGTCCCATGCCATCCTGGAGTTTATGTATGATCGTCAAGGATGAAGCAGCTGTTTTGGAACGGTGTCTGGACAGCGTGAAAACGCTGGTGGATGAAATGATCATCGTGGACACCGGTTCGGCTGACGGTACAAAGGAGATTATTAAATCCTATGCTGGCCGCCTGTATGAATATGACTGGCAGGATGATTTTTCGGCAGCCAGGAATTATTCCTTTTCTCTGGCCTCGTCAGATTACTGCCTGTGGCTGGATGCGGACGACGTGCTTCCCGCCTCAACGGTTGAGACTTTGGAAAAACTGAAGGAAAACTGGGATCCGGCCACGGATGTGGTCATGCTCCCTTATCAGACGGCTTTTGATGAAAGCGGCCGCCCAGTCTTTTCCTTTTGGCGGGAAAGGATCCTGCGAAAGGGTCCGGAGGCTGTCTGGAAAGGCCGTGTCCATGAAGCCATTGAACCCTTTGGCCATATCGTCTACACGGATGCCCCCATACGCCACGATAAGATCAAAGCAGGAGATCCGGACAGAAATCTGAGGATCTACCGGAAGATGCTGGAAAAGGGCGAACCCATGGACGCCAGACATCTCTACTATTATGGGCGGGAACTTTTTTATCACCAATGTTATCAGGAAGGGGAAAAAGTATTTGAGCGTTTTCTGGGGGATGAAACCGGCTGGATCGAAAACCGGCTGGATGCGTCCCGTCAGCTGGCCTATTGCCGCTACGGCCTGGGGAAGGATCAGGAAGCGCTCAATGCCCTGATGTATGGATTGACCTTGGGAGCGCCCCGGGCAGAAAACTGCTGCGATATCGGCCGGCATTTCTTTGACCGGCAGGATTACGCCGGAGCCGCTTTCTGGTATGAAGCCGCCCTGAGATGCCCGAAGCCGGATCTTTCCGGAGGGTTTGTCACAGAGGACTGCTATGGCTTTCTGCCCTGCATTCAGCTCTGCCTTTGCTACGACCGGATGGGAGATCCCCAAAAGGCTTGCCTGTACAACGAAAAGGCCGGGAAGTACAAACCGGAAGCGGCATGCTATATTTACAATCAAAAATATTTTGTGGAAAAAGGGATCGCTTTTTCAGAAAAAACCGAATGACCCGGCGGCGGGAAAGGCTGCTGCAGATACGCTGACCAAACCATATGACCGGTCCGTCGTATGGTTTTGCCGGCGGAAAGCCGGAATGGAAATAAATACCAGGAGCTGATCCCATGTTTAATCCCTTTAAAGGATATTTTTCCAAAGAAGATCATGATGAAGAATATACGACGGAAGCGGAAAGCTTCGGCTGCGGCTGCGGCAGAAACTGCGGCTGTAACTGTCCGCCGCCCAAGCCGCCATGCCCGCCAACCGGGCCGACCGGCCCAACAGGCCCGACCGGGCCGACAGGTCCTACCGGCCCCACAGGTCCCACCGGACCGACCGGGGGAGCGACAGGAGCCACCGGTGCCACCGGGCCGACGGGTCCGACAGGGCCTACAGGTACGACGGGACTGACAGGATTTACCGGGCCGACGGGTCCCACCGGCCCTACAGGAGCCACAGGCCCAACTGGTCCCACTGGCCCAACTGGTCCCACCGGCCCTACAGGAGCGACAGGAACAGCCGGTACCCCCGGCGCGACCGGCCCTACAGGAGCGACCGGCCCCACAGGTCCCACGGGTCCAACAGGCCCTACGGGAGCCGCGGGTCCCACCGGTCCAACAGGCCCTACGGGAGCCACGGGTCCCACCGGAGCCGACGGAACGGATGGCGCAGACGGAGCCACCGGAGCCACTGGAGAAGCGGCCACTCTGGCAGTTGGAACAGTGACAACAGGGAATCCGGACGATGATGCCCAGGTGACGAACAGCGGAGATGAAAATCACGCTATCTTTGATTTTGTTATTCCGCAGGGGCATGATGGCAATGATGGAGCGGCCGGCGTCACCGGTCCCACCGGCCCAACGGGTCCCACAGGTCCTACAGGTCCCACAGGCCCCAAAGGCGCCACAGGTCCCACCGGCCCCTGCTGCAAAAAGAGCCCGGATCTTTTATCCGCCTACTCCACCCCGTCTCAGAACGGTAAAAACGGTACGGCGCTCGTATTTGACAGGAACAGCGTATCCAACGGAACGTCGATAACCCATGCGCAAAACAGCGGCACATTCACGATACAAAGTACCGGATTTTACGAAGTATCCTTCCATGGAACTGTCGGACCGATAAGCGGCGCCGCATTCCCCATGACTGTAGCCGTCTATCTGCAGCAGCAGGGAACAACCGTGCCCGGGACTGCGGTTCAGGAAACCTTCCACACCTCATCGGATTCGTCCAATCTGGCATTCTCCCAGATCATCCAGGTGACCACAGTGCCGACCACCCTTCAGGTCATCGGTCAGGGAAGTAACTTCTATTATGGAGGCGTAAACCTGTCTGTCAATAAACTGGGAGATATCAACTGAGGATAAAGCACATAAGATGATGATATGTTAAGAGACAAAAGTCTTTTGGCTGTCATACCGGGATTGCGGTCTTTCCACCCGGTATGGCAGCTTTTTATTATTTAAAGTTCTTCCATCTTTCCGTAAGAATAAAAAAGAAAACCAAGGAAGGAATAAGGGGGCTTGACAAGAAAGCATATCCGTGTAAAATATATATCCAGGTTATTAATTAACTGGGTTAATTAATATGATAGTTAATTAATAAATCAGCTCAGAAAACATCGCCTTAGGATAAGGGGTAATGCGTGATGAATGAAAGCAAAGAGCTTCAGAAAAAATTTCTGCGTACTATGGAACGCATGAGAAAATTAAATATGTCCCGAAAAACATCGTCCATATCTAAAAATGAATTTACGATCCTGGGAATTTTGGGAGCCGGACAGTCGGAAGAAGGAGCGTTAGCTGAGGATGCATGTTTTGGAGAAATATCCCCGAAAAAGCAGTCTGAATACGGCTTGCGCGTGTCTGAGCTGGCCGCTTTGATGAGGATTTCTCCACCATCAGTTTCACGGACTTTGAAAAGTATGACTGAAAAGGGTTACATTTTTCAGAGGACAGACCGGGCCGATCGGCGCAATTCTTACGTTTATCTGACGGAAGCAGGTAAGCAAAGAATGGAAAGCCACAAAGAGCATATGGATCATTTTACCATGAAAGTATTTGAACGGATGGGGTTTGATTCTGTAGAACAGCTCTTACTCCTGTTGAATCAGATGATCGACATTATGGAAGATGAATTAAACGACACAACGAAAGGAGACTAGAAATGGGAAAAATATTCAGCTATTTAAAAGCATCCAAGGGCGCCGTTTTTGCCATATTTGTCCTGCTGATCATCCAGGCATCCTGCGATCTGTCACTGCCCCAGTACATGTCGGACATTGTGGATGTGGGCATCCAGCAAGGCGGCATCGACCACGTGGCGCCGGAGCAGATGCGAAAAGAGACTTGGGAAACCCTTGAGATGTTCATGACAGATGAAGAGTTCGGTCAAGTATCACAGGCATATGAGGAAAATGGAGAAGGGATATATGTCCGTCAGACGGATCGGGAAAAAGATCTGGAAGAACTGGATCAGATTTTTGGCCTTCCCATGTTGGCTGCTGAGATGGCGGCTGAATCGGAAGAAATGGATATCCAGACGATCCGGCAGATGCTGGATGCGGGTGTGATAACAAAGGATCAGATTCTCCAGATGCGTGACCAGGTGGCGGAGTCCTTGGGAGATATGGGAGATTCCATGATCCGGCAAAGAGCCGTTCTTTTTGTACAGGATGAATATGAGGCCATGGGTATGGATCTGGGTCGTATCCAGATGGATTATCTTTGGATAAGTGGACTTAAGATGATCCTTCTATCGATGCTCATGATGGCTGCTTCCATCAGCGTTTCTTTGATGGCCGCTCGCACGGCAGCCGGCGTCAGCCGGAATCTGAGGCAGCAGGTCTTTCATAAAGTCGTGTCTTTTTCCAATGCGGAGATGGACAAATTTTCCACCGCTTCGTTGATCACCCGGAGCACCAATGATATCCAACAAGTGCAGATGGTCCTTGTCATGCTGCTGAGGATGGTCCTTTATGCTCCCATCATCGGAATAGGCGGGATCATCAAAGTGACGGGAACAAAGACGGGAATGAGTTGGATCATCGCAGTGGCAGTCCTTGTCATCATGGGTGTTGTACTGCTTTTGATGGCCATTGCCATGCCCAAATTTAAGATGATGCAGAAACTGGTGGACCGTTTGAACCTGGTTTCGAGAGAAATCCTTACGGGTATTCCGGTCATACGGGCTTTCAGCAGGGAGAAACATGAAGAAAAGCGGTTTGATGAGGCGAACACACGGCTGATGAAAACCCAGTTGTTTACGAACCGGGTCATGACTTTTATGATGCCGGTGATGATGCTGGTCATGAATAGTATCACCGTATTGATCGTATGGGTAGGGTCCCATGGAATAGATATGGGACAGCTCCAGGTGGGTGATATGATGGCGTTTATCACTTATACCATGCAGATCGTCATGGCCTTTTTGATGCTGACCATGATCTCCATCATGCTGCCCCGTGCCGGCGTGGCTGCGGAGCGTATTGATGAGGTATTAAAGACCGATACGTCCATCATCGAGAAAAAGGAAAACAGGGATCGGGAACTGGATCAGGCCAACGGCTGTCTGGTATTTGATGATGTATCCTTTAAATATCCGGGAGCCAGCGAGGACGCCCTGGCCCACATATCCTTTACAGCAGAGCCGGGGAAAACCACGGCGATCATCGGAAGTACCGGCTGCGGCAAGTCCACACTGGTCCATCTGATCCCCAGATTTTATGATGTGACAGAAGGCAAGATCTCGATAGATGGCGTGGATATTCGGGACCTTTCCCTTGAAAAACTCCATAGTCTGATCGGCTTTGTGCCCCAGAAAGGCCTGCTTTTTTCCGGGACCATTGAATCCAATATCAAATTCGGCGGAGACTGGATCACCGATGAAGCCATGAAGGAAGCGGCACAGGTCGCCCAGGCCACTGAATTTATCGAGGCAAAACCAGACCGGTATGAAAGTCCCATATCTCAGGGCGGGACCAATGTTTCCGGAGGACAGAAACAGAGACTGTCCATAGCCCGGGCCATTGCGAAAAATCCCAAAGTGTTCCTGTTTGACGACAGCTTTTCAGCGTTGGACTATCGGACAGATGTTACTTTGAGAAAAGCTCTGAACACGAAAGTGAAAGATTCGGCAGTCATCATCGTGGCACAGCGGATCAGTACGATCCTCCATGCGGACCAGATATTGGTTTTGGACGAAGGCTGTATCGTGGGCAGAGGAACCCATGAAGAACTGTTGAAAAACTGTAAAGCTTATCAGGAAATTGCCCGCTCACAGCTGTCAGAAGCGGAACTGAAAGGAGGGGTTGCTCATGAGTAGTACAAAGCATATGCCGAGACGGATGGGTCCGGGACACGGTATGGCCCCGGGAGAAAAAGCAAGAGATTTTAAAGGCACACTTGTGAAAATGCTGGATTATATGGGGCGTTATAAATTTGCGCTGATCGCGGTCATGATATTCGCCATATGTTCCACTGCGTTTAATATCATCGGTCCTAAGGTATTGTCCCAGGTGACAACGGAGATTTTCAACGGCCTGGTGGCAAAGATACAGGGCAGCGGCGGGATCGATTTTGAAAAGATCGGCCAGATCCTTCTGATACTGCTGGGGCTGTATCTGCTCAGCGCCTGCTTCAATTTTATGCAGGGATGGCTGATGACCGGGATCTCTCAGAAGATGTGTTTCCGGATGCGCAAGGAGATATCCGAAAAGATCAACCGGATGCCTCTGGATTATTTTGAATCCCGGACGGTGGGGGAAGTCTTGTCCCGGATCACCAATGATGTGGATACGCTGGGCATGAGTTTGAACCAGAGTGTGACCCAGGTCATCACTTCAGTGACAACGGTCATCGGTATTTTGATCATGATGTTGAGCATCAGTCCTTTGATGACGTTGATGGCCGTGATACTTTTACCTTTGGCAGGGATATTGGTATTTACCGTTGTCCGTTTTTCTCAGAAATATTTCGTGGCCCAACAGGAATACCTGGGAAAAGTCAATGGACAGGTGGAAGAGGTCTATAGCGGCCATAATATCGTGCGGGCGTTTAACAGGGAAGAAGCGGTTTTGGAAGAATTTAATAAGACCAATGACAAACTTTATACGTCAGCTTGGAAGTCCCAGTTTTTGTCCGGGCTCATGCAGCCCATCATGGGCTTTGTGGGCAATCTGGGCTATGCAGGTGTGGCTGTGGCAGGCGGTATGTTGGCCATCCGGGGCAGTATCCAGGTGGGGGATATCCAGGCATTTATCCAGTATGTACGCCAGTTTACCCAGCCTATTTCCCAGATGGCTCAGGTATCCAATATGCTCCAGTCCATGGCAGCAGCGGCTGAGCGGGTTTTTGAATTTTTAGGTGAGCCGGAGGAAGAACAGACTGTTGCGGATCCGGTACATTTGGAACATCCGGAAGGACGGGTGACATTTGAACATGTCCGTTTTGGCTATAAACCGGATAAGATCATCATCCATGACTTTAACTGTGAAGTGGAACCGGGACAGACGGTGGCCATCGTCGGCCCCACAGGCGCCGGAAAGACGACCATGGTCAAACTGCTGATGCGTTTTTATGATGTGAACAGCGGAGCCATAAAAGTAGATGGACATAATGTGAAAGATTTCAATAGAGGCGAATTGAGGGAACTGTTCGGTATGGTCCTTCAGGATACCTGGTTGTTCAAAGGGACCATCATGGAAAATATCCGGTATGGGCGTTTGGATGCCACCGATGAGGAAGTGATCGCCGCTGCGAAGGCGGCTCATGCCCATCGGTTTATCCAGACCCTTCCCGGTGGTTATCAGATGGAATTGAACGAGGAAGCCAGCAATGTGTCTCAGGGACAGAAGCAGTTGTTGACCATCGCCCGGGCCATCTTGGCGGATAATCGGGTCATGATCCTGGACGAGGCGACCAGTTCGGTGGATACACGGACAGAGCAGCAGATCCAGGAAGCCATGAACCGGCTGATGATGGGACGGACCAGTTTCGTCATCGCCCATCGACTGTCCACGATCCGGGATGCGGATCTGATCCTTGTCATGAAAGACGGAGATATCGTGGAGCAGGGCACCCATGAAGAACTGCTGGCGAAGAACGGCTTTTATGCCGATCTTTACAATTCCCAGTTTGAAGAAGCAACCGCGTAAATATAATATGAAAAGCGTCAGTCAAGAAAGACAATCTGGCCGGGGAAATCTCCCCGGCCTGTGTTATAATAGGAAGCAGATTAGGAAAAGAAGGTGAGAGCATGTTATATGTGACCGGAGATCTGCATGGGGACATGAATCGTTTCAGCCCCCGGTTTATCCCCTGTATCCGCAGGATGACGGAAGAGGACTGTCTGTTTGTATGCGGTGATTTCGGTTTCCTGTTTTATACAGACGAAAAGCGGCGCAGGGAGCAGGACCGGCAGCTTGACCGGTTGGCCAGGTATCCCTTTCATATATTGTTCGTGGACGGCAATCATGAGAACTTTCCCCTGATCTGCGGGTATCCGGAAGAGACATGGAACGGCGGACGGATCCATCGGATACGCAGAAATATCTATCACCTTATGCGGGGACAGATCTATACCATCGAAGGAAAGTCGATATTCACCTTCGGCGGCGCCTATTCCATTGACAAAGCCTTCCGGGAAGAAGGGAAAAGCTGGTGGCCCCAGGAGATGCCTTCGGAGGAAGAATACGACCAGGCATGGAAAAATCTCCAGGATCATGGCTGCCGGGTGGACTATATACTGACCCATGCGGCCCCGGAAGAGACAATGTGCATCTTCCACCCTGTGCATCGGGAAGAGGAACGGCTGAACCTGTTTCTTGAATGGATACGGGAAAAGGTGGACTACAGACACTGGTGGTTTGGCCATCTCCACAGAGATGAGGATCTGTGGCGGCATCAGACAGCGCTGTATATGGATGTACGGGATATGTACCGCAACGAAAGGATTGAATAAAAATTCAGACAGGCGAAGGAGGAGAACGATGACAAAGACAAAATTAAGCCGGAGGATTTCTTATATGCTCCGGCATGATCCGGACAGTATTGATGAAAACGGCTGGGCGGATGTTTCCTACATCGTCGGCAGGATGAGGGAAATGCTGCGCAGCTTTGACGAGAAGCTGCTGGAAGAGATCGTGGCGGAAGATGAAAAAGGCAGATACAGTTATAATGAAGATAAGACAAAGATCCGTGCCAACCAGGGCCATTCGGTGCCTCTGGCTGCTGACGCGGTGGGTATGGAAAAGACCGATCCGCCGGAATTCCTTTATCATGGAACGGCCGGGGGCTTTATGGAAAGTATTTTACAAGAAGGATTAAAGCCCCAGAACCGTAATTTTGTCCACCTGTCCGGGAATATGGAGACAGCGAAGAAAGTGGGCGCCAGACACCGTAAGCACGGCAATACGGTGGTGCTCCTTATTGAGTCCGGAAGGATGGCGGCGGACGGTTATACTTTCTGGCTCACTGTTAACCATGTGTGGCAGGTGGAACATGTTCCGCCGGAATATATATCGGTTGTCCAGTGGGAAGTGTAGAGGACTGTCAGATCCAGCCCCCGTCCATGGTGACGATCTGACCGGTCATATATTCCGGCGCCTGAGCCAATAAAAATACAAGACGCGCGACTTCCTCCGGCCTGCCCATACGGCAGGCCGGAATGTCGTCTGTGAGGGCCTGGCGTTCTTCAGCAGAAAAACACCGGTTCATGTCCGTGTCGATGACGCCGCAGGCCACCGCGTTGACACCTATGTGGCTGGGCGCCAGTTCCTTGGCCAGAGCCTTTGTCAGACTATTGACCCCTCCTTTAGAGGCAGAATAGGCTGCTTCACAGGAAGCGCCCACATTCCCCCATACAGAAGAAATGTTGATGATGCGGCCGGACTGCCGGCGGACCATAGATGGGATGACCTCGTGACAACAGTTATATACGGAGGTCAGATTGGTCCGGATGATGTGGTCCCACTCATCCGGCGACATATCGGAAAGCAGACCGATATGGGACACTCCCGCATTGTTGATCAAAACGTGGATATCACCGAAAGTATCCAGGGCAAGGCGGATAAAGGCCTTTGCATCTTCATATATACCCATGTCGCCGGAAAAAGTCAGGCAGGCGACAGACTGGCTGCAGCAATATGCTTTCAAAGCCTCCATCTGTTTTTCACCATGCCGGCTGCATATGGCGATATCATAGCCATTTTCGGCAAAATATCTGGCAATACTGTAGCCGATGCCCCGTGAGGCGCCGGTTATGATCGCAGTTCTTTTCAAAAATAACCCCTCGCTATCTTTAATATGAATATTCTCCCCCAGTTTACCACAAAATGGCCGGACAGGGTCAAATAGATTTGAATAAAAAAATAATGTGGAAAATTATCTGGCAATCTGAAAAATCAGTAGTAATATTTCATAAATTTTGAACATCAAAATTATGCAAATTTAAAGAGAAAAATTGAAAAAATTACATAAATGAAATGACAGCGTAACAGAAATGTAAAAAATATAGGGTTGATTCATAAAAATATTTTTGTTGGGTCTTTACTTTTTAGCATTTTTGCATTAATATATAAAAAGGAGTTTGCGTGTGTAACAAAACTATATGATAAAAGAAGGAAGGGTGAACCACATGATCTCTAACCAGATTCTGCAAAATACCATTGAAGGGCTCAAGGGCATAACCCGTGTCGATCTGTGTGTCATGGATACAGAAGGAAAGGTTCTTGCATCTACTATAACACATGCGGAGGAATATGAGAATGCCGTTATGGATTTTGTTGATTCACCGGCGGACAGTCAGGTGCTCAACGGTTTCCAGTTCTTTAAGGTATTTGACGAACACCAGTTGGAATTTGTTATCCTGGC
Organism: Candidatus Onthocola gallistercoris; assembly: GCA_018715345.1. GTDB lineage: Bacteria > Bacillota > Clostridia > Lachnospirales > Lachnospiraceae > Frisingicoccus > Frisingicoccus gallistercoris. The sequence goes on from DVLT01000056.1 coordinate 10,269, forward strand.
AAAAGGGGACAGCGATGATGTGTATATGATCGGAAAGATTGCCGCTTTCCAGACACAGAATCTGCTGGTTGCATATAAAGAACGGTTTGATAAAGATAATTTCATCAAGAATCTGTTGTTGGACAACCTGCTTCTGGTGGATATTTATAATCGTTCCAAGAAACTTCGCATCGAGACGGATGTCCGTCGGATTGCGATCATCATTGAACTGAACAATGAAAAAGAGATGAATGGTCTGGAGACTGTGCGCAGTCTCTATACAGGAAAGACAAAAGACTTCATTACGGCAGTGGACGAGAAAAGCGTTATCCTGGTGCGGGAAGTACGGGATAATGAAGGTTACGAAGAGCTGATGAAGAGCTGCAAAGGATTTCTGGACATGCTCCATGGGGAAGGCCTGTCAAAGTGCCGTATCGCCCTGGGAACGATCGTCCACGAGATCAAAGATGTATCCCGTTCCTATAAAGAAGCCAAGATGGCTCTGGATGTGGGAAAGATCTTTTACAGTGAACGTTCCATCGTTGCTTACAGTAACCTGGGCATCGGCCGGCTGATCTATCAGCTTCCGATCCCACTGTGCAAGATGTTCATCAAGGAAATTTTTGACGGCAAGTCGCCGGATGATTTTGATGAAGAGACTTTGACAACGATCAATAAGTTCTTTGAAAACAGCCTGAATGTTTCTGAGACATCCAGACAGCTTTATATCCATAGAAATACGCTGGTATACCGTTTGGATAAGCTTCAGAAGAGTACCGGGCTGGATCTTCGCATTTTTGAAGATGCGATCACTTTCAAGATCGCTCTGATGGTTGTCAAGTATATGAAGTATATGGAGACTTTTGAGTACTAAAAGGAGGTTCAGGCGTGATTGTTTTAGACAACGTTTGTAAAACTTACAGCACAGGCGTCTCCGCATTAAATGGTGTAAGTCTCCGGATCCGTAAGGGTGAATTTGTGTTCATCGTCGGCAGCAGCGGCTCCGGAAAGACAACATTATTTAAACTGCTTTTAAAAGAATTGGAACCCACTTCGGGACGGATTTATATCAATAACAAAAATATCGGACGTCTCCGCAGAAGAAAGGTTCCGAAGATGCGCCGGGGCATCGGCGTTGTCTTTCAGGATTTCAGACTTCTGAAAGACAGAAATATCTACGAGAACATCGCATTTGCCCAGAGGGTTGTGGGTAAACCGGCTAAGGTCATAAAAGAAAGCGTTCCACAGATGTTGGCGCTTGTCGGCTTGGCGGACAAGGCGGAAGCTTTCCCAAAAGAACTGTCCGGTGGAGAACAGCAGAGGGCGTCACTGGCCAGAGCGCTTGTGAACAACCCGCCGATCCTTCTGGCGGATGAGCCTACAGGTAATCTGGATCCGGATAATGCCTGGGAGATCATGAAATTGCTTGAAGACATCAATAAACGAGGCACGACGGTCGTCGTCGTTACCCATAATCAGGACATTGTGGAAAAGATGCAGAAGCGCGTCATCCGCCTGGATAAGGGTCACATAGTAAGCGACGAAAAAGGTGGAGTTACGAATGATAGGTAGAATGTTTTTTGCCATAAGGCAGGGATTTCGGAATGTGGGAAGAAACCATCTGTTTTCTCTGGCCTCTATCGGTACAATAACAGCTTGTCTGTTTATATTCGGTATTTTTTACTGCATTGTTACAAATTTTAATTACATGATCGACAGAGCCCAGACCAATGTGGGCGTCACTGTATTTTTTGACACATCCATGTCAGAGGAAGAGATCCTTCAGATCGAAGATGAGATTGCCCAGAGGCCGGAGGTGGAAAGCACGAAGTATACTTCCGCCGATCAGGCTTGGAAAGATTTTAAACAGCAGTATTTCCCGGATGGGGATGAAGGCATACTGGCGGGATTAGATAATGATAATCCCCTGTATGACTGCGCCAACATCACGGTATATTTGGCTGATACTTCCAGACAGAGCGACCTGATCTCCTATATTGAAGGGATTGACGGCGTGACGGAGGTCAACGGTTCCCAGATCATGGCAGACAGCGTGACAAATTTCAGCCGTCTGATCGGCTATGTATCGTTGGGTATCATATTGATCCTGGCGTTGGTTGCCATATTCCTGATCAGCAATACGGTCATGATCGGTATTACCGTCCGTAAAGATGAGATCGCCATTATGAAATACATCGGGGCGACCGATATTTTTGTAAGGGGTCCCTTTATCATTGAGGGTATGACCATCGGATTGATCGGCTCTGTCATACCGGTGATCATTTTACGGGTGCTGTATACACGGGTTATTGATTTTATATTGACCCATTTCACGATACTTAGGAATATATTGACATTTATGGATGCCGGTGATGTTTTCAGGATACTGGCTCCGGTTTCCCTTGCGGCGGGACTGGGCATCGGTTTCCTGGGAAGTTATTTGACTTTGAGAAAGCACGTAAGAGTTTAGCTTGGAAGGAGTGTAAGGAATAATGAAACGGCGTATGTATATGAAAGGCTGCGCATTTTTGCTGGCAGCGGCGCTGACATTCTCCAGCAATTTGAATGTGTTTGCGGTCACGGAAGAGGACAGGCAGGCTCAGGAAGATAAGATCGAAGATCTGGAAAGTGAAAAGGATCAGGCGAATTCCGAATTGGATTCGCTGCAGACCGATAAAGCGAATACAGAACAGGAGATCGCCAACCTGGACAGCCAGTTGGAAGATATCCAAACACAGATCGCCCAGACCAATACAGATCTGGAACAGGCGCAGGCAGATCTGGAACAGACCCAGCAGGATCTGGAGGATGCAAAGGAAAAAGAAGAAAGTCAGTATGAGACGTTGAAAGTACGTATCAATGTCATGTATAGAAAGGGTGAGACGGGATATCTGGAGATCCTTCTTGGAGCAGATGATATCACCTCCCTTTTGAACAGTACAGAATATATCAGTAAGATTTCCGATTATGACAGCAACCTGCTCCAGTCCCTCCAGGAGACGAGAGAGCAGATTGAAGAATTGGAAGCTCAGCAGGAGGCGGAAGTCCAGAGAATATCGGATCTGAAAGCAGATCTTGAAGATCAGGAAACGGAATTGAACACGGTCCTGGATGAAAAAGCCCAGTATATCATGTCCCTGAATACAGATATTGAGCTGACACAGGAACATATTTCAGAACTGGAATCCAACATCGAAGCCGAGGAAGCGGCTTTGGCAGAGATCGAGGCCGAGATCCGAGCGGCGGCAGCAGCAGCCCAGGAGGAGGCAGCCCAGTCGGGAGGCAGTTCAGGCGGCGATAGCTCAGGCGGCGGCTCTGTATCGGATGTTTCCGATGCCGTGAGTCCTTCTGTACCATCCGCCAGCGGTTGGGTATGGCCAAGCAATACCTCCATATTGACCGATACCTTCGGTTATCAGGCATGGCGTGGCGGCAACCACAACGGTATTGATATCGGAGCCAGCTATGGTTCACCGATCTATGCGGCAGCCAGCGGTACCGTACTGATCGCCGGCTGGAGTAACAGCGCCGGCAACTGGGTTGTTATCAACCACGGTGGTGGTGTGCTTTCCGTATATATGCATGCTTCGGCTCTGTATGTGAGTGCCGGACAGAGCGTTTCTGCCGGACAGAGCATTGCAGCGGTGGGAAGTACGGGTTATTCCACCGGTCCCCATCTCCACTTCGGTGTTATGGAAGGATCTTCCGGCGGATATGATGGATATTGGGTCAACCCGCTGAATTATGTCAGCCCGTAATACATAAAGCAAATGGATAAAGACAGGGTTAGGGAGTGGTTCCTAACCCTGTTTAAGTTAAAACAAAACCAGAAAGGTTGACGATCATGAACAAGAAAAGTATATGTAGTTTTATGGCCGGAGTAGTTGTGACAGCGACTGTGGCCGGGGGGATCTATCTATATCAGAATCCGGGAGGAGCAGCGAGTACTTCCAGATTGTCAGAAAGATATGACAGGATTGAAAACAAACTGGATCTGATCGACCAACTGGTCAGCCAGTATTATCTGAATCAGGATGACATCGACGTGGATCAGCTGGAAGAAAATATTTATTACGGCTATCTGGCCGGACTGGATGAACCCTATACAACTTACTATACAGCAGAAGAATATCAACGGGTGATGGAGTCCTCCAGCGGAGAATATTCCGGTATCGGCACGTATGTTTCACAGGATGTGACGACGGGCATCATTACCTTTGTCAATCCTTTTGAAGAAGGTCCTGCCTATGGCGCGGGTATCCGAAACGGCGATGTGCTTTATGCTGTAGAAGGAGAAGAAGTGACCGGGGAGGATCTGAATGATGTGGTGGCCCGGATGAAAGGTGAGGAAGGTACGGATGTGAATCTGACCATATACCGTTCGGATGGGGATCAGTATATCGATGTGACCGTTACGCGGCAGAATGTGGAAGTGCCCACAGTGGAATACGAAATGCTGGAAGATCATATCGGCTATATCCAGATCACGGAGTTTGACGACGTGACTGTGGAACAGTTTAAAGAAGCGGTGGACGATCTCCAGAGTCAGGGCATGGAGAAGGTGATCTTCGATGTGCGGGATAATCCAGGTGGATTATTCTCATCGGTATGTGATATACTGGATGTACTCCTGCCTCAGGAACTGCTGGTATACACAGAGGACAAAGACGGCAATCGGGAAGAGACTTATGCCGAGGATGATGATGCGTTGGATATACCCATGGCTGTTTTAGTCAATGGCAGCAGCGCCAGTGCATCGGAGATCTTTACAGGGGCTTTGAAAGACTACGACAAGGCGGAGATCATCGGAACAACCACTTTTGGTAAAGGTATCGTCCAGAGCATCATACCGTTGAGTGACGGTTCGGCAGTCAAGATCACCACATCCAAGTACTATACACCGTCCGGCGTATGTATCCATGATATCGGCATCGATCCGGATATCGAAGTGGAGGCAGAGGCGGATACAACGGATTCGGAAGCAGCAGATGATCAGCTTCGATCAGCCATCGACTATCTGCAAGGAACGGAGAACTGAAAAGTAAGATCAAGGGAAGATAAAATCCCGGACAGGGGGACACTATGATAAAGTGGATCAAAAAATATAAGAAAGCAGCCGTTTGCATTGGTGTGCTGCTCATCATAGCCATCGCTGCGGCGGTATGGCACCGCCAGCAGATCCTTTCCGTGACAGCTTATGAAATGGCGGCGGATGAAGAGCGGTCAGACGGTCCGGTGGAAAATACCTTTTACACGGATCAGCTGACCCAGAAAGAATACAAGGTGTATACGCAGATGTTGGAACATTTGGATGGCCGCAAAGGCGGCATCGTGGCATTTGAAGAACCCTTGACCGGAGAAGAGTACATGCGGGTGACCACGGCTCTGGAGGATGCAGGGAACAACTATTTTTATGGATTTTACGATATCCCCATGGACGATTCGGATGTATATGTAAAGTATGACAACTCGGATATTTTAAAGATCACAGACCCGCAGATCACGAAATGTATCCTTTTCTTGTCCTGTGCGGAAGGAATCGATCAGCAAGGCGAGTACGGGGATGACGGTACTGTTTTGAATCTGGATTCAGTGGGCGAGGCCCTTGCAAGAAATACGGATGATGGCCTGACGACCATTGAGCATGTGCAAAATGAGACGGAAGAGATCTTAAACGGGATACTGGAAGGTTTGGATGGGGAAGCCAGCAAAAAGGAAGCGATTTCCTATTTCTTGGAGTGGTTGGATGAGAATATGACATTTGCTTCCGATGTGAGTGAAAATGCCTCTTCATTTTCCAATATGGGCCAAGTGTTCGAAGGTGTCACTATATATAACGATCTTTCTGCGCTGTCCCAGGGAAAGGCGACCGCTTTGGGTTACGCGAAAATTTTTGCTGAGCTGTGCAGACAGGCAGGCATGGATGCCCATCTGGTGTTTGGACAGTGGGGACGGAGTAGTTTTACCAAGGAAAGCTATGTTTTATGCGCCGTATCGTTGGGAGAAGCCACTGTTTACGTGGATGCCAGCGGAGGAAAATCAGCCCAATTGGCCGGGCATCGGTGCATGATGGAAGAAGAAGCCCGTAATCACATGGAATTTGCATCGTATTTCCAATAGGGCTGGACCCAAAAGTCTAAAAAAAAAATAAATATTATTTCTAAAAAATAAAATCTTAATTGACTTACATAGCAAACTTTGTTATAATTCTTATATGCAAAAGAATAACAACGGATTGTTACTGTAAGGCAGGCAAAACCAAATTTCATAAACTCACAGGATTAGTTTATGGAATTTGGTTTTTTTTATCATACGGGGGAGAACGAACAGGTGACCATAGAAAAAGTTATAAATAATAATATCGTTTCTGCCGTTGATGATACAGGTACAGAGATCGTAGCCATGGGGCGGGGTCTGGGTTTTGGAGCAAAACCAGGCGACCGGATTAATGAGAAAAAGCTGGAGAAAGTATTTTATATCCAGAACCGGACAGTAGTGGAACAGCTGAAGGAATTGCTGGTGAATATGCCCGTGGAATATCTGGAAATGACCAATGACATCGTGAATTTTGCCCAGTCGGAGATGAAACTTCAGCTGAACCAGAGTATATATGTAACTTTGTCAGACCATATCAATTTTGCCATTGCCCGACACAAAGAGGGGATCTCACTGGAGAATGCGATCCTGTGGGAGATCAAGCGGTTCTACAAACAGGAATTTCGAGTGGGCGAGTATGCAGTACAAGTTTTAAAAGAACGGTTGGGTGTTCATTTTACGGAAGACGAGGCCGGCTTTATCGCCTTGCATTTTGTCAATGCGGAATATGGTACGAATATAAGCGATGCGGCCAATTTTCCCCAGATGCTGACAGATATACTGGATATTGTAAAACGGGAGATGCAGGTGGCGTTTGACGAAGAGTCGCTTCATTACGAGCGCTTTGTCACCCATATCAAGTTTTTGATCCAGAGGATCTACAGAAAAGAGGTTCTGCAGGATGAAGAGGCGGAGATGGCCCAGATGTTCCGCAGGAAATATCCCAGGGAATATGACTGCAGTCTGAAAGTTGCCAGTTATATTGAACAGGTAACGGGCAGCGAGATCTCAGAGGAGGAAAGGATGTATCTGCTGATCCACATTCGGCGGGTCCTGATGGATGAATCCAGAAACAGTTAGATAATGTACATCAATGAGATTTTAGCCGGAACAAAAAGGGCCGGATAAAATAAAAAGAGGGATTATAAATCATATCGAGGAGGGAAAAGAGTATGATGCGTTACTTGCAAAGACTTGGTAAATCTCTTATGCTTCCGGTTGCTTGTCTTCCGGTGGCGGCTATTCTTCAGGGTATCGGTTACTGGATCGACCCGGTCGGCTGGGGCGCCAACAGCGTGATCGCTGCGTTCCTTTTAAAAGCCGGCGGATGTTTGATCGATCAGATGGCCATCCTGTTTGCCATCGGTGTGGCTGTGGGTATGTCTGATGACAATGACGGAACAGCAGGCCTGGCAGGTCTTGTTTCCTGGCTGATCACCACAACCGTACTGTCCACATCATCTGTAGCGATGCTTCTTGGAATCGAAGAAGCAGCTGTAGATCCGGCGTTTTCCAAGATACAGACCCAGTTTATCGGTATCCTTTGTGGTCTGATCGCCGCAGCATGCTACAATAAGTTTAAAAACACAAAACTTCCGGATGCTTTTTCGTTCTTCAGCGGAAAACGCTGCGTTGCCATCGTGACCGCAGGAGCATCCTGTATTTCCACATTGATCCTGTTTTTCGTATGGCCGGTGATCTACAATGCCCTTGTATCTTTCGGCGAGATGATCATGGGACTTGGCGCTGTAGGCGCAGGTATTTACGGCTTCTTCAACCGTCTGCTCATCCCCTTCGGTCTGCATCACGCATTGAACTCCGTATTCTGGTTTGATGTGGCAGGAATCAACGACATCGGTAAATTCTGGGGCAATGCAGCCGGCGGTGTTCTGGGACAGACGGGTATGTATATGTCCGGTTTCTTCCCGGTTATGATGTTCGGTCTTCCGGCAGCGGCTCTGGCTATGTACCACACAGCAAAGAAATCCAGAAAGAAGATTGCGGCAGGTCTGCTCATTTCCGTTGCGTTTGCGTCCTTCTTTAATGGTGTTACTGAGCCTCTGGAATTCTCCTTCATGTTCCTTGCGCCGGTCCTTTATGTGATCCACGCGCTGCTGACAGGCGTTTCCATGGCTGTTGTAGCCCTGCTTCCGGCCCGTGCTGGCTTTAACTTCTCTGCCGGCCTCATTGACTTGGTGCTGAGTTTTAAAGCGCCGTTTGCCTTGAATCCGTGGATGCTGATCCCCATCGGTCTTGTTGTCGGCGTTATTTATTACGTTATCTTCCGTGTTGTCATCGTGGCCATGGATCTTAAGACTCCGGGACGTGAAGATGAGGACGAGAATGAGACAAAAGTCCAGTTGGCCAACAATGACTATACTGAAGTGGCCAAGATCGTGCTGGAAGGTATTGGCGGACCGTCCAATGTGGCATCCGTTGACAATTGCATCACAAGACTGCGTCTGGAAGTAAAAGACTACACGAAGGTTAATGAAAGCAAGATCAAATCTGCCGGTGTAGCTGGCGTCATCCGTCCGAGTAAGACCGCTGTCCAGGTCATCATCGGAACGAAGGTACAGTTTGTGGCAGATGAATTTAAAAAGCTTTGTAAATAAACAATATTAAATAATCCCTATGAAAAGGCCGCATATCATGCGGCCTTTTTAACAATAAGGATATGGGAGGAAAAGATATGAGGTCCACACTTGAAGTATGTGTCGATAGTACACTTTCAGCAGTCGCGGCCCAGGAAGGAGGCGCTGACCGGATCGAGCTGTGTTCCGATCTGATCATCGGCGGCATCACGCCAGGGCACATTTTGGCAAAGCAGATAAAGGATCGGATAAGCATTCCGATACGGGCTCTGATCCGTCCAAGATTCGGCGATTTTTGCTATAATGAGGATGAATTTTCCATCATGTTGGAAGAAATCCGCCATTTCCGTAAGCTGGGAGTATCCGGTGTTGTGACAGGTATCCTGAAGCCGGATGGGAATATGGATATGGAGCGGATGAAGAAACTGAAAGAAGCCGCAGGGGATATGGATTTTGCCATCCACCGGGCATTTGATATGTCAAAAGATCCTTTTAAAGCTATGGAAGATGCGGTCACCCTTGGCGCTGTGACGATCTTGACAAGCGGCCAGGAAGCATCAGCCTGGATGGGACGGGAACTTTTAAAACAGTTGGTGGAAGAAAGCAACGGAAGGATCGAGATCATGGCGGGAGGCGGCATTGATGGAAAACAGATCCGGGAACTGGCGGCTTATACCGGTTTGACAGCTTTTCATATGTCTGGCAAGGTCAATATGGACAGTCGGATGGTATTCAGGCGCAACGGTATCAATATGGGACTTCCGGGTTTTGATGAATACCACATTTGGCAGACAGAGGCGGATAAGATCCGCTGCGCGGCTGATCAGATAAAAAATGTATGATAAAATCCGGATCCGAAATAAAAATTTTTTATTGACAATTTTATTTCAAAGGAATATACTAATGATCAAATAAAGGGGAGTAACTGGCACGTACGTGTTTGCGATGTCGTCAGTACGATGATCGATTCATCCGTATCGCAATGAAATAGTGAGACTTTTATTGCCAATAATATTATTGTGCAATAAAGGTCTTTTTTTATTACATGAAAAGCCTGTTCCCTATGTGATAAAAACGCTCCATTATTGCACAGGTCAAAAGGAGGATTCATTATGACGAAAGAGTATTATCAAATGTCGGCACAAGAAGTGCAGATGCAGATCAATCAGAGTAAAGAGCCTTTGACAGATGCTCAGATCCAAGAACGTCAGGAAAAGTACGGTCCAAATGAACTGGTGGAAGGTAAAAGGAAAAGCATATTCCAGATATTTGCAGGACAGTTCAAAGATTTTCTTGTGATCATCCTGATCATTGCAGCCATCATATCTGCATTTTTAGGTAACGGTGAGAGCGCAGCTGTTATTTTGATCGTTGTTCTGATCAATGCGGTCCTGGGAACCGTACAGACGGTCAAAGCAGCCCAGTCGCTGGATAGTCTGAAACAGATGTCCGCGCCGGAAGCAAAGGTACACCGCCAGGGCAGTGTGATCCCGATACCCTCATCTCAGGTGACCGTTGGTGACATTGTTTCTTTGGAAGCCGGTGACTATATTCCGGCAGACGGGCGTATACTGGAATGTGCAAGTCTAAAAACCGATGAAAGCGCCTTGACCGGCGAAAGTATCAGTGTGGAAAAGAATGTGGATCCCATAGACAAAGAAGCGCCATTGGGCGACCGGAAGAACATGGTTTATTCTGGAAGCTTTGTCACATATGGCCGGGCAACATTTATCGTTACGGACATTGGCATGAACACGGAAGTGGGCAAGATCGCCAGCCTGTTGAAAACCGCTTCTGAGAAAAAGACTCCTCTTCAGGTCAGCCTGGATCAGTTTGGTCAGAAGCTCTCCGTCATCATCCTGATCTTTTGTGCTATCCTGTTTGGTGTGAATGTCCTTCAGGGTGGAGATATAGCAGACGCGTTTCTATTTGCGGTGGCTCTGGCAGTGGCAGCCATACCGGAAGCCCTCAGTTCCATCGTGACCATTGTACTTTCCTTCGGAACACAAAAAATGGCCAAAGAAAACGCCATCATCCGAAAACTGCAGGCAGTGGAAGGATTGGGAAGCGTTTCTGTCATCTGTTCGGATAAGACAGGCACACTGACCCAGAACAAGATGACTGTGGAACAGTATTATGTGGATGGCAAAGTGATCCCTGCTGAAAAGGTTACTCCGGATCATCCGGAAGAAAGCCGGCTGATGCTTTACAGTATCCTTTGTAATGATGCTGTGATCACAGATGGGGTGGAAGTGGGGGATCCTACAGAGACAGCCCTTGTCAGTCTGGCCGAGAAGAAAGGCTGGAATACAGAATCGGTACGGCAGGATATACCAAGGGAAGGAGAAAATCCCTTTGACAGCGATCGGAAACTGATGTCTGTAAAATGTACTGTGGACGGCAGGACGGTGATGATCGTCAAAGGCGCAGTGGATGTGATGCTGGGCCGAACAGACCGGATCGGCGAAAAAGAAGCAGTACGGGCACTTACGGATAAAGACCGTCAAGCCATTGAAAAACAAAATGATACATTCTCCCGCTCTGGACTCCGAGTACTGGCATTTGGATGTCGGGAAGTGGATAAAGAACATACATTGACTTTTGAGGATGAAAACAACCTGACCTTTATCGGGCTGATCGCCATGATGGATCCGCCTCGGGAAGAATCAAAAGCTGCGGTTGAAGCCTGCAAGAGGGCGGGTATCCGGCCTGTGATGATCACCGGCGACCACAAGGTGACCGCGTCTGCCATAGCGGGACGGATCGGTATTCTGGAAGATGGGATGCAGGCTTGTGAAGGAGCGGATATTGACAATATGTCCGATGAAGAATTGAAAGACTTTGTGGACAAAGTGGCGGTTTATGCCCGGGTTTCACCGGAACATAAGATACGTATCGTACGGGCATGGCAGGAGCGGGACAACATCGTTGCCATGACCGGCGACGGTGTGAACGATGCCCCTGCGTTAAAGCAGGCGGATATCGGCGTGGCCATGGGCATCACCGGAAGTGAAGTGGCAAAGGACGCAGCAGCCATGGTATTGACGGACGATAATTTTGCGACCATTGTCAAGGCAGTGGAAAACGGCCGGAATATGTACAGAAATATCACCCATTCCATACAATTCCTTTTATCGGGGAACTTCGGAGCGATCCTTGCTGTGCTGTATGCTTCCCTGGCGGGGCTTCCGGTACCTTTTGCGCCGGTACATCTGTTGTTTATCAACCTGCTCACCGATAGTTTGCCAGCCATTGCACTGGGTCTGGAACCCCATGATCCGGCTGTGATGAATGAAAAGCCAAGGTCAAAAGATGCTTCCATCCTCAATGGCAGTTTCTTGAGCAAGATCGGCCTGGAAGGATTGTGTATCGGTATCACTTCCATGATCGCATTTTATATCGGTTACCAGGGTGGCAACAGCTTGCTTGCCAGTACGATGGCTTTCGGCACCTTATGTACAGCCAGACTGATGCATGGTTTTAACTGTAAATCCGACAGGCCGGTACTATTTACCCGTCGTTTTTTCAACAATAAATACTTGATCGGCGCTTTCATCCTGGGATTGGCGCTGATCACTCTGGTCATGCTGCTGCCGGCGCTGCAGGGGGTTTTCCAGGTTCAGTCTCTCACAGCAGGCCAACTGTTTACAGTGTACGGTCTGGCCTTTGTCAATATCCCGGTCATCCAGCTGCTCAAAGCCATCCGGGATAAAGTAAAGAAAGTATGAAAGGATACCTCTGATCTAGACTTTAAAGATATATTCTGTAAAACAAGATAAAGACAGCATTGACAGTTGATTTGAAGTCAATTATAATTGACTTCAAATCAACTATTTTGTATAGGGAGGATTTTATGGCGAAACGGGCGATGACGGAAGAAGCAAAACTTATGAAGGCCAATGCGATTCTGGATCAGGCGGCGCAACTGCTTCTCAAGACAGATTATGAAAAGATCAAGATGACCGAACTGGCAAAAAGTCTCGGGTTATCCAATGGTATCTTATATGTCTATTTTAAGACGAAGGAAACGTTGTTTTTGCGCCTTTTATGGCGGGAGTACGAAAAACGGCTGGATTATCTGATATCCTTGACGCAACATACCCGTATACGGGACTTTGACGATGTGAGCCGGCTTCTTTTGGAAGAATTGGAGTATCTTGTGGATCAAAATCCTCTTTACATAAAGCTGGAGGCCATGCGCTCGGTCATATTTGAAAAAAAGGCGGATATCCATGTGGTTGGGGAACTGAAAAAATTGCTTTTTGAGAAACTATCCCAGTGGTCTGCGGATATTGAAGCAAAAGGTATTCTGACAAAGGATGAGTTGTTGGACATCTTTTTTAAAGAATCGGCGATGATCATCGGATGCAGTCACATCTCCACAGCCTGCCAGAATATGGAAGAGAATGTCCGAAGTCTGGGACTGCACGAATTTCGCCGAGATTTTAAAAAAGATGTTATGGATTGTATGACCTGTTATCTGAGGGGACTGAAGGCAGAACATGATCAAACAAACAGGGATAATATGCAGAATGTAAAGGAGAGTATGTATGCTTCAGGTTAAACGTATCTTTAAAGAGTATAAAACGGGAAATCTGGTCCAAAAAGTTTTAAACGGCGTCAGCCTGAATCTGCGGGACAACGAATTTGTGGCTATTTTAGGCCCCAGCGGTTCAGGAAAGACTACTCTCTTGAATATCATCGGCGGTCTGGATCGGTATGACAGCGGGGACCTGATCATCAATGGTATTTCGACAAAGAAGTATAAGGACAGGGACTGGGATTCCTACAGAAATCATACGATCGGTTTTGTTTTCCAGAGCTATAATCTGATTCCCCATCAGACGATTCTGTCCAATGTGGAATTGGCTCTGACTATTTCCGGGATAACCAAAAGTGAACGTAAAAAACGGGCTGCAAAGGCTTTGGAAGAAGTGGGACTGGGAGATCAGCTCCATAAAAGACCCAGTCAGATGTCCGGCGGACAGATGCAGCGGGTGGCCATTGCCCGCGCGTTGGTCAACAATCCGGATATCCTGCTGGCTGATGAGCCCACGGGCGCCCTGGACAGTGATACGAGCATCCAGGTTATGGAATTGCTTCAAGAGGTGGCAAAAGATCGGCTGGTGGTCATGGTTACCCATAATCCGGAACTGGCGGACGCTTATGCCACCCGTATCGTAAAATTGCGGGATGGTCAGATCCAGTCTGATTCGGATCCTTATGAAATTGATGAGGCATCCCTTGAGGAACCGGAGCATAAGAATATGGGAAAGGCATCCATGTCTTTTTTGACAGCCCTTTCCCTCAGTTTTAATAATCTGAGAACGAAAAAAGCCCGGACACTCCTGACTTCCTTTGCAGGTTCCATCGGTATCATCGGGATTGCCTTGATCTTATCTTTGTCCAATGGGGTCAACCAGTATATCCAATCGGTGGAAGAGGATACGTTATCTGAATATCCTCTTGAAATACAAAGTACCGGTATCAACCTGTCGTCCATGATATCCGGCGAGACCGGCGGAGAGGATGGCAGCGATTCGGGCGATGTGAAAGTTCGCCAGGTGATAAGCGGTATGTTTTCCACCATGGATTCCAATGACCTGGAATCCTTAAAGAACTATCTGGACAGCGGCGAAAGCGGGATCGGGCAATATGCAAATGCTGTGGAATATGCTTATAATGTGACTCCCAGGATCTATCGGGTGGAGGATGATGGAGTCCGTCAGGTGAATCCGGACACTTCTTTTGAAGCGTTGGGTCTTGGCGCCTCTTCCGGTTCCAACAGCCTGATGTCCATGGCCATGAGTACAAATGTGTTTTATGAAATGCCGGAGAACACCCAGTTGTTTGAAGGACAATATGATATTAAGGCAGGCCGGTGGCCGCAAAATTATGATGAATGCGTGCTGGTCCTCACACCAGACGGCAGTATCACCGACTTTATGCTGTACACTTTGGGCCTGAGAGATTCGGTGGAACTGGATGATATGATCCAGCAGTTTATCGATGAAGAAGATATTGATACGCCCACAGACACCCGGTCCTATTCCTATGACGAGATACTGGGTATCACATTTAAACTGGTCAACAATGCGGATCTTTATCAGTACGACAGTGAATATGGAGTGTGGACAGATAAATCTGAAGATGAAGAATATGTGGAAGAGTTGGTGAAGAACGGGGAAGATCTGACGATCGTGGGCGTTGTCCAGCCATCGGAGGATGCCAGTGCCAGTCTGTTAAGTTCAGGCATCGGCTATCCGGCTTCCCTTGTGGAACATGTTGCCCAGCAGGCGGAGAATAGTGAGATCGTAAAAGCCCAGCTTCAGGATCCCCAGACCAATGTATTTACCGGAGAAGCTTTTGGTTCCGATGAAGGACAGGGAAGCTTTGACATGGAGTCTTTGTTCACCGTTGACACAGAAGCCTTCCAAAATGCCTTTCATTTTGATCCGGACGGACTTATGGACAGTTTTGCCGGTTCCATGAATCTGGATGCGGAGAATGTGGACCTTTCCGGTATGATCGATCTGAGCGGTATTTCTCTGGACTTGCCGGATTCGTCCCAGATCGATCTGGGAAGTCTGATAGACAGCCTGGATCTGACGGTTTCTGCAGAGGGACTCCGGCAGATGGCTTCCGATCTGATGAACGGTTACCAGCAATATGCGGCTTCCCACCCGGAGGCGGATCTGACCCGGTTAAACGATGCCTTTGCAGCCTATCTGTCCACTCCGGAAGCTCAGGAGATATTAGCCAGACATATCAGTGGGATCATACAGTCCGGCGGTGGAGCGAATATATCATCGGGGCAGCTCCAGACGCTTGTCAGTGATGTGATGAGCGGCTTCCAGGAATATGCCCTTGCCAATGATTATACGGATCCCAGCCGGTTTTCCGAATATCTGGCCATGTACCTGGCCACACCTCAGGCGCAGCAGATCTTGGCCAACTGGGCTTCCCAGCTTCTGCCAGACGTGGGGGATATCACCATTTCATCCGATCAGCTTCAGGCGTTGGCCGATGAACTGGCAGCCGGATACCAAAGTTATGCTGTAGCCAATGGATATCCGGATCCATCCAAAATCGGAGAGTATCTGGCGGACTATCTGAATACTTCAGAGGCCGGTCAGATCATGTCAGATAGTCTGGCAGCCATTGTAAATGTGGATGATCTGGAGCAGCAGATCGGCGCATCCATTGAAAACTATATGCGGCAAACCATGTCCGCCTACAGTCAGGCGTTGGGTCAGACCTTGGAGAGTCAGATGACTTCAGCCATGCAGCAGATCATGGATCAGATCAGCTCAAGTCTCCAGTCTGGCATGCAGCAGGCTGCGTCCCAACTGGGCGATACCATGGGCAGCGCCCTCAGCATCGATGCGGCGGCGTTTTCGGATGTGGTCCAGGTGAACATGGACAGTGATGAATTGACAGAACTTCTCATGTCCCTGTCATCCACACGAAATGCAACGTATGAGAGCAATCTCCAGACGTTGGGCTATGTGGATTTCGCCGTGCCGACGACCATATCCATCTATCCGAAAGACTTTGAAAGCAAAGAATATATCCTGGATATTTTGGATGGTTATAATGCTCGTATGGAAGCGGAAGGAAAAGAGGATCAGGTCATCGCTTATACCGACATGGTGGGTACGCTCATGTCATCGGTGACCGATATCATCGACGTGATCAGTTATGTCCTGGTGGCTTTTGTGGCCATTTCGCTGGTGGTTTCATCCATTATGATCGGTGTTATCACCTATATCAGTGTGCTGGAACGGAAAAAGGAGATCGGTATCCTGCGGGCCATCGGTGCATCCAAACGGAATGTTTCCCAAGTATTTAATGCGGAAACATTTATCATTGGATTATGTGCCGGCTTGATCGGTATCGGACTGACTTTATTGCTGCTCATCCCTGGCAATGCGCTGATCCATCACATTGCCGGACAGGATAATATCAATGCAGTCCTTCCGGTGGTTCCTGCCATCGTATTGATCATCCTGAGTGTGTTGCTCACCTTGATCGGCGGTCTCATACCGTCCAGGAAAGCAGCCAAGAGCGATCCGGTGACGGCGCTGCGTGTGGATTAAAAACGGATCGATCTGCCAGGTGTATATTCCCTGGATGAAAGGCACCCGGCTATATCCTTTTGATAAGATGCGGATAACCCGGTCGGATTATATCCGCTTTGGGATGCGGATGAAGCCCTATCTGTCCCCGCGATGGTCGGGAATAGACCGGTTGGACATTTTTATTGAAGGCTTTGAAAAATATATCAGAGACTGTCAAGCTGGCGGACCAAAGCTGGAGCCCCTTGGCGGTCACCTACGGCGTTTTTTGCTGGCTGGATCTGGAGGCTCTGTGGCATACGGAATACGAGAAAAAAGGCGGGTTGATCCTGTACAGTTAGAAAAAGAGACGGAAGATTCCGTCTCTTTTTTCAACTCTAACATATATTTAATCTGTATTTAACATAATTATGTTAGAAGGTATCTGAGACTCAGATCAGAAGAAAGGCAAGACAGATGAAAGAATTATACAAAGAAGGATATACACAGAACAGGGAATTGTCCTGGCTTAAATTTGACGACCGGGTTTTGGATGAGGCAATGGATGAAAGTGTGCCGCTTTTGGAGAGGCTGAAGTTCATTTCCATATTTACCAGCAATCTGGATGAGTTTTTCATGATCCGCGTGGGCAGCCTGTTTGATATGATGAATGTGCATAAGAGTCGGATCGACGGCCGATCCGGGATGACGCCGGAAAAACAGCTCCAAAGTATTTTTGAGGCCGTACGGCCTTTATATCGGAAGCGGGAGCAGCTTTTTGGAGAGGTGGAAAAACAGCTGAGGTTCCATGATATTTACCAATTGGAATATAAAGAATTGGAATCCGGTGAAAAGAAGCTGGTCAAACGTTATTACAAGGAATCCATCGAACCGGTATTATCGCCTCAGATCGTGGATATCCAGCATCCATTTCCCCATTTGGTCAACAAAGTGATCCACATCGGCGTGATGCTCCGGTACAAAAAACGGGAAATATTCGGCGTGGTCCCCATACCGGATATGCTGCCGGAAGTATTTTATCTTCCGGGGAGCGGGCTGAGATATATCCGTACGGAAAATATCATCCGGGTGTTTGTCCAGCAGTTGTTTGAACCCTACGAAGTAACAGAAAAAGTTGTCTTTTCAGTGACACGCAATGGGGATGTGAATCCGGACGATGAAATTTTTGCTGAAGAGGCGGATTTCAGAAAAAGGATCAAAAAAGTCCTTGGACAAAGACGTAGACTGGCGCCGGTCCGTCTGGAACTTTCCAACAATATCAGCAGCTATTTTACCGCATATTTTATGGAAAAACTTCACCTGGAACAGCAGCAGATCTATGTCACATCGGCGCCTTTGAAAATGGGTTATGTCTTTAAAATGATATCCCGTATACCGGAGGGGATACGAAAGCCGTTGCTATACGAACCCTTTGAACCTGTGTGGCCAGGTTATATCCGGAAAAATGAAAGTCTGATCCAGCAGGTGGAGCGGGGCGATATATTGCTGGCCTATCCGTTTGAAAGTATGGAACCATTTTTGCAGCTGATCCGGGAAGCGGCAAATGATCCGGCAGTCATTTCCATTAAGATCACCATATACCGGCTGGCCAGCAAAGCCAAGCTGGTGGAATATTTGTGTGCTGCGGCAGAAAACGGTAAAAGTGTGACTGTTTTGATCGAACTGCGGGCACGTTTTGATGAGCAAAACAATATCGACTGGTCCAAACGGCTGGAAGAAGCCGGCTGTACCATTATCTACGGTTTTGAATTTTACAAAGTCCATTCCAAGGTCTGCTTGATCACCCGGAAAAAGCGGAATAATGTCCAGTACATCACCCAGGTGGGAACCGGCAATTTCAATGAAAATACAGCCAAAATGTACACAGACCTTGCTCTGATCACAGCAGATAGCCGGATCGGACAGGATGCGGCGGAGTTCTTTAAGAATATGTCCATCGCAAACCTGGAAGGGGAATATGAACACCTGCTGGTGGCGCCGGTATCTTTGAAATCTTCGGTCATAGACTGTATAGAAGAAGAGATGGCAAAAGGGCGGCAAGGAAGGATATTTATAAAAGTTAATTCTCTTACAGATGTGGATATCATTGAAAAATTGTCCCAGGCATCCTGCGCCGGCGTCAAGATCCGTATGGTCATAAGAGGGATCAGCTGCCTGCTGCCTGGGATCCCGGGAAAAACAGAAAATATCCAGATCAGCAGCATTGTGGGACGATATCTGGAACATTCCCGTATATATTGCTTTGGAACGGGAAAAGAGGAGAAGATGTATATATCTTCTGCGGATTTTATGACGCGGAATACTGTTCGCCGGGTGGAGGCGGCCTGCCCCATTTATGATGAAAAAATACGGCAAAAGATACATAAGATAATGCGGGCTGTGGAATGTGACACAGTTAAAGCGCGGGTCCTCATGTCTGATGGAAATTACAAGAAAAAGAATCAGGGACAAGTTCCGGTGGATAGTCAGGCGCGCCTGATGATGCTGGCGGAAAGTGAGCAGATCAGCGAGAAGAGTGAAGGAAAAGAGAAAGGCCGCATGGAAAAATGGCTTGAACGATTCAAACATGTTTTAAAAAAATAGGAGGAACAGCTTTTTGCTTTGCGGCAAGAAGCTGTTTTTTGTGATATTTGTACTGGAAACAGAAAGATGGAATATGTTAAAATGGAATAAAAACGGGCCGAAGGCCTATAAGGAGGTAATGCTAATATTATATGAATGAAAAATTAAAAGAAAAGACCCGCGAAGCATTAACGAGCGTATTACCTATTACAGGCATCGTGCTGTTACTCAGTGTCACTTTGGTACCTATGGAGATCGGGACGCTGGCTTTGTTTCTGACGGGAGCAGTTCTTTTGATCATCGGCATGGGATTTTTCCAGTTGGGAGCTGAAATGGCCATGACGCCCCTGGGACAGGGCGTTGGAAAAAGGCTGATGAAAAAGAAAAATCTGCTGATCATTGTCGCCGTATGTTTCCTGATGGGGGCTATCATTACCATTTCTGAGCCGGATCTTCAGGTGTTGGCCGATCAGGTGGCATCCATTCCCAATCAAGTCCTTATTTATACAGTGGCCGTTGGCGTGGGTATTTTTACAGCTATAGCGGCGCTGAGGATCTTGTTTCGGATAAGTCTTTCTAAACTTCTGATCTGTTTATATGTACTACTTTTTATTTTATCTGCTTTTACCCCTTCTGATTTTATTGCCGTGGCCTTTGACTCCGGCGGTGTGACAACAGGGCCTATGACCGTTCCGTTTATCATGGCTCTTGGCGTGGGTCTGTCCGCAGCAAGAAGTGACAAGGACGGTACCAGCGACAGTTTTGGACTGGTGGCCCTTTGCAGCGTGGGACCGATCATGATGGTCATGCTGTTGGGAATTTTTTATCATCCTTCCGATGCGGTCTATACCCCAGTGGAAGTGACGGAAGTGATCACCACCCAGGATGTGGCCAAGGAGTTTGTCCTTTATCTTCCGCATTATGCCAGGGAAGTGCTTCAGAGCATGCTGCCGATCATCGGTGTGTTTATTTTGTTCCAGATTTTGACCCGCAATTATCATAAGCGGCAGATACTCAGGATGGCTGTAGGTTTTGCCTATACGATTTTTGGCCTCATTCTTTTTCTGACCGGTGTCAATGTGGGATTTACACCGGTGGGGAATCTGCTGGGGAGCAATCTGACCCAGGGCAACATGAAATGGCTGCTTTTGCCCATGGGTATGGTCGTAGGATATTATATCGTCAAAGCAGAGCCGGCTGTTCAGGTGCTCAATGACCAGGTGGAGGAACTGACCGGAGGCATGATATCCCATCGTATGATGAACATAGCTTTGTCCGGCGGCGTAGCCTGCGCGGTGACTTTGGCCATGGTGCGGGTATTGACTGGGATAAGTATCTATTGGATCATCATACCGGGATATCTGTTGGCATTGATACTCAGCCGGATCGTTCCCAACGTGTTTGTGGGCATCGCCTTTGACTCTGGAGGTGTGGCCAGCGGTCCCATGACGTCCACATTCCTGCTGCCATTGGCCATGGGGGCCTGTACGGCTCTTGGAGGCAATGTGGTCACAGATGCTTTTGGGATCGTGGCTCTGGTCGCCTTGGCGCCGTTGATAGCCATCCAGATCATGGGCCTCATTTATGCCCGCAGAGAGAGGGCGGCTTCCATACCGAGAGAGATGATGGAAGAAACCGACGACGATATTGTGGTAGAAATAGAGGAGGAGTAGATATGACTGCACACGAGGAGCAACGAAGCTTTCCGCGTATGATGATCATGATCACTCATGCAGAAGATGAAAAGAAACTGGAGAAGGTGCTGACTGCCTTAAATATTCCTGTACTTCATCAGTGCCGGGGGCAGGGGACCGCGCCTTCAGAGATCATGGACATTTTCGGGCTGAGCGGAACAGCCCGACTGATCACCGTGGTCATTCTTCCCAAATGCCGGGTGAAGGAAGTGTTTGATCGGCTTGGGCAGAAGATGGCGTTTCGCAGAAAGGGAGGCGGTGTGGCGGTGACGCTGCCGGTGACCGGACTTCAAAATTCCATGCTGCGTATGCTGAATCGGGAGATTGAAGAAAGGATCCCAAAAGAATTGGAAGGAGATGAAGCGCAGATGCGGGAAAAGTCAGCGTATTCTGTTATATGGGTTTCCGTATCCGGAGGATACAGTGATGACGTGGTCGATGCGGCCAGAAAGGCGGGAGCCAGAGGCGGTACGGTCATAAAAGGCCGGCGGCGGGGGTCGGCGGATGCGGCTCGCTATCTGGGACTTTCCATGCAGGAAGAACAGGATTTTGTCATGATCATTGTCCGAAATGAACGTAAGACGGAAGTGATGACAGCCATCAGTAAAGCCTGCGGTATTAAAACAGACGCCCACGGCGTGGTGGTATCCCTTCCTGTGGACGATGTGATGGGACTTACGGAATAGGACAGATCCTTTAAGAGGAATAAGAAGAGAAAAATCAAACGCCGGCATCCTTTTGCCGGCGTCTGATTGATATAACCATTTCAGATCGTAAGGTACGTATCCCCAAACGGCTTTGATAAGCCTGTTGGTATCGGATGAAGTGTTAATTGCCGATGGCAGCCAACAGGATATCCACACATTTTTCAATGGAAAGTGTACCAGTATTCAACTCCATATCGTAATTGGCCCGGTCAGACCAGTTTTTCTGGGACCAGTACCGGAAAGAATTTCGCCGCTGCTTGTCCATCTTTTCCATCAGTTTACGGGCTTCATTTTCACTGATAGCATCTCCTGTATCCACAATGCGGCGCAGCTTCTTTTGCTCATCGGAAGAATAGATGTAGACGCTGGTCACATGGGGATTCTTTTTCAGTATCTCTGTGGAGCAGCGGCCGATAAAGACAGCAGGGCCTTGACGCTCGATATTTTCGATGGTCTTTTGGATCGTATAGAGCAGTTCCGGTACGCTTTTTTTGCCAGGCAGCCGTTGATAGGCATCGGCAAAAGCGGCAATATCAAACAGAAAACTGCCGGTACGCTTTTCGTCATACTCTTTCAACAAGGAGATGGATAGTCCATAGGATTCCGCAGCTTTTACCAACAGCTCTCCATCGTAGTAGGGGATACCGGCAGCCTTAGCCACCTTCATGCCGATCTCCCGTCCGCCGCTGCCAAATTCCCGTTCAATAGCTAAAGATTTCATATATGTATCAAACTCCCTTCATGGTGAACATCCATATTCACATTCTATTCAGTCCACCGGACTTTTTTGTCTTTTCTTTTCCAATGCGCTTTTGATGATCCGCATATAGTCTTTGGCATCTTCCGGACCGAGAAGTTCCAGAAAGTCCGCCATATGTCCGATGGCGTCCTGTCTTTTTCGGTCTAAAAAGGCCTGGCCTTCTTTTGTGATATATACGAGAATGCACCGGCCGTCTTGCGGATCCGCCATGCGCCGGGCCAGACCTTTCTTTTCCAGCGCCTTTAATATGGCTGCTGTTCGAGATGTCCCGATATGAAAGGAGGAAGTGATATCTCCTGCATTCACACCGTTGTTCCGCAAAGACAGATAACCAAGAACGGCGACTTCCCCGGATGACAATACATTCAGTTCCCGGATCAGATCGATCTTATAGAACTGATTCATGTAATCGAGGAAATCTTCCGCGTTTTGTCTGTAGTCCATAACCCCTCCAAATATCTCATACTATGAGATAAATTATAACTTTAACAGGGCCGATTGTCAAGATGGGGAGGGTGCGCGGGCCTTTTGGGATACTACCTGTATTTTACGTGATCACCATGGTATAATCAGATCGATGGATGGGCAAACGGAAGTAAAAGGAGGAGGCCATGAAAAAATCCCGGACTTTTTATCGGATGGCAGCGATCGTCCTTGCCATCGGAGTTGTTATCGGTATCGTGTCGGATAAAAGGAATGACAGGGGAGTGGCTTATGTGATCCATCATAATAGTCCGTTCCAGATCGCTTATGAAGAGGATATACTGGAAAAACGGGACGACATGACAGCCCATTACAGAGTCAGCCGGTAAATAGAGTAAACAGGCTTGACGGCGCCACCCTATGAGAGTAAAATAGTAAAAAATGTCTGCGCTGCCAGTATTTCTGTCGGCAAAGAGTTCATAGATAAGCGACTGACCGGAAGAGGATCTGATGGGAAGAAATAAGCTGCCCTTCAACAATGGGATTGGAGATGGGCGGCCTGGATCTTTATACGAAAAAATCATGTGATCAGAATGAAAGGACCTTTCGGGGTCCTTTTTTGTTTTACAGGAGGGAGGAAAATTATGACTGATGGTCAATCAAGGATTGCCGTCATCGGCATCATCATCGAAAACCGGGAGAAGGCAGATCAGGTCAACGGTCTGTTACATCAGTATGGAGAATATATCATAGGACGCATGGGGATCCCTTATAAAGAAAAGCAGGTGAATATCATCAGCGTGGTACTGGACGCCCCGGCGGATATCATCAGCGCGTTGGCAGGAAAGCTGGGAAGGATACCCGATGTCCGTTCAAAGGCGATTTATTCAAAAGAAAAAAAGATCCAGAGAGAGCCGGGACCCAAGGGGGGCGCTTCCGGAACAGCCGATAGAAAATGAGAGAAATAAGGGAAAACGACTTTCAGTCATGCGTGGAAGCCCTCTGCCAGGGTGAAAAACTGTCCAGAGATCAATGGCGGATCCTTTTGGAGGGGAGAGATGTCCGGCGGGCCAAGATGCTGGCTGAGAGAGCCAGCACACTCCGGGACCGGATTTATGGGAAAAAGATATTTATACGCGGACTGATCGAATTTACGAACTACTGTAAAAATGACTGTTATTACTGCGGTATACGCAGGAGCAACAGGCTGGTTTCCAGATACCGATTGGATGAGCAGACGATCTTGGACTGCTGCCAGGCGGGGTATGAACTGGGGTTTCGGACCTTTGTCCTCCAAGGTGGGGAAGATTCCTATTATCATGATCAGAAGATGGCGGCCCTCATCCGAGGGATCCGGAAAAGATTCCCGGACTGCGCCATTACCCTTTCCATAGGGGAGCGGGACAAGGAAAGTTATCAGATATACCGGGAAGCCGGAGCGGATCGGTATCTTTTACGCCATGAGACGGCCAATGAAAACCATTATAGAAAGCTCCATCCTTCCGAACTATCCCTCGCCCACCGGATCCAGTGCCTGAAAGATCTGAAAAGTTTGGGATTTCAGACGGGAGCCGGCTTCATGGTGGGATCTCCAGGACAGACCATAGATACCCTGATCGACGACATGACATTCCTGGCAGAATTTCAGCCGGAGATGGTGGGGATCGGCCCGTTCATCCCACACCATGACACGCCTTTTAGAGCAGAAGCTCAAGGCGGACTGGAAC
>DVLT01000005.1 GCA_018715345.1 Candidatus Onthocola gallistercoris
CCGTCTGCAATACTGGTCGGGGCTGGTACAGCATGATGAAGAACGGCTCTTGAAGCGGCTGTTAAACGCCAATGACAAGGGACAGGCCGCCGCAAGAAAGAAGCAGGCCGCCGAACTGAAAAAGGCAGAGAAGCGGAAATCCGAAGTTGATACCCTGTTTGCCCGGATGTATGAGGACTGGGCGGCGGGGCGTATCACAGAATACAACTTCTCAATGCTGTCCGGGAAGTACCAGAGCGAACAGGCTGAACTGGACGAAAAGATTGAACAGCTTCAATCCGCTATCGCCACTGAAAGCCAGAACGCCGCAGACGCAGAAAAATGGATTGCCTTGATGAAAGAGTGTGTCAATCCAACAGAACTGACCGCCGAACTTTTGAATACGCTGATTGAAAAAATCGTTGTTCATGAAGCGGTCAAAGGTGAGGACGGAAGCCGGGAACAGGAGGTAGAAATCTTTTACCGCTTCATCGGCAAAATTGATTGAATGACACCAATATCTTTAACTATGTGACACCGGATTATCTGTTCCCGATTCGGATATACTGGTCACCCTGGCTGAAGCCCTTGAGACGCCTGTAAGTGTTCTGCTGGGGGAAACGGTCACGGAGCCCAAGGCAGATGATCTGAAAGCCATTTCTGAGAAACTTGAAATCATCAATCTGCAGCTTGCCCGGCGGAAGATCATGAGAAGAAGGATACTTCACGGACTGTTCATTTCATTGGCCGCAGTCACTGTGGTGATGGCCGCGGCCCTGATCTGGCAAAACAGCCCCTATCTGAGCTGGGATTACGGTGACCCGGAGAAAGCTGTGGCGGGCACCATGTTTCACGCTTTTGAATGGCTGTTTGTCAGGGCAGCTCCCTTCATACTGGCAGGAACCCTGGCAGGGATCTTTTTGACACGGAAGAAAGACTAAAAGTAAAGACCTTGGGAGAAAAACTCTCGGGGTCTTTTTATGTCCCTATGGCCATCGGATATTTTCTGCGGATGCCTTTACCTTGCAGGTGGTGTTTTTATTGGACAGGTTATCCGTTATACTGCAGTTATAAGAAATGAACTGCAGATCATAGGAGGAATGAATATGGCAAAAACTTATTTTACACTGACAGGGACAAAGCATTATTATGGAGCGGATTTTCTGAAGAAGGGCATGAGACTTACGTTGGAAAAAGAACCGGATAATAAATATGACCGGGAAGCCATTATGGTGAAGCTGGATTGTCTTGGGACGATCGGCTATGTGGCCAACAGCGTGTATACGGTGCTGGGAGAATCGATGAGCGCCGGCCGTCTGTATGATAAGATCGGTGATCAGGCTGATGCAAAGGTTGTCCTGGTGACATCCTGCGGCATTCTCTGTAAAGTATGCAAAAAGAGTCTGGCAGAGAATATCAGCGATACGAAGAATAGCTGTATCTGATTGCAGTTTTCAGACTAGACCAGTATAATAAATCTATAAGTAAACCAGAGGAGGTGCGGGATGACAAAACAGGAATATATGGAAAGAATGGAGCATGAAGAAGATTGGGCGCCGGGCTGGGACGCCATAGAGGCGGAATTTGAACGGTTATATCCGGGAGTAGAGCCTGCCCATTACGGTACGGCTATACAGGCCAGGGCCATGTTTGGCGGGAATTGTTTTTTGGACGGGTACTCTGTCTATGATTCGGGGAAAGGCTATCAGCATATTGTTTCTTTCGGAATGAGCGAACTTTATGCCAATGAAGAAGCTTTTGGCGGCAAATACAGCCGATGGGGCTACGAAATGACGATAAAACTCAAAGAGGACCGGGCGGAGGATTGTCTCTGGGCGATGGACGTCATGTCCAATCTTGCCCGCTATACCTATACAACGGAAAGGTTTTTTGAGTCCGGGGAATGTATTCCCGGGAACGGGACCTCACTTCACGTAGGTACGGATTCTCTGATAACAGCCCTCATCACTGTGAATGATACGACGGCCAAAACCCGGGACACCTTGCATGGAGAGCTTGGGTTTATCCAGCTTGTGGGAATAACGGAAGCCGAATTGGACGCGATCCGGAAAGATCAGAAGAATATTGGGATTTTGTTGGAACGGATGCGGAAGGATGATCCGGAATTGATAACCGATATGAGGCGGGATTTCTCTTATATTTGAAAGATATGATCGGCTACTGTGGACTGGACTGTGAAAATAAATAATCCCTAGACCGTGAAAAATTTGAAAGGATAGCGATCAAGAAATGACGAGGAGGTAGAAGTTTGAAAAAAACAAATGATATGGATCCGGCTTTCTGGCCGGAAGAGGAGCCTCAGACATTTATGGTGGAGACAGAAGATGGGACAGAGCATCTGGCCACGATTATAAGTGTGGTTACCATCGATGGAATAGAATATGCCATTTATTCCATTGAAAATTCCCGGGATCCCCAGTTGACGGATGTTTTGGCGTCTTACGTTTTAAAAGATGAGGATGGCTATGATACACTGGCGGACATTGATGATCCGGAGGATAAAAGAAAGGTTTATAACTTTATCGCAGAACTTGTATACGGAAAGTTCGACTGAAGTTTCTGTGGGCATTCTGCCTTTGACCGGACATTCGGAGGCGAAAGGCAAAGGAGGTGGAGACTGTGGCCATATGGAATCCCTGGCATGGTTGTCATAAGATCAGCGCCGGTTGTCAGAATTGTTATGTGTACCGGAGGGATGCCGCCATCGGCAAAGACGCCAGTGTGGTCACCAAAACCGGCAGTTTTGATCTGCCCCTGAAAAGGGACAGGCAGAAACAGTACAAGCTTTCGCCGGCAGGCGGCACCGTCTTTACCTGTATGACTTCGGATTTCTTTCTTGAAGAAGCGGATGAATGGCGGGCGGAATGCTGGCAGATGATCAAAGCCAGGCCGGATCTTTCCTTTGCCATCATCACCAAGCGGATCCATCGTTTTATGGACTGCATTCCACAGGACTGGGGCGAAGGCTATCCCAATGTATCGGTTTACTGCACGGCGGAAAATCAGGCGATGGCGGATGAAAGGCTGCCGATCTATCTGACGCTTCCGATCCGGCATAAGTACATTTGCCATGAACCGCTGCTGGGGCCGGTGGATATCGAGCCCTACCTGGCATCAGGGCAGATCGGGTATGTACTGTGCGGCGGAGAGTCGGGGGATGCGGCCAGACCCTGCCATTATGAATGGATCCTTTCCGTGCGGGAACAGTGCATGGAATATCAGGTGCCCTTTCATTTTAAACAGACAGGTGCTGTCTTTATAAAAGAGGGGAAAACCTATCATATCCCCCGCAAATATCAGGAAAGCCAAGCGGCCCGGGCAGGGATCGACTATGAGGGCAGTCCCGATCCGTCCACAGAGGATCCGAAGCAGAGAAAGTCGGAAGAAAAGATACAGGAAAAGGAACTGGACCGGGAGAGATGGCTGGCAACCGATCTGTTTGAGCGGATCCGCCGTTCACCATTCCGCAGCCGGTTCCAGCTGAAAGCAGCGGATAAACGCTATGTACAGGAAAAAGGGATGGAAGTGATACGCAGCCATGCCGGGGATCTTGTCCGCCAACGGCTTGCGCCTGCCCATATTCCCAATGATGGAAAGCAGACGCCCATGAAAGGCCACCCCGTCTTTCTTGCCCAGCATGCCTGCGGCTGCTGCTGCCGAGGCTGCCTGGGAAAATGGCATGGCATACCTGCGGGTATTCCTTTGACGGAGGAACAGCAGGCATATATTGTGGATACCTTGATGACATGGATCGGCAGACAGATGGAAGAGACTTGAATAATATCCGTCTTAGGGTCAAAAGTCCGGAAGTCCCATCCCGGTGGGGACGGCTTCCGGACTTTTGATATTTTTACTTAAATATGATTTTAAGACTTATCTTTTGTTCCCATCTTCCTCTGAAAGGACACCGTATTTTTTTTATAACATTCTCCGGTATTCCGGATCGGCGGCGCTCTTTATGATCTGATCCGTCTTATTCTCCCGGTTTGGGATCAGGATCAGCCGGCTGTAGCGCTCTTCACCCTCTTCGCGGCCTTTTTCTTTGCCTTCTTTAATGGCATCGTCCCAGATCATCTGTCCAAGTATGGTCATAGACATCTCCTCCTTTAACGTTTCCAGTTCGTCCCTGCTCAAGAATTTCCCGGCCAGAATGTAAATGATGGCTTCCATCCTGCCCATGGTATCCGGCGGCCGCTCACAGCCGTTTCCACAGCAGCATGTTGTTTTCAAAGCAGGCGCCAAGACGGCCGCTGTCCTTTAACCAGGAAAGATAGGAACGGACCGTGCTGCCCACAAGAGCATACTGCTCAAAGTTCATGACCAGGCTGTAATCGGTGAAAAGCTTCTGAAGAAGGCTTTCAAAGCAAAGGGGTTCCCGGCACAGATCCAGGATCTTTTCGCCGACATCATGGACTTTATCTATGTTATATTGGGCCAGAGCGGAGATATCTTCTGCCGCCTCCGCATGGGCGGGAATAAACATCCGGGCGGACAGGGTTTTGACCATGTCCAGTGTTTTTAAATAAGCAGCCACATCGTAGATAAAGCCGATCTGATATTTGTCAAGTGTCTCTTTGCTGGACAGGCAGTCGGCCAGATAGACCACATCGTCTGGTGTACGAAAGCCTACCATATCAAAGAAATGTCCGGGCAGAGGGATCTGTTTAAAACCTTCGGGGAGAACGTTATCGGTCAGTTCTTCGGCGTCGCTTTCCTTTGCCATGAGAAATTTGTGGCGGAGATCTTTGCAGGGATAACCGCCGTAGAGAAAGGCGGGCTCCAGCGCCGGATAGCGGGTGAAGGCGCATTCGATGCCGGGCGCATAGATCCGGCAGCCGGTCTGTCCCTGAAGGTATTTATTGCCGCCGATGTGGTCCGCATTGGAATGGGTATTATAGATGGCGGTCAGCTGCCAGCCGTTGGCATCCAGAAGGCGTTTGACTTTCTTGCCTGCATCCCTGTCATTGCCGCTGTCAATGAGACAGACACGGGTATCGTCCAGCTTTACCAGTCCCATTTTTGCCGGACTTTGGATGTAATAACTGTTGTTTGTGACCTGTATCGATTCATACATGGACTTCCACCTCCCGGTGTATTATAATTGCACTATATGTGATCATTATATCACGGACATCGGGATGGAAACAACTGAGCAATGGGAGGGATCGGCATGAAGAAATCAGGACTGATCTGTTGGCTTCTGGCTATGGTCATAATGATCAGCGGATGCGGCAGCCTGGGAATCGGCGATCATCTGAAAAATGAGATAGCCATGGCTTCGTCGAAGGAGACGGACAGTGGGCTTGAGACGGATGCATCGGTTGAAAGCAGGGAGACGCCGGAATCAGGGATAGAGGAAACAGAGACGCCGGCAGAAGCAAAGGAAAATATAGAAGGGGTGGAGACGGCTGGCGGAAACGATGTGATCACAGAGACAGAAGGAACGCCAAGAGAAGAAGTCCCCACAGGAAGTCCAGGTCTGACTTTTGTGGATCTTAGCGATCTTGAGTTCTTTTTTGCCAGTGGAGCCGGAGGCTGGGCGACCGTGCTTTATATCAATGAAGACGGGAGTTTTTACGGAAATTATCACGACAGCGACATGGGAAGTATGGGGGAGGGTTATCCCCACGGTACGATCTATTACTGTGATTTTACCGGTCGTTTTTCTGCGCCGGTGCAGGTGAATGATTATACTTATTCCATGCAGATAGAGGAATTGACCTATGCACAGGATGCGGGAACAGAAGAGATACGGGATGAAACACTCTATGTATACAGCGATGCCTACGGCTTGAATGATGCCAAAGACATATTGATCTATCTTCCGGGAGCGCCGTTAGATCAGCTGCCTTTGGATTTCCGAAGCTGGATCGGATATTATGACTTGTCGCTGACAACGGATACCACGCTGCCGTTTTATGCATTGAATAACGAAAATATGCAGTATGGATTTTCCAGCAGCAGCAGAGACTAGATGACCGGATCAAAGAAATGTCTGATCGGTCCGAAAAGAATTTAAAGGCTGTTTAAAAAAAGTTTAAAAATTAATGTGAAAAAGTTTAAAGCCTCCTGTTAATCTTTGATGGAGAAAAGACGGACAGGAGGCTTAAACTATGGAAGAAAGAAACGATTTGTTTGAACATTCATATAAAAACACAGACTATCTGGCCAATGGCCTTTCAGATCAGGAAGTGGCAGAACGGCTGGAACGGGGCGAAGGGGGAAGAGCGCCTGAGGCCATGACCAAAAGCAAGGCACAGATCGTCAAAGAAAATCTGTTTACCCTGTTTAATTTCCTGAATTTTACCATCGCTATCCTGTTATTCGCGGTGGGAGCTTATTCCAATATGCTTTTTATCGCCATTATCATCCTGAATATCGTGATCGGCATCAGCCAGGAGTTGAAGGCAAAAAAACTGGTGGATGAACTGTCCATCCTCAATCGTCCCACTGTACGTGTGCGCCGAGGCGGGAAAGATATCCAGATCGCTTCGGAAGAAGTGGTCAAAGACGATCTGATGATACTGGAAAGCGGCAATCAGATATGTAATGATGCCATCGTGGTGGATGGGACGTTGGAAGTGAACGAGTCTTTGCTCACCGGAGAGAGTGATGCGGTGGTCAAGGAAGGGAATGGGAAACTTTATTCCGGCAGTTCGGTGATCGCTGGCAGGGCGTTGGCAAAGGTCGTCCATGTGGGGAATGAAAATTATGCGGCTCGGCTGGCCAGTGAAGTGAAGCGGGAAAAGCAGATCCAGTCGGAATTGCTGGGATCCATGGATAAGGTCACCCGGTCCACCAGTTTTCTCATCATACCGCTGGGTATCCTGTTGTTTGCAGAAGCCTGGTTTTTAAGGCAGGCTCCGATGGATCAGGCGGTGGTATCTTCTTCAGCCGCCCTTTTAGGCATGCTGCCTAAAGGACTGGTGCTTTTGATCTCTGTTTCATTGGCGGCAGGCGTGATCCGGTTGGCGAAGATGAAGATTTTGGTACAGAATATCTATTCTTTGGAAACGTTGGCCCATGTGGATACCCTTTGCCTGGACAAGACGGGCACCATCACCGATGGCAACCTGAAAGTGAAACGGATCATTCCCATGACGGACCTGCCAAAAGGAGAAATGGACCGGTTGATCCGATCTTATATGGCGGCCAGCGATGACAATAATGCCACCTTCCAGGCGCTGAAGGAAAGTTTTGAGCCGGAAGGGATTTATCAGCCTTCCGGGAAGATTCCTTTTTCTTCCGGACGAAAATGGGGATGTGTCAGCTTCAAAGAAAGCGGAAGTATTTTTGTCGGCGCGCCGGAAAAACTGTTGGGCAGACTGCCGGCCAATCTGGCCCGGGAGATGGATAAGGGCTGTCGGGTCGTCATCATCGGTTATTCTGGAAAGACATGGGAAGATGCGGACCATCTGCCATCCGGGATCTGTCCCTTGTATGGCGTTGTGCTGGAGGATCATATACGGAAAAATGCGGCGGAAACCTTGGGATTTTTCAAAAATGAAGGGGTGGACGTGAAGGTGATCTCCGGCGACCATGTGAAAACCGTTTCCATGACAGCCAGACGGGCCGGGTTGGAACGGTGGATGGATGCGGTGGACATGTCTGCACTTGATGCGGATCCGGATTATGACAGCTTGTGCCGAGATTATGCGGTGTTTGCCCGGGTGACCCCAAAACAGAAACAGGAACTGGTGAAAGCGTTAAAACGTCAGGGCCATCAGGTGGCCATGACCGGGGACGGTGTAAACGATCTTCTGGCGCTTCGGGAGGCGGACTGTTCCATCGCCATGGCGGATGGAAGCGATGCCAGCCGGCAGATTTCCCAGGTGGTACTGATGGATTCGGATTTCACCAATCTGCCCCAGGTGGTCATGGAAGGCCGTCGGGTGATCCACAATGTGACCCGTATAGCCCAGGTATTTTTCATCAAGACCATTTACTCCATACTGGTTTCCCTGTTCTGTCTGCTGACCAACCAGCCGTTTCCGTTTATACCGATACAGATCACGTTGATCGATGCCTGTATCGAGGCGTACCCTTCCTTTCTCACCATCCTGGAAGCGGATACGTCCCGCATACATGGGAAATTTTTGCCCACGGCCCTTTCCCATGCGGCGCCCTTTGGGCTGGCGGTTTCTTTCATGATCATGTTTTTTAGTTTGATCCATCCGCTGCCGCCGGCGGAAAGCCAGACGGTTATGTATATCCTTCTCATCGGTATTTCCATGGCGGCTGTGATCAAAAGCTGCATACCCTTTAACAGACTGCGGCTGTTCATATGCGTGACCATGATCGGCGGTACATTACTGGCGCTGGCGCTGTTCCCGGTTCTGTTGGAAATAGTCCCGGTTTCAGCGGGCATGGCGGTGTATATCGTGACCGGGCTGTGCCTTTCACTTATGACCGTTTGGATGTTGGAACAGATACGCAAGCAGCGGATGGGACGATTGAAACAAAGAAGAGGTGTACGTTTATCCTGATGTTTTTGACGGCAGGTCTGGAAAATGGTTGTCATTTAAGATATGATGAAAGACAGGAAAATGAAAAGGGGAGAAAATATGTCTTTAAAAAAGCGGATGTTTCGTTCCAATATGACGATCCTTTTTTCTGCCCTGATCGCCCTTATGGTGATCATCCTGGCGGTATTGGTCATATTTGAAGAGACTTTTGAGAGGCAACTGCGTTCCATGAGTCAGATCCGGCTGGAGGATCATGTGGAGACGGTAGCCGGATTGCTGCGGGAGGGCGTGCCGGAAGAAGCGGAAACGCTGCGGAAGAGTGTGGGCGAATGGGGATATGAGTTGGCTGTTGTTTCCAAAGGGAAGATCCTATATGGGGACAGCAGCGATGATATGGAAGATCTGGCAGAGATGACAGAAGCAGGCGGGCAGCAGTCTACAGATACGGCGATCTTTTCCTACCTGCGGGCCACAGTGGTGACCAAGTACGTTCCGGAGGAAGAGGTCTATATAATGGCCGCATATTTTCCGGAAAAGATCGGGCTGACCTCCATTTTGCAAAGATTTTTCAGTATCTTTTTTCTGGCGGTCCTGTTGATCGGGATGACAGCGATCGTGGTCCTTTTGTTTCTGGCATCTTACTTCACCCGGAAGATGAACCGGATGATCATGGAGCCCATGGAAGCATTGACCGCCGGTGCAGAACGTATCCAAAGCGGCAATCTGACGGAGGCGATCTGCTATAAAGGGGAAGAAGAGTTTGAACATGTGTGTCAGGCGTTTAATGCCATGCAGTATACCATACTGAAAGACCGGGAAGCACGAGCCCGGACGGAAAGAGCGCGGATCGACATGGTGACGGGCATTTCCCACGATCTGCGCACACCACTGACCTCGATCCAGGGGTACATTAAAGGTGTGATGGACGGGGTGGCCAATACGCCGGAAAAGCGGGAAAGGTATCTGCAGACCGCATATGAATCCACAGAGGAGATGAATGTCCTACTTCAGAAATTATTTGATTTTTCCCGGTTGGAAAGCGGACAGATGCCGCTGCACATGGTACGGGCAGACTTGGCTGAATATGCGGCTGCCTATGCGTCCAAAAAGGAAGCGGCGGCAGATCCGGCCCAGGTAAAGATCATTTTTCACAAGCCAGACAGGCTGCTCCCGGAAATTGCCGTGGACGTGGATCAGATACAGCGTATTTTGGATAATCTGCTGGAGAACAGTATAAAATATGCGGGGATCCGTCCGGTGCAGATCGATCTATCCGTGTACGCATCCGACGACCGGATCTGGATGGAATGGAAGGACAACGGAAAAGGTGTGCCGGAGGAAAAACTTCCGAGGATATTCGAGCGGTTTTACCGTTGTGATGAATCTCGACAGGAAAAAGGCAGCGGTGTGGGCCTTTATGTGGTACAATATATCATGAGATGTCATCACGGGGAAGCGACAGCGGAAAATGACGGAGGCTTGAAGATACGGCTTGCTTTTCCCAGGGAGGATTGAGGATGGAGAAAATATTGATCGTGGAAGATGATGAAAAGATCGCCTTGCTTGAACAGGATTATCTGGAGATAAACGGTTATGAGACAGTCTGGCTGGCCGATGGCGCGGGGGTTGTTTCAGAGCTGCGCAGCCACGCCTATGATCTGGTGTTGCTGGACGTGATGCTGCCTGGCTGCAGCGGATATGATATCTGTCGGCAGATCCGGGACGAGATCGACATCCCGATCCTGATGGTCACTGCCCGGACAGAGTCTGTGGATGCCATCCGGGGCCTGGGATTGGGAGCGGACGACTATATCACGAAGCCTTTTGATCCCTCCCTTTTGGTGGCAAGGGTACGTTCCCATCTGAAACGTTACGCCCGGCTGACAGCCGGAAAAAGTGAAGGCGTCATAGAAAGCAAGGAACGGATACACGTACAGGATGTGGTACTTGAACCTAAAACATGGAAAGTGTGGAAAAAGGGCAAGGAGCTTAGACTGCCCAACAGAGAGTTCGAACTTCTGCGCTTTTTGGCAGAGAATCCCAATATTGTCTTTTCAAAGGAGGAATTGTTTGAAAAGATATGGGGATACGATTATATATCCGATGCGGCCACCGTGTCTGTCCATATCGGCCGGCTGCGGGAAAAGATCGAAGAAGATCCGCGGGATCCGAAGATCATCGAGACCGTGTGGGGCGCCGGATACCGGCTGAACGCATGAAAATGATTGATATGCGAGGATAGGGATGGCGGTATGACCGGCAGAAGAACCTGGAAGGAAAGAAGGACAGGATATGTGGTTGATATACGCGGTGGGTTCCGCGTTTTTTGCAGGGCTGACATCCATATTTGCAAAATGCGGCATACGGGAAACGGATTCCACGGTGGCCACTGCGTTGCGTACCGTGGTCATATTGGTATTTTCCTGGATCATTGTGGGTATCGAAGGATCGGCCGGTCAGATGGCGTCCATAGACGACCGTTCCCTTTTGTTTCTGATCCTTTCCGGAGCAGCCACTGGGGCCTCGTGGCTTTGTTATTTTCGGGCTCTCCAGTTGGGTGACATAAATAAAGTGGTGCCGGTGGATAAGTCCAGCACAGTGCTGACCATCCTCCTGGCTCTCATCTTTCTGCAGGAAGGGCTCAGTCTGGAAAAAGCAGCGGCCACGCTGGCCATCGCGGCAGGCATTTTTCTGATGATCGAGAAAAAAGACGTGCAGCAGACAAGATCCAACGGAGGAAATTGGCTGATTTATGCCGTTGGCTCTGCTTTTTTTGCCAGTCTGACCGCCATACTGGGTAAGATCGGCATATCCGGCGTGGATTCCAACCTGGGAACGGCCATCCGGACCATTGTTGTCCTGATCATGGCCTGGGTCATGGTTTTTGTGTCTGGAAAGCAAGGGGAAGTGCGCCATATCCGGAAGAGGGAACTGGGGTGGATCGGTCTGTCCGGTATAGCCACCGGAACCTCCTGGCTATGTTATTACCGGGCTCTTCAGGAAGGACCGGCCAGCGTGGTGGCGCCGGTGGACAAGCTGAGCGTACTGGTCACGGTTGTTTTTTCCTATTTTGTATTCGGAGAAAAACTGAGCAAGCGGGGCATGGCTGGACTTGTCCTGTTGACGGCCGGGACTGTTGCCATGGCCATGCTGTAAAGATTAAACAGGTATCCATGGAGAATCGGATGGACGAGATCAGCGTCAAGATGTCCCGCATGGTCAGCGAGCTGCATACGGCGAATCAGCGTCTGAACGACCTTCGAAGTGCCGTATTCGATTGTTGTGAGGCTATCAACGTCGGTTTCCTACAGAGTCAAGCTACCATGAAGCAGATGACCGCCAGGCTGAAGGAGGAAATTGCTGCCCAGGCCAGGCCCATACGGGAAGTGGTGCAGAGATCCGAGTATAATCTCTATCTGGAAGGGATGCGTAGGGAATTGGATCGTAGCCATTATGGTCGATTGCAGTCTCCGGGGTTGGATCTGCCCCGATGAGGAGAAAACAAAAGGCAGTGGATAAGGGGGCATATTCTATGGAAATACGGGTGTTGCATTATTTTTTAACAGTTGTACAGGAAGAGAGTATTACCCGGGCGGCCAATGTATTGCACATTACCCAGCCCACCCTCAGCCGTCAGCTTGCCCAGCTGGAAGAGGAAGCAGCCCTTCAGCCCGGCGGCATCCAAATTTATCGAATACGCCAAAGTACAGCTGAAGGGTGTACGAGACGCCATTCTATGCCCCACAGGCATAAGATGACGTGAAAAAACAGGTATTAGACTTGAGAATCATGTCCATTTATAATTTAAGCATATCGGAGGAAGGTATCCGGTATGCTTATTTTGTTGAATGGAACGTATAGCTTTGAAACGATGGATCCGGGGACATTGCCGGAACGATTGGGAAATGACCAGACGGAATGCTAAAAAGAAAAAATCTGTACTACCAGCACCGGGTCAACAAAAATATTCCGGTGGAAGAAGTGGCCGGTGTGATGGGAAAACTGATCGACGAAGGCAAGATCCGGGGCTGGGGCCAGTCCCAGGCAACGGAAGAAGAAGTGCGCCGGGTCCATGCGGTCACTCCCATCACAGCGATCCAAAGCGAATATTCCATGATGGAGAGGATGTTTGAAAAAGATGTGCTCCCCACTTGCAAAACGCTGGGCGTCGGCTTTGTGCCTTTTTCACCCCTTGGCGCCGGATTTTTAAGCGGCAAGTATACAAGTAAAGATAAATATACCGGGGATGATGTACGGCGGGTCATCACCCGGTTTTCAAGGGAGAATATGGAAGCGAACCAGCCTTTGCTGGATCTGCTCGATCGGTTTGCGGCTGAAAAAGACGCCACACCGGCTCAGATTTCCCTGGCCTGGATGCTCTGCAAATGGGATTTTCTCGTGCCCATCCCAGGTATGAGAAAGGAAGAACGTCTGCGGGAGAATTTTGGCGCCACAGATGTGAAACTGAAAAGGGAAGAATTTGAACAGATCGAGACTGCCCTTGAGAACATCCATATTTACGGGAACCGCACGGATGAAGACATTGCCCGGGTAAAGGACATGATCTGACGGACATAATACTTCCAAGGCATTGATCTGCATTCAAACCAGGTATTTGATGCGGGGAAAAATACAGGTTAAAATGATATACAGAAGAGACAGGGTTTACTTTTGGGTCTTTGGACAGGGGGATGATGTTATGCAGGAAAAGGATATGGACTCTAAAAGAAATAAAACGGATCTTTGGATCGGAAAAGGAGATAAAATCGTATCTTTTCATTCCCAGGTTGGTTACCGGAAACAGACTTACGGGAATCTGACAGCCCTGGACCGGGCGGTGGACCGGCTGGTGGCAGAAGGATACCGGATCCAGTGATCGGACAGTCCGGGCGAAAAGATGTGGGAGTGAGGAGGAGTCTGAACTATGGAATATCGAAAACTGCCCCATGGCGGCGAACCCATCAGTGTACTGGGACTGGGTACCAGTTCCATCGGTATGGCCGGGGAAAAGGAGATTGAAGCCACGATGACGATGGCACTTGAAAACGGTATCAATTATTTTGACATGGCGTCTGCGGATGCGCCGCCGTTTGAAGCTTTTGGAAGAGCTTTGGCCGGAGAACGTAAGAAAGTCCGTTTTCAGATCCATTTCGGCGCGGATTATCAGACCGGCAAGTACGGTTGGACTACGGATCTGGATACGATCAAGCGTTCCGTGGATTGGCAGCTTTCCGCTTTAAAGACGGATTACATCGACTTTGGTTTTCTCCATTGCATCGATGAAGAAGCGGATCTGGAAAAAGTATTAAAAGGCGGTATACTGGATCATATCCTGAAACTGAAACAGGAAGGCGTAGTACGGCATATCGGTATGTCGTCCCATACCCCCTCCGTGGCGGAAAGGGCGCTGGATACGGGGCTTTTGGATATGCTCATGTTCAGCATCAATCCGGCTTATGATTATCAGCAGGAAGGGGACTATGCCATCGGAAGTGTGGATGAACGGCAGAACCTGTACCGCCGCTGCCAGGCCCAGGGCGTGGGGATTTCGGTCATGAAAGCCTTCTCCGGCGGACAGCTTTTAAATGCCCGCACTTCTCCCTTTGGAAGGGCGCTGACCGAATATCAGTGCATCCAGTACGCTCTGGATAAACCCGGCGTACTCACGGTTCTTCCGGGCATCCGCGATCGCAAAGATCTGAAACGGATATTGGGGTTTGTCAATGCGGCGCCGGAAGAGAAGGATTATTCGATCTTGGGAACGTTTGCGCCTAGGGAAGCCAAAGGCAGCTGCGTATACTGCAATCACTGCCAGCCATGTCCGGCGGGCTTGGATGTGGGCCTGATCAACAAATATTACGATCTGGCTCTGGCCGGAGACGAACTGGCAAAAGACCATTATGCCCACCTGGAAAAGAAAGCGGGAGACTGTATCCGATGCGGCTACTGCGATGACCGCTGTCCCTTCCATGTAAGCCAGTCGGACCGGATGGAAGTTATCCGGGAATATTTTGGCGCATGACGGCAGGAGAACAGGCTTTGGCCTTTTATATGGACTTCAGAGAATGAGAAGAACGGGAGGAATGATCATGAAATCAAAAGTTTATTTTACAAAAGAACTGACACCGGAAAAGGTGGTGGAACTGTATCAGGCGCTGGGAGTTGAGCTCCCGGGGAAAGTGGCAGTGAAGGTCCATTCCGGTGAAAAGGGCAACCAGAATTTCCTTCATCCGGAATTCTGGCGGCCCATGGTGGAAGCTGTCAACGGCACCATCGTGGAGTGCAATACGGCTTACGGAGACGCCACCGGAGGCGTACGGGACAATACCGATTCCCATTGGAAACTGCTTGAGGAACATGGATGGACCAAATATTTTGATGTGGATCTGATGGACGCGGAAGGACCAGATGTGATCTGGCCCATCCCCAATGGCAAGATCTTAAAAGAAAATCATCTGGGCAAGCATATCATGAATTATGATTCCATGCTGGTCCTGGCCCATTTCAAAGGTCATCCCATGGGCGGCTACGGCGGCGCTCTCAAACAGCTGGCCATCGGCTGCGCTTCCAGGGCGGGCAAGGCATTGATCCATTCCGCGGGAAAGACGGACGACCGCTATGAGACATGGCAGAAACATGCCAGCAGCGTGGAATTCCCTGAGGCCATGGCAGACGCGGCCTACAGTGTGGCGGAACATTTTAAGGGCAGGATCGCCTATATCAATGTGATGAAAAATCTTTCTGTGGACTGTGACTGCTGCGCTGTGGCGGAGGATCCCTGTATGAAAGATATCGGAATCCTGGCTTCTTTGGATCCGGTGGCCATTGACCAGGCATGTATGGATCTGGTCATCCATTCGGATGATCCGGGAAAGGAACACTTTATGGAACGGGTCAACAGCCGGAACGGTATCCACACCATCGAAGCGGCCCAGGAATTGGGCGCCGGTTCGCGGGAATATGAACTGATCGAGATGTGACCGATACAGGATAGACGTATACAGGCTGAGATGATCTTTACGGGGTCGGAAGATTTTTCTTCCGGCCTCTACAGTATAGGAAAGCAGCTGTTATAAGGATAGATTTTGGATATTTTGTATAAAAACAGGCAGGTGAAATATCCATATTGATGAAAAAACATTTTCTGCTGGACAAATGCCAAAGGAACTGCTAGTATAGGTATGTAAAGGAAGTTTGTTATTACGTAAGGGTAAGCAAGACTGTTTATAATACTGTTGAGGAAAGTATTATAAGCAGTATTTTTGTTTTCGGGGAATGCGGCTTTATCGCTTACCGAGGGGGCGGAAACGGATGAAGATTGTCAGAGTTCTGAACACAAATGCAGTGGTCGTACTGGATAAAAAAGGCCAAGAGATCATTATGACCGGCGCCGGCGTGGGCTTTAAAAAGAAAAGGGGCGATGAACTGGATAAATCCCTGGTGGAAAAAATATATTGTCTGAAAAGCGAAGAAGACAATTATCGGCTGCAGGCAGTGGTGCGGGAGATATCTGAGAAATATCTGGAAATTGCCGGGAGGGTTGTGACGGCTTCCAGAGAAGCGGGATTGAAGGTGCGGGATGCCCTTTATGTGACTTTAACTGACCATATCAATTCGGCAGTGGAACGTTATCAGCAGGGGATTGCCCTGAAGAACATCATGCGCAGCGAGATCCGGAAATTTTATTCCAGGGAATATGAATTGGGATGTATGGCCATCGGGTGGATCCAGCAAATGACAGGCATCGATCTGGGAGATGATGAAGCCGCCTTTATTGCCATGCATATAATATCCTCAGAGTTTGAGACCAACAATGTATCAGATGTGCAAAAGATCACCGAATTGATCCAGGCGATCATCAAAATAGTCAAAATACATTTTAAAATAGATTTCAATGAGGACTCGGTATCCTATCAGCGGTTTTTGACCCATCTGAAATTCTTTTCTGCCCGGATCATGGATGGAGAAGTCTATGAAGACAGTATGGGTGAAATCTATCAGGTGATGGTGGCCCAGAATAGGAAAGCTTATACCGGAGTCCAGAAGGTGAGCGCCTTTATCAGAAAGCAGTACGGATACAAGTTGGGAATTGATGAAGAACTGTATCTGCTGATCCATATAAAAAGAATATTGGACGAACAGTAAGGTTTGTCCCAGGTTTGTTATTATTCAGTTAAGCAAGACCTGACTGCCCAGACCGCATACCCCGGGAAGATGCGGTCTTTGCAGCCGGGTCTTTTTGTTCTCGGAGATTTCCGGAACGTCATAAAATTAAGA
This sequence comes from Candidatus Onthocola gallistercoris, assembly GCA_018715345.1. Classification (GTDB taxonomy): domain Bacteria; phylum Bacillota; class Clostridia; order Lachnospirales; family Lachnospiraceae; genus Frisingicoccus; species Frisingicoccus gallistercoris. The sequence continues at coordinate 16,743 of DVLT01000005.1, forward strand.
GGTGAGGATTATGGATTACGAAAGTGTTGCGAAGAAAATCCTGCAGAGAGTCGGCGGGAAAGAAAATGTGGTCAGTCTGGTCCACTGTATGACAAGACTGAGATTTACTTTGAAAGATGAATCGATCGTAGATGATGAAGCGGTCAAGAGGACAAAGGGTGTCATGGGCGTTATGCGAAAAGCCGGACAGTATCAGATCATCATCGGCAATGATGTGGCCTATGTTTTTGAGGAACTGAACAAGCTTGGCCATTTCTCAAATGAAACGGTCAAAGCGGCGCCTAAGACAAAGGAGAAAAAGAGCATACCTTCGATGCTTATGGACACTATTTCAGGCATCATGGCCCCGGTCATTCCGGCGATCATCGGCGCAGCTATGATCAAAGTTCTGCTCACATTGCTGCCCATGATCGGCATTTTGGACACAGAAGGTTATACATACAGTCTGCTCAGTGTCATGGGCGACGGCGCCTTCTTCTTTATGCCTGTGCTGATCGCGATTTCCGCATCGAAAAAATTCGGTACAAATATGTATTATGCGGCCAGCATCGCGCTGATCATGCTGCATCCCAATTTCATATCGCTTATGAGCAGCGCGCAGGAAGCGGGAACTGTGGTCAGGTTCCTTGGCTTTATCCCGGTAACCTATGCTTCCTATTCTTATTCGGTCATACCCATCATCCTGGCAGTATGGTCTTTGCAGTACGTTGAAAAGCTTGTGGACAAGATCACGCCTGTGGTCACAAAGAACTTCCTGAAGCCAATGCTGGTCGTACTGATCGAAGCGCCCATTGCCCTGATCGTATTGGGACCGCTGGGAGCGATCTGCGGCAATGTACTGTCCGACGTGGTTTATTCGATTCATGATAAACTCGGCTTTTTTGCCATCGGTATTGTGGCCGGTGTATATCCTTTTGTTGTCATGGCCGGTATGCACCATGCCTTTACCCCGATCAAACTGGGTATGATCGCAACAGTGGGGTATGAAAACTTTATCTGTATCGGCGAGCTGTGTTCCAATATGGCCCAGGGCGCTGCATCCCTTGCCGTATCCATCCGGAGCAAAAATAAGGATTTTAAACAGGTGGCCGGCTCTTCCGCCTTTTCTGCTCTGTTTGCCGGTATTACAGAGCCGGCCCTCTACGGTGTTACCCTCAGACTCAGACGCCCCATGCTCGGCGCTTGCATCGGTGCGGCTGTGGGTGGCCTGTTTGGCGGATTTTTCCAGATGAAATGTTTTGGGATCGCCACTCCGGCAATTGTGACCATTGTGCAGTATGTGGAAGAAGACCGGGCAGTCAGTCTTTTGATCGCTGCTCTTACGATCCTGATCACCATCGTTGTCGCATTCATAGCGACGATGATCATCGGATTTGAAGATATCGTGGACGAGGACGATGAAGAAGATGAGGTTGTGGAAGAGAGCGCTCCAGAGATTAAGCCTCTTCCGGAAGGCCAGGAAATCCATATTGCCAGCCCGGCAGCAGGCACATGTATACCGTTGGAACAGGTTAAAGACGCCACTTTTTCCCAGGGTATTCTTGGGAAAGGCACGGCAGTGATCCCGGAAAAGGGCGAACTGGTCGCACCCTTTGACGGAAAGATCGATGTTATGTTTGAAACAGGCCATGCGGTTGGCATGACCGGTGAAAACGGTGTGGAACTGCTGATCCATGTTGGCATGGATACGGTAAATCTGGGAGGGAAGTATTTTTATCCCCAGAAAACTTCCGGAGAGCAGGTAAAACGGGGGGACGTGATCTTGAAATTTGATAAAGACGCGATCACAGAAGAGGGATATGATATTACGACGCCGGTGATCGTCTCCAATACAGATGCTTTCGCAGATGTCTCCGCCTGTGCGGATGGCCCTGTGAAAGAACTGGATGAGATCATTGTGATCCGTTAAGAATAAAAGAAATGGAGTGAAAATATGGAACAGATGTGTAGGGCAGACTTCCCGAAGGATTTTCTTTGGGGAAGCGCTTCAGCGGCGTATCAGATCGAAGGCGGTTGGAAAGAAGGCGGCAAGGGCATGACAAATTGGGATGCTTTTGTGCGTATTCCGGGCAAAACCTATAAAGGAACCACAGGTGATGTGGCGGCAGATCACTATCACAGATATAAAGAAGACATTGCTTTAATGGCAGAGTTGGGATTAAAAACTTATCGGTTCTCCATCTGCTGGGCCCGGATTTTCCCGAAGGGTGTAGGCGAAGTTAATAAAGAAGGCATAGCCTTTTATCAGAATGTGATCGATGAATGCCTGAAATATGGCATAGAACCCATGGTGACCATATTCCACTGGGATCTGCCCCAGGCTTTAGTGGATGCCTATCAAGGTTGGGAAAGCCCGAAAATCGTTGATGATTTTGTCCGTTACGCTAAAACTCTGTTTACTTATTTCGGTGATAAAGTTAAATACTGGATCACATTGAATGAACAGAATATTTTTACCACCCTGGGATGGCTGACTGCGCAGCATCCTCCGGGAAAGTTCGATGCCTGGAAAACCTTTTATCAGGTCAATCATCATGCCTTTATGGCACATGCGAAAACGGTGTTGGCATACCGGCAGATGGGCGGAACAGGAATGATCGGGGCAAGTTTTGCTTATACGCCTTCCTATTCCATGGACTGTCGGCCGGAAAACGCCATGGCAAAGGCTAACTATGACGATCTGCAGAACTACTGGTGGATGGATGTGTATGCTTACGGACGTTATCCTGTGGCAGCCATGAATTATCTGAAGCAAAAGGGAATCGAGCCCAAAATGGCTGAAGGGGATGAGGAAATACTGAAAAAGGCGGCGGCACAGATTTCCTTTATGGGCGTGAATTATTATAAAAGTTGTGTCTGTGCCTATAATCCGCCGGACGGTGTAACTTTCCACGGAAGGATAAATACAACCGGTGAAAAGGGATCGGGCCAGGAAGTGGGTATACCGGGGATTTACAGAAATCCCGCCAACCCCTATCTTCTGACAACCGACTGGGATTGGAGCATCGATCCATCCGGACTGTGGTTTTGCTGTCGGGAGATCACCAGCCGCTATGCCCTGCCCATCATCATCTCCGAAAACGGCCTTGGTGCCTTTGATGTAAAGACAGAGGATGATCAAATCCATGATGAATATCGGATCGAATATCTGAAAGAGCATCTGAAAGCACTGCGGGAAGCTATTGGGGAAGGCTGCAAGGTTATCGCCTACTGCACCTGGTCTTTCACGGATCTGTTAAGCTGGCTCAACGGTTATCAGAAACGTTACGGCCTGGTATATGTGGACCGGGATGAGGAAGAGGGAGGAAGCCTTCAGCGATTTAAAAAAGACAGTTTCTACTGGTATAAACAAGTGATCGAAACCAATGGGACATGCCTGTAGAGTATTTCAAAGTATTTAAAACAAGTATTAGCCAGGATCCGGAATGAGTAGTATTCTATAATATATAGAACAAGACATCCGGAACAGGCAACTGCGGCGGCCGGGATTCCTTTTGGCCGCCGCTTTGCTTGACAAGCCATGAAACGGCGGGAACGGATTTTTGAATGGAGGTTTTATATATGAGGATCATTCAGGATCAGACGTTTGATGCGGAACGGGCTCTATACGGGAGCCAGGATATACAGGTAAAAAACTGCCGGTTTGACGGACCGGCGGATGGGGAGAGCGCGTTTAAAGAATGTGGGAATGTGGAGGTGGAAAACTGCTTTTTCAATCTTCGTTATCCATTCTGGCATGATCATGGACTGACCATAGAGGGGGCAGAAATGACAGAGAACTGTCGAGCTGCCCTGTGGTATTCGGATCATATTAAGATCACGGATACGAATCTCCACGGTATCAAAGCGCTGCGGGAATGCAGCGATGTGAAGATGACCGGCTGCCATATCCTTTCACCCGAATTTGGCTGGTCCATCCGCCACATGGAGATGACAGACTGCGACGCGGAAAGCGAATATTTTATGATGCGTTCGTCGGATCTGCACTTTAAAGATGTGCGGATGAAAGGAAAGTATTCTTTCCAGTATATTGAGAATGCTGTTTTTGAGAACTGCCGGTTTGACACAAAAGACGCTTTCTGGCATGCTAAGAACGTGACGGTGAAAAATAGTGTGATCAAAGGGGAATATCTGGCCTGGTACTGTGAAGATGTCACCTTTGAGAACTGTAAGATCATCGGCACCCAGCCCCTGTGTTACTGTAAAGGGCTCCGACTCATTAACTGTGAGATGACAGACTGCGATCTGGCCTTTGAACGTTCCGAAGTGGAAGCAGTCATCACTTCGCCGGTCGTCAGTATTAAAAATCCCCTGGCCGGTCACATCACTGTTCCGGCGGTGGGTGAGATCATCCGGGATATCGATGGAGCCAACGGGGTGGTGGAGGTGAAAGAGGCGGCCAGGCGGAAAGCCTGCGCCTGACGTCATTCTTCCACCCGGATTAGATTGCTCACATAGGGCCGTTTGCCGGAAAGCACTTCATCATAAAAATTTTGTTTCCAGTCAATATAGGAGATGAGTTCGATGTTTTTATACTTTTAGACCGGCACTCATAAAAATCGATCCGCAACAGAATTGAGCCGAGAAGTTTCACGCGAGTAAAAGGCACCGGTCTAAAATCATCTTGCATTTATTCCATTCACGAA
>DVLT01000057.1 GCA_018715345.1 Candidatus Onthocola gallistercoris
CTTTCATGGACTGGATATTCTGGCGCAGATAGTCGATACGGTACGTATCATGGATACTGTCATCATCTTCTTTCACGTCATTCCATCCAATACCGTTTTCCACGATCCACAGCGGTTTATGGTAACGATCATATAATGTGTTCAAAGCGATCCGAAGACAGTTGGGATCCGTGGCCCATCCCCATTCATTGCTTTCCAAATAAGGATTCTTTACGCCTAGGGACAGATTCCCGCCGGCTGCTTCCTCATCATGGGTCGTCACTGTATTGGACCCATAGCAAGAAAAGCTTAAAAAATCTGCCGGATACTTCCGGATCAGTTCGTAGTCTTCCGGTGTATCATCCAGGACAATGCCTTCTCTCTCATATTTTTTCAGCTGATACGGCGGATAAAATCCCCCCGTCTGCACATCTGCATAAAACAGCGTATCATGCATATTTTCCATGACAAAAAGCTGGTCTGCCGGATCGCAGGTCATAGCATAATTGCAAGGATACAACAGCATCTGTCCCACTTGGATATCCGGATCGATCTCACGGGCAGCCCGTACCACCTTTGCGCTGGCTACAAACTGATTATGGGCTCCCTGCGCCTTGTTTTGCGGCGTATCTTTAATATGAGCGGCTATCCTTTCAACGCATATGTCAATCTGAAGAAATTCCTTCCTCAGGGAATCATAAATCTGCAGATTATCGCTGTCGATCACTTCCTTATTGTGGATCCGCTGGAACAGATACTGGAGATGGGTGGCATAACGGGAATAGTTAAACGAATCCCTGTTGATCATAATATGAAAAGTATTCTCGATGATCTCTGTAATATCCTCCAACATCTCTTCATCCTGCCGGCTTTCCACATAATCCGAAGCATCTTCGGTCAGCTTACTGTTGAGCAGGCTCATGGCGATCGCCACCACTTCCTCCTCCGGAAGATTCATGCGGAACTCTTTTAGGATACGCCGGACTGTATACTTTCCGATCTGGTATTCCCTAGGAAAATTTTGCTTCACATCATAGGCCAGCGGCATCTTTACCCGGATTTTTTTCCGAGCCCGTTCCAACGAAAAATTAATGTGGTCGGCCAGCGTGGCGATCAGGTTTGGGCTGAGTTCATAGGGCAGTTCGTTCCGGGCGATCTCCACGATCTTTGCTGTAAATTCCAACACCTTTCCGGGAATATCCTGGAGCAGGGGCTGATATCGATATTGATACTGCGTATTGCAAGCATGTACTTTCCTCCCCAACGATAACCTTCGAAAATAAAAAAACTCTTTAAAGCAATACATGCCAACGGTGTGACATTCTGATCATGCCTCAAAGAATTAGCCGGTCAGATTTGTCAACTGTCAGGTTCGACAAATTTGGCCGGCCCAGTTTGTGGAAATTATAGATAGGCTCCCATTTCTTTTAAAGAATCAAAAACCAGATCCGGCTGTATATCGGATGTGGCCAGATCCTCCGGACGGGTTTCGCCGCTGAGGACAAGTATACCTGTTGACCCATTGTTGACTCCAGTGGCCACGTCTGTATAAAGCCGGTCGCCCACAAAAGCGATTTCATCGATCCGGCATCCTTTCAGACTGCAGATCATGTCCACAGTTTCTTTAAACGGCTTCCCCAGATACTTGGGCTTTTTCCCTGTGGAAAGGGAAATGGCCGCACACATGGCGCCGCAATCTGGAATAAATTCCTGGTTTTCCATAGGACAATTGATATCCAGATGGGTGGCCAGAAACATGGAACCATGCCGGATCTGATGGCATATTTTTTCCAGTTTTGCATAAGTCAGCGTCTTATCAAAAGCCACCACCACAATATCCGCCTGATCGTCTGTCAGATGCAGTCCGGCCTTTTTAAAATCATCCTCCAATTCCGGAACACCTGCCAAAAAGATGCTTTTATCCGGATAATGGGTTTTCAGATAGGCAATGGTCACATCACCTGATGTCATGATATCTTTTTCCGTGACATGACATCCCATTTTTGCCAGCTTATCCACATACATTTCCCCGGTTTTGGATGAATTGTTTGTAAAAAACATAAAATCTCTTCCCGTTGCCTTTACCTTTTCCAGAAACTCCATAGCCCCCTCGATCGGCTGATCTCCCAGGTAGATCGTTCCATCCATATCCAAAACAAACAGCTTGATTTTTTTTAATACATCCCTATTTTTCTCCACCATGATCTTGTTTTTTCCTTTCTCCCCGAAAATAACCGCAAAAGAGCCGGATATGATTTCCGGCTCCTTTACTCTTATTTTTATTATACACGAAAATTTAAGTTTCATCAATAGCTTTTCCAATATCATGGCGCATATATTTGTTATCAAATTTCACCCATTCAGCCGCTTTATAGGCATTGGCCCGGGCAGATTTCAGATCATCTCCAAGGGCAGTGACGCCGAATACCCGGCCGCCATTGGTCAGGATCTTGCCGCCTTCTTTACGGCTTCCCGCATGAAAACAATAATAGCCGTCCTTGTCTTTAAACATTTCCAGCCCTTCCACCGGAAGACCTTTTTCGTAGTTTTCCGGGTAGCCGCTGCTGGCAAGGACCACGCATACCGCTGCATTGTCGGCAAATCTCAGATCCACCTGATCCAATGTGCCGTCAATGCAGGCTTCAAATACGTCCACGATATCATTTTCCATCCTTGGCAAAACAACCTGCGTCTCAGGATCCCCAAAACGGGCATTGTACTCCAGAACCTTCGGGCCGTCTGCCGTCAGCATCAGTCCCACGAACAATACGCCTTTAAATTCCCTGCCTTCCGCCTTCATGGCATCCATGGTGGGCTGATAGATATGCTTTTCGCAAAAATCGGCAACTTCCTTCGTATAGAAGGGGCTGGGCGAAAACGTCCCCATGCCGCCGGTATTCAGACCGGTATCCCCGTCTCCCGCCCGTTTGTGATCCTGGGCGGATGTCATGGGCAGGATGTGGGTGCCGTCACAAAAGCAAAGCGCCGATACTTCGCGGCCGGTCATATAGGTTTCCACCACCATCCGGTTGCCTGCGCTGCCGAACTTTTTATCCTCCATGATGGTACGTACACCAGCCCTGGCCTCATCCAGATCGTCACAGATGAGCACACCCTTTCCGAGGGCCAGACCGTCCGCCTTCAAAACAATGGGGAAACGGACCGTTTCCAGATAGGCCAACGCATCCTGTGCTTTATCAAATGTTTCATATTCCGCTGTCGGGATATGATATTTTTTCATCAGATCCTTTGAAAACGCTTTGGAAGCTTCGATCTGGGCAGCCGCAGCCCTGGGTCCGAACACCCGAAGTCCTTTTGCCTCAAAAGCGTCCACGATGCCCGCCGCCAACGGATCATCCGGACCGATAACGGTCAGATCCACACCCTTTTCCAGGGCAAAATCCGTCAGCCGGTCAAATTCCATCACGCCGATGTCCACACACTCCGCATATTCTCCGATCCCCGCATTGCCCGGCGCACAGTAGATCTTATCCACCTTTTTGCTCTGAGCGATCTTCCACACAATGGCATGTTCTCTTCCGCCGCCGCCGATCACCAATACCTTCATTCATCTTCCTCCTCTATACGCACGCGTCCGTTTTCCACATGTACTTTACCCCTTGCGATCAAGTCGATGGCTTTGGGCATGATCTGCCACTCCGCCTCTTCCATGATCCGTCGCTGCAAAATTTCCGGCGTGTCATCCTGACGGACTCCCACTGCCTTCTGCAGGATGATGGGACCGGTATCCGTTCCCTCATCCACAAAATGGACCGTTGCTCCGCTCACCCGGACACCTTTTTTCAATGCCGCTTCATGGACGCGAAGTCCATAATAACCGGTCCCGCAAAAAGAAGGGATCAGGGACGGATGGATATTGATGATCCGATTTTTAAAGGCATGGATGATCTCCGGTGGGATGACCACCATAAAACCGGCCAATACGATCAAATCCACATTTTCCTCCTGAAGCCTTTTAAGCAGCGCTTTATTATACTGCTGTCTGGAATCAAAATCCTTCGGCGACAGACATTCCGCCGGAATCCCGTGTTCTTCCGCCCGTTTCAGAGCATAGGCATTTTTATTATTGGACAGCACCAGCCGGATACAGGCATTGCGGATCGTCCCATCTTCCAGCCGGTCGATGATAGCCTGAAGGTTGGTCCCGCCGCCGGATACGAGTACTGCGATCCTTAACATAATACCACACCTGTCTCTCCGTCACGGACTTCGCCGATCACATAAGCGGTTTCGCCGGCGTCGGCAAGGATACGCAGCGTATCTTCCGCCTGGGCCGGATCGACCCCTAACACCATGCCGATACCCATATTGTAGGTATTGTACATGACTTTTTCTTCCACATGACCTTTTTCAGCCATCAGCCGGAAGATGGGCGGCACTTCGTAACTGTCTTTCCGGATCACCGCCTGTACGCCTTCCGGCAGCATCCGAGGCACATTCTCATAAAAGCCGCCGCCGGTGATATGGCTACAGGCCTTCACTTTCACGCCTCCTGCCTTCAGGCTTTTCAGCGCTTTCACATAGATCTTTGTGGGCTCCAGAAGGGTTTCTCCCAAAGTCCTTCCCAGGCAGTCATAGTAGGTATTTAAAGATTCTTTTGTCATATCAAATATTTTGCGCACCAGGGAAAATCCGTTACTATGGACGCCAGAGGAGGCGATACCGATCAGCACGTCCCCTGCCTTCAAGTCTTTTCCGGTGATCAGGTCTTTTTTATCCACGATGCCCACTGCAAAGCCGGCCAGATCATACTCATCTTCCGGATAAAATCCCGGCATCTCCGCCGTCTCTCCGCCGATCAAAGCCGCTTCCGACTGGACGCAGCCCTCCGCCACACCGGAGACGATCTGGGCGATCTTTTCCGGATAATTTTTGCCGCAGGCAATATAATCCAGGAAAAACAACGGTTCCCCGCCGGCACAGGCAATATCGTTGACGCACATGGCCACACAGTCAATACCGATGGTGTCATGCTTGTCGAGCAAAAACGCCAGTTTCAGTTTTGTTCCCACGCCGTCTGTCCCCGACACCAAAGTCGGTTCCTCCATATCCTTAAACCGTTTCATGGAAAAAGCGCCGGAAAAACCTCCGATGTCGGACAACACCTCCGGACGCATCGTTTTCTGGACAAATTTTTTCATTAATTTCACCGAAGCATATCCGGCTTCGATATCCACACCGGCATTTTTATAATCCATAGTCTTTCCTCCTGTTTGAACTGTTTTGATCTGTTCTTTTTGTCACACCGGATAATTTCCGTCAAAGCAGGCCATGCACAAGCCGCCCGCCTCTCTGCGACATGCTTGCCGAAATCCGTCAAGAGACAGAAATGCCACTGAATCAGCGCCGATCATGTCCTTGATCTCTTCCGGCGTTTTTCGATTGGACACAAGCGCTTCTTCATCTTTATCATTACCGCCGTAATCACAGTGATGCTTCACTTCCGGAGCGGCGATCCTCAGATGGACTTCCTCTGCGCCCGCATCCTTTAAAAGGTCCACAAGGATCTTGCCCGTATCTCCTTTAACCATGGAATCATCCACCACCACGACCCGCTGGCCCTTTACCCGGCTTTTGATGACCGCCAGCTTCATCGTCACCCCCCGGCGCATCATCTCTTCCGTAGGCTGGATAAATTTATTATAGTAAAATTTATTTTTGATGAAGGCGTCTTCCAAAGGCAAGCCGGCTGCTCTGGCATAGCCGGTGGCCGCCGCCAACCCGGAGTTTGGGACCCAGACCACCACATCTGCAGGAACCCCTGTTTCACTCGCCAACTGTTCACCCATACGTGAACGGACTTCATACACTTCCATATTTTCGATCACACTGTCCGGCCGGGAATGGTAAACAAATTCATAGGCGCAAAAAGCCTTCTCTTCCGCCTGACCGGTCTGGAGCGAGCGGATGCCGCTCTCCTTCAATATGACGATCTCGCCCGGATCCACTTCCCGCAGCGTCTCAATGCCCAGTTCATTATATGCGCAGGTTTCCGATGACAGATAATAGGAATTTTTCTTTTTGCCTATTATCAGCGGCCGGATACCCAAAGGATCTCTCACACCGATGACCTTTCCAGGCGTCATGACCAAAAGAGAGTAGGCGCCTTTTAACTTTGGCATGATGCTGGCAATGGCATCCTCGATCTCATCATAACGGTTTCTTGCTCTGGATATGAGAACAGATATGATCTCCGCATCCTCAGACGTCTGAAAAACCGCCCCCTGAAGTTCCAGTTCCCGCCGCAGTTCATCTGTATTGGTCAAGCCGCCGTTAAGCGCCACTGCCATCTGACCATTTGTATATCTTATGACAATGGGTTGGGCCAGCTCCCTGGGATCTCCCTGGGCATATCGGAGCACATGGCCTATGCCGGCATGTCCTTGCATACCTGCCAGCGTCTGGGCATCGAATATATCGATCACCAGCCCCTCTTCTTTTTTATATTTAAACCGGCCGTTCTGATTGATACATATGCCTGCCGCTTCCATTCCACGGTGCTGCATGGAAAACAACCCATAATAAATACTTTCCGCAGTCTGAAGCACATCTGTATTGTTGTTAAATATGGCGAATAATCCGCATCTGTCCATTCCTTACCTCCTGATCACATATTTTGAAGATAGGCGCTGTACTTGATCTGTTCCAGTTTTTCCGCTTTTAAAAGCACGGCATCATTCAGGCTGTCCGCATAGTCTTTCAGCCGTTCACGCAAATCTTTATCCGACGCAGCCAACATCTTCGCCGCCAGCAATCCGGCGTTTAACGCGCCATTGATGGCCACTGTGGCCACTGGTATTCCCGGAGGCATCTGAACGATGGAATACAGGGAATCCACACCTCCAAGAGCCTTTGTCTGTACCGGAACACCGATCACCGGCAGGATCGTCATGGCCGCCGTCATGCCAGGCAGATGGGCAGAACCGCCGGCGCCGGCGATGATCACTTGAAGTCCCCGCTCCTCTGCTGTTTTTGCATATTCATATAGTCTGTCCGGCGTCCGATGCGCCGACACAATGGTCAGTTCATATTCCACCTTCAGTTCATCCAGTATTTCTGCTGCTTTTGACATGACCGGGAGATCGGAATCGCTTCCCATGATTATTCCCACTCGTACACTCATCATTCTGCCTCCTTTGCCGCCGCAGCGGCTATAACTGCTTGTCTATTTTCCATTATCCTATTAAAATTTTATTCTTGAATGGGCATATCTGGCTTTTTTCAGCGCCTCATCCAGCGACTTGTCCGTCACAGTGATATGCCCCATCTTCCGTCCTTTTCGGACCATTTCCTTGCCATAAATATGGACTTTGACTTCTCCGTATTCATAAGCTTCTGCAAGCCCGTTCACTTCCGCTTTCTTGTCCTGTTCTCCGATCAGATTTTTCATCACAGTTGGCCGGAGTAGCTCCGTACTCCCGAGGGGTAATCCGAGAATAGCCCGTATATGATTTTCAAACTGGGATGTGACGCAGCCTTCGATCGTATAATGCCCCGAATTATGGGGTCTTGGCGCCAATTCATTCACCAGCACATCTCCCTCTTCCGTTACGAAAAGTTCGATACACAGCATCCCATAGGCATCGAATGCCTGGACAGCCCGTCGGGCAATCTCCACCGCCTTTTCCTGGCAGGAGCGGCTGATACGCGCCGGCACGATCGTCTCATCCAAAATACTATCTTTATGGCTGTTTTCTGCCACCGGAAAAACTTTCACATCTCCAGACAAGTTCCGGCAGACCAAAACAGATACTTCTTTTATAAACGGCACATGGGCCTCTGCCATGAGGGGCAGCTGTCCGGCGCCGAGCTGCTTCCATGCTTCCTGACATTCATCCGGCCGATGTACCACCGCATTGCCTTTGCCGTCGTATCCTCCGGTACACGTTTTTAAAACAAAAGGATAGCCAAAACGCTGTCCGGCCTCCGTCATATCCTGCGGATGCTGGATCGGCATAAATTCCGGCACTGGAAAACTATGTGTCCGCAGCCATAGTTTCTGTCTGTATTTATCCTGTATATAGAGCAATGTCTGACTTGCCGGATAAACTTTGTAGCCCTCTTTTTCCAGCTTCTGCAGTGCGCGGACATTAATGTGCTCAAATTCGTAAGTGACCACATCCACCTTTTCAGCCAACCGGTGAAAAGCATTCACATCGTTAAAAGACGCAACAATATGTTCATCTGCAATGCTGTGGGCCGGGCAATTCGGCGTCGGATCCAATATAACAAAATAACAGTCCAGTCGTTTCCCGTCTAAAATCATCATCTTTCCCAACTGTCCGCCACCTATAATTCCTATACGGTACATGCTTTTCCCCTTTCTTATATATAAGCAAATCTAATAAATAATCCATTTTCTGTTTATAAACCCAACAATCTTTCACAACTATATTCCCATTGTACATTCAACGCCTTTGTTCGTCAATAGCCGGTATGCAAAAAAAGGCCGCAAAAACGACCTTTTTTCATTCATTAACACAGCTTATTAATACTCCTCAGAAAAAGGGAGATTCAGTTCTTCACAACCTTCCAGGACAAAACGGCCATTTTTCATGATATAGAGCATGTCTTCCGCTTCTGTCACGACAAAAATCTCACCGATCTCGTCATAAGGGATCGTAATATCCGTATGGCAGTGGAAATAGGCTTTGTCCGGATCGGTTTTACGGAGCAAGGATACTTCATTGTCCCGAGCGATGATCTCCTTTCCATCCGGATTAAAGACCGGCCGATCCTCACTCCAGGAATAACACGTATCTCCTACTGCAAAATGGGGTCCCATCTTTTCCACGATCAGAATGGGAAGCTTTTCTGTTATGTGATACTTTCGGGCTGCCACATAAGCAGTCGTATTGGTTCCTATCGCAAATTCCCCCAGCGGAAGGGTTTCATGATTAAAAAGCAAGTTATCCTCAATGAATTTCCGGCTTTCCTCCGCTGTATGACCATTGTCACAGCCATAATCCACGATCATTCCATCCGAAAAGCGAAGGGTCAGATCGACAAAACGAATACCGTTCAGATAAACAGCCGGTACATGAAGTATGCCCTCTGTCCCCGCCAGACAGGGGGAGGTGAACACTTCTCCCAATGGAATATTCACATCCGCCGTACAATTTTCAAAATTCGTTTCTTTTTCCGGATGCGCCAGGGGATGGAGACTGACTTTCATGCTCGTACGGTTTTCTCCTTTTCCCCGTATATAAACATATTTTCCCAGATCCAGTGTGTCAATGATCTTTTTCTGGATTCTTTGGTACGTCCCGTTATCCAGTGTATTGACCCTGATCATCTCCCGGAAAATGGCTTCAAAATCCGGCCCGATCTCCGGTGTCGGAAAGGCGATGATCGTAAAACTGGTTTCAGCCGGATCCATAAATTCATGGGCCAGCGCAGCAGCCTGATTGCCATAATCCAAAGCCAACTGCTGCTGTCTGCCTGACAGACGGCAAGCCTGCGGCCTGATCTGAGGGATGAACGGCGGCTCCCCAAAGGTTTCAAAGCATGCCGGCCCCGCATTCTCGGCTGCCTGTATACTGTAGGACTGATATGCCGCCCGAAGCGCCCACATTTTCCGTTCCCACAAGGCTTTATCCATATATAAACTGCTGTCTTGTCTGTGATCAAAAGACATCTGAGGGTTCATATCTTTTCCCTGATAGCCCACAGGCACATTTTTGCGCATCAAAGATACAGCCTCTGCCGGGAAAAAGATCGGTTCCAGTCCCTGTTTGCGGAAATTTTGGATCACCTGTTTAAATATCCTTTCAAATCCAATGCTCCCGCGGACAGATACATATTTTTTTCCCTCCAGGGAAATCCCCATCACATCAAACCCTCGAAAATATCCTTCTGTAAAAGTATCTGCGATTTTTTTCACATCCGTATCAGCCAGACTTTCCACAAAGATCGCCAACCGCTTTGTCTCTTCCGGAATATAATCGCCCAGTTGGTACAGATAAGTTGGTGAAGCCGTATCCACCTGCCAGATCCACTCCGTCAGCCCGGACATGGACGGTTCCATCTGTTCTCCGATACGCCTTTTGGCAAAATCCGGTGCGTAATCATGGATAAACCAATAGATCACCTGCTGCACCTGTCTTGCTTTTGGCAGTTGATCGTCCAAAAAAAGATCATAAATTTCCACAAAGCATTCCAAGTGGACCACCAGATCAAACCAACGGCCCTCCATGGCCCATACTGGCATGGATTGGAGTTGCTCCCTCAAAAAGGACAGCAGCTGTCCATATTCTTTGCCTAATCTGTCCACAGCATATACCGGATTCAGATAACTGGTTTCATAGGTCTCATTTACCTCTTTATAGACGGCTTTCTGCCAGATTTCCAGTTCTTCCTGGGACTGATCAAAAAAACTTCCATCCAGCAGTTTTGTGCATCTTTCGAAGAGCAAAAGACACCAGCCGGCAGTTTTCCTGAAATAATCCCCAAAAGGCTCGGACGGACCGGCTTCCTCCGGTATCTGGGATATCCTTTCCCGGATCAGGTCATATCTTTCCCTGAATCCATCCATATCTCCGTCATATATCCGTTTCACAGATCCCACCTCTGTTTATAATATGATTTCCAAAATTCCCGTCATAAATACGGCCAGATGGAGCAATGTGGCGATCATGCTCACCAGCCGCCCTGTATGCAGATACCGTCCGCTGACGCTGACCCTGGAAATAGCCCGGGAAGATTTATACCATCCCACAGCGCTCAGGGCAAGCGTCACATAGGCCAGACCGCATATATAAATGTTCAGTCTCCCGCCAGTAACCACACCTGCGATCACCAATCCGGCCAGAAACAGACAGGAAACAATGCCGGATATCAAGGCATACTCACCGGCATATGTGTGTTTCTTTTCGATCTTTGTAAAACTGTATACTTTATCTGGCAAAGCATTTCCTCCTTATATGATTCACGGCAAAAAATACCCCGTATCCGATCATGCCTCCCAGTGTATTCAAAAGCAGGTCATCCACATCAAAACTCCCGACTTTTAACATCAGCTGGAGCAATTCGATGGTCAGACTCAAAATAAATGTGAGCCACGCCACATTGACAAAACGGCGGTTCATCCGGCTCAGCACCGGGACCGCAAAACCAAAGGGAGCAAAAGCCAGTACATTACCAAATAAATTCAGCATGAACGCACTGAATCCCACGTACTCTCTGTATGTATAAAATCTCATGATTTCCCGGAAAGGGATCAGATTATAATGGTAGCCGTCAACAGCCGTCCGGCCATAACCCTCGCTGAAAAAGCACACGTATGCCAGTATGCACATGTAAATGGCCAGAAGGACCGCCGTTCCCCATTGAACTTTTCTCATGATTCCACCCTTCTGCTTCAGAACATATCCCCCTGCTTTTACCCGGTTCTCCATCATCTTATCAAAACATGATCCGGGACCGTTCTTTCAACAGCTTCGATCCGAAAACAATGGACAGAATACCTACAGTAACGCCGCATATCAGAGTAATGATCCCCAAAGCGATCCCTCCGCTTCCGATCCTGCTCATGGAACGATATATCTTTTCCTCCACAGTCAACCCTCCTGTTTTGCGATCATTTTGCGCCATACTGCTCATAGTAAGCATCGATGGCAGATTTCAAAGTATCGTCTATGATAACCTTCCCTTTATAAGGTTTATTATACAGGCATTCCACCACTTCTTTCATGGTCACGATGGCTGCAGTATCAAATCCATAAAGGTCTTTTACCTCATCCAGAGCGCACTTTTCGCCGCCTTTGCCCACTTCCATCCGATCCAGGGATACCATGAGGCCGACTATCGTCACATCGGCAGCGCCTTTCACCTTCGGAACGGTTTCTTCCATGGACTTACCGGATGTGGTCACGTCTTCGATCATGATCACCCTGTCCCCATCCTGGAGCTTGCTTCCAAGAAAGCTGCCCTTATCCGCACCGTGATCTTTCTCTTCTTTACGGTCCGAGCAGTAACGGACTTCCTTGCCATACAATTCACTGTAAGCGATGGCTGTCACCACGCCAAGGGGGATCCCTTTGTATGCCGGTCCGAAAAGCACATCAAAATCATCTCCATATCTGTCATGGATCGCTTTTGCATAATACTCGCCTAAACGCTTTAACTGGGAACCGGTCACATAGGCTCCCGCATTCATGAAAAACGGGGATTTCCTTCCGCTTTTTAAAGTGAAATCTCCAAATTTCAACACATTACAGTCCACCATAAATTCGATAAATTCCTGCTTGTACTGTTCCATATCTCTTCAAACCTCCATATTTACGGATTTCTTACACCCGTATTCTTTTATCGTTATCCTCTGCTTTCGATCGCTCTTGCGGCAAAAATGTGCCGGAGCACATACAGTATAAAAGGTTAAACTCTATCCGGCTTTGCGGAAAAGGCATCCCTAAATTCCTTTCAATTCTAACATATCTAATATGGTTTTTCAATTCAGGAATTTGACTGGAGACTCTGCATTCCATCTATCGTATGATTTGGACAAATTTCTCATGCATCAGATGCTCAAGTAAAAACTCTCGTCCCCGTTTCCGGCACGAAATTAGAATTATGCTATTTCAGCAGATTTGCCATTTCTCTCATATAGCAAGGAATATCCAATGCCTGCGGACAGTGTGCTGTACAGTTTCCGCAGCCAATACAAGCCGCAGTATTTACGTTTTCTTCTGTCTGCCGCATATCAGACATGCCGCTTAAAACCACTGTTACCCCTGGCAGATTCATCACAAATCGAAGCGCCCATGTGGCCGGGGAACCGCTTTGTTTTTCAAGAAGCTGCAAACATTCTTCGGGTAAGTTTGCCAGCATGCCTCCGTGGACAGGCTCCATAACCATAATCGGGATACCATTCTCTCTTAAAATTTCATACTGTTGTTTCGCAGTTCCCTGATACCAGTCATAATAATTCAACTGGATCTGTACAAAATCCCAGCAGTTATTTTTGAGCAGCTCCCGCAGACAGTCGGGTGTACCATGGAATGAAAATCCCAAATATTTTATCCTCCCCATATGCTTTTGCTTTTGGTCCGTCAATGAGACCGGCAAATCCCGGTTCCGTCTGTGGCAGGCGCATAGCGCCCAATCCCAGTTTGGAAAGTTTTACGTTATCTTTGAATGTCTCGTATCTCATAGTTTACCGCTCCTTTCTAGGTGTGTCCTCCTGTTTTAATATAATCGAATGTTCGTTTATTTATTTTCTTAAAAAGAAAGTACCCGCGGGTACCGCCTTTTTAACGCTTGATCGCATCCCAACACATTTGAAAAACAACTTCAAAATCCACATCGAGCAGCATGGATTTTTCCTTTCGCCATTCCTTAAAAATCTGCTGGATAGGATAATAACAAAAGCTGATCAGAAGAGCCGGGGAAGTTTGTTTCAAAATCCCCTCCTGTACTCCTCTCCGAAAAATACTGATTGTATTTTGATTATACTGTTCAAGTTCCTCAAGCATTTCATCGGTGGCCATAGGTGAATTACATGCCTGTTCAATGAATAGGAACTCGTCCGTATATTCTTTCATATAGCGAAGCAAATTCTTACAAAGTTTTCTGACTGCCTCCTGTACATTCTCCCGTGGGCAAATATTCCTGCCGCATTCCTCTATCATATGCTTCTTCACGTCCAGATAGACTTCGCGAAACATATCCTCCTTATTTTTGTAATAGACATAGAGGGTTGCGGCGGATATCCCGGTTGCTTTCGCTATCTTTGACATAGATATATTGGCAAAACCGATTTCATTGATCAGACCTATGATAGCTTTGGTAATTGCCGTTTTCTTATTTTCATCTTTCATTCTCATAGGATCATTATAACTAAACGTTTATTTTTTTACAACAGCGAATGAAGGCGTCTTTACTATATCAAGCCTTTTTTCAAACAATAATGATAAATGCCATCCTGCGCAACATGTCCGCACACATGGTCTGCGACTGCCTTCAGCTGTTCAGACGCATTTCCCATGGCTATACCAGTTCCAACGCTTTGCAGCATATCAATGTCATTGTTGCCATCCCCGAAAGCGATCGCTTCTTCCGGATCAAGGTGATAATGTTCCAGTACTTTTTTGATCGCGATTCCCTTTCCGCCATTTGCAGGAATGATATCGACTGCCCGATCCCACCACGCTGCAATTTTTGCATGTTGAACATCTTTCATCACTAAAGGATACTCCGGCTTGTAACACCCCATCATCACCTGATAGATTTTTTCTTGCAGCAGATCATCAAAGTCCTTTGCAATTTCCACTTCAAGCCCTGCGATCCTAAAATAGTCTGTCAGATCCTTATCCGTACCGTTTGCGGCTAAACGGTTCTTAGTTGCAATGCATACAGGTCGGTCGATACTTGCTGAGTTTTCGATCAATTTCAGAATATCTTCATGGGGAATGGGATTGCTGAACAATATCTGCTCAGAATCATAGCAATAGGAACCGTTAAATGTCAAAAAATGCAATTCGTATCCTATCCATAATTCACCCTTAAAAACTATTTTCTACTGATCGCAGACGCGGACTATAACTATCAATCATAATTATACCACACAGCCATCAACCATATCTAGAAATTTTGATTCATACGCGGATAAAAATCAGTCGGACCGGAAATAGGCTTGATGATGTACCATAACATTCTCTAAAATACCCGAAGCATCAAATTCCAGTTTCCAATAGGCTTTATCGATAGGATCATCCGTTTGGTAAGTAAGGCTATACGCCCCATAGACTGATTCAAAGCTTTTATCCGGTTGGCCGTATAACTCTAATACATCCTCTTTTGTGGACCATCCCAACATCAGGCCGCCGGGAATACGGAGTTGAGTGCCGGAAAAATCATAATTTCCATAGATCACATAGACGCCTCCCACAGTACTTTCGGCGACGGTTATCGTATCCTCTGTGCTGTTGAAAACCAGGACATCAATGGTTTGTTCCTGCGCATTGGTCAAAGAAATCCATTCCCTTTCGTATGATGCGTACGGCCTGTCTGCACCATCCAGAAAAAGCCCTTCATCTTCCTCTGAAAGCTTCCAGCCATCGTCGAGAAAATCTACAAGAGGCGTCGGGAATGTATACACTTCGCTGTTAATCTGGATCGAAAAACTTTCCCAATCCTTTGGAAGGTCATCAGATGCCGGGAACAATTCTCCCGTTGGCACATCAAGCTCAGTGATAAATTCGAGCGTCATCACTGTGGAAGTATGAGGAAGATAGGAAACTTTCGCATATAGATTATAGTCATTCCCTGACCACAACGCGCGTCCTTCCCTTAGTCTTTTCTTCCGAGTTTTTGCTTTAATGAGGCATCTGGCCGGATCAATTTTATGACCGAGGCGAAAGCAAGTATCACCGCCAACAGTCCAAAACAGACATTGACAATTACGGTTTGCGCAAATCCCGAGATGCCAATAGAAAAGAAATCGGCATTTATAAACCATTCCAGCGCAGAGAAGAAAACGATCGAGAAAAAAAGAATGAAAATCAACAAAGCAAAAAACATTTTCTCTCTTTTGCCTGTTTTATTGTCGTTTTTTTTGCCAGCTCTGCTGTCTTCCATATCCTTTGTATTTCTCTCCCGGAAAATTCATTTCTTCCAATGCTCTAATGCTTCGCAAATCGTCTGTATACCTTGTTTCTGATTCTTAATTTTAGCTGTTATCGTATTATTGACCAAAGATAACTTTATTTTTGTTTTCCCGCTTTTTGCCTTGATCATCCGCTGTGAAGGCATCAAGCCTTTCTTCACCTTCACTTCATCGAATTCATCAAATGGAATACAGATTTTTCCGTAAATATGGGAAATATCCAAGGTCTCCAACACTGCTATGACCAATGTTTTCTCTGTTACGCCAACATAGCAATATACATTGCTCAAAGCTCCCAATGCCAACATTTTAGAAGTTCCGGACATTAAGGTTCCCCAGGCTTTGCCTTGGTACGTTTCTCCCTCCGGACAGATCTCGTTTAACATATCATCCATATCTTTATCATTCATCAATAAAGCCATGATCTTCACCTCTCCAGATTTTTTAATTTATAAATTATAACGCATTGTCCAGTATGTATCATTACAATCAGGTAAAATCTTTGTAAAGGTTGATATATCTTTCAGTCTCTGCTCAGCCTATCCTTATCTCGCATTTTCCAGGATATCCGGATCTGACTTTTCCTTCATTCATCCGCCGCATCCCACAAAAAGGAGACTGCCGTTTTCTTCCGGCAGTCTCCTTTGATGATCTGTCAAGCTCTATCATGCTTCTGCATACTGTCCGATATAAGCCAGTATATCCGCTTTGGCCTCGTTATCTGCCATGGCTTGCTCAAAGGAAAGATGCTTTGTCTTTAACATATTTCCAAGCCCCACGAGCATCTTTGGTATCCGCACAGCCTGGATCGTTCCGGCTTTTTCCCCCATGCAGGTACAGCCCACACCGACACGGCCGCCCAGCCAGCATTCAAAGCCGTCCACCATCTCACCCTCCACTTTTACTTTCCGGCCGGTAAGTCCGATGGGCGCCACCTGATGTCTGGAACAACTGTTTGGGCATCCGCTGATGAAACATCTGGGCAATACATCCTCCACCCCAGCTTCCCGGACTGCTGAAACGATGGCTTCGCACAGCGCCTGACTCTGATTCATACCCAACTGGCAAGTGGGCGTTCCGATACAGGATACGCTCATGGTGACTGGCGTCATCATCATGGAGCCCTTCATCTGTTCCAAAAGTGTCTGTGCCTGCTTCTTTGTCAGGTTACGGACATAGATTTCCTCATCCATACTCAGCCTAAGTTCCGCTTTTTCGATATCCTTTACGAAATCATACAGTTTTTCTCCATCCTCCAGTCTCAACTGACCGCACAGGGGGTGAAGGATCACGCTGTAAAGTCCCGGCTGTTTCTGGGCGATCATCACATGGGATCCGCTCTTTTCATCCCAGACTTCTCCCGTATAAAGCTGAGGTTTGATACCATTTAAGGCACATTCTTTTTTGGTCTTTTCCACATAACTTTTATAGCATTCCAAAAAAGCTTCCACGCCCATCCGCCTTGGGATAAAACGGATCCGGGCACGGGCTTTGTTTTTATAATCCCCCTCTGCCTGGAATAGTTGGACCATGGCCTCGATATAATAAAGGATCTCTTCCGGATCCACCAACTCATCATAAGGAATACCCAATGCCGGGCCGCCGCCAAGGCCGCCGGCCAGCCATAGCCGGAACATGGGCTTTCCATCGTCCAGGACAGCCACAAATCCCATATCGTTCAATGTGGCGCAGGCGGTGTCTTCTTCTGTGGATGAGAAGGCCACCTTCAGTTTTCTAGGCAATTTATAATATGTGGCATTGAAAAGAAAATATTTCCCCACCTGCACAGCGTAAGGCGTCACATCAAAGGCTTCACCCTGGGCCACGCCGGACATGGGCGAAAGAGCCACATTTCTCGGGAAATTGCCGCCACCTCCCCGGGTAAACAAATCGTGGTCTATAGCGTCTTTCATCACATCGCACACCTGATCGATGGAGAGTTCGTGGAGCTGGACTGCCTGGCGGGTGGTCAGGTGTGCACGGTCAATGCCATTGTCCTTAATATAGTCCAGTATCAGCCGCAGATGTTCTTTTGTCATGATACCGGATGGCGTACGCAGGCGCACCATGAATTTTCCCTTTTCCCGCTGGGAATAACTCCCCAATCCACCGGAAAATCCTTTCAGATCCGCACGGGTGATCTCGTCATTTAAAAACTTTTTCCCCCGTTCCCGTAATACTTCCACTTCTTCTTTCAATGTTTCTTTATATGCGCTCATTTATTTGACCTTTCCTACCAGTTCACTGATATGTTCCACGTTCATCTGTTCCATATATTTTTCAATGCCTTCCACGATCTCCACTGTGGCGTAGGGATTGAAGAAGTTGGCTGTTCCCACAGATACAGCGGTGGCTCCCGCCAGGATAAATTCAATGGCGTCCTCCGCAGTAGAAATGCCGCCCATGCCGATGATGGGGATGGAAACCGCCTGGGCCGTCTGATAGACCATACGTACAGCCACCGGTTTCACCGCCGGTCCGGACATCCCGCCGGTCTTATTGGCCAGGGCAAAACTCTGACGATAGATGTCGATCTTCATACCCGTCAACGTATTGATCAGAGAAAGGGCGTCTGCTCCTCCGGCTTCCGCTGCCCGGGCCATCTCGGTGATATCTGTCACATTGGGACTTAACTTCATGATCACCGGCTGACGAGCCTTATCTTTCACCGCCCGGGTGATCGCCTCCACCGCTTTCGGATCCTGACCAAAAGCGATCCCGCCTTCTTTTACATTTGGACAGGATATGTTGATCTCCAACATATCCACCGGTTCCTCCGCCAATCTCTCCACCACTTCCAGATATTCCTCCTGGGAATGGCCGCATACATTGACGATGATCTTTGTATCAAACTGTTTCAGGAAGGGAATGTCCCTCTTCACGAACATATCGATACCCGGATTCTGTAGGCCAATGGCATTGAGCATGCCGCTGGCCGTCTCCACGATCCTGGGAGTCGGATTCCCCGGCCATGGCACATTGGCAACCCCCTTGGTCACAACACCGCCCAACCGGTTCAAGTCCACAAATTCACTGTATTCGGCTCCGGACCCAAATGTTCCGGAAGCTGTCATCACCGGATTTTTAAATTCCACACCGGCGATCGTCACCTTTGTATCTTTCATAATGTAACCTCCCTGGCATCAAAAACCGGTCCATCCTTGCATATCCGCTTATTATGCACAAGGGAATGACCGTCGGTTTCCGTGGATCGGCATACACAGGCCAGACATGCGCCGATGCCGCAGGCCATCTTTTCTTCCAGGGATATCTGGGCCTCCAGCCCCTCTTCCATGGCATAAGCCTTTAATGCCCGGAGCATGGGCGTCGGTCCGCAGGCATAGATGATATCCCCTTTTACCTGCTGCTCTCTGATGGCATCCAGAACATTGCCCTTTGTCCCTGCGCTCCCATCTTCTGTCGCCAGGATCACTTTGCCATAAGCTTCAAACTCTTTATCAAGGAAACGTTCATCCCGATAGCCAAGCACGATCGTCTTTTTCACATCCAGACGCTTTGCCAGCTCCAACATGGGCGGAATGCCGATGCCTCCGGCCACCAGGATCGCTTCCTTATCTTTCAGTGTATAACCATTGCCCAAAGGGCCGGTCACCTTTACCCTGTCTCCGGCACCCATATGGGAAAATTCATCCGTTCCATAGCCCACAACCCGGTATACGATCCTGAGCGTTCCCTTTTCCCCCTCCGCTTCGCAGATACTGATGGGTCTTGGCAGCAAGTGCGCCTTGTCTGCACTGTAAAGGGAGATAAACTGTCCCGGCTTTGCCTCTCCGGCCATGGCTCCCACCTTCAGCCACATACTATACACATCCGATGCCAGTTTCTCCTGAGAAATCACGGTTGCCCAAATCTGTTCCATGCTCACTGCTCCTTATCTCAATCCGGCGCCGGTCTGGATATCTTTGATCATATCCAGTACAGCCTGCCGGGATGCGTCTGCATAGCCTTCCGCACCAAATTTAGCATATTCTTCTTTTTTCCACGCGGCGATGATGCCCCTGGACGAGTTGACGATGGCTCCCAGTCCGTCATCATTGAAATAATTCACCAGATCACTGCCCTTTGCTCCCTGAGCGCCGTATCCAGGCACCAGGATATAGGTCTTTGGCATCAGTTTGCGCAACGT
The DNA here is from genome assembly GCA_018715345.1 of Candidatus Onthocola gallistercoris. Classification (GTDB taxonomy): domain Bacteria; phylum Bacillota; class Clostridia; order Lachnospirales; family Lachnospiraceae; genus Frisingicoccus; species Frisingicoccus gallistercoris. Next base: position 19,752 of record DVLT01000057.1, read on the forward strand.
CTTACCCATCTCCGGATAGGTTGCTCCAACAACGGCGCCCACATAGCTGTAACCGCAAGCGCCCACGTACTGGCTGCCCCACTCCACGACTTTTTCAGCCACCCATTCGTACAGGGGGCGTCCATCGATCAGCCGGTCCTGAAATTCTCCGCTGGACGGATTGGAAGTCTTAGTCAAGATGAACATGCCTTTTTTCTCCGGAACAGCCACATCGATAAACGGCTGGACACTGTCGGTTCCCATGTAGGGATTGATGGTGATGAAGTCCTCATCAAAGCCGGCGATCATCTGGCTTCCAACCTTTGCCTTTCCAAGATGGCCTGTGGCATAAGCGCCGGATGTGGAGCCGATATCCCCTCTTTTGATATCGCCGATCACCAAAAGCCCTTTTTCATGGCAGTAATCCAATGTCTTTTTAAAAGCCATAATGCCCGGAATGCCAAACTGTTCATACATGGCGATCTGAGGTTTTACCGCCGGGATCAGGTCGTAAACCGCATCCACGATACCTTTGTTAAACTGCCAGATGGCTTCCGCCGCCCCTTCCAGAGTTTCGCCATGCTCCTTATAAGCCTTTTCCAGGATAAAATCCGGCACATAACTGAGCATGGGATCCAGGCCCACCTCGATGGGCGCTCCTGTTTTGCGTATCTTTTCCACCAGTTTATCGATCATCTTCTGTCTTCCTCCGTTTTCTTATATTTATAAACGCATTTTCCGGCAACAAAGGTGTGGGTGACCCGACCTTTTACTTTTTTGCCGTCAAATGGTGTATTCTTACCTTTTGAAACAAAGTCTGCCGCGCAGATCTCATACTCGGCCTCCGGATCGATGATGGTGATATCCGCCATCTTACCCGGCTTCAGGCTTCCTTTGTCGATACCCAATATCCGCGCAGGCGCCGTACTCATGTGCTCCACCATCTGTACCGGCGTCATTTTGCCGGTATGGACAAGCTCTGTCATAGTCAGAGCCACAGACGTCTCCAGGCCCACAATGCCAAAGGGGGCTTTTGCGATGCCTTTCGCCTTTTCATCCGCATGATGGGGTGCATGGTCCGTGGAGATCACCTCCATCACATCCGAGCACAGGCCATCGACCAGAGCAGCCTTATCCGCCTGGGACCGGAGGGGTGGATTCATCTTGTAATTGGCGTCATCTCCCGGGATATCGTCCTGGGTCAAAGTGAAGTGATGAGGGCACACTTCCCCGCTGACCGCCAGTCCGTCTGCCCGTGCTTCCTTCACCATACGGACACTGTCTTTCGTGGAACAGTGGCACAGATGCAGCCGGCATCCCGTCTCTTTTGACAGGAGGATATCTCTGGAAGCAATGATATCTTCCACCGCATTGTCAATGCCTGTCACCCCGATCTTCTGTGCCGCAGGTCCCGCATTGAGCGCGCCGTCTTTGACCAGATACCGATCCTCGCAGTGGGCCAGCACCGGTATGCCGGCTTCTTTTGCCAGTACCATGCCCTGGCGGTAAACCTCTGTATTCATCACGCTTTTTCCATCTTCGCTGATGGCCACCGCTCCGGCTTTGGCCATACCTGTGATATCGGCAGTTTCACTGCCCATCTGGCCTTTTGTCACCGCGCCCACAGGAAGGATGTGGACAACCGCTTCCTTCTCTGCCTTTTCAAGTATCCACCGTACCATCTCCGGTGAATCGATGACCGGTTTTGTGTTCGGCATGGGGCAGATGGACGTAAAGCCGCCTCGGGCAGCCGCCATGGATCCTGTCTTTATCGTCTCTTTATGTTCAAATCCCGGTTCTCTCAGATGGACGTGCATATCGATCAATCCGGGTACGACTAAACATCCGGAGACATCCACCGTCTCGTCCGCCGCTTCCGAAATCTCCGGAGCCAGTTTTTCGATCCTGTCGTCCCGGATCAGCACATCCATCATTCCATCGATCCCTTGGGAAGGATCGATCACATGTCCGCCTTTTAATACTATTTTCATAACGCCCTCCTTTTTCTATCAGTATACCACATTTCCCATATGTATCACAATCCGAATATGAACCATACCACCTGGAGCATCAGCCGGGTGACAAAATTTCCCGCGATATTTACCGGAACCGATAAGATACCTGTGACGGCCAGAACAGCAATGATCAGATAACTGATCCGGCTGATCCGCCGGGTCAGAGCTTCCGGATCATTATGCAAAAGCATGCCAAACACCTTTGAGCCATCCAAAGGGGGAATGGGGATCAGGTTAAAGATTCCGAGTCCGATATTCAAAGATGCAAAATACTCCAGCCACCGGGCCAGGATATAGGGGGCCAAGCTTAAATAGATCCCCGCCACGCGTATGATAAAACCCACGATCAGATAGGCGACAAAGGCCAGGATCAGATTCATCACAGGCCCGGCCAGAGCCGTCATGAGTACGCCCTTTCTCTTATCCTTATAGTAATACATGTTGATCTGGACCGGTTTTGCCCAGCCGAAGCGGAACAAGATCAGGCACAATGTTCCCAAAGGATCCAAATGTTTCAGGGGATTCAAGCTGAGACGTCCATCCCTTTTAGGCGTGGGATCCCCCAGTTTCCAGGATACATAACCATGGGCAAATTCATGCCCCACAATGGCCACCAGAGCAGCCGGGACAACATATAATAATTCTGTCAGCTGTGTCATATATTCACCTCGTTTTTTCAATTTCCCATTTCCATGTATAAAAACTGCTCTGCCCCGGAAGATCCGGCCGCAGAGCAACCCTTTTCTCTAAAATACATTAACGACAAGCCACGGGATAAAATAACTGACGATACACATGATGACCGTTGCCATCAATATACCCAGTATGATCGCCGGAAATGCCTTTTTGAACTTGATCCCCAAAAGGGACGCGATCAGCGCGCCGGTCCAAGCGCCGGTACCTGGCAACGGGATACCAACGAAGATCAGCAATCCCCAAAATTCATACTTCTGTATCTTGTCACTTTTTCCCATGGACTTTTTCTCCAGCTTTTCCACCATCGGCCGGAAAGTCTTTGTGGCTTTCAGCCAATTAAAAATAGGCGTGATGAGCCACAGGATAAAGGGCACGGGTATGATATTGCCTATGATACAGATAATGACGGCCTGTATCATGGGTACTTTCAAAAGCGCTGCCGCGATCAGCCCGCCCCTCAGCTCCAGTATCGGTACCATAGAAATGATAAATACGATCATTTCTTTGGAAACAACGCCGTCCAGATTGGTGGTAAACCAACTAATTAAAGCATCTGCCATTTTTTATCTCCTTTTTCTTTTCCCATTTTTACCGGCATTTATTTTTTTAGACGCCTTCAGCCCCAGCTTTAATTCCTTCTGAAAGGCAACAACTGCCATCATCAGACACAACACCAGCTGGATCCCCGCCGTGATCTGCCGGGAATACCTTCTGACAAATTCCATACGCATTTCATCCTTTCTTTACAGGCAGCTGCGGCATGCCGCCGGCCAGAAGATCGGCAAATATCCCTCGAAATTGGCCGGAGCATCTGGCAACCTCGCCTAAAACCATATCGATGCCTTTTTGACTTAAATACCAGTTGTCCTTTGATATACCTTGTGTCGTCGTCGGACAGACGATAAACTCTGTCTGAGGAAAAACAAGCTGATAATACATCAGACTCCTCCGGGCATGGAACGCCTGACAGACGATCGCCGCCCGAGTCACTTCCATTCCCGCATCTTCCAACAATCTGCGGGAATATAACGCATTCTCATACGTAAATGTGGCCTGATCTTCTTTCAAGATCGCTTCTATCGGTACACCATGACGCTGCAGCACATCGGATAAAAAATCCGCTTCTGTATCATAACCTCCGGGGTAACATGCTTTCTGGGATGCGGCTCCCCTAAAAGCGCCATCGGTAATACTGTATCTCCCGGACACGAGAATATGTTCCGCTATCTTTTCCCGGTAAAGTTCTGCCGCCCTTATCCCCACTTCCGGATAGGCATTGCCCGGGAGGAAGATCATGTCGCAGTCTTTAGGTATATGTTCGATAAAAATAAATTCCGTGTAAATGTCCAGAAATTTTTGGTAATTCTTAATCATTATAACGATTCCTCTTAAAGAAGTCTACTTCTTTTCGTACTTTTTTATGCGTTCAAGGATATCCCGGTAGATTTGGATAAAGTCCGGCTCATTGGAATAATATTCCAGTTCATCCATTTTTATCCAGGCTACGCCTGTATTTTCTCCCGGGCATGCTTTCAGCTCTTCCCCCTCGTCTCCTTCAAATGCATAGGAAACATTCAGATGAAGATGGGCAGAAACCGGCTGTCCTTTCTTCACATGGAAAGATACCGGCAATGTGTGGAGGGCCACAGCCCCCGGATAAATCTTTTTCAGAGTTTGGATCCCCGATTCTTCTTTTGCTTCTTTGACGGCCACAGCTTCCAGGTCCACCATGCCGTCCGCATGGCCCCCCATCCAAGTCCAAGTACCGTAAATATCATGGCGGACCATGAGCATCTTATCCCTCTTCCGGTTAAATACCAAGGCTGAAACCGTCATATGCGCCACAGGATCCCGAAAAAGGGCTTGCTCTTTTAACCCGGGCAGACATCCGTCTCCGCCGATAATGCGGAGCATTTGCTGTCTGTCCGCCTCTTCCCTGGGGGAACAGGGCATAAAATCTTTTATCGTCTGGTGATAATCGGTCATGTTTCTCCTCCCTCCAGACCTTGCCTCCATATCTTTTCTCATAGCTCATCCTGATCCCAACAGATGATCGTACACATCTGGCAGAGATCCGGCTTTCTCCACAGCAAAAAATCCCGGAGATGATCTCCGGGATTTATGTGAGCGCGAGACGGGATTCGAACCCGCGACCCTCGCCTTGGCAAGGCGATACTCCACCACTGAGCCACTCGCGCTTATCCTGTATAGTGCCTTTCCTCAAGGCAAATATTACTATACTATAGGATCATCCATTTGTCAACTATTATTTTTAAATTTTATCAATAATTGATTTTTTTGCTGCAAATAAGAATCTTTTATCTGTGCAGTCCCGCCAGATGGTAGATAAACTGCTGCGCTGTCCGGCCGGAACGGCCGCCATGGGACAGTTCCCATTTCAGCGCCTCCGCTGCCACCTCTTCTTCCGATACGGTGATATGGTAACGTTTTGCCAACACTTTGGTTATCTCCAGATATTCTTTCTGATTCGGTGCGCCATAATAGATGGTCTCGCCAAAACGGGTGGACAATGAGAGCCTCTCCTGCATGGAATCACCGCCGTGGACATCATCCACTGCCTGCTTTCTGTCTGCCCAGGTTTCCTTGATGATATGCCGACGGTTTGATGTGGCATAGATGACCACATTGTCTGGTTTAGTCTCCAGACCGCCTTCGATGATGGCTTTTAAATATTTGTATTCGATCTCAAATTCTTCAAAAGACAGATCGTCCATATAAAGGATAAATTTGTAATTCCGATTTTTGATCTGGGCCAGCACATCGGAAATATACTTGAATTGATGTTTATATATCTCGATCATCCGGAGCCCGTCTTTATAATATTCGTTGAGGATTGCTTTGATGCTGGTGGACTTGCCTGTCCCGCTGTCGCCGTACAGCAGTACGTTATTGGCTTTATAGCCATTGATGAGGGCTTGCGTATTTCCGGTCAGTTTCTTTTTCTGGATCTCATATCCCACCAGGTCCTCCAAAAGCACCGGATCCGTCCGGGTGATGGGCGCAATGCCGACTGTCCCGTTATCTTCCACCAATTTGAATGCCCGGTGCAAGCCAAACTTTCCCACACCATAGGCTTTATAAAATCCCGTAAGGGCATCGTACATCTGATGCACATTTTCTGCTCCGCCAAGGGCGCCATTCAATTCACAAATGCTCTCCCTCAAACGGCTGCCATAGATGGCCGCCCGGTCATCCGCCGCCTTAAAATCCCGGATCATACTGATAAAATGGACGCCAAAGGCCTTTTCCACCGCATCCCAATCCATCTGGTAAGCTTCTTTAAAAATCCGAAGGTCATGCAGCGCCAACTCGTTCAAGCTTCCTTCGATGGCTCCCACTTTCTCGCAGGACATACTGAAAGCATTTTCATTGGTCGTCAAAAGATGGGTCAGATAGCCATGCCAAAGATTCCCGTGAAAGCCATGACTGCGGGCAATGGTCACGATATCATTGATGCAGCGGTACAGCTTATCCACCAATTCCCCCTTGTCCGCATCCGGTCTGTCATAATTGTTGGCGACCAACGCCATATCCTGAAAAATAGTTTCTTTGAAATTCCGATATAAGATCAGTTCATGACTGCGTATACGTTCCATTATGATTCAACTCCTGTGTAATTGCCTAAAATCCGAAAATGTTCCGTCTCTGAACGAATGCCATGAAGTGCATTTCTGACGGTCTGTTCCTGAAGATTACCGGTAAAATCAATGAAAAACCGGTACTGCCACTTTTGGCCTTTGATGGGTCTGGATTCGATCTTTGACATATTCAGGCCGTTAAAGATAAAATGGGCCAAAATATTGTAAAGCGTACCGCTGGTATGGGGCAGCTCGAAACAGATACTGATCTTGTCCGCCTGTTGTTCAAATACCCTGGGATGGGTGATGATGACAAAACGGGTGGAATTGTTGTCTATGTCATTCAGGCACGGTTTCAACACTTCCAATCCGAAATTTTTAGCTGCCTGCATACTGGCTATGGCTGCCTGTCCCGGATCTTTATCATCCCGGACTTTTTTGGCCGCTTCCGCCGTATTCTGCAGGCTGACCTGATGCCAGTCTCTGTGCTCATCCAGAAATCTGCCGCACTGCATCAGTCCCTGGGGATGGGAGTAAACCGTGTGGATATCTTCCAACTTTGTCCCCGGCAATGCCAAAAGCGCATGTTCCACTTTGAGGATATATTCGCCCACGATATGGTTATGATACGCTTCCAGCAGATCATATACATCCATAACGCCTCCGGTGGAGGAATTTTCTATGGGAAGCACGCCGTAATCTGCCTCACCGCTGTTGACCGCTTCCACCGCATCTCCAAACGTCTGAACATGAAAACTTTCCACCGACTCGCCAAAATAGCCTTCCAACGCCTGCTGGGCATAGGCACCCGGCACCCCCGTGTAAACCACCCGCGTGGCCGGTGAAAAATCCGGGATATAAGGGGCAAATCCGAAGGTTTCTGTCGTCTCTGTGGCCAGTCTTTGATACTGGAGCATCCGACTGATGGACATGATATGCCGGTAAAGGGACTCGATCCCCTGCCGGTTAAATTCTGTCGTTGCCAGCTCCGTCACCTTTGCGATCTTTTCATCTTCCCTTTTTTTATCCTGGACAGCTTTGCCAACGCCCCGTTTATAAGCGGCCACCGACTCGGATACTTTCATACGTTCTTCAAATAATCCCACGATCTTTTCATCGATCCGGTCAATTTCATCTCTCAGCTTTTTTAAATCTTCCATGTTATCTTCCAAGCTCCTGTCTCATGTCCGTAATATATCAAATTTCAAATGTTTCTTCCAATTTTCTGCGCAGGTCGTCCTTCTCTTCTTCCGAAATGAACGCGCCATCTATGGCATTCAAATTCATCTGATAGACATCTTCTTTTGAAAATCCCAGATACTTCATCAGCCGCCGGTATTCCTGTTTCAAAGTGGTTCCGGATACCTTCTGATGATCCGATCCAACACATACCCGTATGCCTGCGTCATAAAGTTTCCGGATGGGATGCTTGCCGTAAGCCGGCACCAGATCCAAACGGATATTGGTCAGAGGGCACATCTCCAGCGGTATCCTTTTTTCCCTCATCTTTTCCAAAAGGCCAGGATCTTCCATGAGCTTCACACTTTGACTGATCCTGCGGGCGCCATGATCGATGGCTTTGGCAATGCTCTGAGTATTATACTCTCCGGCATGGATGGTGAAGGGAATATGCTCATCCTGTATCAACCGGAACATCCAGTCACAGGCATCTGTTTCATATAACTTTTCATCAATAAAAATGTCCAGACCGCATACGCCCCGGCCCAGAAACTTCTCCGCCTCCACAATGGTCTCAAAGGTTTCCCTCTCATCCATAGCCGGATGGATGGACAAGAGCAGATTAGCCTTGATATTCCGGCTGTTGCGCATGCCTCTCTGTATACCTTCCACTGCCGCTTCCACTGCCGCGTCCTGCCGCATCCCACGGGTCGTGCACTGGGATGGCACAAACCGGATCTCCGTATACAAGACCCCCTGTGCATCCAGATCCTGCACCAGTTCACTGACGGTCTGCCGGATGGATCTGCGATCCTGCAGAATCCAGTCTGTCATGTCACATAATTCATAATATTCTGACCGATCCACACATTTATCCGGCGCCATCAGATAACTTTCCAGTTCTTTTGCATTATAGGTTGGCAGAGGAACGCCCTGTTCTTTTGCATACGCCACGATCGTTTCCGGCCTGAGCGAACCGGACAGATGTACATGAATATCAATCATTTGTCCTTTCCCCTTTCTTTAACGCCATATATAACTGGTGAACCGTTTTCCCCAGGACCGGGTGCCTGAACCATCCGCCGATCTCATCGAGGGGGCCCAGTACAAATGCCCGGTTTTCCATATCGATGTGAGGAATGGTCAATTCCTCCGTATCCACCACTTGGCTTCCGTAAAAAATCAGATCCAGATCCAGTGTTCTCGGTCCCCATCGTATGATCCGCTCTCTGCAGCAGGCTTTTTCAATATCATGCAGCTTTTGGAGCAAAATATGGGGCGGGAGAAAAGTTTCCAACCGGATGGCGCCGTTGATAAATGACGGCTGCTGTGTATAACCATAGGGTTCCGTTTCCACAAGTTGTGACAAAGCCTGTATACGTATCCCCGGTATTTTCCCGAGCAATTCCACTGCCTGCCTTATATATCCTTCCCGGTCGCCCATATTGCTGCCCACGCTCAAAAACACCTGTTCCCAATGTCTTTCCATCTCGACCCAAACCGTTTCAAAAGGCAGGCCGATGGGCGCCTGGGGCTTTTCCAATTTTATGCGGATACCTCGCACCAAAGGATAGGTTTTCAGCAGATGCTCACACAAAAAGGCGGCCGCCCCTTCGATCAATTTAAAGGTGCGGTTCTCCATGCAAGCCTTTATCTCATGACAGACAGCCCCATAATCCACGGATGCTTCCAATCGGTCGCCATGGGCTGCCTCCCAAGTATCCAGATACAGCTCAGCCGATATGTAAAAGGGCTGACCTAGTTTTGTTTCCTCTTCAAACACACCGTGTCTTGCAAATACTTCCAGTCTCCGGATGTTGATCTTATCCATCTTTTTTATCCCCTCTTCAAACATCCCGGATGGCCTCGGTCATGATGACTGCCCTCCGGTTTGCCAGAATATCATGCACTCTTATGAAACTGACACCGGCCAAAACCGCCATCACAGTGGTCGCCAGTGTTCCTTCCACCCGCTGATCCGACGGGGTTTGGAGGGTCAGACCGATCATGGACTTTCTGGAAGTCCCCAAAAGCACCGGAACATCAAAGCTGTTAAAGGTATCCAAATGTTTCATGACCAGCAGATTCTGTTCCAAGGTTTTTCCAAATCCAACTCCTGGATCAAGGATGATCCGGTCTTTTCCGATGCCGGCGCGCTCTGCTAAAGTCATGGTCTCTTCCAGATCTTTCAGACAGTCCTTCACAAACTCATCATAATCCGGTTCTGGCCGGTTGTGCATCAGACAACAGGCCGCGCCTGAACGGGCGATCACCGTGCCCATTTGGCTGTCGTATTTCAGTCCCCATATATCATTGATCAGATCCGCTCCGGCTTCCAACGCTGCTTGAGCCACAGCGGATTTATAGGTATCCACGGACACAGGCACATCAAAACGTTTTTTTATCTCCCGGATCACCGGAAGGATACGCCGGATCTCTTCCTCATCGGATATCTGTGTATACCCCGGCCGGGTGGACTCTCCGCCCACATCGATGATATCGGCGCCTTCGCTGATCATCGTCTCAACCCGCTTTAAAGCAGCATCCAGACTGTCATAACTTCCGCCATCGGAAAATGAATCCGGCGTCATATTCAGTATGCCCATTATATAAGTGTGATGTCTCGTGTCAAAATCTCGATTTCCAATTCTCATATATGCTCCTTAGTAAATGATCGTCTGTATTTTTCTGTCCTCCGGCCAATAACATGCCCCGGATGCGGGGCAATCATAACAGCGTCGGGACAACTTATCTGCCTGATATAAAATCTCCGCCAGTTTCCAGGCCGGATCCTTTGGCATCGTTTCTGCCTGCATGCCATCTGTCTTTTGGGTGGACCGGTGCCCGGCCACTGCCCCACATATCCAACCGGCTTCCTCAGAACTGTAACCGGCTTCCGGCAGTATCTGCTGCGCCAGTCTTTTCCCAGCCAAGGCATGGTCTGTGCCATCCCGGTACTGGGCGGCCCGCCCGATATCATGGATAAAAGCCATTCCATAAACCACATCCTTCGGAATGTCCAACTGCTGTTCCAGCGCAAGGATATAGGCGATCCGGGCCACATCCAGCAGATGATCCCACCCGTGACGGCAAAATTCCCGGCCTCTTTCGTATATTTCCAGTGCCTGCATCTCCCTCTTATAAAGGGGATGTCCGCATAACCTTTCCAATCTGGGCATGGATGCTCCGGATAAACTCATGACCGGATCAGATCCAGAACTGTCCGCTGTTTTTCCAGATCATGCTGGAAACTTCCGCGGCACACATAGGTCAGCGTATGAGTCCCTGGCTTTTTTATCCCCCGCATGGTCATACACATATGCTCGGCCTCTATCACCACCATGACGCCTTCCGGAACCAGATGATCCATAATGGCATCTGCGATCTGGGCCGTCATCTGTTCCTGGATCTGTGGTCTCCGGGCAAATATATCCACTGTACGGGCCAGCTTGCTCAGTCCCACCACCCGTTCTTTCGGAATATAAGCAATGTGTGCCTTGCCATAAAAGGGGAGCAGGTGATGTTCACACATGGAATAAAAGGTAATATCCTTTTCCAGTATCATTTCGTTGTTCACTGCTGGAAAAGTCTTTTTCAGATGATCCGCTGCATCCATGGAAAGGCCGCCAAAGATCTCCGCTGACATCCTGGCAATGCGCTGGGGCGTTTCCTTAAGGCCTTCCCGGTCCACATCTTCTCCAATGCCTTCCATCCACAGTCGGATGGCCGACTCTATCTTTTTTTCATCTATCATGATCTGTTTCCTCCGAATTGGCTCTTCTCGCCGTGCCGGCTCCCTCCGCTGACGCTCCGCTCGCTCACGGGCATTCGCCCTATGGACAGCTTCGTCTACTCGGTCTCTTGCGCAAGCGCCTCGCCCTTGTAGACGAAGCTGTCCGCACGGCTCGGTGCTTTCGTGAATATTATATCACAAATTGGGGCGATTGTTGACAGGGAACCGAAGCAGGCGATGATATCTTTTTCTGTTGCAGTTTCGTAGGCAATGCGAAGGGCTCCGGCCACATCTTTACCGTCTCTCACATTTTCAAAATATTTTTCCGCTGTTTTAGCCAGTTTTCCACTGTCAAGTCCCCTGGGATGGTCTGGCCTAAAGGTGATCAGTCTGTCCCCTGTCGAAGCCATGATCTTTAAAATATTTTCATAATCCTTGTCTGCAAAAACGCCCATGACAAGTATCTTCTTTTTATCCGGGAAATAGGCTTTTAGGCTTTCCGACAGACTTCTGGCTCCAGCGGGATTGTGGGCGCCATCCACGATCACATCCGGATGTCGGCTGATACGTTCAAAACGTCCTCGCCACACTGTTTTTAAAAGCCCCTCCCGGATCTGTCCCTCAGTGATCCCAGCGCCATCCTTATTCAGGCAGTCCACCGCATCCAGCGCTGTACAGGCATTTTTTATCTGATATCTTCCTGAAAGTTTTATGACCAGTCCTTTCCTATGCCGGTAGTCAAACACTTGTCTTTCCATGGCTTCTTCCCAAACCTTTAGCTGTCCCCAGTCGGTCTCTGTTACCGGACTGGCCGCATCCAAACAGGCATTTTCAAGGACTCTCATCACAGTTTTCCCTTGACTGTAAAGGACACTCCGGCTGCCCGGCTTTATGATCCCCGCCTTTTGGGCTGCGATCTTCTCTTCCGTATCACCCAGAAAGGCCATATGATCCAAAGAAATGGCTGTGATCACTGCCACCTGGGGAGGCGGGATAATATTGGTGGAATCCATCCTGCCGCCCATGCCGGTTTCCAGCACCACATAGTCACAGGACTCATCCCGAAAATACATAAACCCCATGGCAGTTTCCATCTCAAAAAGAGTGGGCGCCTCAAGCCCCCTATCCGTCATCCGGTCAGCTGCGGCTTTCAACTGCTCCACATATCGGGCGACCGCCTGTTTTTCAATATATCGTCCATTTATCTGGATCCTTTCCCGATAATCAAAAAGGGTGGGAGAAATGAACCGGCCTGTACGAAAACCGGCTTCCCGTAAGATGCTGTCTATAAAGGCGCAGACCGACCCTTTTCCATTGGTCCCGGCCACATGGATAAAACGAAGATCTTTCTGTGGACAGTCCAGTTCATCCAGCAGCACCCCCATCCGCTCCAGTCCATAGACGCTTCCCCGGGTCTGAACCCGGCGGATATAGGTCATTGCTTCATCGAATGTCATACTGCCACCTACTTTTCATCACAGACTTGGAAGATATAGAACTTTAGATAGTAAGAATTGTCCGCAGACCAAAGGATCGGATGATCTGCTGCCTGGGTCCGAAACTCAACTTGGCGCAGTCGTCGGTGTACCCGATCCGCCGCCTGATGGATCGTCTGGGTAAACCGTTCAAAATCCATAAAATGAGAGCAGGAACACGTGATAAAATAGCCTCCGTCCTTCACCAATCTTAATCCTTGCATATTGATCTCCCGATAACCTTTCACCGCGTTCTTCACCGAACGTCTGGACTTGGTAAAAGCAGGCGGATCTAAGATCACCAGGTCAAAACACTCACCTTCTGAAGTCAGCCGGGGCAGATAAGCAAATACATCTTCACATTCAAACCGGACCGTGCCTTCAAGACCATTTAAACGGGCATTTTCCCTGGCCTGTTCCACCGCTGTCTCTGATGCATCCACGCCGATCACTTCCCTGGCGCCGGCGATCCCCGCATTCAGCGCAAAGGAACCGGTATGGGTAAAGCAGTCCAAAACTCTGGCGTCTTTGCACAGCCGCTGCATGGCTTTCCTATTTTCTTTCTGATCCAGAAAAAAGCCAGTCTTTTGGCCTTCTTTCACATCCACGATATATTTTACGCCGTTTTCCACGATGGGCACCCGCACATCAAAAGGCTCTCCAATGAAGCCTTTCACCGGCTCCATCCCCTCTTCTTTACGCACTTTGGCGTCGCTGCGTTCATAGACTCCCCGGATCGAGATCCCGTCTGCTTCCAGTATCTCCTTGAGTATCCTTATGATGTCCGTTTTCATGCGGTCGATCCCCAATGCCAACGACTGGACGACTAAAACGTCAGAAAACTTGTCGATCACAAGCCCCGGCAGATAATCCGCTTCGCCGAATACGATCCGGCAGCTGGATGTATCGATGACCTTCTTTCGATATTCCCAGGCATTTTTAAGACGCATCCGCAAAAATGCCTCGTCAACCTCTTGATCCATATTGCGGGTCATCATCCGCACCCGGATCTTGGACTTTTGATTGATAAATCCTCTGCCCAAGGGATAGCCGTCAAAATCCCGGACCAGCACCATGTCCCCGTTTGCATAATGTCCCATGACTGTATCTATCTCATTGTCAAATATCCAGAGTCCTCCGGATTTCAACAGACGACCTTCGCCTTTTTTCAATGTTACAACTGCGTAACTCATCCATCCAACCTCTTCCTGATGTTTTTTTCTACTTTAACATCTGATTTATGTATAATCAAGATTTTTCAGTCAAATCCAGTATAATTTGTCCGCCTTCCGTCATAATATATCTATGAAGAAAAATTTTATTCTTTGTGGTCTGGCAGGTTGGTGTATGGAAGTACTGTGGACCGGACTGGGCTCCATAGTGTCACGTGACCCCAAGCTGACCTGCCGGACTTCTGTGTGGATGTTTCCGATCTACGGAATGGCTGCTTTTCTGGCTCCTTTCTGCAGACGGCTTCAGGGCAAAAATATTTTTTACAGAGGTGGATTTTATACCTTTTGCATCTTTGCCACAGAATATGCTACAGGTAGGGTTCTGAAAAAGCATGACCGCTGTCCATGGGATTACAGTAAGCAGCCAGCCAACATCCACGGCCTGATCAATCTATGCTATACGCCCCTCTGGTTTGGCGCTGGTCTGTTCTACGAACAGCTGCTGATGAGGGACGCAAAATGAAAAAATACTGCCTGATCAAAGGCTGTATATCAAAGACATCTGTTCCGGATACGACGCATATCTGCGCTACTCCATCCGCCAGATGTCTTTTTCCTTTTCCCCTTGAAAAAGCTGACGTTGCCCTATAAAATAGTATTTCGTACACAGGGAAAGGATTTGATCATATGTATTCTGCAAAAAACACTTTTTTGCTCCTGCTCACGGCCTTCATCTGGGGCACGGCCTTCGTAGCCCAGAGTGTGGGGCTTGACTACATCGGTCCATTTACTTTAAACGGGCTGCGTTTCTTCATCGGGGGCTTTGTTTTGATCCCCATCATCCCCCTACTTGACCGGATGAAAAAAAATGATCCCAAAACCGGCTCTTCCCATGACAGACGCATCCTTTTTGCCGGCGGTATATGCTGCGGTATAGCTTTGGCCATTGCCAGCACACTTCAGCAGTTCGGCATCAAATATACATCTGTTGGCAAAGCCGGATTCATCACCGCCCTTTACATCGTCATCGTCCCCTTGCTTGGAATCTTTATCGGGCGCCGACTCCGCCTCCTGGTGGGGATCAGTGTGCTTTTGGCTCTGACCGGTCTGTATTTCCTATGCATGAACGATACGCTCGCATTTGGTCTCGGAGATACGTATGTGCTGTTATCCGCCTTTTTCTTTTCCATACATATTTTAGTCATCGACTATTTTTCGCCAAAAACAGACTCCGTACGCATGTCCTGCATCCAGTTTTTCACGGCAGGCATCCTGTTGGCCGGTCCCATACTGCTGATCGAAAAGCCGTCTTTTTCAGACATACTGGCCGCCTGGCTGCCCCTCCTTTATACCGGCGTACTTTCCTCCGGTGTGGCCTACACCCTTCAGATCATCGCCCAGAGGGATTACGACCCTACCATTGCCTCGCTGCTTTTAAGCCTGGAATCCGTATTCAGCGCCTTGGCCGGCTGGATCATCCTGCATCAGTCGCTGACGCCGCGGGAAATCCTTGGTTGTCTGCTCATGTTCTCTGCCATTATCTTGGCTCAGCTTCCTTCCGGCAGGCAAATTTCTGTATTTACCAGGCAAAAGCATGTCAAACGTTAAAGATCAAAATGTTCTGACCAGGTTATCCGCCCGACATGGGGTTTCTCCCGAAAAAATCAAATGCCGGGCTTAAAAGCCCGGCAAAAATAATCATTTTAATAGGCACGAAATCTTTCGTATCGTTCTTTTGCAATGCTTTCCCCGTCCATACCGTCATACTTTTTGAAAAAAGCGATCATATCTTCTTTCAGAGCCGCACAGATGGGTTCCGCATTTTCCACAATGGCCGGCGTCCTTTCCGGGAACACTTTTTCCACCACGCCAAACCGTTTCAAGTCTTCCGAAGTCATCTTCATCTTTTCCGCCGCTTCCGGCGCCCGATGCCCGTCTTTCCACAAAATGGACGCAAAGCCCTCCGGAGAAAGGACGGAATAGATGGCATTTTCCAGGCACCACACCTCATTGCCCACGGCTAACGCCAACGCGCCGCCGCTCCCGCCTTCGCCGATGGCAATGGAGAGGATGGGCACTTTTAGGCCGGACATCTCCATCAGATTCCGGGCAATGGCTTCACCTTGCCCCCGCTCTTCCGCTTCAATGCCGCAAAAGGCGCCGGAAGTGTCCACAAAGCAGACCACCGGACGGCCGAACTTCTCTGCCTGTTTCATCAGACGAAGAGCCTTCCGATACCCTTCCGGATTGGGCATACCGAAATTGCGCTGTACATTCTCCTGGATATTACGTCCCTTTTGCTCGCCGATCACTGTGACCGGGCGGCCATCCAAAAAGGCAATGCCTCCAACGACTGCCGGGTCGTCTTTATAATTCCGGTCGCCGTGAAGTTCCATAAAATCGTCAAAAATATGTTCAATATAATACAGACTGGTCGGGCGTCCGCCCATACGGGCCGTCTGAACTCTTTCCCATGCTGTCATCTCTCACGCCTCCCCATCGTCAACTGTCCAAGGTTTGTGGGCAAGAATGAGTCGATATAATGTATTTTTCAGTTCTTTCCGCTCCACGATCTTATCCACAAACCCATGTTCCAACATAAAATCTGCTCTCTGAAAACCTTCAGGCAATGTTTCTCCGATGGTCTGCTCGATGACTCTCTGACCGGCAAAACCGATCAGCGTCTCCGGTTCCGTCAAGATCACATCCCCCAACATGGCAAAACTTGCGGTCACTCCGCCGGTGGTGGGATCTGTGACCACGGAAAAATAGGGCAATCCCGCCTGTCCATGTTTTTGGATGGCTGCAGAAGTTTTTGCCATCTGCATCAGAGACAGGATACCTTCCTGCATCCTGGCGCCGCCGGAACAGGTGAAAATGATCACAGGCAGAGACAGCCTTGTGCCCCGTTCGATCGCCCGGGTGATCTTTTCGCCCACAATGGTACCCATGCTGCCCATCATGAAATTGGAATCCATGACAGCGATAGAGCATCTCTCCCCATATATCTTTCCGATCCCGCACACAACGCCTTCATTTAAACCGGTTTTTTCCCGCATGGAACGAATCTTATCTTCATAACCTTCAAATTCCAATGGATTGACGATCTCAAAGTCCCGATCTTCTTCCTCAAAACTGCCTTCATCACAGATTTGGCGGAGCCGTTCCCAAGCTCCGATCCGGAGATGGTGGCCGCAAAAGGGACACACGTGAAGATTCTTTTCCATATCTTCTTTATAACAAAACGCCTTGCAGGAAGGACATTTCTCCCAAAGTCCTTCCGGGACCTGTGGACCATTCTCCACTTCCCTCTCCTGTCCGTCCAGGGAAACACTGTCTGCATCCACGGCCCGGGATGTTTGCCGTTTCGGATTCCGGTTGGATAAGGTGATATATGTTGCCTTTTTAAACATGCTGTTTTTCCGATTAAACATGACCTATCCTCCGTTATTATTCTGCATCATCCATGTGTTCGATAAACGATGTGTCGATATTTCCTTCCACAAATTCGGGATGGTTCATGATCTCCAGCTGGAAATCGATATTTGTGTCCACGCCCTCCACGATAAACTCGCTCAGCGCGCTCTTCATCTTTTTGATGGCTTCTTTTCTGGATTTTCCATGCACGATCAATTTCGCGATCATGGAATCATAATAGGGCGGTATGGTATAGCCGGCATACATGGCCGTATCCACACGGATACCTTTTCCGCCGGGAAGATGCAGCCGGGTCACTTTTCCCGGTGACGGGATAAATCCTTTTTCCGGATTTTCCGCATTGATCCGGCATTCGATGGCATGCCCTGAAATGCGTACATCCTCCTGCTCATAACGCAAAGGCTGTCCCTCGGCGATCCGTATCTGATTCTTGATCAGATCGATATCTGTGACCGCTTCCGTGACCGGATGTTCCACCTGGATCCGGGTATTCATCTCCATGAAATAAAAATTTTTATTTTTATCCAACAAAAACTCGATGGTTCCAGCATTTTCATAGCCCACCGCTTTTGCCGCCTTCACAGCAGCTTCACCCATCCGGCGGCGCAGATCCTCGTCCAGCGCTGCGGAAGGGGATTCCTCAAGCACCTTCTGGTGTCGCCTCTGGATGGAGCAATCCCGCTCTCCCAGATGGATCACATGGCCAAATTTGTCCGCCAAGATCTGAAACTCAATGTGTCTGGGAGATTCGATATATTTTTCAATATACATGGCATCATCGGCGAAGCTTCCCACTGATTCCATCTGGGCCATCTGGAAATTCTCTTCAAAATCTTCCCGGTTCCAGGAAATCCGCATTCCTTTGCCGCCTCCGCCGCTGGATGCTTTGATCATCACCGGGAAACCGATCTCTTGCGCAAGTTCAAGGGCTTCTGTCACGTCATAAACCGCTTCCTTTGTGCCGGGCACCACGGGGATACCGGCTTCCATCATCGTCTTTCTGGCTTCAGATTTGTTTCCCATTTTGTGGATCAACTCTGCAGACGGCCCCACAAAAGTAATATGGCACTTCTGGCACATTTCCACAAAACGGGCGTTTTCAGACAGGAAACCAAAACCGGGATGGATGGCGTCCGCCCCGCACATGACTGTGGCGCTGATGATATTGGCCATGTTCAGATAGCTGTCTTTGGACGATGCCGGACCGATACAGACCGCTTCATCCGCCAGCTGGACATGAAGGGCGTCCTCATCTGCCTGGGAATAGACAGCCACGGTCTCAATCCCCATCTCTCTGCAGGCGCGGATGATCCGGACGGCGATCTCTCCCCGATTGGCGATCAATAGTTTATTTATCATCTGGCTCACTCCTGACTGATCATGAAAGTCATCTCACATTCGGCAACAAGCCCTTCTTCGTTGTAGGCTTTGCCTGTGCCGATGCCCATGGGACCTTTTTGCTTCGTGATCTCCACTTCAAAGCGGAGCATGGTCCCTGGAACCACCTGTTTCCTGAAGCGGGCTTTGTTAAGGCCTCCAAAAAAGGCGATCTTTCCCCGCATATTTTCCGGTTCCAGGATGATCACTGCGCCCACCTGGGCCATCGCTTCCAAGATCAGCACCCCTGGCATGACCGGATGCCCCGGAAAATGACCCGCAAAAAACGGCTCATTATACGTGACCGCTTTGTAACCTGTCGCTTTTTTCCCCGATTCTGTGATATCCACCTTATCGATCAGCAGAAACGGCTGCCTGTGCGGAAGGATATCCATGATTTCTTTTATGCCTAACATATTCTCGCTTCCCTTCTATTCGCCGACGATGATCAACGGCTGTCCATATTCCACGCCTTCACCATTGGCCACACAAATTTCTTTTACGATGCCTTCTTCCGTACTTTCCACTTCATTCATCAATTTCATCGCCTCGATGATACCGATGATCTGGCCCTTCTTCACGTGATCCCCCACTTTTACGAAGGGATCCGCATCCGGGCTCTTTGCCGCATAGAAAATGCCTACCAGCGGCGCTGGCACTTCATTTCCTTCTGTCTTTTCTTTTTCGGCTTCGGGCGCGTCCTTATCCGGAACGGTCACAGGCGCTCCATTTTCCATGACCGCCGGCGTGACCGTACCGTTTTCGCTTTTCTCCAGGCTGATCTTCAGATTGCCTTCTTCATATACAAAACTTTTCAATGGCGAGTTGGAGATGACCTCCACCAGCCGAATGACTTTTTCAATATCCATCCTTTATGCCTCCCCGGCTTCAAACTTTTTCACAACAAGTGTCGCATTATGACCGCCAAACCCAAGGGAATTGCTCATGGCCGTACGGATCGGTCTATGCACACCTTCCCCAGGAACATAATTTAGATCGCAGCCTTCATCCGGCGTCTCAAGACCCACTGTGGGATGAATGTAACCCTCTTCAATGGATTTGACGCAGGTGATCAGTTCCACTGCACCGGCTGCTCCCAAAAGATGGCCGACCATGGATTTTGTGGATGTCACCGGCACATGATATGCAGCTTCGCCTAGGGCGCTCTTTATGGCCCGGGTTTCAAACAGGTCATTGTGATGGGTCCCTGTTCCATGGGCATTGATATAGTCGATATCTTCCGGCGTCATGCCGGCTTCTTTCATGGCCAGTTTCATGGCCATGGCCGCACCGTCGCCGTCCTCTGCCGGCGATGTGATATGATAAGCGTCGCTGGTGGCTCCATAGCCCACGATCTCAGCCAGGATATGGGCTCCCCGTGCCTGGGCGTGTTCCAAACTCTCCAGTACAAGGATGCCGGAACCTTCACCCATGACAAAACCGCTTCTGTCCTTATCAAAAGGAATGGATGCCCGGGTCGGATCTGTAGCTGTTGTCAAAGCTGTCAGAGAAGTAAAACCGGCCACTGCCACAGGACAGATGCTGCCTTCTGTACCGCCTGCAAGCATCACATCCGCATCACCGCACTGGATACTCCGATAAGCTTCCCCGATGGAATGGGTTCCCGTGGCACAGGCTGTCACCACGTTAATGCTTTTCCCTTTCAGTCCAAAGTATATGGACACATTACCGGATGCCATGTTGGAAATCATCATCGGCACAAATAAGGGCGAAACTCTTCCCGGCTTACCGGCTTCGATCTTTTTCATCTCCCGCTCCACAGCCTGGAGACTTCCCACACCGGAACCGATGGATACGCCCACCCGGTAAGGATCTTCCTTTGTCATATCCAATCCCGCGTCCTCCATCGCCTCTTTGGAAGCGGCCACAGCAAACTGGGTAAACCGTTCCATTCTTTTTGACGCTTTAAAATCCATGATATCCTTCGGGACAAAGTCCTTCACTTCGGCAGCCAGCTTCACTTTATAGTCTGTTGTATCAAACTGGGTGATCGGACCGAAACCGATCTTATTCTCGCAGATCCCTTGCCAAAATTCCTGTACACTGTTTCCTATGGGAGTGATGGCTCCCATGCCTGTAATTACCACACGTCTCATTTCCTTACCTCCTATATGGACATACCGCCGTCCACGGATATCACCTGGCCGGTAATATATCGGGCGTCATCCAGCGAAAGGAAAAGCACGGTTCCCGCAATATCCTCTGTTTCACCGAATGACCCCAGCGGGATATCGGATAACATTTTATTTTTCACTTCCTCGGGAAGCACATCTGTCATATCAGTTTTTATAAAGCCAGGGGCTATGGCATTGACTGTGATACCCCGGCTGGCCAGTTCCTTTGCCGCCGACTTGGTCAGGCCGATGATGCCGGCTTTGGATGCCGCGTAATTTGCCTGACCCCCATTGCCATGCAATCCCACGACCGATGATATATTGATGATACGGCCGCTGCGCTGTTTCAGCATATAGCGGGAAACACTTTTGATACAGCAGAAGCATCCCTTCAGATTGGTACGGATCACATCGTCAAACTCTTCTTCACTCATACGCATCATCAGATTATCCCGTGTGATGCCGGCATTGTTGACCAGGATATCCAAACGGCCATGCTCTTTGATAATGGATTTGATCATGGCATCCACAGCCTTCATATCTGACACGTCACAGCCGACTGTCTCTGCCTGGCCGCCTTTTTCCATGATCCCGTCTGCCACTTCTTTTGCCGCGGCTTCCGAATGGCTGTAATTGATGATCACTGCTGCTCCTTCTTCCGCCAGCTTCCGGGCAATGGCAGCGCCGATCCCCCGGCCGCCTCCGGTCACAAGAGCGATTTTTCCTTCAAGTCTCTTCATTAGCGAAGTACCTCCAGTTTTTCCAAATCTTCAGGTTTTTCAATGTTGATGCAAGGGATCTTCCGATCTATCCGGCGTAAAAATCCGGCGATCGTCTTGCCTGGTCCGATCTCCACAAAGGCTTCCACGCCATTTTGTATCATGAGTTCCATACTCTGACGCCACCGGACCGATTCGCTGACCTGGCGGATCAGCAGATCCTTCGTCTGTTTACTGTCTGTTATATACCGGGCCAATGTATTGGATACATACGGGATATCCGAATCCAGCCACTGGACATGCTCAAGTTCTTCCGCCAACCGTTCGCCTGCCCCCTTCATCATGGAAGAGTGGAATGGTCCGCTCACATTCAAGGACATGACCCGCTTTGCGCCCGCCTCTTTTAATCGGACTGAAGCTGTCTCCACTGCTCCTGCCTCCCCGGAAATGACCACCTGACCCGGGCAGTTGTCATTGGCCACTTCCACGATGCCCTCTGTCCCGGCACAGATTTCTGAAATGGTGTCCATATCCAATCCAAGAACCGCCGCCATGGCGCCGCCATGGGGTACAGCTTCCTGCATAAAAAGTCCCCGCTTATCGATCAGACAGACAGCGTCCTTTGCCGATATCCTTCCTGCCGCATGGAGGGCCGCATACTCTCCCAGGCTGAGGCCGGCAGTCACAGACGGGACGAATCCCTTTTCCTTTATGGCCTCAAACAGAGCGATCTCAGTCACAAGGAGACCGATCTGAGTGTAATGGGTCTGATCCAGTCGATCATTTTCCTCAAAGCACAGAGCCGGTACGTCCATGTTCAGCCACTCTGAGGCTTGATCATAAATTTCACGGCTCACTTTGTACTGTTCATAAAATTCTTTACCCATTCCGAATTTCTGGGCGCCTTGACCCGGAAACACAAATGCTGTTTTTTTCATGATTCACTCTCCATTAGTTTGAACATCAAAATATATACTTTTAAAAACTGCTGCACTCCCGATCACAGAAATGCAGCAGCTTATATCATCTACTATCTTATATGTCAAGAAGTCTGCATTTTTCCCGAATCACATGCTGTGCTTCAGTCGTCATCTCCTCGATAATTTCACGGCAGGTCTGCCGTTTGGAGACCAGGCCGGCGATCTGTCCCGCCATCACGGAACCGGTTTTCACATCACCGTCAACAACCGCTTTACGCAAAGCCCCCAGTGTCAAATGTTCCAGTTCATCCAGAGTGGCGCCTTCTGCTTCCAGTTTCAGATATTCCCGTGTCATCTGATTCCGCAGGACGCGGATCGGATGGCCGGTACTCCGACCAGTCACCTGGCTGTCGATATCTTTCGCCTTAGCCACTCTCTCTTTATAATTTTCATGGATCTGGGTCTCTTCTGCCAGCAGAAAACGGGTTCCCACCTGAACGCCTTCTGCTCCCAGCATGAATGCTGCAGCCATGCCCCTGCCGTCGCCGATACCGCCGGCTGCAAGGACAGGTATGGAAACCGCATCCACAACCTGAGGTACAAGAGCCATCGTCGTCAATTCACCGATATGGCCGCCGGATTCACAGCCTTCAGCCACCAGGGCGTCGGCGCCGCAACGCTCCATACGTTTTGCCAGCGCCACCGATGCCACCACCGGTATCACCTTCACTCCGGCTTCTTTCCACATGGCCATATACTTTTCAGGGCTTCCCGCGCCTGTCGTCACAACGGAAACGCCTTCTTCCACGACCATCTTGGCGATATCATCTGCCGCCGGGTTCATCAGCATGATATTCACGCCAAAAGGCTTATCTGTCAGTTCTTTTGCCTGTCTTACCTCTGCCCGCACATGATCACAGTCTGCACCGCCTGCGGCAATGATCCCAAGACCACCCGCATTGGATACAGCCGCAGCCAGCGTATGCTCGGCCACCCATGCCATACCGCCCTGGAAAACAGGCACTTCTATCCCAAGCAATTCTGTCAGTCGGGTCTTCATCATGATCAGTCCTCGATGCCTTTTGACTTTATGTATTCCACAACGTCATTAACCGTGTTGATCTTCTCCAGATCTTCCGTCGGGATCTCAATATCGTATTCTTCTTCAAGAGCCATAACAAGTTCAAACAGGTCCAGAGAGTCTGCGCCCAGATCATCTTTAAAAGATGTATCCATTGTAATACTGTCTTTGTCCACACTTAACTGTTCTGCAACGATTTCCTGAATTTTTTCAAACATGTTTTTATCTCCTTTAATCCACAAAATTTAAAGCCGCCATGATAGGCCGCTTCCATATAATACTTTGATATCCAAAGTATAGCCACCTTTAATAGGTTTGTCAATCCAATTTTTAACACTTTAACAGATTTTCATATCTTTGACGTTTATTTCATCTGTCAAACAGAACAGACAGCCCTTTTTGTGCTGTCTGTTCCGATAAAATCTGTTTATTTGCTTTCAAGGAGTTTGTCTACACTGACCAGTTTCACACACAGTGTAAACAGTTTGGCAGCAAGCCCCAGTTCTTCCAGAGTGGGGAAGGTGGGCGCGATACGGATGTTGCTGTCCTTCGGATCCTTTCCATAGGGGAAAGTGGCGCCTGCATTGGTCATGACCACACCGGCTTCTTTGGCTTTTGCCACGATGGCTTTTGCACAGCCTTCCATGGAATCAAACGCGATGAAGTAACCGCCCCTTGGCCGTATCCAAGAACCGATCTCCAGACCGCCCAGCTCCGATTCCAGAGTGTTCAACACCAGTTCAAATTTCGGGCGGAGCAGATCTGCCTGTTTACGCATATGAGCTTTGATGCCGTCCAGATCTTTAAAATACCGTACATGCCGCAGCTGGTTCAGTTTATCATGACCGATGGTCTGGATACTCATCTGTTTACGGATCTCCTTCAGGTTGGCCTCGGAAGCCGCCAGAGCTGCCACGCCGCTGCCTGGGAAACTGATCTTTGATGTGGATGCGAATTTATAGACCATGTCGGGATTGCCAACTTTCTTACACTCTTCCAAGATCTCGATGAGATTGTCCTGGATGTCATCATACAGATGATGCACACCATAGGCATTGTCCCAGTAGATCCGGAAATCGGGCGCTGCCGGTTTCAGTCTGGCGAAACGGCGTACTGTTTCATCCGAATAGGTGATACCCTGAGGATTGGAATATTTTGGCACACACCAGATACCTTTGATCGTCTCATCTTCACTGACCAGTTTTTCCACCACGTCCATGTCCGGTCCTTCCGGTGTCATCGGAACATTGATCATCTCAATGCCAAAATATTCTGTGATGGCAAAATGTCTGTCATAGCCGGGCACCGGACAGAGGAATCTTACTTTGTCCAGCTTACACCAGGGAGTGTGTCCCAGTACGCCATGTGTATAAGAACGTGAAACCGTATCAAACATAACGTTCAGGCTGGAATTGCCGTAAACGATGATCTCTGACGGGTCATTTTCCATGATCTGGGCCATCAGCCTCTTTGCCTCATCAATACCGTCCAGGCAGCCGTAATTGCGGCAATCGATACCTGCTTCACACTTCAGGTTGGAAGTATGGTTAAGCACTTCCATCATATCCATGGACAGGTCCAGCTGATCAGCCGCAGGTTTTCCTCTGGACATATCCAGTTTCAGCCCCTGGGCTTTAAAGTCGTTATACTCCTTTTCCAGCTCATTTTTTAAAGACAGGAGTTCTTCCTTCGTCATTGTCTGATAAGATTTCATCTGTATTCTTCCTCCCATAATTCATAATTTATGTCCTAACGTCTGGATAATTATACACTAAATTTGAAAATCCTACAATCTTTCCGTATAAATTTGTAAAATAACGGCACTTTGACGTTTTTTCCTCCTGTCGAACACATATGTACGTGTATATTGCACATATCGAATGTGGATTTACTGAGTCTTGTCCCACTCACAGACAAATCCGACCGTGTCATCCGAATAATAGGTGTTGGTATCAATGGGGCCATCATTCCATACCCAATCGCCGCTCACTTTATACATCACCAGGTAAAATTCGTCCCCTGTTTCGTTATTCGGCTCTCCGGATGCCCAATCTGCAAAGGAAAATTCTTCCCCGGTCACCCATTTAAAAGCGCCGACGGAATCCTTGTCCGTGGCTCCCAGCCAGGCCACATTCAGTCCCGAATCATCCAGCAATGCGATCACCTGGTCGTATTCTTCCTGAGACGTGATGGTTGCCAGATGGCCGCCTTGCTCTTCGCAATACTGTCTGGCTTCATCCCATGTCATACTCCCGTGGACCACCTGATATTCGTGGACCACATTCTGGGCTGCCTGCGTTTCACCGGTCGCTGTCTCCCCCTCCGTCGCCGTCTCCGGAGTTCCGGATGTGGTTCCGGAACGTGTCACGGTAAAGCTTCCGCCAGAGAAGGATTCTTCTTCGCTTTCCGCCAATGATTCCGGCGTTTCCTCAGATATTTCCGCTTCCGTACTCTCTGATCCCGTATCTGCAGCCGGTTGCGTTTCCCCGGTCCCGCCGCTCATAGCCGGCCGGATCAGCAATATATATACAGCTATCAGGATCGCCACCGCGCAGACCGCTATCCCGCATATGAGGATCACCTTTTTTGTATGCCCCCTCTTAGGCTCTTTATGCCGCTTTTCCGGCTCTTGGGGAGGCTCTTGCATATCGGGGATGTTAAAATCATCCAACGTGTCTTTTAAAGCCTCTTCAGACTGTCCGGACTCCAAAGGCTCCAACTCCAGGCTGGCTCCTTCCATATTTCCCGCTTCCGCTTCTCCCGGTATTTCTGCGCCCACAGTCCGGTGACCGCACTCCGAACAAAACACTGCGTCATCCGGAAGCTTCGCTCCGCAATTTTCACAAAACATCTGCTCACCTTCTTTGATTTTCTTTTTCATATTTGTCGGCTGTCTGTCTCAGGAAATGGACATAACTTTCAACAATACGCTGATATTCTTTAAATTTTGGATCCAATGCCCGATAGCTGTGGCATATCGTCTTTGCCGAATCGCTCTGCCAGGAACTTTCAAGGGATGTCAGCTGCTCCCCTATGTCTGCCGTCTTTTCCGACAGATCACGATTCGCCCCTTCCAACGCTGCCGCTGCGTTCCGCAGTTCCTGCGTCGTCCTCGCAACGTTTCCTGCCATGGCCCTTTTCTCCTTTCATCGCTGTTTGTCAGTACTGTCCGGTATCCGGATCATCTCTGCCGTCTTTTTTGCGTATCCGCATATGCCTGCGCTGTTTTTTTCAGAAATTTGGAATAATCCGTCAAAAGCATGTTCATCCTGTCAAAACAGCTCCGGTACTCCTCCAACCGACTGGCAAAAGCCAGGATATCTTCCGATTTCCACATGTCAGACAACTTCTCCGTCTGCAGATAAATGGATTCATACGCCTGTACATATGCCTTGTTTAGGTCATCGATATGATCTGCTGTGCTGTTCAGTTCCTGAGGCGTAACGATAATGGATTTTCCCGCCGGCATATTGATCCCTCCCTTGATCCCTGATCCGTTCCTCCGGATCAATACAGGCTATTCATCATGTTCATTCCCATGCGAAGGTAATCCGGCAGATACCATGTATATGTCACCCGGATAATGATGGCATTGACGATCACCATGCAAGCAAATGTCAGGAACAGTATGTATATATATTTTGTCTCATTATTGACTGTACAGCTTTTGAGGGCTGTGGCCACAAAAAAGTATCCCAGTAAAGATCCCAGGCTGTAGATGGCCAACCCCACGATGGGATTGATCAGCGAAACGATGATCCCAACCAGCACAAAGGGCAGGATGGCCAATGCCCGTGCCGCGGAAACCCCCGCCATTTGGGCAAAAGTGGCGTTTGCCTTAAAGGCCACTTTATTGAACAGGAACAATATCCCGGCAAAAGCGAACATGATGACCATTGCAGTGAACAGAGCCACAAAAAATATCTTGACCAACGGAAAATCAAAAACCTGCGAAACTTCACTCATCATGCTGGAATAGCTGGAGCTGGAATAAGACCCCAGGTTATTCATGGAAATGACCATATCCAGTATCGTACTTCCGATTTTTGAAAAGACCGTTACCAAAAATAATCCAAATAATACCGCTTCTATTCCCATGACTGTCAAGATCATCGGCATATCCCCTGCAGCCGCAAAACTTTTCAGCATCTGGGCAGGATGCTTGTAAGCCCCTTGGAGCAAACAACCCAGTTTTGAAAGGAACAGACCGTTTTTGGAGTAAAAGGCCGGATTGACCGGACGGCCTCCGCCGTAAGCTCTTTGCCCGCCTTGTACAGGCTGTCCCTGAGGGCCTCTTGGATAAGTTCCGCCTTGATGCCCCTGCCGATAACCGCCCTGGGGGCCTGGAGCCTGCTGGCGTCCATGGGGAGCGCCTTGGGGCGCCTGCTGATAGTTATTTGCCGTTCTTTGAAACCCTTGCTGATACGGGTTGCCATTGCCTTGCGGGGTTTGCTGGTGACCATTCCCGATGCTTTGGCTTTGGGAACTTTGTTGGCGGTCATTTCCGGCGCTTGGCCCAGTCGGCTGGTCATCCGCCATGGCCTCTTTAGCTTCTCCGTCCCCTTCAGCAGACATTTTCTCCAGTGTCACCGGCATAACCGGTGCCTGGGATCCTTCTTTCGCTTCCTCCTGTACAGCTTCCTGTACGGGTTTTCCCATTCCAAGGATCTGTGTACCTTCTTCCTCTTCTACTGCTTTAGCTGCGTCTGACTGACAGGTGCAGACTTCTCCTTCCTGGAGCAGTCTTCCGCAATGGATACAAAATTTAGCCATAATTTTTCCTCCTGAACTTTATGATCAATAAAAATAATAAGGTGCATCTATGGATGTATCACTGATCTTCCATTCCCCATTTTCTAATGTGTAAGTAACATACAGGGAATCACTTCCACTTTCCGTCTCTGTTTCCAGCTTTCTGCTGGATCCATAGCCTGTATAATGGGTATATTCACTGGTAAAATCATAATCCATCTCGATCTCGATCTGTTGACTCTGGGAGTAACTTTCCCATCCGGTCACATTGCTGCAAGTGATACTCATCACACCGCTGCCGTCCTCACGGATAAAGTCATCCTGGATACTCTCAAACCGCCGACGCATGGACGTTTGTATCTGGGCATCCGATGAAAAATAGTTCTGGACCGTGCTGTAATCCTGGCTCTGGAGCGCCGCGCCATAGACGGCTTGTATCATCTGGCTTGCATTTTCCACCAGGGAATTGATCGTTTCCTGGGAATAACTCAGATTATCCGCTGTATAAGAACTGCCGCTTGTCTGTACATCCAGTTGTACGTCCACCGGATCGCAGTAATCTGCCTCCATATGGAGCTCATGGCTGCCCTGGAACAGGGTACTGATCTTATAACAGTCATAATATTCATCCGAATTGCTGCTGTTTTTATAATCATCACCTAAAGCCACCCCATCCAACGTGGCCGTTGCCCCTGCCGGAATGTAGAGAGTGTAGTCGGTGAGCGTGGTTATGGAAACTTTCCAGGATGGGAAAAATAACCATGTATTGCCTGACTGACGGATCAGACTCACTTCCATTGTCTGCAGTCCCGACCCTTCCGATGTGGTATAGCTGATCTGGAATGTCTTTGTCAGGGAAGAGCTGTACCCTGAAGAGTCATTGGCATAGACCGCGGGCATCTCTGTCACTTCAAAGTTATTGATCTGACTATAGTTGCCTGACGACTCGCACATTTTTATATAATTATCTTTATTGATGAACGCGCTTTCTGTCACATTCACGTAACTGTAGGCCCTATCCCAATCCGACTGTATCAAAGCATCCATATACTGGCGGACGATCCGTTCCGGGCTGGTCACCATCCGGCCAGCCACCACAAAGGCGAGCACAGCGACCACAAGAACGCAGCCAGCGATGATACCCGCTTTGGCTTTTTTCGTCAGCTTACGTTTTTCCTTCGGTTTGGTCTTTTTTGATCTTTCCACACGCTGTACGTGTATCGGATCATAGGACATGCCATTTTCTCCGGTGAATCCACCGTCATATCCCCTATTGCCGCCACTGTCAAACCCATCGTCAAATCCGCTTCCGTCTCCGGCGCCGTAGGGACCGTCATCGGGCATACCGTAGGATGGCGCGCCAAACGGATCGTCTGCTCCCATTTGTCCGTTTACCGGCGCCTGTTCCGGCGGATCCCCAAAATTCAGTCGGCTTCCGCAATTCTGGCAAAAAGCCGCGTCATTTGGATTCTCGCATCCACAATTCTCACAAAACATCTTATTCCCCTCTTTCCTTTAAGAAATCATATATTTGTCTTCCAGTTCCTTCATCAATGCTTCTCTTTTTTTATGCAGGATGACCTTCCAGATGATCATCACGACCAGAAAGATCACCGCTCCGGCGATACCGCCGAAAAAAAGTATACTGCCCAGTGTCATTCTTCTTTCACCAACCATTTCCCATCATACAGCTGCTGCATGATATTTTCCAGTTGCTGCATCTGTACGTCTGTTTTCCCGTCCACCATGTTTTCTTCATATAAAGTCCAGGCCTTTTCATAATATTCGGCCACCTCTCTATAATCCCTCTGGGAAGCTTCTTTTGCATTCTCGATCTCACAGCATATAAAAGCCATCCGCATGGGCGCCCGGTAATCCTGTGGATAATCTGCCATCAATTTCTCAAGCACGCTTTTCGCTTCATCGTATTTCCCAAGACTTTGCTGAACCGTGACCAGATTGTACCAAACCTGCACAGAAGCCAGACCGGAATCAGTCAGCTGCTTGTAGCAGCTTTCCGCCTTTTCATAATAAGACGCTGCCTGTTCCGGCGCCTGCTGCCCTTTTAGCGCATAGGCATCCCCCAGCATGGTGTAAAATGTGTTTGTCTGAGACAGTCCGTATGTATTTTTCCCTGCCTCGAGCCAACTGATCATATCGTCCACATTGCCCGCATCCCGGTAAGATTGGGCGCATAGGAAATAGGCTCGTTCTTTCACATAGTCGTCATCCGCCGTATCCACAGTTTCCTTAAACTTCCGGATAGCCGTCGTATAATCCTTCCGCTTAACCGCCAATTCGCCCTCCACAAGCGCTGTATCCGCGGAAGCAAGTCCGCTGTCCCGGGCCTGGGTCAGCGCCGACTGGGCGCCTTCCAGATCTCCTTGCCTTGCAAGGGCGATCGCCATATCTCTGTAGCAGTCCAGATTGTCGTTCTGGCTATCCAAAGATTTCTGGTAATAGTCCACCGCCGCCTCATAATCTTCCTGCTCAAAGCAAGCGTCTCCCGCCATATAGTAGACATTGGCTAAAAGAGCCGTATCTTCTTTCAGTTGTTCGTCCAGTTCCCGGTCTGATGTGAGTTTCTCTGCCAAAGCCAATACCTGTTTGGGGTCTCCCGCCATGGACAGGGCATATAGTTTTTCATAATAGGCTGCCACATCCGTTCCATCCAATGCGATGGCCTCGTCAAAAAGCTGACAGGCCGTATCATACTCCCCGGCTGTGACATATTGCCTGCCCGCTTCCACCTTGTCCCGGTATGCAGCTTCCCGCTCGCTGCCCATCAACCGAAATCCGGCAAAGCTCACCGCCAGGCAGATCAAAATGCCTCCCAGGCATAGATAAGTGCTCACCTTTTCCATGAGACACTGCTTTTTGTATTGGGGATCCAGTTTCTGTATGGATGACAGATCCTTCAGCATCTCATCGATCGTCTGGTACCGGTATTTCACATTTGGCTGCATGGCTTTGTTTATGATGGCCAGCAGCGTATCCGAATAATCCAGATCATAATCCCCCAGAGGAACGATATCCCGGGGATTCTTTGCCGGTTTCCGTCCGGTCACCACGTGATATAAAGTGGCCCCCAGACTGTATATATCCGATCGGGTATCCACGATATAACGTCCCTTGGCATCTGTCGGCATATATGTATGGGTCATGCTCAAAAACTGTTCCGGCGATGCATATCCGGAACTCATACCTCCAATGGGACCGTCGGTCCCAAAGGAAATGTTGAAGTCTATGAGACAGATGTTGCCCTGGGGCGTGATCATGATATTTGCCGGTTTCACATCGCTGTGGATGATGGGCGGCGTCTGGTGATGCAGATAAGAAAGCGCTTCGCAAAGCTGCTTTGCCCATATGATGATCTGTTTTTGTTTAAATCGGACTCCTTTTTTCAGATATTCGTCCAGAGAATGTCCAGGTATAAAATCCATGACCGTATATACTTTATGGTCGATCTGAAGAAAATCATAAACCTGGGGAAGATAATTATGTTTCAGATTTTTTAAAATGTCCGCTTCTCCCCGAGTATTGATGAGTCCGGCCACATTTTCCTTGACCATCTTGACCGCCACATATTTTTTTAAACGTATATGGATCGCCTTATAGACCACACCGCCGCCGCCATCCCCGATCTCTTCCACGATCTGGTAAGTATTGTCAAGAATTTCTCCTCGTTTCATCGTTCGTCTGCCTTTCTCTACATATCCAGCATGGTTTCCAGGGAAGCGCCGTTTAGCTTCCATTTTGGAAAGAGACCTAAAAATTTATCCGTGGATCTGACAAAAGTCAATTCCACAGTCGGTATCTCTTCTCCCATGGAAAACCCGGCCAAGGACGGCTGGAAAACCATATCTTTCGCCATCAGCCCTGTCGCCGGATCCATATAGGCTGCCGTCTCTGAAAGTTTTTCAAACTGTATCATGGAAATCAGCTCAATGCCGTCCGGCAGTTCATCCTCTATGGAACCATCGGCAAAAAACGCCTCGATCTGGGCCTGCTCTTCCGAAGTCCAGACGCATTCATCAAAAGCGCCCTTTATATCGCCTTTGGAAATCTTATCAAATATCCGCCCAAGACACGCTTCCGCAGAGCATACCCGGTTGGCATAGATATAGGTGCCGCCGCCCACTGCCAGGATACACAAAAGGATAACGGCGATGAGGATCCCTCTTTTTTTGCCTTTGCGGGGGGCTTTCGCCTTAGCCTGCTTTTCTTTCTGTTTCCTGTCCTCAGGCCGGGAAGTCATGGGCACAAAGCCATCCGGTATAAAATCTTCCTGGAAATAAGCCGCGCCATGGGGATCTGGCTGTCCTTTCTGGCTGTCTGGCGTCTCCTCCGATAGGGTTTCCTTTTCCATCTGGCGATTTTGCGTCTCCACATTTCTTTTTAGGAGCACGGTCTCTTCTTCGCCGTCATCCCACGGCTCCGATCCCGTTGGGGACTGGGCTGTTTCATTTTCCTGCGGATACAGCCGACTTCCACATTTGTAACAGAACTTGGCTGTGTCCGAATTTTCCGTTCCGCAATGCATGCAAAACATCCGTTTCCCTCCCTCGCTGCAATGTATCATGATCAGGTTGTCCGCTTTAGTCCAATTCCAACAAAAACTGGAACGGTTCATCCGCAAATGTGAGCCGATCGCCAGGATGCAGCTGTATCTTCTGATCCGTTCCCACAGGCGTTTCCGAATCATTTAAAAATGTTCCGTTGGTGGACCCCAGATCCTCCAGATAATAGTCTCCTTCCCGGAACAGGATACTGGCATGCCGACGGCTGACCGCCTTGTTGTCCACAACATAATCTGCCGCCGCCCGGCTCTTTCCAAACATAAAGTTCATCCGGTTCATCAAGATCTTTTCACCGGTGCCGATCCTATAAAAATAGGGCATGTCCTCTTTCACCATGGAAAGCAACTCTTTTTCCAATTTTTCAAAGCCATCCTCACTGCCATTTCTCAGCTTCTCCAAAAGGCTCTCCTTTCCCGGTGACAGAGCCAATTCCCCGCCCGCCGGCAGGCACAGAAAACTTATCTGATCCCGCTTTTCACCGGTGCAATACATATAACGGAAATCCCAGACGATCTCCCCATAGGGTATCATATATTCGTCAATCTCCCGGCAGGCTTCCAAAACGCGGCTCTCCAATTCCCGCAAAAATGCTCCGCCCTCTTCTTTTATCCGTTCCAACACCCCGATCCCACATATATTCTCCTGCAAGATCCGCCCCTTTTCCATGGGACAAGGCCGATAAAGGTGTTCAAAAGAATGATATCGGAACATATTCTCCGTCAGGCGATCCACAACGCCGGTATCCCCCGGCGGGCAGACGATACAGTCTCCATACCTCATCTTATATCTGTGCAGTTCCATCATGATGCACATCCCTCCTGTAACTGTGTAAGCATCTCCATCCTTGAAATCTTTTCCACCAGTTCATGCGCTTCCATACTTTGCTTCATGATGCCTCCCACGACCTTCACATCCGCCGATTCGCAAAAACTTGTCTTTGTCTCGTCCAGCATATTGTAGATCAGTTCATCCTCCGGCAGTTCCCCTGAAAACCATACAGGCGCAAACTGTCTGTACTGCTCAAATCCGGCATTGGATCTGGGCGTTCCACAGTGGATCCATATATGCTTCTCTGCCAATTCCAGTATCGTACAAAGTACCGGACATAAAACGTCCAAACCTTGGATCAGGATATGATCCCACTGATCCTCCCCCATCAATGCCGCCAGTATATCCCTGGCCTGCTCACCTTCCAGGGCAGGCAAAATCCTTCGTCCATATGTATCTTCGATCTTACCCCGTCTCTCAGAAACCATCTGTATGGCGCCTTTCAGACGATCTGTCCATTCGGTCTGGTCAGCCAGCCCTTCATAAAATTCCCGGCAGTCTGTTCCATTTTTTTCTGTAGGTTCTTCCATGTTCCAACACAGGATCTTCATATCCCTTTCTTCCAGGAAACGCGCGATCGCCTCTGTGACTGTCGTTGTGCCAGACTGACGTTCACATCCGGATATGAGCCAGACCTTTGTCTTGCGCTCCGCTTTTTTGCTCTGGTCTTTCAGATAAACGTTATAGCGATCACATATATCTGAAATGATACGGGACGCGGCCTGATATTTGAAAACTTTGTCCGGGAGTTCTTTCTGTTCCTCGACTTCGGTCCATACGATATGAAAAACCCCGTCCGGGCAGACTTCCTCTTCCTCTGTGACCACCACGTCTGCGTCCTGGGGCCCTGCAAGAAATACTTCCACACCATCTGTCGGATACTTTTCACAGTAATTCCGCAATCTTTCTGCAAAATCATCTTTATTTCCGGATACAGCGATTTTCACTCTAAAAACCTCCATACTTCTTAACTTATGTGTTTTTATTTGATATAATATCGTTTAATTACAATATTTATTTTAACATTTACTGAAATGTGTGTAAATTTGTGACAAGTTTTGTGACAAGTTTTATGAAAGGAGACCCCATGTCTATTTTCTCAGAACATCTCCACAGGTTGATCACCCAGGCCAATATCTCGGTATCCCGGCTTTCCAGAGAAACCGGCATTGACCGGTCCTATATCCAGAAATTTCTCAATGGCAGCCGTATACCCAGCAGCGAAAGTTATGTGACAAAAATCTGCCACTCACTCCAACTCACCTCCCGTCAACGGACAGAATTTGTCAACAGCTACCGGATCGCCCGGGTCGGTGAAACATCCTATTCCCATTTTCTTGCAGTCAAGGAATTTATCGAAAATATCCAGGACATCAACATGTCCCATACCGTATCCGTTTCCCTTCCATCCGGAGACGTGCCGCCTATCCCCGCCCAGCCTAATGTGGAAGCTTTACAGGGATCCATCAATATCAACCAGGCGATCAAGCTGGCTCTGGAGCGGGAATGTTGTCAGGAACAGCCTGAAATCTATCTTCTGATCCAGCCGGAACATGTTTTTCTCAATCAGCTGCTGGCATTGCTCAGCCAGACCCACAAAAACGTGGCCATACACCATTTTATCAGTCTGGATAACGATAGCCATAGTTCCTGGGATAACTGCTACAATATCCGCATTCTTCAAGCCATCCTGCCCATGATCTTTAACCATCCCAATTATGACGCGCAATACTGCTATGAGAATGTGGCCTCCCATTTTAATGACAATACGATCTTTCCTTATGCCATCATCACATCCCAGACAGCTCTTTTGCTGTCTTATGACATGCGTACTGCCTTACTGTCCCATGACGAAGGCATCCGGGAAGTGTACCGTTTTAAATTCCGTAAACTTTTTGACAGTTACGAGCCCCTGTACCAGAAGGTGGACGACTACTATTCCTATTTTGAATCCATGCTCACTCCGGCTCTCCAGTATCATGACAAGGCTATTTCCTTTCAGCTTGAGCCCTGTTTCGGCTACATGATCACACCGGATTTTATCACGGAAGCGGCCAATATTGACTACGCCACATTGGATAAAGTGCTCCTCCTATTTGAACAAAGGGAAAAATATATGTCGCAAGTATCGGATAAATTAAAGGTCACTGCCTATTTTACCGAAAAGGGTCTCAAAAACTTTCTGAAAACAGGCCGCATAAGCGAATGCCCGCCGGAACTGTACTCGCCTTTCCCCGAAAGTATCCGATATGATTTTGTCAAGCAGCTGTATTACGGACTGCTGGGCGGTACTTTGAATCAGGAAATCCGCCTGATCTCACCATCCTTCCATATCCCGGACAATCTGATCATCTCCTCCCACGATGACAATCATCTGCTGCTCACGCTGATCCAGTCCGCTGGAAAATATCTGACTCTTTCCTTCAATGAAACCAGTATTGTCCACGCGTTTAATGATTTTTTCGAATATCTTCCCCTGAGTCCATGGATATTATCACATGAGGAAACTCTTGGGGTGTTAAAAAAGTATCTTCCTTCCAAGACAGATACTATCCGGTAAACGCAAAAAGATCCAGCCGGTCTGATGATGGCTGGATCTTTCCTTTGCCTTGATCTGTTTTCAGTTTTCAAAATTTTCCAAAAGACTGGGGCCGGTGGTTTCCATGCTGCCCGGAAGGATCTGTATGACTGCCGAGTCACTGCCGATGGTTTCCGTTTCGGTCTGTTGGGTCTCTTCCGTAGAAGGCTGGGGACTTTCTGTCTGAGACTCTGTCTGCGGCGCTTCCGTTTCCGTCTGAGGCGTCTCCGTCTGCGGCGCCTCTGTCAAAGGCGCTTCCGTCTGTACGGTCTCTTCCGGAGTTGCTGTCGTCGCCGGACTTTCGGTCTCCGGTTCCTCTTCCGCGCCTTCCAGCCGGACCACGCCCCATTTGCCATCATATTTTACCCAGGCCTGGCCTTGATAAGACGGCAGGGCTTTTTCAAAGACAAATGCCGTCATCCCTTTTCCTTGTCGATCCACATAGCCCCACTTACCGTCTTTACAAACCGGCGTCGCCCCGTTATGGGTATAGGAGGCTGCTTCATATTCAAAAGGAATCACGGTCTTTCCGGTGATGTCCACAGCGCCCCACTTGCCGTCTTTGCACAGGACGATCAAACCGTCTGCCAGTTGGAAACCATAATCATACAATTCACCATTGATCCGATTTCCCTTTCCGTCAAAAATGACCACCCCTGCCGGTTCCTTATCTCCAGCCTTATCATAGGCCAGTACAGCGCCGGCACAGCTATCATCAAAGCCTTCCCCCTTCTGGTCTGACTCCAATATGTAATAGGACGGCGTATAGACAGCCGTATCCAACGCCTGCCCATCTGAGCCATCCGGATTGATGACAATGGGTTGATCCTCACTGTTGGTCTTACCGATCGTTGGAAGGCCGGAGGCGCTCCGTTCCACAGTTCCCTGGGCCGCGATCTCCTTGCCCGTATAATCGATCAGACCATATTTTTCCGTCTCATCTTCCCCTGTCTCTTTAACGCCAAAGTTATGGGTCTCCACAGCGGGTTCCGTCTGATCCGCCTCCGTCTTTGGCTCCTGACAGGTCAGGACGACACTCATCCAGGCTGCCGCCGTCTGGTCCAGCGACCGGACACTTCCTGGATAATTGGTGATCACCGGTTCCATATCATAAAAGTCATAGGACGGCGCCAAAGCCCAATCGATCTTTACAGCCGATCCTGTATCTGTCCCAGACTCGCTTTCA
The DNA here is from genome assembly GCA_018715345.1 of Candidatus Onthocola gallistercoris. Classification (GTDB taxonomy): domain Bacteria; phylum Bacillota; class Clostridia; order Lachnospirales; family Lachnospiraceae; genus Frisingicoccus; species Frisingicoccus gallistercoris. The sequence goes on from DVLT01000057.1 coordinate 57,194, forward strand.
CTATCCGGCGTCCCCTCTGCATCTTCTTTTTCCGACGCATCCGTTTTCTCATCCTCTGAGGCTTCCACAGGCGGAACCGGGAGCTCTTCTTCCAACTTATCCTCTATCTCCGGCGAAC
>DVLT01000058.1 GCA_018715345.1 Candidatus Onthocola gallistercoris
TCATCCTGAGCCAGGATCAAACTCTCATGTTCATATCCCAGGATGATAACTGACATGTTATCTTTTCCCGTTCTTACTGTTTTTGGTTCACATCTTCCGATGCGTTCGTCTTTTTGAAATTCTCTCATATGCCTCATGGCATATCTTGGAATCTTCGGGATCGTCTTATTATTTGATTTTCAAGGTCCTGCTGGCTTTCTGCTTTGCAGCGCCAACTTCTTAAGTATATCGCATCTTCATCTTTCTGTCAAGAACTTTTTTAATCTTTTTTTCGATTCTTTCTGTTCTCTCAGGTCTTTCCTGAAGTGCTTACTCATAGTATCATCCGAGCCGGTATTTGTCAACAAGTTTTTTTATTTTTTTCTATTATTTGTCAAAAAGCTCAAATTCATACAATTTATTGGGCGGTCAGTATCTTATATATGTCCTGAAGATTCTCCACGCCCTGCAGCAGCATTTTTGAAGCAGACATCTGTGGATCCATATTCGCCTTCGGCAGAATACATCGGTCAAATCCCAGTTTTTCTCCTTCCCGGATACACAGCTGCGCCTGGCGCACCGCTCGGACTTCACCCACAAGTCCCACTTCTCCAAAGACCATCAGACGGTCGCTGACTGGAATATTTTTGTAACTGGATAGGATCGCGCAGACCACCGCAAGGTCAATGGAAGGATCATTGATACGCACACCTCCGGCGATATTCACATAGGCATCGCAGGAGCCCAGAGAAATCCCCAGTCTTTTTTCCACTACAGCCATCAAAAGATTGACCCGGTTATAGTCCATCCCGGCAGCTGTACGTCTGGGCATGTTGAAATTCGTCCGGCACACAAGGGCTTGAACCTCCACCATCATCGGCCGCGTCCCCTCCATCACGCAGGTAACAACAGAACCGGAGGCATTCTCCGGTCTGCCGGAAAGCATATATTTGGATGGATCCTTGACCTCTTTTAAGCCTTCCCCGGCCATTTCAAAAACCCCCATCTCATTTGTGGAGCCAAAACGATTTTTCACACTCCTCAGGAGACGATAGGCTGCATGACGCTCACCTTCAAAATAAAGGACCGTATCCACCATGTGTTCCAATACTCTAGGTCCGGCCACGACCCCTTCTTTTGTCACATGCCCCACGATGAAAATAGTGATCCCATTCGTCTTGGCTATGTTCATCAGCACATTGGTGGATTCACGCACCTGACTCACGCTTCCAGGCGCAGATCCGATATCATTTTTATACATGGTTTGGATGGAATCGATCACGACCATCTCTGGCCGTTCTTTAAGGATGACATTCTCCACCGCTTCCAGATCCGTTTCGCACAGTAAAAGCACATCATCTTCAAATCGGCCGATGCGATCCGCCCGCAGCTTGATCTGCCCTAAAGATTCCTCTCCGGAAATATAAAAGATTTTCCGATGCTGGGCCGACAATTTTTGGCACACCTGCAAAAGCAGCGTTGATTTGCCGATCCCCGGATCACCGCCCACAAGGATCATGGATCCGGGGACGATCCCGCCTCCAAGGACCCGATCCAACTCATCGATCCCTGTTTTGATCCGTTCTTCTTTTTCCGTCTGTATTCCTGACAGTTTGGATGGCTGCTTTGATGCTGTCCGACTGGTCTGTCTGCCGGAAGCGGTTTTCGTCACAGGTTCCTCCACAAAAGTGTTCCACTGCCTGCACGCGGGACACTGTCCCATCCATTTCGCCGACTCATACCCACAATTCTGACAGAAAAATACTGTTCTATTTTTTGCCATCTGTTATCCTCCTTCATCGCAGCCGATCCATCTGTCTGTGTCTGCCTCTTATTCCGCCATGTTGTTTTTTATAATAAAAATTCCACAGCCGACATGACGCCGGCTGTGGCCATTTCCCCTTTGATCCGGATGATCGATCACGACATCTTTCTCACATATACATTCCTCGGACGTCCCTCCAGTTCCACACTTAAAACAAGTTTGCCGCCCAGGTTCGTCCGCATGCTTCCAATGTGCACATCATCGATCAGCACTTCGTATTCGTTCTCTGCTTCCAGTTCCAGCGTGATCTGTGCCTGCTCCTCTCCTTCCACCTGGAAACGCACGACATCTTCCGTCATCTCCATATGGTGGACAGTCGTTCCGGGAACAGATTCATAGACAAATGACTCGTTCTTCTCCAGCTTCGTTATCTCTTTGAAGGTTTTGACCTTGTAAATATCTCCCAGATGTTCAAAGCCCGCCTTCTTGGACTTGGATGCCAGTGTGTAGTCGCCAAAACTTAATGTACCGTCTGATTCCGAACGAATCAGTTCACTGATTACTGCCATGGTATATTATCCTCCTAAATTATAAGATACTGCTTCATCTTTACAGTATGACTTATGACTTTTCTGCCGCTTTTATTATATAATATTTCCGATGATTATTCCAGAGACTTTGTGGCGTTTACAGAAATTTTTATATCTTTTCCCGAAAGGACCAGACGTGCCTGGTCACCTCTTTTCAGTTCACCCGAAAGGATTTTCTCTGCCAGTTCATCTTCCACCTTTTTCTGGATCGTCCTGCGAAGGGGACGCGCCCCATACACCGGATCAAAGCCGGACTCCGACAGATATTTGAGCACGCCTTCCGATGCGTGGACAGAAATCCCCATCTGTTCTCCCGCTCGCTTGTCGATCTCCTTCATCATCAAAGCCGCGATCCGGCTGATATGCTCCTTACCCAACGCATGGAATACGATCACTTCATCGATCCGGTTTATAAATTCCGGTTTAAAGGTCTGGCGGACTTCGTCCAGCACGGCTGTTTTCATCCGATCATAATCCGCCTTCTCATCCCTATCCGCCCGGAATCCCAGGTGTTTTGGCGAAATGATCTGGGCGGCGCCCGCATTGGACGTCATGATGATCACAGTATTTTTAAAATCCACCTTTCTGCCCTGGGAATCGGTAATATGCCCATCATCCAGTACTTGCAGCAATATATTAAATATATCCGGATGGGCCTTTTCGATCTCATCAAATAATAGGATGGAATAGGGGTGTCTGCGTATCTTTTCACTGAGCTGCCCCCCTTCTCCGTAACCCACATATCCTGGCGGAGAGCCGATAAATTTGGATACGCTGTGCTTTTCCATATATTCGGACATGTCCACCCGGATCAGGGCATCTTCCGATCCAAACATGGCTTGCGCAAGCGCCTTGGACAGTTCTGTCTTACCCACGCCAGTGGGACCTAAAAACAGAAACGAACCGATGGGACGCCCCGGATCTTTAAGTCCCGCTCGCCCCCGGCGGATGGCCTTAGCCACAGCAGTCACCGCTTCCTCCTGTCCGATCACCCTCTGGTGGAGAACACTTTCCAATTTTAAAAGTCGTTCGGATTCCTTCTTCGCCAGTTGATTCACCGGTATCTTTGTCCATCCGGAGATCACATCTGCGATATCGTCCCCGCTTACTGTGAGCCGCTTCCGGTTTTTTCGCTGGGCGGCTGTCTGGACAGCGGTCAGTTTTGACCGGATGGCCTCCTCGTCCAGGCGGATCTCCCCAGCCTTTTCAAAATGTCCTTCGATGATCGCCTGCTCCTTTTCATGTTCCAGGTTTGACAGCTGTTCCTTTAACTTTCTGACCTCGTCCAAGTCACCGGAAAACGCCAGACGGACCGCCGCCGCTGCCTCATCCATCACATCGATGGCTTTATCCGGAAGAAAACGATCATTAATGTATCGGGCAGACAGGCGGACTGCCGCCGTCAACGCCTCGTCCTGTATCGTCACACCATGATGTTTTTCGTAGGCCGGCCGGAGTCCTTCCAGTATCCGGATGCATTCTTCTTCCGGAGGTTCTTCTGTCATGACCGGCTGAAAACGTCGTTCCAGAGCCGCATCTTTTTCTATATATTTACGATACTCCTCCACTGTTGTGGCTCCGATCACCTGAATCTCCCCTCTGGCCAGAGAAGGTTTCAGGATGTTGGAGGCATCCAAAGCCCCTTCTGCTCCGCCGGCGCCGATGATGGTATGGATCTCGTCAATGAACAAAAGCACCTGCCCATCATTTTTGATCTCCTGGATCAGGTGTTTGATCCGTTCTTCAAACTCTCCCCGATACTTGCTTCCTGCGACCATACCGGACAGATCCAAAGATAAGAGCCGCCGTCCCATAAGTGTCTCCGGCACATCGCCGCTGCATATACGGGCGGCAAGGCCCTCCACCACAGCCGTTTTTCCCACGCCTGGTTCTCCGATCAGGCAAGGATTATTTTTAGTCCTCCGACTTAAGATCCGGATGACATGACTGGTCTCGGCTTCTCTTCCAATGACTGGGTCCAACTTGCCTTCTTCCGCCATCTGGGTCAGATCCACCGTATAATTTTCCAGCATGCTGTTTTTCTTCCGTCCGCTTTTCCCCCCGAACAGTTCCTTTGCTTCCGATGTGTTCAGTCCCATTCCCGCCAGCAGTTCTGTATATACTTTTTGAAGGCTGACGCCTAATGTATTCAAAAGTCGCACGGCGATGCTGTCGCCTTCTTTCAAAAGCGCCATGAGAATATGCTCCGTGCCGATCCGATCGTCCTGGAGTCTGGCCGTCTCTCTGCTGCTCATCTCAATGACCCGACGGGCCCTGGGCGTATAATCCGCCACATCCCGGACGGCTGTTCCTTCCTGGCTGATAAGCTGCTCGATCATGGGCAGCAATCCATCCTCACTGACTCCGTTCTGCGTCAATATGGCAGAAGCCATCCCGTCATAAGCCCGGATCAACCCGATCATCAGATGTTCCGTTCCCACATAACTGTGCCCCAGTTCTTCCGCTACATTTCTCGCGTATTCAACTGCTTGCCGGGCCGGCTTCGTCAAACGATACTGCATATATTAACCTCCTGTCAGTCCTCTTTTTCAACGTGATCACAGCTGAAGCTGTCATACACCTGATCCACCATATCGTGGACTTCTTCTCTGCTGATCTGCTTACACATGGCGCCTGCCAACAGCACCTGGAGCATACGCATCAACTGCTCTGTGGCTATACACTTATCATAGTCTATGGCTACGACTGCGCCTTTACGCCTGTCCAGCTTGATAAATCCCTCCTGCTTTAAAACAGAGTACGCTTTATTTACCGTATGCATATTAATTCCGATAACGTCAGCCAATTGGCGTACAGAAGGCAAAGAATCGCCCACCGACAGCTGGGCTGTGGCTATACCCACAACGATCTGATTCCTCAGCTGGATATAGATCGCTTCATCACTGTTAAAATCAATATCAATAATCATATGACCACCTGAATTTCCTTTGTATACGTTACATTTGTTATACATATATTATAACACCATGCCGGTGTTTGTCAATTCAGTGGATTTCAGTTTAAGGGATGGAGGCTGTATAGTCAAGAAGAAAAAACCGGAAGAAATCCACAGACCAAGTGGGATTTCTTCCGGTGATCCTATTCTCATACTTTCTTTTCAGTCCAATACCTCGCCATTTGTCTCAATGACTTTTTTATACCAGTAGAACGAATCCTTTTTATATCGTTTCATTGTTCCATTACCCTGATCATCCCGATCCACATAGACAAAGCCATACCGTTTTTTCATCTCGCCTGTACCGCTGGAAACCAGATCGATGCAGCCCCACATGGTGTAGCCCATCAGTTCCACTCCGTCCAGTTCCACAGCATCTTTCATGGACTGGATATTCTGG
>DVLT01000059.1 GCA_018715345.1 Candidatus Onthocola gallistercoris
TCTGGAATTGTTTTTTGACAAACCTGGCACAATCGGCAAGGGAAAGCGGTTCCTTTAGATCTCCGGTACGCCCGATGCCCTCTCCGGCTTCGCCGATCACCTCCAACGGACATGGGTCGGTCAGATCCAACCTTTCTGAAGCGATGTCTGCCATCCTGCGGATATCGTAATTGGTATGCATCGCATAATATATCATATGGTTTTCCATGAGTTTTATCAGCCTTTTTCCCACAAAGTCATCGGATACGATCCGTTTCAAAGGGGAAAAGATGAGAGGATGATGGGTCAGCAAAATATCCGCCTTACATCCAACCGCATCCTTCACAACCTGCGACGTGGCGTCCAGAGCAATATAGACCGAGTGGACCTCCCGATCCGGATCACCGCACAAAAGGCCCACATTGTCCCAGGATTCGGCAAGATCCTCCGGAAAATGCGCTTCCATCAGCGCCATCCATTGTCTTCCATTCATATGTATCACCTGCTTTCATAGGCAGCCAGTGCCTCATCTATGTCTTTTAAATAATACCGGACAGTCTGGAGTCTTTCTTCACAATCCCGGCCCTTCTCGGTCAGCTGATCCTGTATACGGCCATACTTTTCCCGTTCCCTTAAAAGCCAGTCCCTCAACGGACCAGACCGCTCCTCCACCAGACATTTTCCAAAACGATAAGCCCATTCATGGTCATATGTTTCTTCGCCTAAAGCAGCCTTTATCACCGTATAATATTTGCCTTCATCCAGCACCATTTTCTCCTGCTGGATACGGTAACCGTTTTCGTGGAGAAAATGCCGGAATCGGGTCAATTCCGACTGGGGCTGAAGTATCAGCTCCCGCGCCATTCGAGAAGTCTCCCTGCCCCGGGTAAGTATCCGCATCATCAGCGGGCCGCCCATACCGGCGATCAAAATCGTATCCGCCTCCCCTGGCTCCAGCTCATCCAAGCCGTCCGACAGGCGGAGGACGATCTGTCCTTCATATCCGTATTTTTCCACATTTTGCCGGGCCCTTTGGAGGGGCCCTTCATTTATATCCATGGCAATGGCTGACGGAATGCGGCCCTGCTCTGCCAGCCAGATGGGTATGTAGGCATGATCGGTGCCCACATCCGCCAGCCGGTTCCCCGAACTTACAAGGGATGCCACCGTCTCCAGCCGTTTTGAAATTTTTATCATATATCCTCCTAATGATCCAGATAATCTTCCAGCATGAGCGCCCATCCCCGCTTCCGCAGCTTTCTGAGAGCCTTTGCCTCGATCTGCCGGATCCGTTCCCTGGTCACGTGGAACTCCTGGCCCACTTCTTCCAATGTATGCGGCTGTCCGTCCGCCAATCCAAATCGTAGGCGCAGTACCCGGCCTTCTCTTTCCGGCAGAGCATCCAGCACTTCATTCAGATTGACCTGCAGCTGGGAAAACTCCACTGCTTCTGAGGGTACCGGCACCTGCTCATCCCGTATAAAATCCGCCAACCGGCTGTCCTCTTCTTCTCCCACCGGAGTTTCCAGAGAAACCGGTTCCTGTGAAAACTTTCGGATCTGATGGATCTTTGTCACAGACAATCCCATACGACTGGCCACTTCCTCTTCCGTAGGCTCCCGCCCCAATTCCTGGAAAAGCCGCCGGGATGTGCGGGCCAGTCGATTCATGGTCTCCACCATATGGACCGGAATGCGTATCGTCCGGGACTGATCTGCTATTGCCCGGGATACAGCCTGGCGTATCCACCAAGTGGCATAGGTGCTGAAACGGTATCCTTTGCTATGATCAAACCGGTCCGCCGCCTTGATAAGCCCCAGGTTGCCCTCCTGTATCAGATCCAGAAAGGCCATTCCTCTTCCGGTATAATGTTTGGCTATACTGACCACCAGTCTCAGATTTGCTTCTGTCAAACGTCTTTTTGCTTCCTCGTCACCTGCTGCCATCTTTTGAGCCAGCCGCGCCTCTTCTTCCGGACCAAGTAAAGGGATCTTTCCGATTTCTTTTAGATAAGCCCGGACGGCATCGTCAGGCTCTGTTCCTTCAGCCGTCGGCTCCATCCGGCCGTCTGTCCCCTTCTCCCGTCCATCCATAGGGGCATAGCCATCCGAAACGGCATTCTCTGTCTCCAGCGCTTTCCATATCCGGTCTGTCTGTTCTTCAGTCAGATCCATATCTTTGAAAAAGGAGTGGACTGTATCAAAACTCCTATCCTTTTCACCCTTTTTTACCGCACTGCAAAGCTCCTGCAGACGCTTTTCAAATATCTCCGCCCTTTCCATCACATGCCTCCCTGACCATTTGCCCTATAGTCTTTCCAGCCTACAGGGAAATATTCAGGTGCTGCAGCTGGGATTTCATTTTTATGATCTGCTGCAGCTCATTCAGATCTTTCACATGGCGGCTCATCTCATCCAGATGGTTTCTGCGGATACGTATGATCGTCTCCCGCAGCGCCTTTTCCCTGGATGCCTTATCCCCCTCGGGAAGCCGGGCATGAAAGACGGCCGCCGCCTGGCTCTGTTCTTCTTTCTCTTCAAACTCGGCGATGATCCGGGCCGGATTCACCTTTTTGTCCCCGTCCAGCTGTTCATAAGCCAGGCTGCATATCTTTCGATATAAAGGATCCTCAAAATCCTCCGGCGAAAGATAGGTCCGCACCACCGGATAAATGGCCGGTTCGTTTCCAAGCCAGGTCAATATCAATTTCTGGGCCGCCAGCACGCCTTCCTTGCCATCGCGTTCCGGTCCGACCGCTCTTCCTCTTTCCGGCCGTTTTGCATCCACTGACGCCGTTCTCTCCGGCAATGTGACTCCATAGCGGTTGACCAGCCGGTTCAGATCTTCAAACTGGATACCAAATTGTCTGGAAATGGCCTCGATATAATTCTTCCGTTCCAGTTCCTGGTCGAATATGAGGAGCTTTTTGGCTGTTTCCTGGAAAAACCGGGTTTTCTCATCCGGTTCGTTCAGATCATAGTTCCGCTCCAAGACAGATATTTCAAACATAAAGCTGTTCTGAGCCTGGTCGATCCGTTCCTGGAACGCATCCGTCCCCAGATTTTTGATAAATTCATCCGGATCTTTATATGGATCCATATGAAGAACCTTGGCCCGTATACCGGCTGCGCGAAGAAGCGGGATCGCCCGCATGGCCGCCTTGATCCCCGCATTATCGCTGTCATAGGCCAATACCGCCTCATCGGTATAACGTTTAAGCAGTGTACAGTGCTGACTGGTCAACGCAGTCCCCAGCGACGCCACCGCATTGGTAAAACCTGCCTGGTGCATGGATATGACGTCCATATAACCTTCACACAAAATGATATTGGGCCTTCTGGATGAACGGGCAAAATTCAATCCGTACAGGTTCCGACTTTTGTCAAAAAGTTCCGTCTCCGGCGAATTCACATATTTGGGCAGACCATCTCCCAAAACCCGTCCGCCAAAGCCGATGACCTTATTGTTCACATCCATGATGGGAAACATGGCCCGGTTCCAGAACCGGTCTTTCGCGCCCCGCTTTTCATCAAAGCTGACCAGGCCGGAAGCCTTTATCAATTCATCTGGATAATTCATCTTTTTCAGATATCGGTAAAGATCGTCCCCATAGGGATTGGAA
>DVLT01000060.1 GCA_018715345.1 Candidatus Onthocola gallistercoris
CAATACATTGCCCATTCTTACCACACCCAACCGATCCAAGGCGGCTGCCTTTTGGACTGCGGCATATACTGTGCCAGTTGGCTGGAGGATCTGATGGATGGGGAAGTGGCTGTTCGCCAAGTATCCTCTTCGATCACTTCCGATATTGACTATTATGTCCATGCCGATCTTACCATCGGCGGCCGGCCAGCTCTTTTGGAATGTGCCTTTGACCGGCTAAAACCCCGCCAGGCCATACTCCGGGGAACAGAAGGCCATATTGTGGTGGATGACCTGCACCGCCCCCAGTCCATGACCATCTGCCCAGACGGCAGGGAAAGCCAGACAATCCGTATGCCCTATGTGGTGGACGATTTTTATGGGGAGATCTGTCATTTTGTCCGCTGCCTTCAGGAGGGAATACCGGAGAGTCCCATCATGTCCTTTGGGGCTTCCATCCGCTGCGCCCATATATTGGACTGTATCCGGGAAAATATACCCGGCTGACACTTTCTATCGGGTAAGATCTAACAGAACAGTCAACATCCCATGGGCATATGCTTTTCATTTTCTTTTTAACGCTTTCATCCGAAGTCGTACATAATCTGAATACCAGATTCCGTCTTTGTAAAGCCGGCTCCGGAGATTTTCTGCTGTCCGGCGGATGATGGCTTCCCTATCCTTTTCGCTGACCTGGCGGAAAGGATTGTTCACAAACATCCGTATCCATTCTTCCAGACCTTTGTCACCTTTAAGAGGCGTTGGCCGATCAAAGAGGATGGCATATCGGACTTCCAGCCCTGCTTTTTCCAGCAAAGAAGCATATTCTCCGATGGTTGGGAAATAAAAGGGCATCTTATATGGATAGCCGTATTCTGAAAATACCTGTTCCAATTCCTGGTGGATCAATCGGTTATTACCGTATCCGCCCATCTCAAATACGAACTGACCCTTGTATCTCAAGGCGTTTGCGACACATTTCAGCATATCCGGTTGTTTATCCCTGTCGATCCAGTGGAAAACCGCATTGGAAAAAATCAGATCCACCGGCTCTTCTGTCTTAAAATCTGTTGCGTCCGTCTGTATAAAGTTTAATTGAGGATAGTTGTGCTGTGCCGCGCTGATCTGGTGGCTAGAAGCGTCCATCCCCGTCATTTCAAACCCCAGATCCGCTAAAGACTTGGTCAGCACACCATTTCCGCATCCCAGATCGATCCCACGCCGGCCATGTTCATCAGTCAAATCGATCAATTTTAACAGATCGTTGCCATACTCATATACAAAGGAAAACTCCGCTGCGTATTTTTCCGTATCCCATGTCTGATTCACGTTTCCTCCTTTCTGATATCGATCCGTAAAGATAAGGACAGTTTCGGAAAATCCTTCCAGAAACTGTCCTTTCATCTTAGCCGGAATCAATCCGGTATCATTTTATTTATTGTAGTTTACGATCTTGCCAAAATCAGCTTTTAAGCTGGCGCCGCCCACAAGGCCGCCATCGATATCCGGCTGGGCAAAGAGTTCCGGAGCGCTGGCGCCGGATACGCTTCCGCCATACTGGATACGGATAGCTTCTGCTGTCGCTTCATCATACAGTTCTTTGATGCACTCACGGATCGCGCAGCAAACTTCCTGAGCCTGATCCGATGTTGCCACTTTACCGGTTCCAATAGCCCAGATCGGCTCATAAGCGATAACCAATTTCTTGGCCTGATCTGCCGTAACATTCAGGAACGCGATCTTGATCTGCTGACGGATCCAGTCAATGGTAATGCCCTGTTCCCTCTGGGTCAGAGTCTCACCGCAGCAGATGATCGGTGTCAAACCATGTTCAATGGCCTTTAACACCTTTTTGTTGACTGTTTCATCGGTTTCTGCAAAGTATTCTCTTCTTTCAGAATGTCCGATGATCACATACTCAACACCTGCGTCAGTCAGCATGTTCGGTGCGATCTCGCCTGTGTATGCGCCGCTTTCTTCATAATACATATTTTCTGCGCCGATATGGATATTGGTACCTTTTACGGCTTCAACAGCCGGGATAATGTCAATAGCCGGAACACAGAATACCACGTCCACATCGTCATTGGCTACTAAAGGTTTCAATTCATTTATCAGAGCAACTGCCTCAGACGGAGTTTTGTTCATCTTCCAGTTGCCGGCAACAATTTTCTTACGCATAATAGGATTATCCTTTCTTGATCAAAATATAATTTTACGCCCGGCTCGCGCCGCGCTGGCCGCTTGCGTTCGCCAACTACGGCGAACTAAGTAAACGCTAAGCTCGCCCGGCGCTTTCGCTTGGGCTCCTTTTTCGCGCTCCGCGCTTTCCTTTCCCTGCCTTTCAGGAGTACGGGTATGTTCGCCTCCGGTAGGGCTCGCGCCGCGCTGGCCGCTTGCGTTCGCCAACTACGGCGAACTAAGTAAACGCTAAGCTCGCCCGGCGCTTTCGCTTGGGCTCGCTAAGCTTTTTACTTATCGTTGGCTGCAGCTACGCCGGGAAGTTCTTTGCCTTCCAAAAATTCAAGGGATGCGCCGCCACCTGTGGAGATATGGGTCATCTTATCGCCATAACCCAGCTGGTTTACCGCTGCAGCAGAATCGCCGCCGCCGATAATGGTTGTAGCGTCAATGTCAGCAAGCGCTTTTGCGACAGCCACTGTACCTGCGGCAAAATTCGGCATCTCGAATGCACCCATCGGACCGTTCCATACGACAGTCTTAGCATCTTTCACAGCATCTGCAAACAATTCTCTTGTCTTTGGTCCGATATCAAGCCCCATCCATCCGGGAAGGATACCATTAGATGGAACCACTTTGATGTTTGCGTCATTGGAAAATGCGTCCGCGATCACATTGTCCACCGGGATAAGCAATTTTACACCCTTATCTTTTGCTTTTTTCATCATATCCAAAGCATACTGTTTGTAGTCCTCTTCAAGGAGGGAAGTTCCCACTTCATATCCCTGAGCCGCATAAAAAGTATAAGCCATACCACCGCCGATGATCAATGTGTCCACTTTATCAAGCAAATTATTGATAACGGAAATCTTGCTGGAAACCTTTGCGCCGCCAAGAATGGCAACAAAAGGACGTTCCGGATGTTCTACAGCATTACCAAGGAAATCGATCTCTTTCTGCATCAGATAACCCACAACAGCTGTATCCACAAATTTTGTGACACCCACATTGGAACAATGAGCCCGATGCGCAGTCCCGAATGCATCGTTCACAAATACATCACACAGGGAAGCAAGATCTTTGCTGAACGCATCTTCATTCTTTGTTTCTTCTTTTCTGTAACGGGTATTTTCAAGCAGAACGACATCGCCGTCTTTCATGGCTGCAACAGCTGCTTTTGCGTTTTCTCCGACCACTTCCGGATCAGCTGCAAAAACCACATCCTGTCCAAGCAGTTCGGAAAGACGTTTTGCCACCGGGGCCAGGGAAAGTTCCGGTTTTGGTTCGCCCTTCGGTTTACCCAAATGGGAGCAAAGGATAACCTTTCCACCATCATCGATCAATTTTTTGATCGTGGGCAACGCTGCGACCAGACGATTCTCATCTGTGATCCGTCCTTCCTGAAGCGGCACATTAAAATCGCAACGTACAAGGACTCTCTTACCTTTTACATTGATATCGTCCACCGATTTTTTGTTTAACATGAATCCATTCCTCCGTTTCTAACAAAAAGGGGCCCGGCCCAAGTTATGCGCCGGACCCTCTTCTGGGATCGTATAATGTTTTATATATCCTTCACTTATGCCAATTCTGCAAAATACTTGATCGTACGAACCATCTGGCTTGTGTAGGAATTTTCATTGTCATACCATGAAACAACCTGTACTTCATACAGATCATCAGAAATCTTGGATACCATTGTCTGAGTTGCATCAAACAGGGAACCATATCTGATACCGATGATATCGGAAGATACGATCGGATCTGTGTTGTAACCGAAGGATTCGGATGCTGCTGCTTTCATAGCTTCATTGATACCTTCAACTGTTACGTCTGCTTTCTTAACAACAGCTGTCAGGATCGTTGTGGAACCTGTCGGAACCGGAACACGCTGTGCGGAGCCGATCAGTTTGCCGTTCAGTTCCGGAATAACAAGACCGATAGCTTTTGCAGCGCCTGTGCTGTTGGGAACGATGTTCACAGCGCCAGCACGTGCTCTTCTCAGATCGCCTTTTCTGTGCGGTCCGTCAAGGATCATCTGGTCGCCTGTATAAGCATGGATCGTGCTCATGATACCAGACTGGATCGGAGCGTAATCATTCAGAGCTTTTGCCATCGGAGCCAGGCAGTTTGTTGTACAGGAAGCTGCAGAAATGATCGTATCATCTTTTGTAAGTGTTTTCTCGTTTACACTGTAAACGATCGTTTTCAGATCATTGCCTGCCGGAGCGGAAATAACAACTTTCTTAGCGCCAGCATCGATATGTGCCTGGGATTTTGCTTTGGAGGTATAGAATCCTGTACACTCAAGAACAACATCCACACCGATTTCTCCCCACGGAAGATTAGCAGCCTGAGCCTCTTTATAGATGGTGATCGTCTTGCCGTCAACGATGATGCAGCCTTCGCCTGCCTCTACTGTGTGGCCTTCATATCTGCCCTGAGAAGAGTCATATTTTAACAAATGTGCCAACATCTTCGGATCTGTCAGATCGTTGATAGCCACAACTTCATAACCTTCTGCGCCAAACATCTGTCTGAAAGCCAGACGACCGATACGGCCAAAACCATTGATTGCTACTTTTACTGCCATAATAAAATTCCTCCTAAAAACTTATTTCCAAGTCGCACATTTACGGCTTGTCTCTGACTATTATTCTACCTAATCACACTGAAAAATTCAAGCATATTTCAAGCATATTTATAATATTATTAATTTTTTAACAATCTGGCGCATAATCTGCCAATTCTTTTGCTGTTTTTTACAAAAATTTAACCTGTACTTTAAAATCATCACATCTCTCCCCGCGTCTGCCGCCCTTTCTTCGGACAATAATCTGCTTAAAAAGATTATTTTTATTCTCTTGTTTTTGTAATGAGAATATACTACAATAATTCCGTCAGGAGGTAATTTCATATGATTTTAAGCGATATACATATGCATTCATCCTTTTCCACCGATTCGGACGCGCCTATGGCTTCCATGATCGAAGGCGCCATCTCAAAAGGCTTAAAGACGATTTGTTTTACAGAACATCTGGATTACGACTTTCCCCTTGAAAACGGCCAGGTCATCTTTCTGGTGGACATGGAGTCCTACTATCAAAAGATCATGGAATTAAAAACACGTTACCGGTCACGGATCGAAGTGCTTTTCGGTATTGAATTCGGACTGATGCCTTATCTGGCCGAACGCTATGAGGAGACCGCCCGTTCCTATCCCTTTGACTTTATCATCGGTTCTTCCCACTTGATCAACGGCCAAGATCCCTATGATCCGGAGTTTTGGAAAACAGATACCGAAGAAAAACTTTATTCTTCCTATTTTCAAACGATCATCGACAATATAGCCAGCTATAAAAATTTTGATACTTACGGTCATATCGACTACATCGTCCGATACGGCCCAAATAAAAATCAGCACTACAGTTATGAACGTTACCGCGAAATCCTGGATAAAGTTCTCCAGGCCATCATTGACAACGGACTCTGTCTGGAAGTCAACACAGCCGGCTATAAGTACGGACTTGGTCAGCCTAACCCCCAGGCGGATATCCTGATGCGATACCGGGAACTTGGCGGTGAGCGCATCACCATCGGCGCGGACGGTCACAAACCTGAACACATTGCCTATGATTTTGACCGTATCGAGAATCTTCTCAAAGCCTGCGGCTTCCGTTACCATACCATCTTCCGTGAAAGGAAACCGGTCATCGTTCCCCTTTGATCGATCAAACTTCACGATTTTTTATGAAAAATTTTAAGGGCAGGCGTATTGATATGCTCCCCTTTAGGTAGACAGTTGAAATAATAAAACTGTTTATCTGGAGGGGAGTTTTATTATGCCTAGAGGAATATTACCAGAAGTGAAGCTGCAGGCTGTAAAAGATTACATTTCAGGAAACGGATCCTATCTATCACACGCCAGCGAACTTGGAGTGAATGAAACCGTTTTTAGAAGATGGGTTAACAAGTATAAAGCATTCGGGGAATCCGCTTTCATCAGAACTGGACACAATCAATCTTATCCAGCCTCCTTTAAAAAATGTGTCGTTGAAGCGTATCTTAACGGAGGCGGAAATGTCAGAACTCGAAAAGCTGCGGGCAGAAAACCGGATCTTACGGGCAGAAAAAGAGCACGCGCAAATGGAGGCGGACTTCCTAAAAAAACTTGCGGAAATCGAAAGGAGGCGGGGCTGAGCCGGAAGAGGAACAAACACATTTATCAGGTGATCAAAGGGGAACATGAAGAACACCATTACCCGATCCGGTCCTTATGTAAACTTGGCGGCATTACAAGAGCGGCTTACTACAAATGGCTGAACCGTATAGAAACAGCAAATGACCGGTTGAACAAACAGATTTCCGACCGGTTGGAAGCAATCCATCAAGAACATCCTGACATGGGATATCGGAGATTGAATGACAAACTCCGTCACGATAATGGCATCAAAGTAAATGAT
>DVLT01000061.1 GCA_018715345.1 Candidatus Onthocola gallistercoris
GGCTAATTTTGCAGTCAATACATACGGGGACGATCCTTGTGAAGTTTTCGATATCCATTATCTTGGAAGTCGCAAGATACCAAAGCAGGAGATGGATATTGAGATGCGGATGCACAAAGCCATCTCGGTCATCCAGTTTAAGCTGGAAGGCCAGACGATCATGCGCCATCCGGAGTTTAATATGGACAGCAGGCTGCTGTTGGACAAGATCGATTATGATAAGGGAACAGTCAATATTGAAGGGGAAGAGTATCCGCTGAATGATACCCGTTTTCCGACCATCGATCCGGAACATCCATACGATCTTTCACCAAAGGAGCAGGAAGTGATGACACGCTTGGTCCACAATTTCCGTCACTGTGAAAAACTCCAGAAGCATATCCGGTTCCTCTTTAAATCCGGCAGCATCTATCTCACATTTAATGATAATCTGTATTATCATGGCTGCGTGCCGTTGAATGAGGATGGCAGTTTTCGGGAAGTGACCTTTAAAGGAAAAGTCTACAGTGGAAAGGCTTTATACGATTTTATCGAATCTTATTGCCGGAAGGGCTATTATCTCACCGGAAAGAAGAATAAAGAAAAAATTTACGGGCAGGATATGATGTGGTTTGCCTGGTCCAATGAAAATTCGCCGGTATTCGGAAAAGAAAAGATGGCCACTTTTGAACGCTATTTTGTTTCCGCGAAAGAAGCCCAGCGGGAGAGAAAGGACGCTTATTACAGCCTGATCGAAAGAGAGGACGTGTGCGATCATATCCTCAGGGAATTTGGGCTGGATCCGGCAACAGCGCATATCATCAACGGCCATATGCCGGTGAAGCCGAAAGCCGGGGAGACGCCGATCAAGTGCGGCGGCAAGCTGCTCATCATCGATGGCGGATTTTCAAAAGCCTATCAAAAGACAACAGGGATCGCCGGCTATACGCTGATCTATAATTCTTATGGTCTGCGGCTCGTGACCCATCAGTCTTTCCAGGGACTTGAAAAGGCCATAGTGGAGGAGACGGATATCTGCGATGAGATCAACGTGGTACAAAAGCTGAATGATCGGATGTTCGTTGCGGACACGGATAATGGAAAGATCCTGAAAGAAAGGATCAAAGATCTGGAACTGCTTCTGATGGCTTACCGTACAGGTGTGCTCAGAGAAGCAGTCAAAAAATAAAAAAGCGGTTTTCGGAGGAATAAAAGATGAATGACGGATTTATTCGTATGGCGGCAGCTACACCGCGTATACAGGTGGCTGACTGTGGATACAACCGGGAAAATATACTTGAAGTGATCGAAAAGGCATTGAAAAAAAACTCGCAGATATTGGCGCTGCCGGAGCTGTGCCTGTCCGGATATACTTGCGGGGATCTTTTCCTCCAGAGGACTTTGACGGCATCTGTTGAGGAAAATCTGCTGAAGATAGCGGATTTCTTAAAAGGAAAAGACATCCTGGTCGTTTTGGGGGCGCCGCTGCGTATCCAGTCAAAATTGTACAATACGGCAGTATTTCTGAAAGACGGACAGATCCTTGGTGTGGTTCCCAAAACCAATATCCCGGCATATTCGGAATTTTATGAGACAAGACATTTTGCCAGCGGACCGTCAAAGCCGTGCAGGATTAAGATTGGTGGTCAGGAGACCTGGTTTGGGACCCATCTGCTGTTTGCCTGTGAAAATATACCGGATCTGGTCATTGCCGCGGAGATCTGCGAAGATCTGTGGGTGCCGGATCCACCCAGCATATCCCATGCCCTGGCTGGCGCAACGGTCATCGTCAATCCGTCGGCCAGTGATGAGGTGACGGGAAAAGATATCTATCGGCGGGAACTGGTCAGCGGCCAATCGGCCAGACTGGTCAGCGCCTATATCTATGCGGATGCGGGAGAAGGCGAGTCCTCCACGGACATGGTATTTGCGGGTCATGATCTGATCTGTGAGAATGGTCAGGTACTGGCGGAGACAGAGCGGTTTAAACCCAAAAAGCAATTTATCTATGCGGATGTGGATATGGAGCGGCTGGCGGCGGAGAGGCAGCGGCTGACCACCTTCAGACAGGAGATGGATACGGATTATATCCGGATCCCATTTACCTTGGAAGAAAAGGAGATACCGCTGGAACGTTATATCGATCCGACTCCCTTTATCCCAGGCAACGAAGCAGAACGGAATAAACGGTGTGAAGAAATCCTTTCCATCCAGACGATGGGATTGAAAAAGAGGATGGATCATACATGGAGCAATCGGGTGGTGATCGGTATATCGGGCGGATTGGATTCCACCTTGGCATTGCTCGTGGCTGTACGGGCCATCGATATGAAGGAACTGCCCAGAAGCGCGCTGATCGGTGTGACCATGCCATGTTTTGGCACTACGGACAGGACATATCAGAATGCCTGCACTCTGGTCCGCTGTCTGGGCGCCACGTTAAAAGAGATCAATATCAAGGATGCGGTCACATGTCATTTCCGGGATATCGGACAAGATATGGACAAACATGATGTGACCTATGAAAACAGTCAGGCGCGGGAGAGGACACAGGTGCTGATGGATATAGCCAATCAGTGCAGCGGCCTGGTGGTGGGAACCGGTGATATGTCGGAGCTGGCCTTAGGATGGGCTACTTATAACGGGGATCACATGTCCATGTATGGCGTCAACGCCTCTGTTCCAAAGACATTGGTCCGGCATCTGGTGCAATATTATTCTGAAACGTGTAAGGATGATACGTTGACAGCCGTGCTTCAGGATGTGTTGGCCACTCCGGTCAGTCCGGAACTGATCCCGCCAAAGGATGGAGAGATTGCCCAAAAGACAGAAGATCTGGTGGGACCCTATGAGCTCCACGATTTTTATCTGTACTATATGATGCGTTTTGGTTTCCATCCCGGAAAGATCTACCGCATGGCGCTGATCGCCTTTGCGAGAAAATACAACAAGCATACGATCATGAAATGGCTGAAAGTTTTTTACAATCGCTTTTTTGCCCAGCAGTTTAAACGTTCCTGCCTGCCGGATGGCCCCAAGGTGGGTTCGGTGGCGCTTTCTCCGAGGGGAGACTGGCGGATGCCCAGTGATGCACGGGTGAAGCAGTGGATCGAGGAACTCAATGAGATCGAACCGCCGGAAATCTGATAGTGTGAAAACAGACAGGCTCTGGACTGGTCTTTTGACCGGATCGGAGCCTGAGTTTTATTTTGATACTTTAGCATACCGGATACAACAAAAAGAGAGCAGTCGAAACTGCTCTCTGATCATAGATGTTTTTTAAGTACCGGTCAAAAGGGGGCGCCAGATACGGTTATATTTCCTGTTCCCACAGCCCGTGGAGGTTGCAGTAGGCATAGGCGGCCAGAGGATTGTCCCCTTCTGTGACAGTAAAGGTCACCTCTGGACGGTCAATGGGTGTCAGGTAACGTACCTGGAATCCCCGCCGGGTCTGTAAAACGATCCACTTGATAAAGTGAGCATCGGTCATGGGATGATCCACGGATCCCACTTTTATCTTAACGGTTTTCCCATTGATATCCACAACAGGCACATGTTTTTCGGCAGCGGCATCCTCCGTTCCAGGTTCCAGTTCGATCATCATGTCTGCACAACAGATCATAGGCATATACTTATCTGAAAGATAAGTGACGACATTGCCGCATCGTTTACACATAAGAAATTTCATAAGCTACTCCTCCCCAAATAGAAAAATTCACAATAAGTTAATCATCTCCATCATATCATAAACGGACAAAAAGGACAATCCCGGTGGACTGTCCTTTGACAGAAATCTACATTTATTTAACAGCTTTTTCCAATGCCTGATCGATGGCTTTCAGTAGAACACTGGCGGTATATTGGCTGGATTCATCCGTTGTCACTTCTGACAAGGGGATGCCGTCGGCAAGTTGGGAGGATATATTTTCAAGACAGGAGCCGAGCAGCGGATACATGGTCGTGATGCTTTCTTCCAGTGGCTGGATGGTTACGCCGTTAATATGATTTTCATCCACAGTGACCTGCAGATCCACCTGCTCATCGCCCAGCATGATGGATGTGGTATAAACACCGGGAACATATGTGGCCGCGGAACTTTGATCGGATGTATCCGCCCCTTTGTTATGGGAAAACATGAAGATCAAGAAAAAAATCATACAAACCGCCAATATGATAAAAACAACGGTATAGATAATTTCTTTCATCCGGAGAATGACAATGCGTGTTTTTGAACCCATAAACGGCCTCCTTTATATTACTTTAATATATCCTATGACCCAGCCTGCGGGAATATGCGGGTATACCGCAGGCCGGACCCGGAAAATAAGGTTGACGGGAAGGGAAAATACATCTATACTGTGCTTACTGAATAAGTACAGTATGAACGGGGAAGGTGGGAGACGTCCATATGGAAATCATCATCAGCAACAGCAGCGCCAAACCGATTTATGAGCAGATCTGTTTACAGATCAAGAGTCAGATCATGGACGGTGTGCTGGCTCCGGGGGAAGTATTGCCGTCCATGAGGGCTTTGGCACGGGATTTACATATCAGTGTGATAACGGTCCAGAGGGCTTATGAAGATCTGGCAAGGGAGGGCTTTATCGAAACCGTATCGGGAAAGGGGAGCTTTGTGGCTGCCCAGGACCGGGAGGTCATACAAAAAGAGCAGCTCCGTATGGCGGAAGAGCTGATCAGGAAAGCAGCGGAGATCGGACGGAGTCATGGCATTTCATACAGACAGATGTCCGACATCCTGAGAACCTATTACGAAGAAGATCCATGTCAGAAATGAGGAGGTAGGAAACCGATATGTCCTTACAATTTATCATCGGAGGCACAGGCTCTGATAAGACGGAAACGATCCAGGATATGGTCATCCGACGATCCATCCAGGCGCCGGATAAAAACTACTATATGATCGTGCCGGAGCAGTATACCATGCAGACCCAGGCCCAGATGGCGGGCCGACACCCGGGCGGCGGGGTCATGAACATTGATATCGTCAGCTTCCCAAGACTGGCTTACCGGGTCTTTGATGAAGTGGGCAATCCTTTAAAAACCGTGTTGGAGGACAGCGGCAAACGGATGGTCATCCGGCGGATCCTGACAGAGAACAGGCAGCATTTTGACATATTTGGAGGGAATATAAAAAAATCGGGTTTTATCGGCGAGGCCAAGTCCATGATCTCAGAACTGATCCAGTATCAGATCCGGCCAGAAGATCTGGAGCAGTGCAGCCAGTCGGCGGGAAAGGAGACGGCCTTTGGGAAAAAGTTATCCGATATCCGAAAACTTTATGAAGGCTTTCTGGATTATCTGTCCGACAGCTTTATGACGGCGGAGGAGTTATTGGACGTTTTATCCGATCATGTGGATGATTCGGAGAAACTTCGGGACAGCGAGATTTATCTGGATAATTTCACCGGCTTTACGCCCACCCAGTATCATTTGATGGAACGGCTGCTCCGGATATGCAGCCGTGTCGTCATCAGTCTGACCATTGATATCCGTGACCGTGTACAGGATCCGGGAAAGGATTATGAATTGTTCCACCTGACAAAAGAGACCCTATGGAAACTGGAAGAAATGTGCCGGGAGTGCCACATAGAGCGGGAAGAAGATATGATGCTGCCCAGCAGTAAAAAGGGTGAGTTGGCTTGCCTGGAAAAAGGGATATTCCGTTTTGGCAGACGGCAGGTCTGGGATAGGGAACCGGAACAGATCCATATCCATATGCTGGAAAGTCCGGAGGAGGAAGTGGGTTTTACCGCCCGGACTATATTGGGAATGGTACGGCAAGAGGGGTGGTCATTCCGGGATTTTGCGGTGATCACTTCGGACGTATCCCGCTATGAAGCGGAAGTGGAAAGGCAGTTTGAACAATTGGATATCCCTGTATTCATCGATCAGAAAAGGAATCTGATGGCCAACAGCTTCATTGAGGCTCTGCGCAGCGGTATGGATACGCAGTTGTGGGATTATTCTTATGAAAGTGTGATGCGCTATCTCAGGTCTGGTTATAGCCAGGTGGCCGAAGGCGATGTGGATGTTTTGGAAAATTATCTGCTGGCCACCGGAGTCAGAGGCTATAGCCGGTGGAGTAAACCCTTTGTGCGCCGGGGACGCCGGTTTCAGGGGGATATGTTCCTTGAGGTGAATCGGATCCGGGAAGAAGTGCTTCAAGAGCTGGCGCCGCTTCGAGAAGGGATGCAACAGGGGCAAACGGTCCGGGATCATTGTGTGGCTCTGTATCGTTTTATGGAAAATATCCAGGCGGAGGAACAGATAAAACATTATATGCTCCGGTTTGAAGAAGAAGGGCGCCTGGACCTGGTAAGGGAATATGAACAGATTTATACAAGTGTGATCCGCCTGCTGGAAAAATGTGTGGATATTCTGGGGGATACCTGGATGACGCTGGAAGAATTTGCGGAAGTGCTGGATGCGGGTTTTGAGGA
>DVLT01000062.1 GCA_018715345.1 Candidatus Onthocola gallistercoris
GATTGACAGATTTACCGTTTGAAATATGGATCGCCGCATATATTTTCATAACATCAACTCCTGTATGACCATTGTATGCCTAGCTTAAGGAGCCCTTTGTGGACAACACATCTGTGATCCGGCTGTCCACGGTAACGGCCATATCCAGCGCTTTGGCAAAACTTTTGAACGCTGCTTCAATGATATGATGATTATTCGTCCCGGAAAGCAGACGGATATGGAGATTCATACCCGCGCCGTAGGATACGGCATAGAAAAATTCCCGCACCATCTCTGTATCCATGGCGCCGACCCGCTCCACTGTCAATGGGAGTTCAAATCCGAGATAGGGCCGGCCGGAAAGATCCAGCGCCGTCAACACGAGCGCATCGTCCATGGGCAGGATGCATTCGCCGAACCGGCGGATCCCCTTTTTGTCTCCGATGGCCTTTCGGAGGGCTTCTCCCAATACAATGCCTGTATCCTCGATCGTATGATGACAATCCACATGGATATCTCCCTTGACATGCAGTTCCAGATCGAATAGGCCGTGTCGGGCAAAGCTGTTGAGCATATGATCAAAAAAGCCAATGCCTGTCTCTATCTTTGCCTGGCCAGACCCGTCCAGATCAAGCTGCATTACAATGTCCGTTTCTGAAGTTTTTCTGGCTATCGCTGCCTTCCGTTCGTTCACCATTCATTCCCCCTGTTTTTCAAAACGTACTTCGATGGAATTGGCATGAGCCGTCAGAGATTCTGACCTGGCAAATGTGATGATATCGTCTTTTACCGGAGTCAGAGCCTCCTTGGAATAATATATGATACTGGATTTTTTTATGAAATCATCCACAGAAAGGGGTGAGAAAAACTTTGCTGTGCCGTTTGTGGGGAGCACATGATTCGGGCCAGCAAAATAATCGCCCAATGGTTCTGAACTGTACTCGCCCATAAAGATGGCGCCCGCATTGCGGATACGGGTCATCACTTCAAAAGGATTGGCTGTCACGATCTCCAGATGTTCCGACGCGATCTCGTTGGCAATGTCCACCGCCTCATCCAGAGAATCGGCGATCAGGATATAACCATAATTATCCAGAGACTTCTGAAGGATATCTTTTCTGGAAAGCTTGGCTACGAATCCGTCGATCTCTTTGCTCACCTGTTCGGCCAACGTCTCGCTGGTGGTCACCAGGATGGCGGAAGCCAGTTCGTCATGTTCTGCCTGGGAAAGCAGATCCGCCGCCACATATCTGGGATTGGCCGTCTCATCGGCAATGACGAGGATCTCACTGGGGCCTGCTATGGAATCAATGCTCACAAAACCATAAACGGCCTTCTTAGCCAAAGCCACGAAAATATTACCCGGTCCCACGATCTTATCCACCTTGGGAATGGTGCGGGTTCCAAAAGCCAGAGCCGCCACGGCCTGGGCTCCCCCCACTTTATAGATCCGGTCCGCTCCCGCTATCCGCGCCGCGGCCAGAGTACCCGGGTTGACTTTACCATCTTTTCCCGGAGGCGTGACCATGATCACTTCCTCCACACCGGCAACTTTTGCCGGGAGGATATTCATCAATACCGAAGAAGGGTAAGCAGCCTTGCCGCCGGGGACATATACGCCCACCCGGGATAAGGGAGTCACTTTCTGCCCCAGGATGGATCCGTCCGGCTTGGAGTCAAACCAGCTGTACTGACGCTGTTTTTCATGATAAGTCCGGATATTCTGCGCTGCCCGGGTGATGACGCCCATCATTTCTTCGCCGATGGAATCACAGGCTTCCTGGATCTCTGCTTCCGTCACCTGTATCGTCTCCGGTGTCAGTTCAAATCCGTCAAACTGTTTTGTATATGCGAATACCGCTTCATCGCCGGACTGGCGCACACGGTTCACGATCTCATTCACTGTTTCCGTATAACTGTCATAGTTGTTGGGACTGCGTTTTAAAAGACTGCTGAGCAGTCCGTCCACCGCGTCCCGGGATATACGCACTGTCTTCATAGTTTCTGCCTCCTAGTTATCTTTTAATATACCATACTTTCCGGCTGCCTTCAAATGACTTTTTTCAGGTCTGTCAGCAGCTTTTCGATCCGTTCGCTTTCCATCTTCATACTTACCTGATTGACTACGATACGGGCAGATAAAGGACAGATTTCTTCCAAAACCTGCAGGCCGTTCTCTTTTAACGTGGTTCCGGTTTCCACGATGTCAACGATCACTTCAGAAAGACCTACGATGGGCGCCAGCTCCACAGAACCATGCAGTTTGATGATCTCCACTGTCTGGTGTTTTTTATGATTAAAATAATCTTTTGCGATATTGGGATATTTGGAAGCCACCCGGATCAGCTGCTGATGTTTCAGATACTCTCTGGCGCTTTCCGGTCCGCATACACACATACTGCATTTACCAAATCCCAGATCCATCACCTCGTAAAGTTTCCGTCCCTCTTCCAGTATGGTATCTTTCCCTACAACGCCGATATCCGCTGCGCCATATTCCACATAAGTGGGAACATCCGAAGCCTTGGAGAGGAACATTTTGATCTTCAGATCCTCATTGACAAATATCAGTTTACGGGTGTTTTTGTCCTTCATTTCCTCCATCGTCACGCCGATCTTTTCCAAAAGCTCCAGGGTTTGATTGGCTAAACGGCCTTTTGCCAGCGCAAATGTGAGATATCTCATGATCTTGTCCCTCCTGTCACTTTGATCTTAGACGTACTTCCGTCCGCATTCACGCTCATGATCTCACGGATATGGAAACGTTTTGCATAATCCGTATAATCCTCCGCCTCCATATCGGATGCAAAAGACGTCAACTGGACACTTCGTCCGCTGTCCCGCAAAACCGACGCCAGACGTATGGCCTCGGAACGGTTTTGAGATGCATATAAAAGCAATGTGTCCGTTTCCGCATGGTCTGATGCGATCTTCTGACGGATCAATGCGTTAAGTACCTGATCTACCCTTACTGCCAGTCCCACCGCTGCCGCGGATTTTCCAAACTTCTGGAGCAGGTCATCATAACGGCCGCCCTGGACCACTTCTTCACCGGTGCCATAAGTATAGCCTCTGAAAATGATACCAGTGTAATAATCATATTCGGTGAGCATTCCCAGATCAAAGGTGACGTATTTTTGAAGACCGTACGCTCCAAGGATATCATAAAGCTCTTTCAGCCGTTTTATGGCTGAAAGAGCCCGGGGATTCCCGGTCAGTTCTTCCGCCCGGGCAAGTATATCGCCGCTTCCAAAAAGTTTTGGAAGCTGGATGAGGGCTTCATTATCCGTCAGTTCTTCCACGCCAAAATAATTTTTATTCTCGATCCGTTCCCGCAGTTGCTGTTCTGTTTCTTTATCGATACCGGCTTCTTCGATCAGACCCTTAAAAAACCCCACATGTCCCACGTCGATCTGAAACTCCGTCAGCCCCGAAGCTAAAAGCATCTTCACTGCCAGAGCCGTCATCTCCGCATCCGCATCCACACTGTCGTCATTGATCAGTTCCGCCCCCATCTGTGTGGATTCCTTCATCCGACCCTGGAGGCTGGAATTGTTGATGAATACATTCCCATTGTAAGAAAATCGCATGGGAAAGGTTTCTTCCTGAAAATATTTGCTTACCGCCCGGGCAATGGACGGGGTGATATCCGGCCGAAGGACAAGGGTATTGCCTTCCCGGTCAAAAAACTTGTACATCTGATTGGAAGGGACCGACTTGTCCTGATTAAAAATATCAAAAAACTCAAAAGTCGGCGTTTGTATATCATGATAACCGTAGCTTTTCAGGACCGCTTTCAGTCGACCGGTCAGCTGATTCTTTCGCGTACATTCGCTGTTGTAGATATCCCGTACTCCTTCCGGTGTATGTATCAATCGTTCATTCATTATTTTTACCGCCTTTGCTGCTTTATTGTGATAACGTGTTATCAAATTAAACTTGTTTTATTATACACAGCTTTACCTGTCATGTCAAGATAAATCACCGGATTCGTCTCTGGATAACAGATCCTTTTGGATACCTTCCAGATAATTAAGATAATAACCTTTGCAGAAAAGTTCGTATTCTTCGTCCAACTCTTCCAAACGGAAATGTTTTTCATGTCCCAATTTTGCCCGATTCCAAAAATCAGCTAATCTCCGGAAGGGAAGATACATATATCGATCCACAGATGTGAAATGGATCAGCAAAAAAGCAATGCCTCCCTGGGCTTCAAAATCCCGCATGAACAAAATCTGATGTTCATGGACGTTTTGTATGGGAAAAACTTCTCTGGCGCATTCTTTGGCATCAAAGCAAACGGGTATCCCTTGGACAGCACCGATGTAATCCACCGTACTGCGCTGTTCAAAATAGGCCAGGGTGATATGCCGGTTCTCCTTATCGATTTTGATCGGTTTGATGGGTGTGGGAATCTTCTGTATCAGCGCCAGATTCTTTTCCCGGTATTTTTCATTGGTCAGATTGATGATCTCTTCCAATTCTGACCCCCGAAGCCCCCTTGAATTCCATGTTGCCATTGTCTACTCTCCTGTTGTCGTTTCCCTGTTTGAAATACCCAGATTCTCCTGTACGATCCGGGCATTTCTCTGTAAGATCTTCTTTCCCCGCCATCCCGCGGCTGTCTGGCGATAACGCTCATTAAACTGCCGATTGGTCAAAGATAGCAGTTCCTCCAGATCCACCGGCGTACCTGTCTCATAGCCTTTCGGTACCGGCGTATTTAACGGACAAACCCGCTGGCATATGTCGCAGCCATATACCTGCTTTCCCAGCGCTTTCCGCTCAAAAGCATCCAGATCTTCTTTTTTCTGTGTCAGATAGGACACGCAACGATAACTATTCATCCCCTTTGGGGTGAGCGCCTGACTGGGACAAGCCCGGACACATGCGCCGCAGGAGGCACAGCGGTTGAAAAGATCATCCGTATTATCCGTTCTTTTTGGTACATGCCATTCATCCGGAGGATGATCGGTGAGTATGAGTCCGATATAACATCGGGAACCGAACTTTTTGGAATAAAACAACCCGTTCTGCATGAGCCGCCCCAAACCGGCCCGTATAGCCACATGCTTTTCTGAAAAGGGTGAATTGTCCACAAATGAAATAAAATGGCAGTCCGGCATTTCCTTACGGATATGATCTTCCAGCCGTTCCAGCTTATTCCGGACGATCTGGTGATAATCCGTTCCGGAAGCCGCAGGGGAAATATTGCCAGAGCGACCGTCATCTTTATATACAGGCGGCACATAACTCTCCAGAATAACGATAAAACTTTTGGCCTGCGGAAGGGTCATCTGGGGAGAGACCCGTTTATTGATATCAGTCTCGGTGAAAGGAGGCAAAATACCCAGTTCCACATCTTGGCGAAGCAGCTGTCTGACTTCGGTGAAATCATCCGCGTGGCAGACTGCGATATCATGTATGTCCTCCATTTTTGCCCATTTCATCAGATCGGCCATAAGTTCTC
Organism: Candidatus Onthocola gallistercoris; assembly: GCA_018715345.1. Lineage (GTDB taxonomy): Bacteria > Bacillota > Clostridia > Lachnospirales > Lachnospiraceae > Frisingicoccus > Frisingicoccus gallistercoris. Next base: position 5,450 of record DVLT01000062.1, read on the forward strand.
TCCCTCCAATATCTTTTTAAACAGATCCGGAACCGGAGCAGTGAGTGTTTGTCCGGAAAGCGCCTCAAAAGGCGGATCCATGACAGGAAAGACCATTTTCCAGGAATGGAGCAGCTGGTATTTGAGATCGTAATGTTTTCGGAAGAGATGATTGACCTTTAGGCTTCCATATTTCGTATCTCCGATGATGGGATGCCCCATACTGGCAAGGTGCGCCCGGATCTGGTGGGTGCGCCCGGTGATCAGATGGACTTTCAGCAGAGTCAAGTTCCCCGCCGACTTTAAAGGTTCGTATCCGGTTTCGATCTGCTGGCTTTTATGACGGTTATCACCGTCTGAAATCACCGTTACCCGGTTGGTTGTCTCGTCTTTTTCCAACCAGCCGCAAACCTGCTGCGGCTTATCCATCCTCCCATGGACAAGACAGAGATAGTACTTTCCGATCTTCCGTTCACGTATCAATCCGGAGATGGTTTGTAAACCTGTCAGACTCTTGCCAAAAAGGATCAGGCCGCTGGTGTTCCGGTCCAGTCTGTGGCAGACTGAAGGTCGGAAGGTATCCGCCATTTCAGGCGTATACTCTCCTTTCCCCATCATATAACTGATGATTTCCTCATTCAAAGATACATCCGTGGCCTCTGCTTTCTGGGAAAGCAGACCCGATGGTTTATTGGCAGCCAGGACATGTCCGTCCTCATATATGACTGTGAAATGGACGGGTACCCGTATCGATTTGCGCGCTTCCCTGAAATTGGCGATCGTATCTTCCGACAGCCAGAGTTGGATCTTGTCGCCGGTTTCCGGTTTTTCACTGCCTGTACATTTTTTATGATTCAACGTGATATTTTTTTTACGGATCATTTTGTAAACAAAGCTTTTTGGCGCCTTGTCCATATATTTCAGCAAAAGCTTGTCCAGCCGTTGTCCGGCCTCATTGGGCGTGATCGTAAGTTCTCGCATATTTTACACCTTTTATAAAGATATGGCTTTCAGCCTACGAGCCAGATCTTCGCATTCTGTCACTTCCGAAGGATGATTGACGGAAAGCATTTCGATCAGGTCACTGTAGGCTTTAAACTGATCGTGTACGAGCGGTTTTCTTTTATAACCCAGATTTTCCATCTGTTTTTGCAGATAAGCCGTTATCTCTTTTATATCTGCCTTCTGCTTTGGAACATACGCATAGACATTTCCGTTGTAGATCACGGCTTCCCAGACGATAATGGTGGAACCTTTGCTCCGGGTCAGCATAAGATCCGATAACAGGATCATAGGTTCCCGTACAAAGCCGGCGATCTCTTCATGTTCCTCTTCTTTTCCGCTATGATGGGGCAAGGCTGCAACGTAAAGGATAAATGTCCGAGCCGCCGGAAGAACAAGAACAACACCGATGATCGTAAAATAATTCAGTTGGGTTTTCAGGATCAGCCACGGTATACCGATGATCAGGGCGATGAAGATCGCCCATACAACTGTTTTGATCAATTCATAGCGTTTAAACCGTTCAATATAGCCATAAGTGCCCTTTTCAAGAATACTATGCATCGTATTTACCACCTTTATTTTTTGATTTTCTTATGTACATTTCTTATGGTTTTTTTCTTTTTATTATGCTCTTTGCCCTTTCCTGCAGCTTCCGGGACCCGCTCACCTTTCCGGGGCCGGATCAGACAATGTTTATCAAAACCGATCAGATCCTCCCTGTGGGCTTTGACCAGAGCTTCCCGGACAAGCGCGTAATTTTTCGGATTCCGGTACTGGATCAGCGCCCGCTGCATGGCTTTTTCATGGGGATCCTTCGGCACATACACCTTTTCCATAGTCCGTGGATCCAACCCGGTATAATACATACAGGTGGACAGGGTGGCCGGGGTGGGATAGAAATCCTGTACCTGCTCCGGCATGTATCCCAGATCTCTCAGATATTCGGCCAAGGTGACCGCTTCTTTTAAGGTGGAACCGGGATGGGAGGACATCAGATACGGGACTAGATATTGTTTCTTGCCCAGTTTTTCGTTGGTTTCTTTGTAGGCCCGGACAAACTTCCTGTAAACCGAATTGGAAGGCTTGCCCATCCGGTTAAGGACCGGATCAGCCACGTGTTCCGGAGCCACCTTCAGTTGACCGCTCACATGATACGCGCACAGTTCCTTTAGAAATGTCTGGTCTTTATCCGCCAGCAGATAGTCAAAACGGATGCCGGAACGGATAAAAACTTTTTTGACTTTTGGAATGTCTCGGAGCTTTCGCAGCAGCTCCAGATAGTCAGAATGATCCGCATTCAAGTTTTTGCAAGGTTTCGGCCAGAGACACTGTTTTGTGGGGCAGACTCCCTTTGTCATCTGTTTCTCACAGGAGGGATGGCGAAAATTGGCTGTAGGCCCTCCCACATCGTGGATATAGCCTTTAAAATCCGGATCCCAAGTCATCTCTGTCGCTTCGTGGATCAGAGATTCATGACTGCGGACTTGGATGATCCGCCCCTGATGAAAGGTCAAGGCGCAGAAACTGCAGCCTCCGAAACAGCCTCTGTTGCTGACAAGACTGAATTTCACTTCCTCAATGGCCGGCACTCCGCCCGCCGCTTCATAGGAGGGATGGTAATTTCGCATATAATTTAAACCGTATACCCGATCCATTTCCGATGTGGACAGGGGCTTTGACGCCGGATTCTGGATCACATACAGGTGATCCGAATAGGGTTCGGCCAGCCGCTTCCCAGAAAAAGGATCCGTGTTGGTATACTGGATATAAAAACTTTTGGCATAGGCTTTTTTGTCGGTGCGGATCGTGTCAAAATCCGGAAGGATAAGGGCGTCCTCCGCCCCTTCCAGATCTTTTGCCTTATAAACTGTTCCCGGTATATAGGTCAGATCTTTGACTGCCACGCCCGCATTTAACGCATCCGCCACCTGGACGATGGATCGCTCGCCCATGCCGTATAGCAAAAGATCTGCTCCTGAATCCAGCAAAACCGACCGTTTTACCGAATCACTCCAATAATCATAATGGGCCATCCGCCGCAGGCTGGCTTCAATACCGCCGATGATCACCGGCACATCTTTGTATGTCTGCCGGATCAGATTGCCGTACACAACGGTGGCATAATCCGGACGTTTGCCATAAACGCCGCCGGGGGTATAGGAATCATTATGCCGCCGCTTTTTAGATACGGTGTAATGATTGACCATGGAATCCATATTCCCGGCGGATATGAGAAACCCCAGTCTTGGCCGGCCAAACACGTTTATGCTGTTTTTGTCTTTCCAGTCCGGCTGGGAGATGATGCCCACCCGGTATCCATTATCCTCCAGCACCCGGCTGATGATCGCATGGCCAAAGGAAGGGTGATCCACATAAGCGTCGCCGATCACATAGACAAAATCCACCCCATCCCAGCCCCGTTCTTCCATGTCTTTTCGGCTGATGGGTAAATAATCTTTAATCATAGAGTACCTCATCTTCATAATCTTTTATATACATGTCCGCCATGCGGATCTTTGCTTCCCGATCCTTTGCTGAGTAGTCATCTTCCACCGCGCATACATACATTCCCGCCCGTTTGCCTGCCATGATGCCTGCGATCAGATCTTCAAATACAAGACATTTTTCCGGAGGCACCTGAAGTCGGCGGGCGGCTGTCAGATAAACATCCGGTTCGGGTTTCCCTTTTATGACCTCATCCCCAGTGATCACCACTTTAAAAAAACGGCTCATCCGGTGACTGTCCAAGGTGACTTGAGTCAATGTCCTGGAATTGCTCGTTGCCAACCCGCAGGGAATCTGTTTTTTCTCCAGATATTCCAGAAAACGGAGGATCCCGTTTTTGGCCGGCACCTGGGTGTATTTCCGGTACGCCATGTCATTCCAGTCGGCGATCATCTTTTCATGACTATCTTTTATGTGAAAATGATTTTTAAAATAAGTGGCTGTCTCATACATGCTGATACCTTCAATGGCTTCCTGAAGGCCATCGGGCATCGGGATATGAAACCGGCCCAGGTATTCCACATCGATGTCTTTCCATATACCCATGGAATCCACCAAAGTTCCGTCCAGATCAAATAGGACTGCTTTATAATCAAACATCTCTTTTCTCTCCTGTAAGAATCTGTATTTCTTTCTCATCCAATCGCCGCCACTGGCCCGGCTCCAATGTTTTATCCAGGACGAGCGGCCCCATGGAAAGACGTTTCAGATACTGTACTTCCTTTCCAACAGCTTGGAACATCCGTTTCACCTGATGGAATTTACCTTCGTATATTTCCAGACGGATCTTGGAACGGTTTTCATCGGCCGATATGATCTCCAGTTTTGCCGGAAGCGCCTTAAAAGATGCGTCCACCTGGAGTCCTGAGGCAAATAGATCCACATCCGTCCGAGTCACTTTTCCAGATACTTCCGCATAATATACTTTAGCCACATGACTTTTGGGAGCCAGCAGCCGATGGGCCAGAGCGCCGTCATTGGTTATGAGGAGCAAGCCTTCCGTATCCTTATCAAGCCGTCCAACCGGGAACAAATCGCCTTTTCGCGGGCTTTCGATCAGATCAAGAACTGTCCGGTCCTTTTTGTCCTCTGTGGCTGACAGGACCCCTGCCGGTTTATTGAGCAGGATATACTCCCATTGAAGATAGGTTACTGTCTGGCCGTTAAACTGTATCAGATCAGATCCAGCCACCTTTTGATCAGAGGATCGGGCCACCACGCCATTGACCTGTACCTGCCCTTTGCGTATGGCGCTTTTTATCCCACTCCGGGTTCCCATGCCCATATCTGCCAGATACTTGTCCAAACGAATTTTCTTATCCATCTTATCTCCTCATCTGCCCTACATCCATCGCCAGCCGGATGGATATTTGTTTTTCAGCACACCGCCGGAAACCTTACCCCACCCTAGCGCATGGGGCCCTACAGCCACAATGTACCAGCCAGATTTCAGGGAAGGATCCACGGTTAAAGTTTCACATTTCAAGTATTTGACCGCATCCGGATCATCCGGTTTCAAGCATATAAAATGGCCGCATTCCTTCTGGGTCAGTGCTCTGGCAAAAGAACCGGAAGGCTCGAACCGCTTCTTCTTAAAACAGCCCAGATACCAGCCGGTACGCATGGTACGCAGGCCGGATACATCCGGCATATCCTCCGGCAAGTAACTTAAATGGCTGCCCTGGAGGCAAAGTCTTTTTTTGTCAAAATCCATCCGGATCCCAGCCTGCTTTAGGAACTGTTCAAATTCTTCCGGGATCCTATCGTTTCTTCCCACTGGTCGGTCAAACGGATGGTGAGCGCCATTGCCTGCTTTTTTTAACAAAGCGGTAAAGTGGCCTTCACCTTTCAGATGATGGGGCCAAAGACGGACAGCCTTTGCAATGCTCTCATCGCCGCCGATCCAATCCGGACGGGCCGGGCACAGTCCTTCTGACTGGATACCGATCGTCTCCATGGACATCTCCGGGTATTTTTTCAATATGTAGTCCATCATCCCTTCATTTTCTTCCACAGAAAAAGTACAGGTGGAATAAACCATCATACCGCCGGGTTTGAGCATCTGTATGCCATGATCCACGATCTGTTCCTGTATTTTCCGGAAGTAAGCCGGGCCGTTTCTTTCCCAGGCCGGACGCATGGAAGGTTCTTTGCGGAACATCCCCTCTCCCGAACAGGGCGCATCGATCAAAATCTTATCAAAGTATTGATCAAACCTTCCGGAAAGGTTTGACGGGTCCTCTGTCAGCACGATGCTGTTGCGGATACCGGAAGCTTCGATATTTTTAAGGAGAGCTTTTGCGCGGGAAGCGCTCACGTCATTGGATACCAGCAATCCGGTGCCGCCCAGCTTTGCCGCCAGCGCCGTGCTCTTCCCCCCCGGCGCCGCACACATATCCAGCACCCGATCTCCTTTTTCCACCGGGAGGACCTGTGCCGGAAACATGGCGCTGGGCTCCTGTATATAATAAAGTCCGGCGTGATACAGAGGATTTTTTGAATAGACACGGCTGCCATCGTGATAAAAGCCGCAGGAACACCAAGGTACCCTCTCCAATTCCTGGCAGGACAATTCCAGGTATTCTTCCGGCAAAAGCTTCAGCGTATTGATCCGAAGCCCCGCTCTCGGCCGCTCTTTATAACTGTTCTCAAATGCCGGATATTCCTCCTGTAAAAGTTTTTTCATCCGTGCAACAAATGCTGTAGGCAGTTCAAACATCATCTTGTAAATCATTCCCTTCTGCCGCGGCCACCGCCAGCCGGTCGCACCGCTCATTCTGGGGATGGCCATTGTGGCCTTTTACCCAATGCCAGGTTACCTGATGGGGGCCAATGGCTTTCAGGAGCCGTTTCCAAAGATCCACATTTTTAACAGGCTCATTCTTACCCCGCTTCCATCCCTTCTTGATCCAACCCTCCAGCCAGTGATCATTGAACGCTTTGATCAGGTACTGGGAATCTGCGTAAACTTCCACCTGGCAAGGGCGGTTTAATGCCTCAAAACCGGCAATGGCTGCCATCATCTCCATCCGGTTATTTGTTGTCTTTTTGTAACCGCAGGACAGCTCCTTTACATGGAGCTGTCCCTTTGTATCTGTATATTCAAGTACGGTACCGTATCCCCCCGGGCCGTCGGGATTGCCCCTGGCAGATCCGTCGGTATACATGATCACCTTCATCATCCTTTTCCTCCGTTTCCAGCCGACCGGACAAAAACCGGCCATTTGCCTTCTTTTTCAAAATAACCGGCCACAGCTTCCGCCGCATCCAGCGTCCCCGCTTCAAATCCCATGATCCCCAGAAGTTTAATGGCATTTCGGGATACGGACGGCCCTTTGTGGAGCTTATAATCAAAATATATCTGTCCATCCTGGATCTGTTCTTCGAAATGGGCGTTGTCATAGACTTTTTCCAGCATCTTAGTCAGTTCCAGATCATGGGTAGCCGCAAAGCAAAGAACATTTTTTGCGGACAGTTCATAAAGGATCTCCCCGGAAGCGCTGATCCGCTCCAATGTATTTGTGCCGCGAAGAACCTCATCGATCATACAAAGGACCGGGATATCCCCGTCTGCCGCATCCACGATCCGTTTTAAGGAACGGATCTCCACAATGTAATAACTCTCACCGGCAAACATATTGTCCCGCAGCGCCATGGACGTATATATCCGGAAAAAGGGAGCCGCATATCGATCCGCGGTCACCGTATAGATAGTCTGGGCCAGTACGGCGTTGACCGCCACGGTCTTGAGGAAAGTGGACTTTCCAGAAGCATTGGAACCGGTCAATAGCACATCCCTTTCGGCGTATAGACTGTTGTCCACCGCATCTTCCAGGAGAGGATGCCGGATCTTTTCCATTTTCATAAAAGGTTTTTTTGCCCTTCCGCTTTCTGTCAGTTCCGGATAATGCCAGCCTTCTTTCCATTGTCGAAAAGAGGCGATACATTGGCACATATCCAAGTATCCCAACATACCCATCATGTCTGTCAGTGTGTCCTGATGGGCCTTAGCATGGGCCATCATCCACCGGAACAAGATGAGATCGATGTGGGTGATCATCCGGATATAATCCAGGAACATGGCCACCAGGTCGCCCCGCATGGTCGTATCCGATGCCAGGAACGCTGTCATCCAGCCATATTTTTTAAACTGTTTTTTCCCGCCGGCAAGCACAGCCTCTTCTTCTTTGAGCCCTCTGCCGCTTATATCCTTCTCCACAAATTTGGCGATATCCACCATGCGGACAAGGTAAGACAATAGCTGGATATAAGCCTTGGAATCCTGCCTCCTGGCAAAATAAGAGCCGATATTTACAGCCATGACCACAAAAAAGATGACCACAAATATGGTGGGATTCAGGATCATCAGGCCGATGCTGACAATGATACACACCAGCATGATCACGTCTGGTACGCAAGACTTGGCCTCATATTCAAACAAAGCGCTCAGATAGGAATAAACGCTGATATCCCGCAGCTTCCCCAATTGACTCAGATGGTAGCGTACATCATCCCGCAGCCTTTCATCCCGGATAAAAAGATCCGCAATGTCGCTTCTCCGCTTCAATGTGCCCGGATCCGCAGAAGGAGACCGCAAAACATCGTAAAGCTGCTCCTCCCCCATACCTGTACATGTCTGGTTCATCTGTCGGAACAATTCTTCCATATTCAGATCATTCCATGTTATATCATCCAGAGGTTCCTGATCGTGATGTCGGTTTCGATGATAATAGTCGATCATTTCATAACGTTTCTGATAATATTCGTCCTGATTAGCCGTTCCAAACCGCTCCTGAAGCCAATATCTGCGGCGGCTTTCCCATCGTCTGGCATCGTATCTGCTCTTTACGATCATGGCCAATATGATAAGGGCCAGGATCAGCAGCCACTCTATTGCTGTCATTTTCTTGCCTTTCTCCTTTGGTTGTTGGATTTTCTTCTATTTATCTTATCATATCCCGGAAAAAAGTAAACAACAATCCGGCCCATATCTTACAAAATCAGATATGGGCCGGATCGGACTTATATGATGACGAATACAACACCGCCGTTGCTGTCGTTTATGATCTTTTGAAGCGTTTCCTGGATTTTTCCCTGGCTTTCTTCTGTCATCCGGGCTACTTTATTCTGTATGCCATCCTCCACCAATTGACCGATGGATTTCCCCAAGATCAGCGTATTCCACAGATCTCCGTTTTCCGCCTGGGCTTCCGCCTTGATATAGCGGATCAGATCTTCTGCCTGGGCCTCGCTTCCCACGATGGGCGCGATCTCCGTTTCCACTGTGGCCAGTATCATATGGATGGACGGCGCGTGGGCCTTTATGTTCACTCCATATTTACTGCCATGCCGGATGACCTCCGGCGTTTCAAAGGACACCTCTTCCCGCTGGGGCATGACCATACCGTATCCTGTGGCTGTCACCGATTCCATGGCCCGGGAAACTTTATCATAAAATTCTTTCTGATCCGCCATGGCTTTCAGCAGATTGAAAAATTCATATTCACCCCGTACCGGCATGTTCAATAGACTCGACAGCATATCATAATAATGTCTGTTGTCCATTTCCATGTGGAGAACGATCTTTCCAGTGGACAGATCCAATTTCTCCACATAATATTTCCGGATCCAGGGGGCATTCAAAATATCCGTATTCTGACGAAATTGGCGCATGGTCCGGACAGACGCCACCAGCTGTTTTAACGTTTCGATCACTTGCTGTTTCAATTCATGGGTCTTTGGAAGCACATCCAACCATCTGGGCAGATAAAATTCCATGGATGTGACCGGAAATTCATAGAGCAGGGACGTCATCATCTGCTCCACATCGCTTTTTTTAAGTTGGTCGCAATTCAGTGCCATACATTGGACCTGATATTTATCCTCCAACTGATCGGCAAGCGTCTTTGTTTCTTCCGAATAAGGTCTGGCGCTGTTTAGCAGGAGCATAAAAGGTTTTCCGATCTTTTTAAGTTCCAAGACCGCCCTCTCTTCTGCCGGCACATAGTTCTCTCGGGCTATATCGCCTATGGAACCATCGGTCGTCACCACCAGACCGATGGTGGAATGCTCCCGTATGACTTTCTGAGTTCCAATGTCCGCCGCCTTTGTAAAGGGAAGGGGTTCATCATACCACGGTGTCATGACCATACGTTCTTTGCCGTTTTCCTCATGTCCGCTGGCCCCCTGTACCATAAATCCCACACAGTCAATGCAGCGGATACGCACGTGGACATCCGTGTCCACAGAAATCTCCACTGCCTCTTTTGGTATAAATTTAGGTTCGGATGTCATGATAACTGTGCCGGCGCTGCTCTGAGGCAATTCATCCTTTGCCTGTTCCCGGCTATGTACATCTTCTATGGCCGGGAGCACCATCATATCCATGAAGCGTTTGATAAATGTGGATTTTCCGGTGCGTACCGGCCCGACAACGCCGATGTAGATTTCCCCATGAGTGCGGGTCTGAATATCTTTATAGAGATTATATTGATCCATAAAAAATCCCCCTTCATATACTGCTATAAATATATGCTGGAGGATTTTAAATTATTATTTTATTTTGCTCAAAATGTGGATCAGCAGACGATAGGTCCTTTCCATGGAAGAAATGCTGAGCCGCTCATCCGGCGTATGGATATCCTTCACATCCGCTCCTAAAGCAACGATATCCAGATCCGGCATCTTTTCCAAGATCAAGCCGCACTCCAATCCTGCATGGATAGATTCCACCACCGGCTCCTGTCCATACTGCTCCTTGTAACATTCTGCCACCAGATGGCGCAGAGGCGAATCCTTTTTATAAGCCCACTCTGGATAGCTGCCGCTAACACTGTAATCACCGCCTAAAAACTCGGTCATATACTGGAGTTTATCGCTGATCCAATGTTTCAGGCTTTTCACACTGCTGCGGACAGCCCAAAGAAATGTCACGGTCGCACTGTCCATGGCGACCACGCCCATATTCAGAGAGCTTTCCGGTAAGCCGGGCAGATCCATACTCATGGTCTGGATCCCGTCAGGCGCCTGGACAAGCATGAAAAGGAGCTTTTCCATAACAGCCGGATGAATGATATTGCCGGAGACGACCAAATCAGCTACCAGGAACTGGATACGGATCCCCCCATCGGATGTTCTGTATTCATTTTGGATATCCGCTTCCGTTTTTTCGAGGATCATCCGGAACAATTCCTGATCCTCCTTCCGGATCAGTCCTTCAAAAAAGGCTTCCCGCGGAATCGCATTATCCTTCATCCCGCCTTCCAGATGGCAGATTCCCACATTCATCCGTTTGTTCAGTTCCAGAAGGATGCGTCCCATCAGCCGATTGGCGTTTGCCCGCCCCAGATGGATATCCGCACCGGAATGTCCGCCTTTAAGGCCGGTGATACGAACTTCAAAAGGCAGTCCTTCCCATGGGATATATTTCAGTTGGAAATCCGCCTGGCCTTTCAGACCCCCGGCGCAGGAAACAAGTAGATGGCCTTCGTCCTCATGATCCAGATTTAGCAGATAAGAGGCTTTGAGTCTGGAAGTATCCAGCGCTTTTGCCCCATCCATGCCGACTTCTTCATCTGTTGTAAAGACGGCTTCCAGTTCCGGATGTTCCAGTGTGTCGTCCTCCAGTATGGCAAGGATCATGGCCACTGCGGCCCCATCGTCGCCGCCCAGGGTGGTGCCATCCGCCCGGAGGACATCTCCGTCCACCACCAGCTTAAGGCTGTCTTTTTCAAAATCAAAATCCACATCCCGATTTTTTTCACATACCATATCCATATGGCCTTGGAGCATGACCACCGGCGCTTGTTCATATCCCGGCGATGCCTTTTTACGGATGATCACATTCAACGCGTCATCCTGATAACTTTCAAGTCCAAGTTTTTTACCCACGGACAAGCAGTAGTCACTGATGGCTTTCATATGATGGGATCCGTGGGGGATGCGGCAGATCTGTTCAAAATAGTAAAAAACCCGTTCTGGTTTTAATCCTTTTAATATATCTGACATCTTTTTCTCTCCCAGCCATTTAATTTTTAAAGCTGTGTACCGGAGCCGGGATCCTTCCGCCCCGATTTATAAATGCATCACAAGAAAATGTATTGACTGGCATCACCGGCGCATATCCGAGCAATCCGCCAAATTCCACCCTGTCTCCGGCGGATTTGCCATAAGCCGGGATCAGACGTACAGCCGTTGTTTTCTGATTGATCATACCAATGGCCATCTCATCTGCAATGATACCTGAGATGGTGGAGGCTTTTGTGTCGCCCGGAATAGCGATCATGTCAAGGCCCACCGAGCAGACGCAGGTCATGGCTTCCAGTTTTTCAAGGGTCAGAGCCCCCGCTTCCACCGAATCGATCATCCCCTGATCTTCCGACACCGGGATGAAGGCGCCGGAAAGACCGCCCACATAGGACGAAGCCATGATACCGCCTTTTTTCACCTGGTCATTTAAGATGGCCAAAGCTGCCGTTGTCCCCGGCGCTCCCACTTCTTCAAGGCCCATCTCTTCCAGTATTTCTGCCACACTGTCGCCCACCGCCGGTGTGGGGGCCAGTGAAAGATCGATGATGCCAAAAGGAATGTTCAGACGTTTGGACACTTCCTGGGCAATGAGTTGACCCACCCGTGTCACTTTAAACGCTGTCTTTTTGATCGTATTGCAAAGGGTTCCAAAATCCTGTCCACGCACTTCTTCAAGGGCCCGTTTAACAACGCCCGGGCCGCTGACGCCCACATTGATGACCGCATCTCCTTCTGTGACGCCGTGGAAAGCGCCTGCCATGAACGGATTATCATCGGGCGCATTGCAAAATACCACCAGTTTGGCGCAGCCGATGCTGTCCGCATCTTTCGTCAGTCTGGCTGTCTCTAGTACCTTCTCGCCCAGCAACCGGACTGCGTCCATATCGATCCCTGTTTTTGTGGAACCCACATTGACTGAACTGCATATCCGTTCCGTGGAAGCCAGAGCCTGGGGGATGGAGTCGATGAGCAACTGGTCTGCCCGGGTCATCCCTTTTGATACAAGAGCAGAGTATCCGCCGATGAAATTTACCCCCACTTCCTTTGCCGCCCGATCCAGCGTCTTGGCGATCTTCACAAAATCATCTGGGGTTTTGCAGCAGGAAGCGCCCACCAGCGCAATAGGTGTAACGGATATCCTTTTATTGACAATGGGGATCCCGTACTGAACTTCCAGCTCGTTTCCCGTTGCCACCAGATCCTTTGCCAATTCTGTGATCTTATTATAAATATTTTCGCATACCTTATTCACGTCTGAATGACAGCAGTCCAAAAGATTGATGCCCATGGTAATGGTCCGCACATCCAAGTTGGACTCTTCGATCATTTTATTGGTTTCCTGAACTTCAAATAAATTAATCATCGTCTGTCACCCTCTAAATCCTGTGCATTGTATTGAAAATATCTTCATGCTGCATTTTGATCTTGACACCGATCTCACTGCCCAAGCTATCCAACTCTGCGACCATGGTATCAAAACTCTTTTTCGCCTGATTCACATCTGCGATCATCATCATATTAAAATAACCCTGAAGGATCGTCTGGGTAATGTCCAGTATGTTTACATTATTCTCAGCAAGATACGTACATACTTTTGCGATGATGCCCACAGCATCTTTTCCAATAACAGTTATAATGGTCTTTTTCATCGTCTCTCTCCTTTATCTGTATCAACCCATAGTGATCAACGGTCCCGCACAGTTCCTGGGCGCCACCATAAAGACCGGATCCGCGCCATCGCATTCCATCTGGACCGTTTTTAATGCCAATTCCGGGAAATTGTTTTCTTTACTCAGATGCCCCAAAATAACATGGGACAGATGATCGTTGAGCAGTTCTTTCACAAGCTTTCCGGACATTTCATTGCACAGATGTCCATGACTGCCTAAAATGCGCTGCTTCAGATAATAAGGGTAAGGTCCCACCTGGAGCATGTTCACATCGTGATTGGCCTCCACATAAAGTACGTCGGAGGATTTTAACTGATCCACGATATAGTGATCAAAATATCCCAGATCCGTCACCATTCCCAGTTTTGTGCCGCCGTTTATCAGTGTATAACTCACCGGATCCGCCGCATCATGGGGTATGGAGAAGGCTTTAACCTGTATATCGCCCACCCAAAAAGCTTCTCCAGCCTTCACCGGATGAAGCAGACTTTCATCGATCTTACCTACACTTTTGGACTTGAGTATCTCTTCCAGGGTGGCCTGAGTGCCGTAAATGGGGATCTTCAGTTTGCGCGACAACACGCCCAGACCTGAAATATGATCGGAATGTTCATGGGTGATGAGGATCCCTTGTATATCTTTTCCGGATACGTTAAAAGAAGCCAGCCCTTCACATATCCGCTTACAGCTGATCCCCGCATCGATGAGCAAATGGGTGTCTGTGCTGCCTGCATAAAGGCAATTTCCGCTGCTGCCGCTGGCAATCGTACCAAATTTCATCCTGTTTCTTCCTCTCTTGCAGAAAAAGATTTCTGCCTATATCAATGGCATTATAACAAAAAAGGAGTTGTCTTTCAACAACTCCTTTTTTACATCCAATGATCAATAATTGTAAAAGGTATGGTTTCCGATCGTCATATAAGAACCTACAGAAGAAATATCCACCCAGCCGTTAAAATAAAGGAAATCACCAATATTATTCACGCCTGCCAACGCTTCCTGGGCCGCTCTCATACAAGATTCGCTCGGACCGCTGGCCAGCACGCCGTCCAGTACGCCGTTATGGGCTCCCGGGAACTGTCCCGACTGGTAAATGACTTCCGATATGGTGTTTGGGAATAAGGGGCTTCTTACCCGGTTCATGATCACGTTGGCAACCCCCAGCTGTCCTTCATAGGACTCTGCGCCGGATTCCACATAAACCATGCAGGCCAAAAGGTACGTTTCATCGCTGGTGGCATAGACCGGCGTCTCGCCGGATGTCTGCTGAGGATCTTCTGAGGCTGCACCTTGCGTACCATTCTCTGAGGCATCCGTTCCATTCCCGCTTTCCGATACCGCTTCCTGGGCCGCCGCTTTTTCGGCTTCTTCCGCTGCCTTAGCCGCTTCCTCCTCTTTGATGGAAACCGCTTCATTTAGTTCGATATGTTCTGTCACAAATTCTCCAGCCACATAACCTATAGCCGATTCATCGGAAGTATCGTATTGGATACGCACCCAACCCGCTTCCTGTCCATCGCCGTTGCCTGAAGTTTTTGTTGAGACAGATTTTTCTTCATCTGCAGTCACCGTTGTCCCATCTGACGTCTCTTCTTCGTTGGACGTGGCTTCTTCCGTCACTTTCGCCACAGGAAATTCTTCATCCTGTATGGCGGAAGAAAGAATCTCACTGCTTTGATCTGCCTCACTGCGGATATACAATGAATCCACATTGACAGTCACATAGCTGTCTCCCACTTCCTTTGCAAGCTGTTCCGCGTCGTAGCCCATGCGGACCTCTTCAGTGGGTATGTACCCGGTTACAGTACCCGAAGTAACTTTTGTCCATTCTTTGCCCCATTCTTCCACTTCTCCCCATGAAGCAGGATAGAGCTTTCCGAGAACCTCTGAAGATTCATCGCCGGATTCATGGATTTCCAGATAAGGCTCCGCATTGACAACAAATTTACCTTCAAATTCGCCAGTATAGAAGAGCCGATCCTCGTCCACCAGATTCCCTAATACATCTGTTGCGCTCATTGTGATGTTTGGCTGTACAGCTGTTACCAACTGTTCGTCCTTCGCCACCGTCTGTGCCCGGTCTGAAGCTTGGTCCGACTCTGTCTGTGCCTCTGCGGCATATACATGATATATACCTGAGGTCAGATTCCCGCTCAGCGTTCCAAACCCAAGACAACAGATACCTGCCAGACATAGGGCAGCTTTTGTAAAGTGTTTACCCATATGTTCACCTCTTTTGTCCATTGACACTCAAAATCTTTTTCAAAATATGAATAAGAGAGTCAATATATTTCAGAGTTGTTACAAAACATATTTTAGCAAAAGCACTCTACCTTGTCAAATTCGACGTTTTTCCACCATATTTAGGTTTCTTCTCTCTCCTTTATACAATATAAGCGGTTTTTATGTCGTTTTTCCGTGGCGTTATTGGGTTTTCACTCCCACATTTCGTTAAAATTCATAAATTTTTTGTGGATTTTTGTAAAAAATATTCAATATTTTTGTAACTTTCTCCCACCCGGACCATCTTTTCACTCAGCCCGATCACTGTTATGTCAACTTACTCCGGGCAAAACATCTGTATATGTCAAAATATGTCAGCCGATCCTAGCTGTCAACTGTCTGGTCAAGCTGTCCAGATCGCCGCTATTATCTATTGTTTCTGAACATGCTTTTTGAAACGCTTCTTCACTGAGCTGGGCCGCAAACATGGCATCGATCTTTTCATCTGAATACCCCCTGGATGCCTTCAGCCGTTCGCGTCTCACCTTTGGATCTGCATAAACATACCATATTTCATCACAGATACCCACTGTCTGCAATTCCTTTGCCAAGGCCGCCTCCACAGCCACCAAAGAAACTTTTCCCTCTGCCTTAAGATGCGTCATCTCTTCCCGAAGCCACGTAAAAACTTCCGGATGGATACAATGATTCAACTGCTCTCTTCTGGACGGATCTTGAAAAATAATGTCAGCCAGTTTCTTTCTGTCGATTTCTCCTTCCCCATCCAGGACGTCCGCTCCAAAGCTTTTCACAACCTGTATATAAGCCGCCTTGCCCTTTCTGCATAGTTCTTTTGCCACATCGTCTGTACGTATGATCCGGCAGCCGAACTGTTCTTCCATGATGCGGAGCACTTCTGATTTTCCGCTCCCCACTCCGCCTGTGATCCCTATTACTTTCATGCGCACACCTCTTTTACTTTGCTTCATACCAGTTGTGACCGGTGTTGGTATCGATTTCCAACGGCACTTTCAAATCTGCCGCCTGGCTCATTTCTTCCTGCAAGATCCTTTTAACTTCATCCACCTCTTCTTCCGCTGCTTCGATGAGAAGTTCATCATGCACCTGTAGCACAAGCCGGGATCGGAGTTTTTCCTCTCTCAGCCGGGTGTCTACACGGATCATGGCGATCTTTATGATATCTGCAGCTGTTCCTTGTATGGGTGAATTCATGGCCACACGCTCGCCGAAAGACCGCTGCATGTAATTGGCAGATTTCAATTCCGGCACCGGGCGTTTCCTGTGGAACAGAGTATAGGCATTTCCTGTTTCTTTGGCAGACGTTACCAGATCATCCAAAAATGCTTTGATCTTTGGATAGGTGGCAAAATACTGCCGGATATAGTTTTCCGCTTCCTTCCGGGTTATGCTCAATCCTTGGCTCAGGCCAAAAGAACTGATACCGTATACGATCCCAAAATTGACTGCTTTAGCGTTGCTCCTTTGAGCCGGAGTCACTTCGTCAAGCGGCACATGGAAAACCTGTGATGCGGTTATCCGGTGGATATCTTCTTCTTCCTTATAAGCTTCGATCAGCTGCTCGTCGCCGGACATATGGGCCAGGACCCGAAGTTCGATCTGGGAGTAGTCCGCATCCACAAAGACAAAACCATCTTCAGGAACAAAGACTTTTCTTATCTGTCTTCCAAGTTCCATACGGATGGGAATATTTTGCAGATTGGGATCTGTGCTGCTGATCCGCCCGGTGGCTGTGATCGTTTGATTAAAGGTACCATGTATTCTTCCGTCATCCGCTATAAATACAGCCAGGCCATCCGCATAGGTGGACTTTAACTTCGTCAGCTGTCGGTACTCCAGTATGAGCGGGATGATGGGATCTTCATTTCTCAGCTTTTCAAGAACACTTGCAGATGTGGAATAACCGGTCTTTGTTTTTTTCCCGAAAGGCAGATGGAGCTTTTCAAACAAGATCACTCCCAACTGTTTCGGCGACTGGATGTTAAACGTCTCTCCCGCAAGTTCCCATATATTTTTCTCTAAAGTTTCTATGCGGCTTTTCAGCCGGTTCCCATATTCTTCAAGCGCCTCTTTTTCCACCTTGATACCGGCATTTTCCATACGGCATAGGCAGAAAGCAAGGGGCTGCTCGATCTGTTCGTACAGATCCCACATGTTTTCCTTTTCCAGCGCTTCCCGCAGTAAAGGATAGGCCCGGCGGGGGACATCCGCAAGACAGGTCAGCCAGCCAGGTAACCGGAGCTTTTCCTCTTCCGTCAGTTCCGCGATCTTTTTCTTTCCAAACAATTCCTGCCTGGAAGGGATCGTCTCTCCGAGATGATCTCTTGCTATGTCATCGCAGCCATAGGTATCCTTCAGCGGATTTAAAAGGTACGCCATCAGACTCACATCCACCATACGGCTGCCTTCCGGTATGCCCAGGCAGTGCCTTTGACTTTTCACATCCATTGTGGACAGGATCCCGCCATTTCCATACAATTCTTCCAGTTTATCTTCCAGTATCTTCCAGTCGTCTCCCACAGCCGGAAGCCAGCTGCTCTCCCTGTCTTTACCGCTGATACAAATTCCTTCAAGCCCTGTTTCCCGTACAGCCAAAAAGCCGATGACGGGACTCTTTTTTAATGTACCAAACAGTTCATCCCATTCCTCTTTTTCCACAGTTTTGGCCGGCTTCCACGCTTCATTTGAAGCGGTATCTCTGGAAAAACGACTGAGTATGTTTTTAAATTCCAGACGTTTAAAAATCTGATACGCCTCTTCCGAATACAAGTGATCCAAAGTCGCATCTCCTATGGAAACATCCAACGGACAATCCGTGATGATCGTTGCCAACTTTTTGCTCATGACTGCCAGATCAAAATGTTCCTTCAGATTTTTAGATGCCCTGGGAGGCTTGATCTCATCCACATGGGCGTAAGCATTTTCAATACTGCCAAAGGTTGTGATGATCTTTGCCGCTGTCTTTTCTCCAATACCCGGCACCCCCGGAATATTATCCGAACTGTCCCCCATAAGCGCTTTCAGATCGATAAACTGGGCAGGAGTGACCTGATACCGCTCCAGAACATCCTTTGCATGATAATCTTCGATTTCCGTGCCGCTCATCTTTGTCTTTGGGATGCGGATACAGATCTGGTCCGTTGCCAGCTGTAAAAGATCCCGATCCCCTGAAATGACCGAAACATCATAACCTTCCCGTTCGCACTGTCTGGAAAGGGTTCCCAAAATATCGTCTGCCTCATATCCTTCTTTTGAAACGGTCATGATCCCCATGGCCTTCAGGACATCCTTTAAAACAGGAACCTGTTCCCTTAATTCTTCCGGCATAGGCTTTCGCGTCCCTTTGTAGGCATCGTACATTTTATGCCGAAAAGTGGGCGCGCTCAGATCAAAGGCCACGATCAGCCGTTCCGCCTTCTCTTCGTCCAATATCTTAAACAGGATATTTAAAAATCCATATATGCCATTCGTGTGCAACCCTTCTGAATTGGATAATACCGGAACGCCGTAAAAAGCCCGGTTTAATATGCTGTGTCCGTCGATTAATACTGCTTTCTGTTTCATTTATTTTCCTCCACGCCTGTTTGTCGGCTGTCCATATCATACATGATCGCCAGTTCCGGAAGTTCCTCCGGTATCAGACATTGCTGTCCGTCGATCTCCACATATCTGAAGTAAACGATCCGTCCCTTGCCGGCGAAATCCTCGATCTGTACGTCTGCCCTCTGGGCTGATTCCTGTTCTTCCACGGGAGTGGGCGTGATATTGAACATGGAATAAATGGATTTCTGAAATTCCGCCACCAATCTCTGACGCTCGCTGACTTCCATATACCGATAGAAAAAGAATCCCATCGTACCAAGGACCAGGATAAAAGCAGCCAGGCAGGCGCCGATCCACCTGCGGAAACGTACCTTTTTCTGATGCCTGAGCCAGGCTTCTTTTTCTTTCAGTTTATTTTTAAGACCATTGATGAAATCCGCATCCTCTTCTTCATCCAACTGCCGGATACCGCTCATGACCATATAATAAACTTCCAGATCATCATAACAGGACGGACAGCTGCGCACATGATCGATAAATGCTTCCAGTGTCTCTTCATCCATTTTATCTTCTATAAAACTACTCATTAGTTGTTGTGCTTCTCTGCAGTTCATATCCTTCTCCTTTACCAATATTATCATACACCATTTTCCATTATAATAAAAGAAGGTATTTCCCGCGGTATATGCAAGTACGGCCCCAAAGATGATCTCTTTGAGGCCGTACATCATTAATAATCGATGATCTCTTCTATATTCTGTACAAGGGAATCTGTGGTCGCCGCACTGATATTATTCAGGAAGATGACATCCTGTATGCCCTTTTCCTGGATCAATCCTGTGATGCCTTCCGGATAATACCGGTAATCCACCACGTAAACTGTCTGGTAATTATCCACGAGGAAAGGAACAAAAGCATTTCCGAAGGATTCTTTGACAACCAAACAGGACGAACCATCGGATAGATCCGGATTCTCTATCGTACTCAACGGATTGTCGCCGCCGATAAAACAGTTATATTTTCCGCTGACTGCCCAGTCGGTCACATCCTCTATGACTTTCCACTGTTGTTCATTTCCATCGGTATCCACATAGGTCATATCATTTGTGGCCTTCGGGATATAAGCGACGATCGTATCCGGATTGGCACCCAATGCCGCATTCTGATTACTGGAAGAATAATATGTACCGAGGAAATTATCAAAAGTCATTGTCTCATATTCCGACAGAAGTGTGGGACTATCGCCTTTTACATTCATGTATTCACAATAAGTATAATAGGCGCCCAGCGCTGTCCAATGGTGGTCTGTCCGGAAATAAAGATATTCATCCGAATGTTCTTTCAGCGTGTCAAATACATTGACTGTTTTGATCCGACTGTCCAGACTGGAATAGATATAATTGATCGCATCCTGCTGATTACTGCATCCCAATTCATTTTGAAGGCTCTCGTCCAGATAAATCCCCGTACTGATCGGAACGACAATGTCGTAAATGTTGACCGAATCGCCCACTTTATTGGCCAGTCTGTCTAAAGCGTTCACATAACGATCCACCGGTTCTGTCGCAAAATAGTACAACTGGAAAGCAGTATCGCCGGAAATATAGATAGATCCCACCTGTTCCGGTACCACATTGATCTCTCTACGCTTTTTACCGCCGCTGGCATTGCTGATGGCATTGGCCTCATCCTGCTGGGCCTGGATCTTATCTTTCAGCTGGTTTTCCAGATCCTCAAAATATCGTTTTCCGCTGTCAGAAACGATCATGGTCATGTCAAATTTTTCCGTGGGAATAGCATCCGCTTCCTGGATCGTTCCATGGAGCGTCGTATTACCGAATCCATATAATGAACGATATTTATTGTTGCCGGAGATCAGAAGTTCACGAAATGGAAAGGTATCCGCATACCATGTGTCCACTCCTTTAAAAAATTCACCGTTCAAAAAGCTTGACAATGAAAAGGATGGAAATGTGGCCAACGACCGTTTTTCCACTTCCGATTCCGTTGGACGAAGCGGTATGATCAGCGCAATGACTGCCATGATGAAAACCGTAGCGCCAAATACCAATATCTTCATCTTATAATATTTATAATTTTTTTTCTTTGGCCGCTTCTTATGCTGCGGCCGTCTTTCCGCTGTCTTATCTATCTTATCCATTTTCAAAGCCCTTCCTCAAGTTAAAACTGAAAATACAGGAACGGATTATAACTGTCGCCCACCAAAGCCATGGTTGCCAGCAAAAGGAGCACTGTGGGACCGGCAACTTCGATAACCCGTCGGGTATACTTGAAAATCGTATTACGTTTACATCTGCGGCACATGGATTTATACAGATTCTTCAAAACCGGCATACAGCCGATGATCGCCGCAATGATAAAGAAAATATTATTCTGAATCGTCATCGTCACTTCGATATTGATAAAGCCGTTTTGATTCAATCCGAACATGCCTTTAAACATAGTACCGAGCAGAGACAGATCGGTAAATTTAAAGATCACCCATCCAAAGTACACGACCAGTAAAGTGTATACATGCCAAAGGGCTTTTGGCACATTTTCAAACCGCTTCATGAGGATCTGTTTTTCCAATACGAGGAAAACAAAATAATACAATCCCCAGAGAACAAAATTCCAACTTGCCCCATGCCAAAGGCCGGTCAACCCCCATACGATGAACAGATTCAATATCTTGCGTCTTTCCCCTTTCCGGTTGCCGCCCAACGGTATG
The DNA here is from genome assembly GCA_018715345.1 of Candidatus Onthocola gallistercoris. Taxonomy (GTDB): domain Bacteria; phylum Bacillota; class Clostridia; order Lachnospirales; family Lachnospiraceae; genus Frisingicoccus; species Frisingicoccus gallistercoris. Next base: position 27,173 of record DVLT01000062.1, read on the forward strand.
TATACATAGTCCCGGAAAAAGCTGCTGAGGGAGATGTGCCACCGGCGCCAGAAATCCGTCACACTTCCTGCGATATATGGATAATCGAAATTCTCTTTATAGTGGAAGCCAACCATCAATCCCATACCGATGGCCATATCCGAATAAGCCGAAAAGTCCAGATAGATCTGGAGCATATACATGAGAGCTCCAAGCCATAATCCAGCTGCCGGTATATCCGCAAGTTCCCCAACCGTCCCCACCAGGAACATGTCTGCGATCTGGGCACAGGAATTGGCAAAAATAGCCTTTTTCACAAGGCCGATCACAAACCGGTTGATTCCTCGGCCGATCTCGGGTATCCGCGGTCGTCTGTGATCGATCTCCCGTGCCACATCCGCATAACGCACGATCGGTCCGGCGATACATTGATGGAACAGACTGCAGTAAAGTAATAATTTCCAATATTTTTTCTGCGGCGCCACATCGCCCCGGTAAACGTCCACCACATAAGACAGCAGCTGGAACGTATAGAAGGATATGCCGATGGGCAGTACGATCTGGGGGACCACCTCTGGGAAGCCAGTCAGGTTCTGCAGGTTGGTCAGTATGAATCCTGCATATTTAAAGTAGATCAAAAGTCCCAGGTCAAGTCCGCAGCCCAAGATGAGCATCAACCGCTTCATACCCGGATTTTTCCGGAATCTGTGGATCTGCAGCGGGAAAAACCAGCTGATGAAACACATGGCAAGAAGCAGGATCAGATACTTCGGACCTCCCCAGGAATAAAATACCAGGGAAGCAACGAGTAATACGATATTTTTATGCCTGATCGTAGATACATAGCAATAAATAAACATGGTTACCGCAAAGAAAAGAAAAATAAAGAGCAAACTTGAAAAAACCACGCCAAAGTCCTCCAAACAAAAAATGTCGAAATATCGTGAAACTTGTCACAAAGCTATAAATATATTAGTATATTTATCTGGAATATGCAAGACCAAAACACACAAAATAAACACATTTTTTTGTGTAATTTCAACGAAATTTTCTTCTTAAAAAATACAGATTATACAATGTTTCCCATATTGCTTTTTCTGTTTTTAGTCAATATTACTTATAATCCCTTCCAGTTTTTTACAGTCTTTGTGGTGATTCCCCACTCCTTTTTTTTCGTTTTCAGGCCAAAAGTGGCGATTGGATCTGGGTTTTCCCGGGGAAAAAAAGGCTGTTGTGGGATAACCACAACAGCCTTTTTTCTTTCCTCTATATCACAGGTTCTGCTCCAGCCGGGTCAGCCGGCGGTTTTTTGCCGGTTCCTGTACACGCTCCGGACGATAAATGATCAGATAGACGATCAGATTTAATACAATGGCGGCAACCACATCAATGACTGTATGCTGCTTCAAAAACATGGTAGCCAGAACGATCAGGCAGGTCAACAGGAACGCGCCCCGCTGTATCCATCTTTTATCCTGCAGTTTTTCGCAGTGACGGATGGCCATATAAGCGGCTATGGAATTGTATACATGAATACTTGGCAATATGTTCGTCGGGGTATCGATCTGATAAAGCCCTTTTACCATATCCACAAAGATATTATCCCGTACAAATGTATCCGGCCGAAGCGTATGACCATTTGGATAGATCCAGGATATCAAAAGGAAAAGCGTCATCCCGATCCCCAAGTTCAGGATCAACTGCCAATATTCCTTCTGATTCTTATTAAGGATCATAAAGTATATCACGGTTGCCGCAATATAGAAAAACCACATAACATATGGAATGATGAAATACTCGCAAAACGGGATCAGAGAATCCAGTTCACAGTGTATGATGTGATAACCATAAGTCACCTTGGATTCCAAATACTGAAATCCCAAAAGGTAGATCACCATATAAACCGGCACGACCATATATGAAAGAAATTTTTTTGAAAACACCTTATTCTTGTCTCCTTTTTGCCGTAAAATCTCATATCACAAGGACAGGCGCCTGCCCCCTTTTGAGTTGGGACGGATAAATGTTTTGTTTGATGAGATTATATCACCCATTTTTTTGAACCTCAATAGGCTTCAGTTTTTTTTAAGAATTTTAAGGTATTTTACAGTTTTTTCATTTCTTTGTATTTTTCATGCCGTATACGCATTTTCGCTGTCTTTTCCTTGCAAAATGGGATATGAAATCCTGCGTCTGTCATGGATCAAAGGTCAAAACACAGGCCGGCCAACTATCCAGATAGGTTTTGGGAACCGACAACTGTCCCTTTCCAGTTCCAATGGCCACATCCGGTTTACGCACCCCATGATAATCGCTGCCGCCGCTTTTCAGCAGCCGGTTTTCATCGCAAAAATGTTCCAGATCCCTTATCTGTGCGAAGGTGAAGGCGGAATGAGCACATTCTATCCCATCCAGATGCATATCCCGCACGATCTCTCCCAGTTTTCCCCGGAATATATCACAATGGGCGTAGATATAAAGATGGGCCAGAAAAGCGATACCACCACTTCGATGGATCATCTCCACCCCTGTTTTCAGATCCGGATAAAGCGGAGATTCATCCACATATAAAAGGCTTTCCGGATTATATATCTCCTTTCTCGTAAAGTCTTTTGATCGCTCCCAGGATTCTTTGCTGCAAAAGAATCTCCGATTGGACGGATCTTTTACAAGTTCCTTTAAAAAAGCCTTTCTGCAGGATTCTTTTTCCGGATCAAAAACAACCTTTACTTTATCAAAGTTCAATCCGGTTCGGGAAAATGCCTGGCACAGCAGCTCATATTCCCGGATCTGTTTTTCTCGAAATGGTAAAACATGGTTTGCCAGTTCCTCTTCCATCCTGCCCTGATCAAAGCCATATCCCAGCACTTCCACCACTTCGCCTTCAAACATGCAGGTGATCTCAACCCCCCGTATCATAGAGCCGTTGAAACGACGGATGGCCTCTTCCCGATAAGCGGCGACAGAATTATGATCCGTTATGGAAAGGACTTCCAACGGCCTTTTATTTGCCTGTTCTATAAGATATTCTACGGTGTCTGCTCCATCTGAATGACAAGTATGTGTATGCAGGTCGATCATATGCTTTCTCCTATATATTTTGCAAATCTTCTGTAGGAATAAATATGTATGTTATGATCGCGCTGGCCACACAGGCGATCACATAACCGATCAGGTAATTGAGCATACATTCTGGAATGACATGGGTCACAGCTAAGATACCTGATGGACTGTAGGCCGTGCTCATGACATGGGTCAGCATCACATAGGCTCCTCCAAAACCTGCGCCCAATCCGGCTGTGATGAACGGTTTCATCAATGGCAGCGTCACGCCATAGATCAGCGGTTCTCCGATGCCAAGTATACCAGCTGGCAATGCACCGGCGATAACCTGTTTCATCCGCTCATTTTTAACGCGTTTAGCCTTGATATATAATGCAATGGAAGCGCCCACTTGCCCCACACCGGCCATGGCCACTGCCGGGAATAATGTTGTGCCGCCTAAAGATTCGATCTGTATGGCGTATATCGGCACAAGCCCCCGGTGAAGTCCCAAAAGTACAAGAGGCAAAAACAGAGCTGCCAAAACATAACCTGTGATCACGCTGACGATCGGGTTGGCGGAATTGATGAACAGGTTCAAGAATGCGGAAATCAGCGTGGAGATCCAGCCGGTCACCGGCATGACGATCAGCACGAACAATGGTACGGCGATCAGCATGGATAAGAGGGGTGTAAAGGACACATCCAATACATCCGGCATATGTTTGTGTACCCAATGCTCGATCTTTGCAAGGATCCATACACCGATGACAACACCAATGATGCCGCCTGCGCCGGTGGCCAGTATGGAATCATTGACCACATCCGCATTATACCAGCCAATGGCAGAAGATATGGTATCGATCACACCGTTTAAAGATGCGGCACCGATCATACCGCCCAACATTTCATTGACGCCAAATTGTTTTGCAGCCCGGACACCGGTGAAGATCGCCATGTATGACAGGAACGCATTGCCGATCAGGACCAATATATTATACACAACGATGACAGCCGTGACTTCCGGGAGTACCCCGTTGTTCATCAGGATATTGACGACTTTTCCGAGGCCGTTGCATATTCCGGATGCGATGAAAGCCGGTATCATCGGTGTGAAAATGTCCGCCAATACTCTCACTTTGCGGATCAGATCCTGGTGCTTTTGTCCGCTTTTGACTGCCGCTTTATTGGCTTCCCAGTCTCCGACTTGTCCGTTTTTCTGTTCCCGGACGCCCAGCTTGGATGTGCATATCTGCATGATATCCCGAACCTTGCCTGGCCCAAGTACAACCTGGACATAAGAGGGTTCATCGCCTGCCACGCCCAATACACCCGGCGTATTTTTAAGCTTCTCCCGGTCTGCTTTACTGCCGTCTTTTAAACTGACCCGGATACGGGTCATGCAGTTTTCTGCACTGACAATATTGTCTTTTCCCCCCAGCAGTTCTACGATTCTTTTTGCTAGTTCTTCATTTT
>DVLT01000063.1 GCA_018715345.1 Candidatus Onthocola gallistercoris
TATTTATCTATATGTTTTTATATACTTTTTTAATATTTGCAGGCGATCAAAATCGACTGCTCACCGCTTATCTCCCATATAGAACAAGGCCACCGTACCCGGACCGGAATGGGTACCGATGGTGGGACCGATGGGGCCGATCAAAAACTTTTCAATGCCCAGACGTTCTTTAATAAGTGACGCCACATACTCTGCATCTTCCTGGCAATCGCCGTGGCTGATAAAAATGATGTCATTTTTATCCCGATAACTTCCGATCGTCCGTTCCATATTCTCCACAAGAGCAGCCAGAGATTTCTTCCGTCCTCTCACCTTGCCGATGGGGATCAATCTTCCCTCGTCATCCACATGCAAAACCGGCTTCACTTTGATCAAGCTGCCCGCCACTGCGGTGAAACGGGAAACCCTTCCCCCACGGAACAGATGGAATAGATCGTCCACTGTGAACTGGTGACAAAAATTCAGCTTGTGATCTTCAACCCATTTTGCTGTCTCCTCCAATGTCTTTCCCGCTTCTTTCATCTCCTGGGCTTTATAGACCACCAGGCCTTCCCCCAAAGATGCCGCCAGCGTGTCCACAACGATCACTTTCACATCTTTCTGGGAATAGGTTTCATTCAATTCCTCAGCAACCATCATGGCATTGCTGCAGCTGCTGCTCAGCGCCGATGAAAAAGACAGATGGAGTACCGATATTCCTTTATCCAGATACCCCTGGAACATTTCTCTTAATTCTTCCGGATTGGCTGCCTGCGTCGTCGGCATCTGACCGTTCCGCATCATATCATAAAATTCTTTGACTTCCAGCTTTTCCTCTCCGCCATATATCTTGCCGCCCAGGCTGTAAGACAGCAATGCTTCCGGAATACCCTTCTCTTTCAGATAAGATTCGGGCAGATCGCTGGTAGAATCTGTTGTTATCGCAAAATTTTTCATAATATATACCCCTTTCCGCCGATGACGGCCATTCATTTCTGAAGACTATAGAAAGTAAACTGGGCGCTGCTGATCAGGCACCCCGTCTCATCCGTTATCTTTACTTCAAAATTCCGGATCTTACGTCCGATCTTCACAGGAGAGGCCTTGGCAATGAGTTTTTTCGGCTGAAACGCCGGATTGAGAAATTGGATCGTACCATCCACCGTTGTACAGATACCGCCGACGGATGCCGCCGCGATACCGCTGGTCGTATCTGCCAGTGTGAACAGACACCCTCCATGAACGGTTCCGATGGGATTCATATGCTCCGGCCGGATCTCCAGTTCTGCCTGGCAGTATCCGCAGGACTGATGTACGACCCGCACACCCACTGCTCCTGCAAAATCATTGCCTCTGAGAAATGTGGCATTGATCCGGATCACCTGCGGCACAACACCTTCCGGCGTCCGAGCAGTCAGATGAAGCTTTTTGTATTCTTTTTTTTCACAAAATATGACAGCGGCTTCCCCTATATCACATTGGATCCGGACCGCATCACATTGGACACACAGTCGGGAAGTTTCGCTGAAAAACACCATGACAGAATCACCCACGGCTTCTCCTGCGCTGATCTGCGCTATCCCGTCCTCATCCAAGTCGGCCTGCCGGATATATCCCCTGGTCTGTCGAGCCGTCTTTAGGCACAACAGCCGCCCTTTCCCGCTCAGATGTACAGATTCAGCTTCGCCGCATATGTCTGTTCCCGGGAACCGTATCCGCTTTGCCTCTGATCCATCATGGGAAAACGAGATTTCCCCGTCCAGCACCGTTGTGCAGCAACTGATCCCTGTCTTTCCTTCCATCAGACCCTGTCCGCCGTCAAAATCTCTGATCTCCAAACCCATCCGGAAGTCCTGGTGTCTGTCATCGCAGCCTTCCGGATAGGACATGCGCCCCGCAGGCAGCATCTGTATCTTATACATCTTCATGTTTTTTCATTCCTTCCGGTCATCTCTAAATCATTATAACCACAGATACCTGAAAACACAAGAAATTTACTGGTCAAACCTTTCGTTTATGATATAATAATACATAGTCTTACGAATTTATATGAGAAGGGGTATCAGCATGTATGAAGAGATCAAGCACCTGATCGACACTCAGCAGTATACCCGGGTTCGAGAGATCATGAATGATATGAATCCGGTGGACACCGCGCAGCTTATCGAAACATTTCCGGAAGCAGAACGCATCAAGGTCTTTCGTCTTCTTCCCAAATCTCTGGCCGCTGACGTTTTTTCCTATCTGACGTTGGAGGCAGAGCAGGATATCATCACCCGTCTGACGGAAAAAGAAGCCGGCAACATCCTCGACAGTCTTTATGCGGATGACGCTTCAGACCTTTTGGACGAGATGCCGGCCAATGTGGTCAAACGGCTGCTCGCCCATACCACGCCGGAGACACGGCGGGATATCAACCATCTGCTCCAGTATCCGGACGATTCGGCCGGAAGCATCATGACGGTGGAGTTCGTAGACTTGAAGGAACACAACACCGTCTCTCAGGCTCTCCACAAGATCCGGTTGGAAGGCGTGGACAAAGAGACGATCAATACCTGTTATGTACTGAATGCTCATCGCAAACTGATCGGCGCTGTATCACTGCGCCGTCTGCTCTTGAGCGATCCGGTGGAAAAAATCGGCGATATCATGGAGGACAATGTGATCTCTGTGGGCACACTCGCAGATCAGGAAGCCGTTGCCCATACTTTCCAGAAGTACGACTTCACCTCCATGCCGGTGGTGGATAAGGAAAACCGGCTTGTGGGTATCATCACAATTGACGATATCGTAGACATTATGCAGCAAGAAGCCACAGAGGATATGGAAATGATGTCCGCTGCAACTCCGGCAGATAAGCCTTATATGAAAACAGGCGTCCTTGAGACATGGAAAAACCGGATCCCCTGGCTGCTCCTGCTGATGATATCTTCCACATTTACAAGCAAGATCATCAGCAGCTATGAAGCTGCCTTGGCCTCCTACGTTGTACTGACCACATTCATCCCCATGTTCATGGGAACCGGCGGTAATGCCGGCGGCCAGGCTTCCGTCATCATCATCCGCGGGCTTTCTCTAAATGAGATCACATTTAAAGATACGCCCCGTATTATATGGAAAGAGCTGAGGGTGGGACTGTTGTGCGGCATCACCTTGTCCGTTGTCAATTTCTTTAAATTGCTCCTGTTCGACCGGGTGACCATCCCCATCGCTTTTGTCGTATCTTTGACCATGATCATGACAGTCGTTATGGCCAAGCTGATCGGCGCCGTGCTTCCTATTGCCGCTAAACGGATCGGCTTCGACCCGGCGGTCATGGCCAGCCCGTTCATCACCACGATCGTGGACGCCATGTCCCTGATGATCTATTTCCGCGTCGCCTGTACGCTGCTGAACATTGGCTAAATCAAACTGCTATGATCAAAAACCGGTTGTCCCCGTAATGAGAACAACCGGTTTTTTTCTTTCAGATCCCCAATATCTTTATCCTTCGTAAGAAACCTGTACTTTTTGAAGATGCCATATGTCTTTCACATATTCTTCGATCGTACGATCCGATGTGAACTTGCCTGCATGGGCTGTGTTCAGGATCGCCTTACGTGTCCAGGCATCTCTGTCACGATATGCTTTGTTGACCTTTTCTCTGGCCTGTGCATAAGAGCGGAAATCTTTCAGGATGAAATACTGATCCGCTTTTCCATAGGACGGATTGAGGAAAGAGTTATAGATCTCCATGAACATCTTCTTGTCACTGCCATTATATGTGCCATCTACCATCTGATCCACGACTTTCTTGATATCCGGATCGCTGTTATAGATATCTGCCGGATAATAACCGCCATTGGCCTCATAATCCATAACTTCTTCAGAGGACAGACCAAATATAAACGCGTTCTCGGCCCCTACTTCTTCCACGATTTCCACATTCGCGCCATCCATGGTGCCCAATGTCACCGCACCGTTGAGCATGAACTTCATATTACCAGTACCGGAAGCTTCCTTGCTGGCTGTGGAGATCTGTTCGGATACATCACTGGCCGCAAAGATCCATTCCGCATTGGATACCCGATAATCTTCTATAAATACAACTTTGATCTTTCCATTGATGGACGGATCGTTATTGATCACATCTCCCACTTTATTGATCAATTGGATCGTTTGTTTTGCCCGTTTATAACCGGCCGCAGCTTTTCCGCCGAAAATAAATGTGGTGGGGTAAAAATCCATGGACGGATCGGCCTTCATCTGGTTATATAAATACATCACATGCATGATGTTCAACAACTGACGTTTGTACTCATGCATACGTTTTACTTGTACATCAAAGATGGAATCCGGATCCACATCAATGCCATTGTGTTCTTTGATATATTTTGCCAGTCGGATCTTATTCTGATGTTTGATCTCCATAAATTCTTTCCGCGCAGCGGCGTCATCGGCAAATGGAGCCAGTTTACTGATCTGGGGCAGATCCGTGATCCACGCATCGGTTCCGATCTTTTCTGTCACCCATTTGGCCAACAGCGGGTTGCCATGGAGGAGGAAACGCCTCTGGGTAATACCGTTGGTCTTATTATTGAACTTCTGAGGCATCATCTCATAGAAATCTTTCAATTCCCGTTTTTCCAGGATTTCTGTATGCAGCCTTGCCACACCGTTTACGGAGAAGCCGGCCACAATAGCCATATTGGCCATGCGTACCTGACCCTCGTACAGAACCGCCATGTTTTTGATCTTACAGTACTGATTCGGATATCTTTCTTCCACCTGGATCAAAAATCTCCGATTGATCTCTTCCACGATCTGATAGATTCTCGGAAGCAGACGGTTAAACAGATCCACCGGCCATTTTTCCAGCGCTTCCGCCATGATCGTGTGGTTCGTATATGCACAGCATTTCGTTGTGATATCCCATGCTTCATCCCAACCCAGACCTTCATCATCCACAAGAACACGCATCAACTCCGGAACGGTCAGTGTGGGATGGGTGTCGTTCATCTGGAAGCAGACTTTTTCATACAGTTTGTGGATATCACTGTGGTTCTTCTTATAATGTTTGACCGCTCTTTGGACACTGGCAGATACAAAGAAATACTGTTGTTTCAAGCGCAGCTCTTTTCCGCTGTAATGGTTATCATTGGGATAAAGAACTTCCACGATGGTCTTGGCCAGATTTTCCTGCTCCACTGCTTTATCATAGTCGCCTTTGTCGAAAGACATCAAGTTAAACTCCTGGATCGGCTGGGCGTCCCAAATACGAAGGGAGTTGACCACGTTGTTGCCATAGCCGACCACCGGAATGTCATAGGGAACTGCCAGCACTTCTGTATAACCATCCTGTACAAAACGATTGCGCTGTTTTTCCGGATCCCATTCAATACGGACATAACCGCCGAATTTTACTCTTTCTGTATATTCCGGCCGCTTGATCTCAAAAGGATTGCCGTTGGCCAGCCAGTTATCCGGCACTTCCTCCTGGCATCCGTCTTTGATCTCCTGCTTGAACATACCATATTTATAGCGGATACCGCAGCCATAGGCCGGGTATCCCAGGGTGGATAAAGACTCCAGGAAGCAGGCAGCCAGACGGCCCAGTCCGCCGTTTCCAAGGGCTGCATCCGGTTCCTGATCCTCGATCACATTGATGTCAAATCCCAGTTCTTCCAAAACTTCTGCCACATCCTGATAGCAGAGCAGATTGATCATATTGTTGCCCAGAGCCCGGCCCATGAGAAATTCCATGGACAGATAATACACCCGGCGCACATCCTGCTCTTCATAGAGCTTATGGGTAGCCATCCATCGATCGATGATCAGATCCCGCACGCTGAATGCCACAGCCTGGAAGATCTGCTGTTTTGAAGCTTCCGCTATCGTTTTCCGATAAAATAATTTAACGTTTTCGATAACTTTTCTTCGGAAAGCTTCTTTGTCCAAATGGAAAGTTTTCTTTTCTCCGTTCTTTGGTTCGCTCATTACCGTTTTATCATTCTTCATAAAGACTCAAATCCTTTCATGTGAAGCTTTTTTTACTCCCATGGTTACTTTCTCGCCATTAATCGTCCAGTCTTTCACATAACCATCCGCAGCGCCAAAGCTGATTTCTTCTGCAAGTACCTCTTTTTGGATCGCCTCGCTGTTTTTCTTTACGATTTCTTCAAGTTTTTCATTGTCTTTCATATAAACCACAATGTGATCTGTCACTTCAAAGTCTGCTTCTTTACGCATGGTCTGGACTTTTGAAATGACTTCCCGTACAAACCCTTCTTCGATCAGCTCATCTGTCAGACGAATATCCAATACAACGGTCATATTCCGTTCCGTGTCGGATACAAAGCCTTCTGTCTGAGCTGCATCGATGAGCAGATCTTCTTCCAGCAGTTCCACATCCTCTCCGTCAATGGAAAACATGAGACGGCCAGTGGAACGCACTTCAGCCATGGCCTTATTGCCATCTACCTCAGCTAACATCTGACGGATGGCGCCCAGTTTTTTGCCGTATTTCGGTCCCACTGTGCGCAGCTGGGGTTTAAAGCTGTAAGAAGTAAAGGCGCTCACATCATCTGTGAAAATCATTTCCTTCACATTCAGCTCGTCTTCCACGATCTCCTGATAGTATTCCGGAAGCTGTTCACTCGCCTTCACATACATCTTGCCAATGGGCTGACGGTTCTTGATATTGGCCGCATTCCGGCATGCCCGCCCCAGAACAACGATATCCAGTACCATATCCATGTTCTTTTCCAGTTCCTTGTCGATCTGGCTTTCGTTGACTGTGGGGAAGTCACACAAATGGATGCTTTCCGGAGCTGTTTTATCAATGCTGCGGACCAGATTCTGGTAGATATCTTCTGTCATGAACGGGATCATGGGAGCAGCCACTTTGACTGTCGTCACCAGCGCAGTATACAAAGTCATATAAGCGTTGATCTTATCCTGAGGCATATCCTTTGCCCAGAAACGGTCGCGGCTCCGACGCACATACCAGTTGCTCATATCATCCACAAATTCCTGAAGGGCTCTGGCTGCTTCCGGTATCCGATAGTTGCCCAGATTATCATCCACGCTCTTTATCAGTGTATTCATCTTGGACAGAAGCCATTTATCCATAACGGATAATTTATCATATTCAAGCGTATATTTTGTTGCGTCAAATCCGTCAATATTCGCATATAATACGAAGAATGCATAGGTATTCCACAAGGTTCCAAGGAATTTGCGCTGTCCTTCTGTCACAGCTTTACCGTGGAAACGGTTGGGCAGCCACGGTGCGGAATTAATGTAGAAATACCAGCGGATCGCGTCCGCGCCATAGGTTTCCAGCGCATCAAAAGGATCCACCGCATTACCTTTGGATTTACTCATCTTCTGACCGTTCTCATCCTGTACGTGACCTAAAACGATAACGTTTTTATAGGGCGCTTCGTTAAATACCAGCGTGGAAACGGCCAGCAGCGAATAGAACCATCCTCTGGTCTGATCCACCGCCTCAGAAATAAAATCTGCCGGGAACTGGGATTTAAACAACGCTTCATTTTCAAATGGATAGTGATGCTGGGCAAAAGGCATGGAGCCAGAGTCAAACCAGCAGTCGATCACTTCCGGAACGCGGTGCATCTGCTTGCCGCACTTCGGACACCGGATGGTCACTTCATCGATATAAGGACGATGCAGTTCGATATCATCCGGGCAGTTGCCGGACATGGATTTCAATTCCTCAATGCTGCCAATGGAATGCTGATGTCCGCATTCGCACTCCCACACATTGAGCGGCGTGCCCCAGTAGCGGTTCCGACTGATACCCCAATCCTGGACATTCTCCAGCCAGTCGCCGAAACGGCCTTTTCCGATGCTTTCCGGGATCCAGTTGATCGTATTATTATTGCGGATCAGGTCATCTTTTACCGCAGTCATGTTGATGAACCAGGATTCTCTTGCATAGTAGATCAATGGTGTATCACAACGCCAGCAATGGGGATAACTATGCTCAAATTTCGGCGCAGCAAACAGCAGGCCCCTCTCATCCAGATCTTTAAGGACCATCGGATCTGCTTTTTTGCAGAATACGCCTGGCCATTTTGTCTCTGCGGTCATCTCACCTTTACCATCCACCAGTTGGAGGAAGGGCAGGTCGTAACGACGGCCCACTTTCGAGTCGTCCTCACCGAAAGCCGGTGCGATATGGACAACACCTGTACCATCTGTCAGTGTAACATAGGTGTCACACACAACATAATAGGCTTTCTTATTCAGTTTTGCCGGATAAAGGGCTTCGTATTCCTTATATTCCAGGTCTGTGCCCTTGTAGCTTTCCAGCACTTCATATTTACCTTCGCCGAGTACAGTATCTGCCAGAGCCTCCGCCAGATAATATACTTTTCCATCCTCATATTTCACTTTCACATAAGTTTCATTGGGATTCACACAGAGCGCCACGTTGGACGGCAAGGTCCAGGGCGTGGTCGTCCATGCCAGGATATAGGCATCCTCATCTTTTACTTTGAACCGGGCAACTGCAGAACGTTCTTTTATGTCTTTATAGCCCTGGGCAACTTCATGGCTGGACAAGGGCGTACCACATCTTGGACAGTAGGGTACGATCTTATAGCCCTTGTAAAGCAGGCCCCTGTCCCAGATCTTTTTCAGCGCCCACCATTCGGACTCAATAAAGTCATTCTCATAGGTAACATAGGGATGTTCCATATCGGCCCAAAAACCGACAGTTTTGGAAAAATCTTCCCACATCCCTTTATACTTCCACACGCTTTCTTTACAGTGCTTGATAAAGGGTTCCAAACCATATTCTTCGATCTGTTCTTTGCCGTCCAGACCCAGCATCTTCTCCACTTCCAGCTCCACCGGCAGTCCGTGGGTATCCCACCCAGCTTTCCGCGGAACCATATAGCCTTTCATGGTTTTATATCTGGGAATCAGATCCTTGATAACCCGTGTCAGCACATGTCCAATGTGGGGTTTCCCGTTGGCTGTCGGCGGTCCGTCATAAAAGGTAAATTCCGGAGCGCCTTTGCGGTCTTCGATACTTTTTTCAAAAATGTGTTCATCTTCCCAGAACTTTTCAACTTTTTTTTCTCTTTCCACAAAATTCAGGTTCGCTGAAACTTTGTCGTACACGATGACTCCTCCTTTTCATGATCCAATCATTTCCTTTTTTGAAGAAAAATAAAAGACTTCCATCCACAACGGATGAAAGTCCAAACTTTTACTTTCACTATACCACCTTGTGCTGCATACCATCATATGCACTCCCGATAACGGCAGGATGCCGGCGCCCTTACTGGGTACCCTGAAACACGTTCAGGCTACTGTTTGGTTTGCAACTCCAGAGGGATTTTCATCTCCACAGTACTGGTATCCGGCTTCCATCATCCCGGACTCGCTGAAACGCTTCCTGCAGGATTACTGACTCTTTCTTGGTTTTTTGCACTCTCAATCATATTATATATTTTTGTCCGTGTCAACCAGACTTTTTTCAAATGTTACAACTTTTTTCAAATATTACAGTTCTGGCACATTTCTTAAATTTTCATTAAGTGTGAAAAAGAATTGTATCGAATGGTGGCCCCCCGTCTTTTTTATGGTATACTGAAAAAAATTTTAATCTCAGGGGGATATCTATGACCTTAAGAAAGAAACAAATCATCATCATATCCTGCATTGCTGTATCTGTTCTCACGGTGATCTTGTGCGTCTTTTTTCTGATGCGCCGTTCATCTTCATCCGACAGTGAGAATCCAGTCTACGTCAATTCAGTTGCAGCCATCACCGGCATGGACACCGGCGTTGCCAGCCGTTTCAGCGGTGTTGTGGAACCTCAGCAAACGATCAAAATACAAAAGGCTACGGACCGGACTGTACAGGAAATCTATGTGAAAGCCGGAGATACTGTAAAAAAAGGGGATGAACTTTTCTCCTACGATACGGAAGAAACCCAGTTAAAACTCAGTGAAGCCCAGCTGGAACTGGAACGACTTTCCGGAGATATCACATCTTTGAACAATCAGATCAAGTATCTGGAAAACGAAAAAGCTCAGGCTCCGTCCAGTGAAGCCTTTTCCTATACGACCCAGATACTGACCGCCCAAAACGATGTGAAGCGAGCCGAGTATAACAAAAAAAGCAAAGAAATGGAGATCGAACAGATCAAAAAGAATCTGGAAAACGCCACCGTGACCAGCGAAATAGACGGTATCATCAAGTCCGTGAACGATGGAACGTCCACAGAGGTCATATATGGCATGGAAAGTGATAACGCATTTATAACCATCCTTTCCTCCAACGCTTACCGGATCAAAGGAAAGATAAACGAGCAAAATATGGCCATGCTCTCCGTTGGCCAGCCGGTCATCATCCATTCCCGTACCGACGAGAATGCAACATGGCAGGGCTCTGTCAGCGAAATCGATATGGACAACCCGGTGAGCAGCTCCAACATGTATGCTTCATCCGATACTTCCTCCCAGTCCTCCTCCTACTATTTTTATGTGGAACTGGCAGAAGGAACCGGTTCCGATCTGATGCTTGGACAGCATGTTTTCATGGAACCTGATATGGGACAAAACGATCGAAAAGAAGGATTGTGGCTGAGCAGCGCCTACCTTGTCACCGAAGGTAACGATGCCTACGTATGGGTTTCCGATGACAAGGACAAATTGGAAAAAAGGAAGGTCTCCACAGGTGAATATGATGCCGATCTGGATGAATACGAGATCACCGATGGACTCACAGCCGAAGATTACATAGCGTTCCCGGATGCTTCTTATGAAGAAGGTATGCCCTGCACCAAAAATGCCGATGTTTTCATGTACGATACACCCTCTGGAGAGGCGGGTGAAGTCCTTTCCGATGAAAACGTCATGGGAGAGGAAGCCCTACCAGAGGAGGAAGGCACAGGCGATGACGGCATGGCGCCTGAGGACGCAGCTTCCCAGGAGGTAGTTGAATGATACTTCAGTTGGAACATATATATAAAGATTATATCCAGGGCAAGATGACTGTTCCTGTATTAAAGGATATATCCCTTTCCGTTGATGCAGGAGAATATCTGGCCATCATGGGGCCGTCCGGTTCCGGTAAGACCACTCTGATGAATATCATCGGCTGTCTGGACCGGCCCACATCTGGCTATTATCATTTAAATGGTCATGACATCCTGGCATACAAAGACAACGAGCTCTCCGATGTCCGCCTGAATCATATCGGTTTTGTTTTCCAAAGCTTTCACCTGCTGCCCAAGCAAAGCGCTCTGGAAAATGTGGCTCTCCCCCTCATCTACGCAGGCGTTTCAAAAAAGGAAAGACACGAGCGGGCGGCCCAGGCACTGGAACGGGTAGGTCTTGGGGACCGGGTCAGCTTTAAACCCACCCAATTATCCGGCGGCCAGCAGCAGCGTGTCGCCATCGCCCGGGCCATTGTCAATCACCCCACCATCCTTTTGGCCGATGAACCCACCGGAGCCCTTGACAGTCAGTCTGGAGCCCAGGTAATGGAATTGTTCCAAAGTTTGAACGATGAAGGTATGACCATTATCATGATCACCCATGACGGCGAGATCGCGTCCTTTGCCCGGCGTAAGGCAGTGATCCGGGACGGCATTTTAAGCGAAAATCCCCAGGATCCCCCTATCCTGACCGGAACGCCCCCAACTCCCCCTGAAACGAAGATCGCTCAAAAGGCGGATCCCCAGCCGGAAATGAAGATCAGCCAAAAAGCCGAAGAGACTCCAATACCGGCTCCCGGATCAAAGTCCGAAGTTACTCCAGGAGCCATGTCCGCTCCGGAGGAAAAAAGGCCCAAAACCACCTCCGGTCGCATGAGCAGTCAGGAAGTCTTGGAAGCGTTGGATCGGTTGGAAGCTCTTGAAACCGATGACGCGGATGTTTCTGCCAAAAAATATATACGAAGGAGGTACAAAAAATGAAAAAACCTCTGGTTGCCGTTTTGTGTACAGCCCTTGGCGCCGTTTTGATCGGCGGCAGTATTTTGGGATATAGTATATGGTCCAGATCCCGTGTCCAAATACCAGTTGAAAGTGTGTCCGTGCTGCAAGGTTATTGGGGAGACAATAACTCCACCTATGGCGTTGTCACAACAGATATGACACAGGAAGTTTTTCTCAAATCCGACATGGTCGTGGATGAAGTTCTGGTCCAGGAAGGGGACACAGTTACTGTGGGTACACCTCTGATCCAATATGATACCACTCTGATCAATCTGGATCTGGAAATGCAGGCCCTTTCCATTGATTCGATCGATATAAAGCTCAATGCGGCCAAACAGGAACTGGCCCAGCTGCAGGCAGCTACCACCTATACACCGCCCGCCCAGGAACCCGGAACAGACAGCGATACGCCTGTTGTACCCGATGGCAGTTTCGATGAAGGCGGGATTGATACTGCGCTTTGCCTACCCCTTCCAAGAACACTCCTAATGTCCACCGGCAGTTCCAACTCGGATCCGGATGAGACTGTTTACTATCTGGATGAATATACCACATTATTTTTAAAGGATGGCACGAGCAATGTGTATGAAGTCAAATGTGCTCCAGAAACGGTCATCACTGCTGCCTTCTTAAATCGCATCCGTGGTTACAGTCCGGACGGAGAACGGATCACGTCCCAGCCCATGATGGTCGTACTTAAAATTCCGGATAAAAATCTTCATATTTATCTGGACGGCTATACCCAGGAGGATCCAGGCGACATGGAAGATATGGATCTGATGACCTTTCTCCAATCCCACAATGTACAGACTTCAGAAACGCCCGGTATCATCTCCGGTGAAAATCCTTATAACGGATTGACACCTGATGAAAAAGCCAAACAGATTTCTGAAAAGGAAGGTTCCATAAACACATTGGAGCTGGACCGGCGGGAAGCCGTCTTGCAGTATGAGCAACTTCAAAATAAATATGAGGACGCCATTGTCAAAAGCACGGTCAATGGTCAGGTGAAATCTGTAGGCAGCCTTGAACAGTCCGGCGATTCCGCAGAAGCTTTCATGATCATCTCCAGCGATGACGGATTCTATCTGAAAAGTTTTGTCAACGAATTGGCGCTGGACAGTGTTTCCGTGGGCCAGTATGTATCGATCATGAATATGGAAACCGGTATGATGGGAGAAGCAGAGATCACATCCATCTCTCCTTATCCTTCTTCCAACGGCGGAGACGGCTACAGCACCAATCCCAATACATCCAGCTATCCCTTTACCGCATATATCGAAGACGGTTCCGGATACAAGAACAACCAAAGTGTGCAGGTGACTATTTACGATAATACCTCTCCCGAATCCACGCCGCTGACCATTCCCAAAGCCTATATCCGGAATGACAACGGTCAGCCTTATGTCTATATGGCAGACGAAAATGGACGTCTGAAAAAACAGGCTGTCAAAACCGGAAAAATCTATTACGGTTCCTATCAGGAAATTCTTGATGGACTTACTATGGATGATCTGATCGCCTTTCCCTATGGCAAAAATGTCCGGGAAGGCGTAAAAGTCGAAATGCCGGATACGGCAGAATCATATTAGGAGGACATTATGCTGGAAAATATCAGACTATCATTTCAGGGCATATGGTCCCATAAAATGCGTTCCTTCCTCACCATGTTGGGGATCATCATCGGTATTGCCGCCATTATAGCCATCGTTTCTACGATCAAAGGAACAAACGAACAGATCAAACAGAACCTGGTGGGTTCGGGAAATAATACTGTGGAAGTCAAACTCTATCAGAATGATTATGAATATCAGCTTGAATATGAAGGTATTCCCAGTTCTGTCCCTTTGATTTCCAAGGATACACTGAAGGATATACAGAATGTGGAAAATGTGGAAAGCGCTTCCTTATATCTTTTCCGCAGTTATGCTGACAACATTTTTTATAACAATACTTCCTTAAACGGTGGAAAAATCTACGGCATCGATGCCAACTACTTTTCCACTTGTGGATATGTCATTAAAAATGGTCGCGGATTTGCGGATAAGGATTACAGCCAATTCCGAAAAGTGGCCATTGTGGATCAGACCACGGCAGATAACCTCTTCGCCGGCGAATCTCCCATCGGAAAAACTTTGGAAATCAAAGGCGAACCCTTTACTGTTGTGGGTCTGTGTGCCAAATCCAATGCTTTCCAGCCAGTCATCAACTCAATGGATGATTACTACAATTTTATGAGTGAAAGCAGCGGCGCCATTTTCATTCCAGACGCATCATGGCCCATCATCTACAATTATGACGAACCCCAGGCGCTGATCATCCGGGCTGCCAGCACCGATGACATGACCAGCGCCGGGCGGCAATGTGCCGATATATTAAATACCCATATCACATCGGGAGAAATCAAATACAAGGCTTCCGATCTTTTGGAACAGGCCAAACAACTCCAGGAATTAAGTTCAGCCACCAATCAGCAGCTGATCTGGATTGCCAGTATCTCCCTTTTGGTGGGCGGCATCGGTGTCATGAATATCATGTTGGTTTCCGTGACAGAACGTACCCGCGAAATCGGTCTGAAAAAGGCCATAGGTGCTAAAAAGTCCCGCATACTGGGCCAGTTCCTGACAGAAGCGGCTGCTCTGACAAGCCTGGGAGGCATCATCGGTATCGTTGCCGGTATCGTTCTTGCAAAAGTGATCTCCAGGATATCTGCCGCTCCTTCCGCCATCAGCGTACCGGCTATTTTGTTTTCCTTCGTGTTTTCAATGGTCATCGGAATCATTTTTGGTCTCCTGCCCTCCATCAAAGCAGCCAATCTGAATCCCATCGATGCTTTGAGGCATGAATAGACAAGCCTTTGTATGAACCATTTACACATCACTAACATCCAAAGATCCTACATATCATCAGTAGATAAACAAAAAGCGAAACAGTCTGATGCTGTTTCGCTTTTTATCTATTCCTTTTATTCCAAATACTATCTTTTTGTTACTGGATATTATTTTTGATGATCGTCCAGATATTAGGGCTATCCTCATAGCCGATACGCCAGGATGCAATACCTGCCAAGCCATATTCCTTGATCATCTGTGCCCGTGTCGTGACAGACGTTTCATCTTCCAGCCATATCTCATAAAAGTTCCCATCAATGTCGGATGTATAACTGCCATAGTTCTGCCCCGTCGTCTCATCAAAAGTCGGCGTTACACCGTGGCTGTCCAAATAACCTTTTGCCTCTTCCATACCGCAGGAGAAGGAAGAGATCGCACCATTGGCATCCGTAGACCACACCCTTGTGTAGAGCGGAATACCATTGATCACCTTTTCCTTTGGAACCATGGCGGTCATATCTTCGATACCCTGTCTGACAAAGCCCATGGATGCCACGGATCCAGTTTCATCGGAACCGCCATAATGTTCGTCGTACCCCATGATCACCACATAATCCGCAAAAATGCCTTCTTCGCGGTGATTGTAATGCAAAGTATAAGTGGGAACATAGTTATCCACAGAAAATACCACACCCTTCTCATGGCAGAGCATGGAAAGTTCTCTGACAAACTGGATATAACTGTCTGCGCCTTCCTCTGAGATCAACTCGAAATCCAGATTGATCCCGTCCAGGTCATAGGCGTCAATGTACTGACTGATCTGATCCAGTACATGCCGCCGCTTGCTCGTATAAGTCAGCACCTCGTCAGTCATTGCACTATCAAAATTATCAAATTCATTGGAAAACATGGCCCAGACTTCCATCCCTGCCGCATGGGCCGTCTCCACATAGGAGGCGCTTCCCAGAGTTACCAGATCCCCGTCTGTGTTTTCAAAGTAAAACCATCTGGGACTAAGAGTCGTCACGCCGTCCAGATCTCCGATGATCGAGGCCAATTCGTCATTGGCCGCTGTGCTGTAGATACCATGCCAGGCCATATTGATCGTATAATCCTTGCTGATACTTTCAAATACCGGTTCCGTATATTCCGGCTCAGTCTCTGTTGTAGCCGCAGGCGTCTCGATATCCTCATTGAGGACCCAGCCGTTATAACCATCCGTTGTAACCACATTCGCCCATTCATCGCCGCTTCCATCGTCCAGCACGATGAGCGTCTCACCTTTATCCAACTCTCTGAATATCTCGCTCTTAATACCGCCCCGATATCGGATGGGCGTCTTGTCTGTAACCGTCGTGGTCTGGACTTCATTCCATTCAGTCTGCATGACGATACGGTTTGGATCCGTATAGACACTGTAATCCATCTTCGTGTTCTGGCTCAGGAACTCTCCTGAAACATAGAGCAATCCATCACTCTGGATGATGATCGGATAGTCGGAATCCATCGTCTGACCGCCTAAAAGATACTGGGAACTGTCCGGAGTCATCTCCATCATCCCATCCGGAGTGGCATATAAAACAAGATTCTCGTTATTGTCCCAATATAATCTGGAATTGATCTGCGCAACTGTGTTCAGATCAATGTATACCTGTCCATTCTGTTCGATTCCCTTGGCGTCCAACATCTCATGATTCAGCATAATCGCGTACTGTCCATCAGAAAGACCATAGACCGAATTGTAGTCCACCGTCCCGGTTTCTGAACGCAGTTCATCCACAACGCCACAACCTGTGAGCGCAGAGATGAAAACCACGGCAAAAACGCATAACAGACACCACATTCTTCTTATCTTTTTCATGTGTGTTACCTTATCCTTCCGTTTCTTTTTGTGTAATGAATATTTTCCCCAGCAATAAGAATCCGATTCCCGCTGCCGCAGCAATCGCATAAACAAGAAAATCTGCCGCTCTTCCTGTATCCCCAGTCCGGATATGCTGCCGACAGATGCTGTACTTGCCGGTATATTCAGCCACTGAAAGCCCTTTCTCTCCAGCGGCTCGGCTGACGATCGTTTCCGCCGATACCCACCGGCCTTCCACAGACATGTCCGTCAACCCTTCCCGGTCACCGACTTCCACGGAAGGCGACATCTCCACAAATACGGAATATGGACCGATATGACCGATATAATACCGTCCGCATACCTGACCGTCTTTATCCACAGAATAGTAACCGGTATCCTGCAATTCCATATGATCTACCCGAATATACGGAACGCGCTCGTCATCAGCAGTCTCAGGATCCCAGGCCTGTACAGAAGCATCGATAACTTTTGCATAAAATGGATTCCGCCAGAAAAGCAGTCCGACGGCGATCAGCGCAAAAGCTGCTATCCCAATGCCAAAACAGGTCCAGCCAACCACTTTAGGGTGTTTTGGAGCCCTTTTTCCCTTTTGTTCTTCCATAATGATAGACTCCTATGCAGATTATATAGCCCATTGTACCACATCGGAGTCTATCAGGCAAATGTAGAATTTCCCGTCACGATCAGCCTTGTGCAGCAGCCGGTCCATGTAATGATATTCTGCATTTGACATATAATAAGAATATCCGGGCAGAATGTTTTTAAATCCTGTGATACAAATAAAAAACAGCAGCTTTGGGAATATTATCGAGGAAATCTCAGAATGGCATTCAGAAAAATTTCTGCTCAGAAATCTTATTTGTTTTATTATATCAAAGGCCTGAATTGGAAACAATCACAATCCTTCGACATTTTTCTACTAAAATGTCCCGTGTTCCGGCCGGTAAAGTATCCCTCAGATCACAAAAAAAATTCCAAATCCCTTTACAGTTTCTTTTGCTGTGAGTATACTGTAGGTAACCGGGATTCTCGCCGTAAAGGGGTGATTTTATGAAAATTGAAAGATTAAATGAAAATCAAATCCGTTGTACATTGAATAAAGACGACTTGACAAACCGGGAGATCAAACTGAGTGAACTGGCATACGGTTCTGATAAAGCCAGAAAATTGTTTCGCGATATGATGACACAGGCTTCTTCAGAAGTCGGTTTTGAAGCAAATGATATCCCGCTTGTTATTGAGGCCATCCCTGTTTCCAGTGAATGTATCATTCTTATCGTCACAAAAATAGAAGACCCGGATGAATTAGATACACGCTTTGCAAAGTTCTCGCCGTCCAGTTTCTCACTGGATGAAGAGGCAGACGAAACGACTGATGACGATGATCGTGATGAAGCCGTATTCCGGGGCGCAGATGATATATTGGATCTCTTTAGAAAGATCAGCGAAGAACTGATCGTCAAGGAAATCTCCGATGACGAATCCAGTATGCCTCTCCCAGATAAGAAGAAGGCTCCAGAAAAGGCAGGCCCTGTGGATCTGACCAGAACTTTTTCTTTCCGAAATCTGTCTGACGCATGCCGGTTCTGCGGGATCATTTCATCGTTTTACAAAAGTCCCAGTATCCTGTATAAACATCCCACATCCGGCTGTTATTATCTGGTACTTACAAAAGGGAAACTCAGTCCTGAACTTTTCAATAAAGTCTGCAATATTGCCGTGGAATACAGTGATTGTATTCCGGCAAATGCTGCTTCGCTGGCTTATTATGCCGAACATTTCCCGGTGATCATCAGCCGCCAGGCAGTTCAGAAGTTGTCTTCTATCGGATCATGATCTTTTAATCAAAAACGGCTTCCTGCCGGATCGGCAGGAAGCCATTTATCTTCAGGATGATCTATTTTTCATTTCTCGCAAGAAACTTATTGATCTCTTCCACCAGCGCTGTCGGATCAATACCATGAACCCAGGCCGCCTCTTCTATAGTCTCTCCCTGAGATGACGGACATCCCAGGCAGTGCATGCCTATACCCATTAAAATCGGTGCAACACCAGCATCTATACGAAGCAGATCGCCGATCATCGTGTCTTTCGTTACCTGTGCCATCCTACTTTTCCTCCTTATCTAAACCTAAATTCTCATCATTTTCCAATTTCTTTATTATAATACAACATCCGGGCCTTGACAACCCCATCTCACACTCCCCTGTCTGATTATGTGATCATTTTCATCATTTTATACTTGTATAATCATTTTTTTTGTATTACAATAAACCTGTACATTGATTATATTTTATAAGGAGGTCGCAATCATGGCATATAAAATCACAGATGCTTGCGTTGCTTGTGGTTCTTGCGCTGGAGAATGTCCGGTAGGCGCTATTTCCGAAGGCGATGGCAAATACGAAATCGATGCATCCGCATGTTTAGACTGCGGTTCCTGCGCTGGCGCTTGCCCGACAGGAGCAATCGAACAGGAATAATCAAAACCCAAAAGTCCCCGTGTTTCCGCGGGGACTTTTTGTATCTGTATGCCGTATCCACGGCCGTATTTTCATCCGGGATGCTAATGACGGAACCATCGAAAACGTTTCCGCTTATTCATCTTTGTTGGTGTATAGGGAGGCAGTTTCGTGGCCGCCGCCTCTCTGTAGCCCTTCTGGTGATTTCGTATCGTCTCATCCAGCCTTTTGAAACGGGCTTCATCCCGGTTTTCCCTAGCTTTCATCATTTCATCCATTTCTCTGAGGACCCGTTCCGCCACCTGCTCGGTGATCTCTTCTTCAAGTGTCAGATTGTTCTCCTGTAAGGCATGGGCCACAATACTGTCCATTATGTATTTGAAGTGGCTCATCTTTTCGGAAGCGCTGACCGCCGGTACATCTTCGGTCTTTTCGGCAGTGACTGGCGCTTTCATGATCTCTTTTTCGGCAGTGTTCTCTTCGGAAGGCTCGTCCGCATATTTGGGGCGTACTTGTTCCAGAGTGATGATATTGGTATCATCCCCGGTTTCCTCTCCAATGGTCTCAAGTACAGACTTGATGGCTTTCAACTGGAAACCTTTGTCTTTTAAAGCGCGGATCCGTTTAAATACCTGGATCTCTTTTTCTGTATAATAGCGATGTCCCATCTCATTTCTCGGGATGACCAGATCCAGCTCATCCTCCCAGTATCTTAACACATGGGATTCCACATTCACCATCTTCGCCGCGTCTGATATCGTATAGCGCATTTCTTCCATTAAAAATACCTCCACCTTGCCTTTTAGTCTTCCAGTTAAGATTATAGCAAAATGGAGGTGAATTGCAATTTGCCCGCCCCACAACTTATCGACAGCATATCCGCATCTTCAACCGATCTTTTAAGATCATGTCCAAAAAAAGTCAGAAAGCTTTGCTTTATTCGGATAAACATCAAAACCTGCGATATATTTGACTGGCTGTGTCTATTTGGATTTATTGGCAAATTTAGTATAATTGGGCAGCCATACCAGTTCCACTGTCCCTATGGGACCGTTTCTCTGTTTGGCTATGATGATCTCGGAAATATTTTTCTTTTCCGTATCTTTGTTATAATAATCATCCCGGTAGATGAACATGACCACGTCTGCATCCTGCTCGATGGCCCCAGATTCTCTCAAATCTGATAACATGGGACGATGATCCGGTCTCTGTTCACAGGCCCGGCTCAACTGGGACAGGGCGATCACCGGAGCATCCAATTCTCTGGCCAGCGCTTTCAGCGCCCTGGATATATCCGATATTTCCTGCTGCCTGGATTCCGTCCTTTTATTGCCGGTCATAAGCTGAAGATAGTCGATGATGACCAAACCCAGGCCCTTTTCCAATTTATACTTCCTGCATTTGGAACGCAGTTCGGATATGGAAATACCCGGCGTATCATCTATGATCAGAGGCGAATCACTGATGACGCCTGCGCTCTCGATCAGTTTTTCCCAGTCTGCTGTATTTAGATTACCGGTACGTATCATCTGGGAATCCACCTTGGATTCCATGGATAAAATACGGTTTACCAGCTGATCCTTCGACATCTCCAAACTGAAGATGGCCGTTGGCACCTTGTTCTTGATGGCTATATACTGGGCCAGGTTCAAAACAAATGCCGTCTTTCCCATGGAGGGACGGGCTGCGATCAATATCAAATCTGAAGGCTGCAGGCCGGATGTTTTATAGTCCAGATCATAGAAACCGGTGGCGATGCCGGTAACGGTTCCTTTATGTTTTGCCGCCATCTCGATCTTATCAATGACACTCAAGACCACTTCCTGGATGGGCACAAAATCGTCCGCAGACTTATTCTGGAGGAGGTCAAAAACCTTTTTCTCTGTCATATCCAGAATATCATCCACCGGTTCCTTTGCCATATAACAGACATTTGCGATCTCTTCATTGACCCTGATCAGCCGGCGCAGCGTGGCCTTCTCTGCCACTGTCCGAGCATAGTGCCTCACGTTGATGGATGTGGGCACATCGTTGATCAGGCCGCTGATAAATTCCACACTGGTCAATTCCGCAGGTACATCCCGGGTCTTTAGCTTCTCCTGGAGGGTGATCAGATCCACAGGCTTCCCCTCCGAATACAGTTCCACCATGGCATCGAACAAGACGCCATACTGTCTCTGATAAAAATCCTCTCCTGTAATGATCTCAGAAGCCGCCGCGATGGCATCCGCATCCATCATCATGGAACCCACGACCGCCCGTTCCGACTCCGAACTGTGGGGCAGTATCCGTTTGACTAAAGCTTCTTCCATATGCGCCTCCGATGATCAGGCTTCCTGGACCTTTACGGTCAGCTCGGCTGTCACCTTTGGATGTACTCTGTATGGTACGATGACCGTGCCCACACTGCGGATCGGCTCTTTTAAAAGCAGCTTCTTCTTATCGATATCCATATTCAGCTGAGCCTTTGCCGCCGCCGCGATCTCCTTGGTGGACACAGAACCGAAAGCTTTCCCGCCTTCACCGGTCTTGATATGAACGATGATCTGTTTTTCTTTGATCTCTGCAGCAAATGCCCGGGCCGCTTCCAGCTGTTCTTTGGCTA
>DVLT01000064.1 GCA_018715345.1 Candidatus Onthocola gallistercoris
GGTATTCCTTTACCGCCCAGAGCTTTTCTTCTGGCGATAATCTTTTTGCATCTTCAGACATAAAATATACTCCCTTCTAAGTGACAAGTTTTTATTATTTCACTTGTCTACCTAGAAGGGAGCATATCATAATTTTGCGACACCCTCTTTTTTGCCCATATGCGCGGGTACAGATAAAGAATCCGATACGCGTTTAGGCTTCTTCGCCTTCGGTTTCCTCGCCTTCAGCTTCAGCAGCGGTATGCGGTTCCGCGATGGAGAAGATGATAGATTCCGGATCTGTGAGAAGATCCACCGCGTCATTCTTGGCAATTTCTAGGTCGCCAACTTTTACAGAATCGCCGATACGGTAATCGGCCAGATCGATGGTGATCTTTTCGACCAGATCAGACGGCAGAGCCCGGTAAGAAATCTCGTGGAGCATCTGTTCCACGATGCCGCCTGCGATCGATTCATGATTCAGCAATAGGATTTCGGAAACAGAGTGGACTTTTTCTCCCTGGACAAGAGCCTGAAAATCCATCTCATCGATCTGATTTTTAATGGGATTAAATTCAACGTCTTTGATCAGAACATTCATCTTGTCTCCGTCCACATCCAAAATGATCTGACCGCCTTTGCCGGTCACCTTGAGCAGCCGGTCCACATCTTTCTTCTGCATCTTAACGGGTATGGATGCGGTCATCTCTTTACCGAAAATATTACCGGTAACAAATCCTTCTCTTCTTAATTTCTTTGCTTTGATGTCCATGCTGCGCTTTTCAGCTTTTAAAGTATTCATTTATCTTTTCCTCCAAAAATCTGAGTGCTTAGCAGCCTTCAAGTTTGTCAAACAAACAGGTTCTGTTAAGATATTTATTTGTTACACATATATTATAACACCTATGTCAAGCGGGTAAAACAGGATGATAAATAGGGGCGAATAAAGAAACATCCAAAAGTGTTGATTTTTTTCGCGAAAAAAGGTATAAATATACTAAAGAGTTTCACAAAAAGGACACATTTTTTGGCAAAATCGTCAGCAGGGAGGTATATTCATGGCCGGAGAACCGTGCTTTTCACTTTCATTGAATCAGCGGAATATCTGGAATCTGGAACAGACGTATCCGGGAACCTCGATGAATCATATCAGCACAACGATACATATCAATGGCAGGATCGATCTGAATCTTCTGGAAAAAAGTATCCATATGGTTCTCAAGTCAGATGCTTCTTTGAGAACCCGTCTGTGTATGAAGGAAGGAGAACCCTTCCAGTATCAGGTGGATTATGACGAAGAGCCTTTTTTAATATATGATTTTTCCCATACGAACGAGGAAGGGATCAGAAACTGGCAAGAGGCGGTGGCCCGAGAGGCAATGCCTCTTTTTGACCGGCCGCTGTATCGTTTTTTTATTTTTAAGACCGGAGATAGTTCTGGGGGCGTGATGATGAAACTCCATCATCTGATTTCCGATGGGTGGACCCAGGTGCTCGTGAGTAACCGGATAGCAGAAAACTATATGTCGTTCCTGCGGGGAGAGGAGCCCTCGCTTACGGAAGCGCCCAATTATCGCCTGCATGTGGAGGAAGAGCAGGCTTATTTAGCGTCACCGGCTTTTGAACGGGACAAAAAGTACTGGAAAGAACGTTTTGAGAAAGGCGGCGTTCCGGCTGTCTTGAGTGCGTCTGGAGGGGCAGTGATAAGTCCTGTTGGCCGGAGAGTGGGATTTCGTTTCCCCGAAACGCTGAACCATGCGGTATATCAGTTCTGCACAGAGCGCAGAGCAGCTCCTTTTGCGGTGTTTTATATGGCTTTGGCGATCTATTTCAGACGCATGGGTCAGGAGGGCAGTCTGGTCATCGGGGTTCCGGTCATTAACAGGACAAACTATCGTTTTAAGCAAAGCACAGGTATGTTTGTAAGTACACTGCCGTTTTTTTGTGAGATCGATGAAGCATGGTGCCTGGATGAATTTTATGAACATATGCAGGAGAACTGGTACGATCTGTTGAGGCATCAGCGGTTTCCTCTGAGCCGGATGGAAGAACTGAGGGGGGCGGAACAGAAAAATACCCCGCTGTTTGAGATCGCTTTTTCCTATGAGGACAGCCGGATCATGGAAAACCGGGATACATCCATCACCTTCAGCGGCGGATGGCATTACAGCGGCTATCAGTCTGAGCAGCTGTGCATCCATCTGAATAATCTGGAAAGTGAACGCAGATATGCGGTCAACTATGATTACCTGACCCAACTGTTTTCGGAGGATGATATAACCAAATTCCACAGGACACTGGAATGTATCATGATGCAGATGCTCCAGAATCCGAAACAGCCCATATGCAGGCTGCAGATCCTCCGGGCGGAAGATATGGAGAGGGTGCTTTACACCTATAATCAGACAGGCAAGTATGTGCCGGGAAAGAATCTGAAAGAAGTCTTTGAAAAAGTTTGCCGGGAATATCCGGAGCGGGCAGCGGTGATCTATCAAGGACGGAGACTGAACTACCGGGAACTGGGAGAACGGGCCGGCAATATCAGCCGCAAGCTGACTGGATCGGGGGCAAAGCCGGGAGAAGTCGTGGCGATCCTTATGCCAAAATGTTTTGAGCTCTATGAGTTGATGGCTGCGATCATGCTCAGCGGCTGCGGCTGGCTTTTGATCCCACCGGATCTGCCTGAAAAACGTATACAAAAAATACTGGAAAAAAGCGGCGCTCTGCTGTTGGTGACAGACAGGTCTTATCTGACAGAGAATCTACAGCGTATGGGAGATATGGGCGCCATAAAGATCATAGAAAAGGAAGAACTGGATCAGGAATACGTATCAGAACAGGCGGAGCAGGAACAGGCTGGAAAGGATGATCTGGCCTATGTGGTGTACACTTCCGGAAGCACAGGAGAACCGAAAGGGGTTGCCATATCCCAGGGGAACTTATTGAATCTGGCGGCGGCTATGAAGGAGATTTATGGTCGCAGCGGCGTTCTATCTGTATCCAAAATCGGTTTTGATGTATTTATATTGGAGAGCGGGGCGGCCCTGCTGTGCGGCCGGACCATCATACTGGCAACAGATGCGGACTGCGAATCTCCCAGACGGGTCGCGGGGTTGATCAAAAACTTTGGCGCGGGTTTCATATCCCTTACACCCTCACGGCTGTCGGCTTTTTTGCGGGATAAGGCTTTTGAACAAGCCATGCGTCAGATGGAATGTATCATATGCGGCGGAGAAGCGTTTCCTCCGGTTTTATTAAACCAGTTAAAAGGCTGCACCCAGGCCCGTATCTATAATCAATATGGACCATCTGAGACCACGGTCGCTGTGAGTATGAAGCGGCTTAATGACACAGATCGGATCACGGCAGGAAAACCCATGGACAATTGCAGACTTTATGTGCTGGACGCCTGGAAGAATCCCCTTCCCCCCGGGATCAGCGGGGAACTTTATGTGGGCGGAAAATGTGTGGGATTGGGTTACTGGAAAGACGAAGCGTTGACCCGTGAAGCCTTTACAAAAAGTCCGTTTGAAGAAGGCGAACGGATCTATCGTACGGGAGATATTGCCTGTTGGACAGAGGACGGAGAGATCATTTTGTCTGGACGGGCGGATTCCCAGGTGAAACTGCGGGGACTCCGCATTGAACTTTCGGAGATCGGAGCGGTCCTTTCCAGTCACCCATCGGTGAAAGAAAGCACTGCCTGCGTCCGTAATTTTAGGGGAAGGGATCTGATCATCGCCTATTATACAGAAAAAGAAGAGGAAAAAGTAGACGAACTGGAGCTGAGGACCTATTTGGCGTCTCTATTGCCGGAGTATATGCTGCCGGACATTTTTATGTGTCTGGATCGTATCCCTCTGACGGCCAACGGCAAGGTGGATGAAAGACATCTTCCTTTGCCGACGGAAGCGGAAGCGGCCGGGACGGCTGCAGGCAGAAAGGCAAAGGGACCTTTGGCAGAAGCTTTGACGGCTTTGTTTGCAAAAACGCTGCAAAGGGATGATCTGTCGGAAGAGAGCGATTATTTCCTGTGCGGCGGCAATTCCCTGAATGCCATGGAACTTTTGGGGGATATCGAAGAAACCCTGGGGCGGCGGCTGAGAGTATCGGATCTTTATGCCTGCCGGACGCCGGGACGGCTGGCTGTGTTTATGGGGGAAAAAGCAGATACAGACGAAGGATTCCAAAGGATGCGTCGGCCTTATGAAAAGGCGCCTTTGGATCGACCCTATTCCCTTTCTTCGGTTCAGCAAGGTATGTATATACAGTCCATCATGGCGCCTCAAAATCTGGCCTATCATATGCCCGGAGCTTTCCGGCTGGAACAGACGCCGGATACAGACAGGATGGAGGAAGCTTTCCAGCAGGTTGTGGATACGGAACCCATGCTCCGCACCGGCTTTGAGATGAAGGACGGTCAAGTTTGCGCAGTGATCCATGAGCATGCGGCATTCCATATGGAAACAGTGGAAGGCCAAAATTTTGAGGCTGCTTGCAAGGCATTTTTGCGCCCATTTGTCATGGATACGCCGCCTCTCATGCGGGCTGCCTTATGGACCATGCCGGAGGGCGGGACAATGCTCCTTATGGACTGTCATCATATTATCGGCGATGGCACAAGTACGCCTTTACTGCTGGAACGGGTGGAAAGCTGGCTGGCCCATGGGAGATCGGCGGCGTCGGAATGGAATTACTATGATCATTTGGCCAATAAGCCGGAAAGCCGGCCAGAAACGGTGGCATATTGGAAAGACCATCTTGCCGGATTGCCGGAGCCGGCTTTCATACCGAAAGACGTGAAATGCAGTACAGGATTTTCTTGGGAAGGGC
This sequence comes from Candidatus Onthocola gallistercoris, assembly GCA_018715345.1. Taxonomy (GTDB): domain Bacteria; phylum Bacillota; class Clostridia; order Lachnospirales; family Lachnospiraceae; genus Frisingicoccus; species Frisingicoccus gallistercoris. Next base: position 4,813 of record DVLT01000064.1, read on the forward strand.
AGACGACCGGTATACAGTTGGGTATAGAACAGAGTCGGCGGCTGGAAGCGTTTTGCGAACAAAAGGGGATCACACCCTTTGTGCTGTTTGCAGGCGCATGGGGTATCCTCCATGCCCGAGTGTCGGGGAAATCCCGGTTGGTGGTGGGGACGCCTGTCTCTTTGCGCAGACGGCCGGAAACACAAAAGATCTGCGGTCCCATGATCGATACGCTGCCTTTGTGTCTGGATCCCTTACCGGAAAAATCCACGTCCCAATATTTGGATGAGATACGTACAGAAGTGGAACACCTTCTGGAATATGACGATATATCGCTGGAGAAAATACTGACAGAGCTGAATCTTCCACGGAAAGTGGGGGAAAACGCCCTTTATCAGGTCATGATCGCCATGACGCCCTTTGACATTTCAGATCTGAAGCTTTTTGGAAAGCCGGTGGACTATGTGCCCGTGCCCACAGGCACAGCAAAAATGGATTGGGCCATGGAGTTTGGAAAGACAGGCGAAAGCTATCAGCTGCGGTTCGAGTATACGACAGAGCATGAAAATGAGACGGCGGCCTTTTATGCCCGAACGATGGAGATGCTTTTGGACGCTTTATGCGGGGCCGATGAAAATATGCTGATCGGTCAGCTTCCGTTGATGGGCGCACAGGATCAGTATCGGTTCATGGATATTCCCAATGCCATGTCCACGCCTTTCCTTAACCTGCCGGCCCATCGTCAGATCGAAAATACGATCCGCCAGTATCCTGGAAAGACGGCTGTGATCTGGCATGGACAGAAAACAACTTACGCCGGGTTGGGTGAGATGGCAGATCGGTATGCCGCCCAGTTTTACGAGGCGGGAATAAGAAAAGGAAGTGTGGCCGGGATCATGTGCCGGCGGACGCCGGAGCTTTATGGCGCCATTTTGGCTGTGCTTAAATGTGGAGCGGCGTATGTGCCCTTATTGAACACTTTTCCGGAAAAACGGATCGAATATATGCTAAAGACAGCTGGCGCAGATAAGATCCTATGCGATCAAGCCACCTGGCAGGATATGCCCCAGTCCCTGAGAGAGCGGGCTGTCGTGTGGACAAATGAAGGCAATGGCCGCAAGATCATGGAACCGCCGGTTTCAGGGGAGGATATGCTCCACATCCTGTTTACATCCGGCTCCACAGGCCATCCCAAAGGCGTGATGATCCGACAGCATTCCATGTCCAATCTGATCCAGATATCCAGGGAATGGTATCAAGATATAGACGGCGGTATGATCGCCGCCACAACGCCTACTTTTGATATATTTGCTTCAGAGGGGCTGATCCCTCTGGCACTTGGGAAAACGATCGTTCTGGCGGATGAAGAAGAGATGCTCCTTCCGTGGAAACTGGCAGAACTGATCGATAAATATGACGGACAGTTTATCCAATTTACGGCTTCCCGGCTTCAGATGTGCATGAATAACGACGCCTTTTGCCAGGCGGCCAAAAATCTGAAGTTTACCATCGTGGGGGGAGAAGCGGTACCGGAAGATCTGGTACGCCGGTTCTGCCAGTTTGGATCCGGCAGGCTGGTGAACCTATATGGTCCCACAGAAGCCACTGTCTACACCACGATGACCGATCTGAAGGAAGGCGAGACGGTCACCATCGGAAAGCCTTTGCCCAACTACCGGGTATATATCCTGGATGAAGAGGCAAAGCCAGTGATGCCCACTGCGGCTGGTGAGATCTATATCGCAGGTCAGGGAGTGGCCGCAGGTTATGTCGGACGGGAAGATCTGACAGAAAAGACTTTTGTCCCAGACATATTCTATCCGGGGGAAAAGATGTATAAAAGCGGCGACTTGGGCCGGCTCCGGGCAGATGGGACCATTGACTATCTGGGCCGGATCGATGGGCAGATCAAGGTGAACGGCCAACGGGTGGAAACCGGAGAGATCGAAGCCATCATGCGCAAGACCGGGTTGACAAAAGAAGCGCTGGTCCTCCCGGTGAAGAATCCGGATGGCTCTGCCTATCTGTGCGGCTTTTATACCGCAAAAACGGAGTGTTCGGAAAAAATGCGGCTCTGGCTGAAAAAAGAACTGCCGGAATATATGATTCCTGGCCGGCTGATCCGTCTGACCCAGTTCCCCTATACGGAAGGGGGCAAGATGGACCGACAGAAACTGATCAGGTTGGCGAAAGGACCGGAGGATGTCAAAACGGAACCTGTCCGGAAGGAACCATCCCAAAAGATGCGGATGGCTGAAATATGGAAAACCGTTCTCGGGAAAACAGATGTACAGGATCAGGTTTCCTTTTTTGAACAGGGAGGTACATCTTTATCCGCTTTAAATGTGCTGAGCCGATATTTCAATGAAGGCATTGAGATGACGATGGCCCAGTTTTACGCAGCCCCCACCCTGGCAGAACAGGCAGCTTTTCTGGGAGAGGAAGAGCAGGAAACAGCCGGAGAAATGGGGGAGCCAGCGGGAGAAAAAGAAATGTGGCCCCGCCATGTGCCGGAGGGCGGCATGGTCAAAGATAAAGTGGAAAACTTTGTTTTTCTAACAGGCGCCACAGGATTTTTCGGCGCACATTTGGTCAAAGAACTTCTGGATGAAGGGGTTGGAAAGATCTGCTGTCTTTGCAGAGGCGGATCAGAACGGCTGAAAGAGACTTTGGCCTGGTACTTTGGCGCGGGTTGGCTGGCAGCCCACGAAATGCGTCTGGAAACGGTGACAGGCTGCCTGGAAGATGCGTATTTTGGACTGGATCGGGAAAAGTATCTGGAATTGGCAAAAAAAACAGATGGGGTATATCACTGTGCGGCGGATGTCCGTCATTATGTGTCGGATGAAGCCCAGATGGAAGCGGTCAATGTGGCAGGTACAGAACATGTGATCCGATTTGCCCTCGATGGAAATTGCCCCCTTCATCATATGTCCACGGCCAGTGTGGCCGGAGACCATCTGGTGGGGACAGTATCCGATGAAATGGTGGAATATACGGAACAGGATTTTTACGTGGGCCAGAATTGGGAGGACAACAAATATGTCCGCAGTAAATTCCTGGCTGAAGCGGCGGTGTACCGCAATATGAGGGAAAATGGACTCAAGGCGCATGTATACCGACTGGGTATGATCACGGAACGGATGTCCGACGGTGTATTCCAGAAGAATGCGGATACGAATGCCGCGTGGATGCTCGTGAAAGGCGCGCGTGAGTTGGGAGCCCTTCCAAAGACGATCAGCCAGGATATGGGCGATCGGATGCCGGTGGATATATGCGCGAAAATGGTCGGCCTCCTCAGCTGGTCGCCCATGACCACCTTCCATGTGGTCAATCCTGATCCGGCCCGACTGATCGATATGATCCGGAAATTTGCGCCAGAAGTCCGGGAGGTATCCGATGAAGAATTTGAGTCTATCCTCCACAGGGAATGGGCTCATAGGGATATCCAGACGCTGGCGCCTCTGATCGATCGGTGGAACCAGCAGAAAAAAGATCGGAGTACCATCCGGGTCGCATGCGCAAAAACCCAGGAAGAATTGAAGCGTCTGGGTTTTAATATGGAAGTCTGGAGGAAGAGGCCATGATATCAAATGTTGCAGTTGTCATCTTCTGCGTGGCGCTCCTTTTAATGGCCATGTTCTTCATATGGAGCATACGAAAGAAAAAGGAGCGCGGACTGATACACAAAATATACCTGATTCTGGCAGGCGCTTACAGCATATGGCTGTTGGCCCTGCTGGGCATGAGAGTGGTGGGAGAAGGCCATACCGGTATCCTTTTTTGCCTGGATGCGGTGACAAATAGCGTGGGCGTTTTTATCCCGGTTCTGTCATTGCTCATTTCCGTAGTGTTTGTAAAGGGCTATGAACGGTTGCCAAGAAAATATTATGCCCTGCTTATCCTGCCGATCATCAGCAATGTGGTCATATGGACGAATCCCCTGCACCATCTCCAGTATATACGGTTCTCCATTGTCCGCAGCGAGATCATCTTTGGCCCCTATCTGGCGATATCCGGCCTGTATTCAGCAGCGTGTCTGTTTGCCGGCCTCATCATCATGATCCGCTTTGTACGGCAAAACCACAGTCGCCTGTATATCATGCAGGGAGCCTTATTCATTGCCGGGAATCTGGTGCCGCTGACGGTGAGCGCCATTTCCACTTTTTCACAAAATTCAAATATCACTTACACACCCATCAGCTTTATGTGCAGCATACTGCTGGCGGGGATCGCGATTTATAAACTGCATTTTCTGGATGTCAAACCGCTGGCTGTACAGAAGATCATGGAGCGCATCTCCGACGATTATCTGGTACTCAGCGATAAAGAACTGGTCATCAGCTATAACATGTCTTTCGTCAGGGATTTCGGTGAGAAATACCACATAGCGGAAAATAAGTTTCTGGCCGATTGTGTGAAAGAAATCATGCCCCATGAAAAGGCCATGTTGTTCAATCTGATGAACGCTCTGGACTCCTGTAGGGAGAGCGGTTCGACCATCACATATGAACAGGCGGATACGGTCATACGGACAGACGGAAAACCGGCGAAAAATTATTTTATCGTGGAAGTGACGCCCCTGTATCAGGAGGATAAGCTGAGCGGCTTTGCCGTACTGTTTAAAGATGTGACCCAGTTAAAGAAAAGTCTGCAGCAATTACAGGATAACCAGCAGCGGATGATGGAACAGGAGCAGCTGGCATTTCTGGGACAGATGATCGGAGGACTGGCGCACAATCTAAAGACCCCCATCATGAGCATATCCGGTTGTGTATCCGCCATCCGGAGCCTGGTGGACGAGTACAGGGAAAGTCTTGACGATCCCCAGGTGATCAAAGAGGACTATGAAGAAATCTGCGATGATATTGACAGTTGGCTGGAAAAGATCATCATGTCCACCGGCTATATGTCGGATATCATTACAGCCATCAAAGGTCAGGCGGCAGCTTCCAGCACAGAGGAAACGCCAAACCAACAGTTCACAGTGGACGAGATGATCAAACGTTCATGGTTGCTCATGCGCCACGAACTGTAGAAGAATCAGTGTACGTTGGTGACTGACAACGGAGGCGATCAGGAGATCATCCTCCATGGCGATATCAACAATATGGTCCAAGTTGTCACAAATCTGCTGTCCAATGCGGTTTATGCCCAAAATGAAGTGGGCGGCGGAGAAATTTACCTGACCGTGAAGCCGGAAAAGGATATACTTAAGATCCAGGTGGCGGATCATGGCAAAGGTGTCAGCAAAGAAATCGGACGGAAGCTGTTCCGGAAGATGGTGACCAGTAAAGGGATCCATGGAAACGGCCTGGGGCTGTACATATCCTATACGGTCATCCGCGGAAAATTCGGCGGGGATATGTGGTATGAAGATAATCCGGGAGGCGGCGCTATTTTCGGCATATCCATTCCCATGGATCATGTGGAGATCATAGAAGCACCGGAAAAGGAGGACGCTTATGAGAAAGAATAGACGAAAGTCGGGAGAGAAAGCCTATTCCATCCTGACAGTAGACGACAGCCCGATCATGACTTCTGCTCTGAGTGATTATTTCCTGAGATCCGGTTATGATGTGGATACGGAAAATGACCCGGTGGAGGCCATCGAAAAAGTGCGTTGGGGCAATTATGATATACTGCTTTTGGACTTTTTGATGACGCCCATTTGCGGGGACAAGGTGATCGAAGAGATAAGACAGTTCAATAAGGACATTTATATCATCCTTCTGACTGGACATAAGAGTATGGCTCCCCCATTAAAGACATTGAGGGAACTGGATATCCAAGGTTATTACGAAAAAAGCGAGCGTTTCGATCAGTTGGAACTTTTGGTCGAATCCTGTGTCAAGTCACTGAAACAGTTGAACACCATACGGGAATATCAGAAGAAACTGAATGCGGCTTACCAGACCATGAATGATAATTACATGGAAATGATCCAGGCCATGCGTCTTTTGGTGGATGCGCGGGATGATTATACCCGGGGGCATTCAGACCGGGTGGCAGCTCTGTCTGTTAAGATCGGTCGGAGGATGGGACTGCCAGAAGAACAGATACGTCAGATACGACTGGCGGGGCTGTTCCACGATATAGGAAAAGTCGGTATACCGGATGATGTTTTAAAAAAACCGGGCCGACTGACCGATGAGGAGTTTGAGATAATCAAACAACATCCGGAAAAAGGCCAGCAGATATTGGAGGCATTGAGCTTTTTCAAAGGCGTGGCGCCCATTGTGCGCGCCCATCATGAACGGATGGATGGAAAGGGGTATCCGGATGGCCTTTCCGGGGAAGAAATCCCCATGGAAGCCCGGATCATTTCCATCTCAGACGCTTTTGACGCCATGACGTCGGACAGACATTACAGAAAAAGCCGGGGTGTTGAAGCGGCTGCGGAAGAGATCCGAAATAATAAAGGTACCCAGTTTGACGCACAGATCGCGGATGTGTTTTTGAAGCTTGTCCGGGAGATCGGAAACGGGGATCTGGATAGATATTTTAATTAGTGAGACGAACGTCAGATGGGGAGTAAGACGTCTGTTTCCTGCACTGAAAGGAGAAAAGTCATGAAAACAAGTAAACCCTATGAATATTCCACATTTGCTGATTATCTGGAAGGCATCGGGGAAATGTACGGAGATAAGCCGGCGCTTTCTGTTTACGACAGGAGAGGCCAAGAAACCATGCTCACCTATCGTCAGCTTTCTGATAAAGCAAAAGCTCTGGCGACGGTGTTTGCTGATCGAAATCTTAGCGGAGCGCATATCGGGATCGTAGGTGAAAACAGCCTGGAGTGGGTGATCGCATATTTGGGGATCACGGCCAGTGGGAACATCGCTGTGTGTGTGGACGCGGAACAGTCGGATGCGAATGTGGAAGAAATGTTGGTCATGGCAGATGTCCAGATCCTGTTTTCTGGCGCGGACAGCAAAAATGTTGGTGAAAAAATGCTGTCTGCTGGAAAAGTAGAAGAACATTATGAGTTGGAAGGAAAGGGAAAGGATAGTGTATCTGGCCTGTGTGAAAAGGGCGAGGCGCTGATACAGGAAAAAGGGCAGTGGGCACATCCGGTCCTGGATCCCTATCAGACAGCGGCCCTTGTATTCACCTCCGGTACCACCAGCGTTTCTAAAATGGTTTTGTTAAGTCATCACAATATATTGATCAATGTAAGTGACAGTCTGGAAGGTGTGGAGGCAGGACCGAAGGTATTTTCCGCGCTGCCTTGCTATCACACCTATGGTATGACCACGGCTGTACTGGATACACTCGTGCGGGGCGCCCATCTGTGTTTGAATGGCAATATGCGTACGGTCATGCGGGATATGATGCTTTCCAAACCCTACTGTATGACAGCAGTACCTTTGATGGTGGAGGCGATCTACAAACAGATCCTTCTCGGCGCCCAAAAGGCAGGCAAGCAGGGGATGTTGGACAAAATGCTCAGGAACGCAGCTCGGAAACGGCGGAGAAATGGAGACGTTTCCTGTCCGGAACTGGAAGCCATGTGGCAGCAGTACTTTGGCGGCTTGAAGCTGATCATCTGCGGCGGCGCACATCTGAGCGTGGAGATCGAAGAAGCGTTTGAACTGTTTGGCGTTCATATCATGCAAGGATATGGCATCACAGAATGTTCTCCCATGGTTTCGGCCAATGAGTGTCACGGCGGCCGTTTAGGATCGGTGGGACGTACACTGGCTTGCTGCCAGGTCCGGGTAGTGGATGAGGAGATCCAGGTCCGGGGCGAAAATGTGATGAAGGGTTATTATAAAGGCGAAGATCAGATGAAAGAGGTCATGGACGGGGAATGGTTCCGTACAGGTGATTTGGGATATGTGGATAAGGATGGCTACATATATATCACCGGGCGGAAAAAGAATCTGATCGTATTTAAAAACGGGAAAAAGCTGTCTCCGGAAAAGCTGGAGACACTGATCATGCAGATTCCCATCGTCAAAGAAGTGATGGTGTACGGCGCCAGCCAGGGGACATCGGCAGATGACGTGAGGCTTGCCGCCAGCATTTACCCGGATCCGGAGCTGACAAAAGACATGTCCACTTATGATATTTTGGATTCTTTACAGAATCAGATCAATCAGATCAATCAGACGTTGCCCTTGTATCAACATATTCAGATGGTCAACATCCGGGAACAGGAATTTAAGAAAACGGCGTCAAAGAAAATAAAACGCTATCTGGCTTAGAAAGAAGAGGATAACATGTTTGAAATCGTTAAAAAACTCATCACAGAAGTGACCGGGAAGACGAATATCACCTATGACACGGATTTTGTCCAGGATCTTCAGCTCAATTCCTTTGATATCATGAATCTGGTATGCGCTTTTGAAGATTACTTCCAGACAACGATCTCCAATAAGGAGGTATGGCAGATGCGCCAAGTCAAAGATGTTGTGGAGTATATTGAAAGTAAGGGATATACAGAGGAAGCATGAAAGACACCGTGCTGATCCGGATATACCACCAGAGGGAATGGGATCCGGAAAAAGAAGAAAAAGCCATTCTCGACACCCGGAGACGATATGAATCATTGATGGGAGGATGTGTCTGGGAAGGCGGTTGGAAGGTTTTTCGGACGGCTAAGGGAAAACCCATGTTTTCAGGAGAATCGGACCGTTTCCTTTCAATCTCCCACAGTGGTGCTTTCTGGGCCTGCGCCATTTCGGATCAAAATGTGGGGTTGGATATACAGAAACATCAGAGCGGGCGTTATGAAGCCATCAGCCGGAAATGGTTTCATAGGAATGAGAGGGATTACCTGGAACAGTGGGGGTACGACCATTTTTTTGACGTGTGGACGGCAAAAGAAAGTTATGTCAAGTATACAGGAACCGGTATGGATGAGCATTTTGGTTCCTTTTACACAGCCGGACGAGAGGGTTTGGAAAAAAAAGTAAGGGATGAAACAGGCGGGGCTGTTTTGACGTCTGTGCCATTTCAGACCGGATACAGTATGTGCCTGTGTACGGTAAATGAACCCCAGGTATATACGTATATGTCTTGAGTAATAAAAAATCTGTGAAGTGTCATATAACTTCACAGATTTTTTGTCATACAGTGGTTTTGTCGGCTTCCGGTCCATCCGGCAGGCGGATGACAAAATTGCCTTTACAGTTTTGTTTGGCTTCATAGAGGGCGCCGTCCGCAGATTTATACAGCAGATCATAGTCCGCTTGGGGCTGAAAAGAAACAGATACGCCAACGCTGAACCCAACAGGGATCTGGACGCCATTCCACTGGACAGTGAGAGGCGTTTGGGTCATCTCGCGGGCTTTTTTAGTCACCAACTGTCTGTTGCGGCGGGCATACATGAGGATGATAAATTCATCGCCGCCCAACCGACCGACAGCGTCCGTTTTCCGGAAAAGATTTTTGAGGAAAGCGCCGGCCTGTACCAGTACATAGTCACCGCACGGATGGCCATAGGTATCATTGATCTGCTTAAAATTATCCAGATCGATGATGAACATGACCGTCATGATATTGTCATCCAGAAGGTGGGGATGCACCGTCATATAATTGCGGATGGCCCTTCGATTGAGCAGTCCAGTCAGGGTATCTGTCATAACTTTCGACTTCAAAGACAGGATCTCCTGTTTTTGGCTGCTGATATCGGAGAGATATCCAATACCGGACACCACCTGGCCGTCTGTGCCTTCTTGAAAGGAAAAATGGAGCAGGAACCAGCGGCTTTCTCCGCTGGTGGTTTTGATCTCCAGCTCTGTTTCGACAGATGTACAGGAGGGATCGAGAAGCCAGCTGGTCAGCTTTTGGCGGATGTCACTGCCCAGAATAGGGCTTGATCCAAGCCATTGGGTGAACCCGGAGATGACGGAAGGATAGTGGAAACGTTCCTGCCAATTGCCGGAGAACACGGCTGTATCGGATTTTCTGTCCCACTCCACGATGATATTTTTACTTTCAGAAACGATATAGTGATATTTTTTCAGACTAAGGTCCAGTTTTTCTTTTTCCTGTTCCAAACTTTTGGAAATATGCCGGATCGTGCGTGCCTGGTCCATATCCTTCAACGTGTAATGAAAGCGAGCATAGGCGATCAGCTGGGCAATGCAGACAAAGAAAAATATATTTAACAGTTCTCCGGACCGTAAAATCTCCCGGGATGAGAAGATGAATGCCAGACCGGAAAGGCTGAATGCAGGTATAAAAAAGGCCGGTATCATCTGGACGCAGACGGCCACCATCAACAAGGAAAAGAGAAATATAGTGCCCTCAGCATTCTGGGGCTGACGGATCATGTCATACAAATTCAGCCCAGCGCTCCACAACAGCCATAAAAGGCAAAGCGCCATCTGACAGGTCAGCTGCCGTTTTGGATGATCCTTGAAAAAATGGCCCACTGGAATGTAGATGAGGGAGATCAGAAGCAAAAAACAATAGAACGAAAAATAGATCCGGTTATTGACCGTGTGCAGACCACTGTCTGAAAGAAATAATACCCGGAACAGATTAAATAGCTGAGCCAGACTGATGAAAAAGATCAGAAGCTTCAGTATCCGATGATTGCTGTTGCAGGTCCCTTGGGAAAAATCATTTTTGAGATCTGAAGGGACGGATAATGCGTAAAGATTATTCATTGATCAAACTATCCTCTATAAAACTCCTACAAACTGTCATATACAAAAGTCGGCGACTTTTGATATTTCAATTATAAACCTGTTTATTTTATACCATAAAATTGACGTAAATACAACAAAAGAAAGGGGCGGAAGGGATTAAGGACAGAAAATCCTTTTATTTCAAAAAGTAGTATGCTATAATACTTACGATAATGTCTAACTGTATGCTCTGATGCATATAGTTGACAAATGAATGGACAGATGAGAGGTGCAGTATGCTTGATAAAGAGAAGATACGGATTATGAGCCGATGTGCCATCTATGAAAAAGGTCAGGGGAAGGCAGACCTTCAGGTCAATAAATATTACCAGGGAGATTATGTGCGGCTGAATGTTCTGAAGTCACTCATCGGCGTCAGCGTGGCCTTTGTCCTCTGTGTTGGCTTATATATGGTCGTAAGGGCGGAATATTTTATGGAGCATATCGTCAGCATGGATATCATGGCTTTTATCATGAGTATCCTCAAATGGTATGTGATCGTGCTTGTCGCTTTCGGCGTGATCAGTACGATGTTTTATATGTGGAAATATGCGGATTCGATCCGGAGAGTCCGCGGATATTATAAGGATCTGAAATCCCTTGAGAAGATGGAGGAGAACAGAAGTATGAGGAAGACGACGGAGGACGAGAAGTGATGACGAGTATTTTGGAATATAAAGAAAAACTGGTGGCGTTTTACAACCGCTTCGAGGATATCATCCGCATTGCCGGCAAGTTTATCTTGGCATTGCTGCTTTTTAATTATATCAATGATCAGTTGGGATACTTTGAATCCCTGACGGGCATCCTTCCTACGCTCTTTTTGTCAGTGGTAAGCGCAGCGGTTCCTGTTCCGGTGTTTGTGCTGATCGCGGCAGTGGTGGTGCTTTTGCATCTGTTCAGACTGTCGATCATACTGGCGGCAGGCGCATTGGTCGTTTTCCTGCTTTTCTATTTCATTTATCTGAAGTTCGCGCCGGAGCAAGGCATACTGCTCATCCTGTATCCGGTCCTTGCCCAGTTCAATCTCCACTATATGGTGCCTTTGATCGGGGCGATGGCCTACAATCCGCTGGCGGCTATCCCGATCGCTTTTGCCGTGGTCTTTATGAAGTTCCTGCAATATCTACAGCAAGCGGCCAATATGACGGGAACGGGCTTTGACATTGAAGCCATTGTGGCAAGCTACCAGTATGTGTTTGATCATCTGTTTGCGGACCGGGCGATGGTGACCTATATCGTGGTATTCACTCTGGTCATCCTGGTGGTGTACGTAATTTCCAGATTTACCTTCGACTATTCTTGGTATGTGGCGTTCGCGGCGGGAACCGTGGTCAACATCATCGGTCTGGCGGTGGGCGCATCCTCTGCGGATGGCATCAATCTGGCCATGGCCATACTGGGATCCATCCTTGGCGGGTTGGTCATGGCATTTGCCCAGTTTTTGGACTGTGTGGTGGATTATACAAAGAAAGAATACCTTCAGTTTGAAGACGATGATTATTTCTACTATGTTAAGGCGATACCGAAGATACAGGTATCCCGTTCCGAACGGAATGTAAAGACTTTTAAACCGGCGAAACTGAACGGCGGAGAGAAGAAAACAAAGACAAAGATAAGAGGAAAAAAGACAGAGGAAAGCCCGGAAGCGCCTCAGGATCCCATTACATCGGATCAGATGGTGGATTTTGACGAGTTGTCCTTTGACGGTTTTGATTTTGATGAACCGGATAATAAACAATAATGACAAGCAGACTGCTATGCAGTCTGCTTCTTAGCAAAGAAGGTGACATGATGGGATCCCTGACAGATACCCTGAGAAACTTCATATCTTTTATTCCGACCATACGGCCGACGAATATCGTGGAGATCCTGATCATCAGTGTGCTGATCTACTATATCCTGCTGTGGATACGGGATACTCGCGCTTGGACTTTGCTGAAAGGCGTTCTTGTCATCCTGGCATTTGTTGTGGTGGCTTATATATTTGAGATGAATACGATCCTCTGGCTGTTTGGAAACCTGATCAATGTGACGATCATCTGCATTTTTATCCTGTTCCAGCCGGAGCTGCGGCGGGCGCTCGAACAGCTTGGCAGTAAGAACATATTGGCATCGCTCGTATTCTTCGGCAACGGTTCCAATAAACAGGATCTGAAGAAGATCGAGAAAACCATCACAGAGATCGTGAAAGCCTGCGGCGAGATGTCCCGGGCTAAAACAGGCGCGTTGATCGTCATCGAGCAGAGCGTCCGGTTGAGCGAATATGAGCGGACCGGCATATTTCTGGACTCGTTGGTGAGCAGTCAGCTTCTGATCAATATTTTTGAACATAATACGCCGCTTCACGACGGGGCGGTTTTTGTCAGGGACGACCGGGTGGTGGCGGCCACCTGCTATCTCCCGTTGTCGGACAATATGCTTTTAAGTAAGGAGTTGGGGACGAGACATCGGGCAGGTGTGGGGATCAGTGAGGTTTCCGATAGCATCACGGTGATCGTTTCCGAAGAGACCGGAGCCATCTCTGTAGCTTATGAAGGCCAGTTGTTCCGAAAGCTCAGCCAGCAGGAACTGAGGGAAAAGCTGGAGGGACTTCTGAAAAAGGACAAGGTAAAGAGCAGACGGATAAGACGTTGGAAGGGATTAAGCAAACATGAAAAAAAAGCTGATGAATAATCTGGGGATGAAGTTAATATCACTGGCATTGGCGATCGTGTTCTGGCTGGTCGTTGTCAGTCTGGAAGATCCGGAAGCTACCCGTTCGTATGAGATACCTGTGACCCGGATCAATGAAGATCTGATCAGGGAAAATAATATGACCTACGAAGTTGTATCCGGTAATACGGTCACAGTCACCATACGGGCCAGACAGTCGATCTTGAGGGAATTGACAGTGAAAGACTTTGAAGCCACGGCGGATCTGAGCAAACTTTCCTTTGCCGGCGCCGTTCCCATAGAAGTGCAGGTGAAACGTTATGCCAGCCAGGTGACCATTGTCAGCGGTACCAATAATGTGATGCAGGTGAGCATCGAAGAACTGGGATCAGCGGACATTATGATCACGGCCCGGACGACAGGTACGGTGGCTGGAGGAAAGGCTCTGGGAGAATTGTCGGTGCAGCCGAACATGATCCATATCGAGGGAGCTAAGACAACAGTGGACAAGATCACCAATGTCTATGCGGAAGTGAATGTTTCCGGCCTGTCCCAGGATACATCCTTTACTGTGGAGCCGGTTTTGTATAACCAGGATGGGGATGTGATCGATACGACGGATCTGACACTAAGTGTGACAAATGTCACAGTCAATGTGTCGCTGCTGGATACAA
>DVLT01000006.1 GCA_018715345.1 Candidatus Onthocola gallistercoris
ACTTTTTTAGGACTGTTTTTGGCAGGCGCACTCCATGCACCGGTTCACTATCGTTAATAGGGTGGCGTGTTCATCGTTAATGGGGTATCCGGTTCATCGTTACATTGTATCAATTTCGGTGCGGCAACGGATGCAGCAGATGAAAGCGGTAAATTGGAGACAAACACTATAGAGTATATCCACAAAGGTGACGGTGTAGATACGCTGGATGAGGTCATACGAACAGAAGAAGTGGGACAGAAACTGGTTTACGTCACAGTTCAACTCACCAATGCATCGGATGAGGAATTGAGAAATATCCTTTATAAATTCAGCTTTATCGGCCTGACAGAAGATGAAGAGACATATAGTTACTATTTTCGTCAGAAAGAGGCCAAAGATGAGGATTGGCGGATTGACAAAATGGCGACCTCAAGTATGGGTGGCTTTGGAGAAATGCAATATAATGATATATCCTGTGAAGCTGATAAAAATCATATACTGGTCATGCAACCCGGGGAAACAGCCACTATCCATGTGGCCAGGGTGGTCAATGAAGATGAGTTGGACAAAATGTATCTGGTATTCACTCCCATAGACGGAGATCTGGCATTTACCCCGGACACCTTGGTCAATGGATATGTGGATATCCGGCAATAAATATGGTATGCTGAATATAAAATTCCCGGAGGAGGAAAAAGGATGATATCTGCTCAAAATCCAGGGATGAAAGTTGTTAAATTTACGCGTGAAAAGATGAAATGTGAGCTGAATAATATGATAACTGTTCATAGCTTTAGAGAAAAAGTTATATAGCATATGGTAATTGCATATTCCACCGAAACGTTTTCAAGCCTGACCAGAAAGAGGAATAACATCATGAAATTAGATATCATCGGGTCTGTTGCCAGCGGCAAAACGACTCTGGCCAGGACCATATCCGAAAAATATCATATACAGTTTTATGAAAAGGACAATATCGTATGGGAGCGCACATCGGAGGGAGACAGAAAACGGAATCCCCAAAAGCGGGATCAGATGTTCAGACAGATCCTTGAAAGGGAAGATTGGATCGTGGAAGGTTCTCCCAGGAAAGTTCTGCTGGAAAGTTTTGACTTATGCGATCACATCATATTGCTTGATGTGAATACCGGTGTGAGACTGTACCGGGTATTTCGCCGCTGGATCCGGCAAAAGCAGGGCAAAGAAAGGTATAATTCCAAGCCCACACTGAAGTTCCTCTATGATAATATCCTATGGGTATTTGAATATGATCATCAGAAAAAGACGTTGATGACCCAGCTGACCGGATATGGAGGAAAATGCCGGATATTTAAAAATTCCAGGCAGGTGATGGCGTTTATTGAAGAAACCTATGGACAGCCTATGGACTGATCTTTTCTTCTATTTACACTGACGGCAACAGGCAGAGGGCCGGGAATCATTCCCGGCCCTCTGCCTGTTGCTGCGTTCATTTTCGTACCAACGTCCGTTTTCACACCCGGAGGATATAATCGCCTTTGCGCTTTTTCGGTTCGGGCATATCGCAGGCCGGATATCCCAGTATACAGTGGCCGATGCCCACATAATTATCCGGAATACCCCACAGTTTTTTCAGTTTTTTGCCTTCCGGCAGATTGAATACTTCTTTGGCCCGGTGGATCCAGCAGGATCCCAGGCCCACCGCATAGGCGGCCAGGAGCATATTGCCAAGGACCAGGGAACCATCCTCCACACAGGTGGTCCGGTCCGAGTCGCCGAATACGATCAGTACTGTGGGCGCGCCGTAGAAAGGATCATTGCTTGTCCCCATGACCTGGGCATTCAGCTTGGAAAGGCGGCTGATGGTTTCCTTATCCTGCACTGCAACGATCTTGGGGCTTTGAAGGCCCATGCCGGTGGGCGCCCAAGTGCCGGCTTCCAGCACCAGGTTAAGTTCTTCATCTGTGATCTGATCTGGTTTATAAGAGCGGATGCTCCGACGTTCTTTCATGCTGTTTAATGTTTCAAGTTTCATAAAGTCACGTACCTCCTGTCATTTTTACTGATTTTATTATACTCCAGATCGGGAAAAGGAGTATACTAAAAATGTAAGAAAAGGAGGCGTGATTTATGGAACACTACTTAGGAGAGAACATCCCCAAACTGGGATTCGGACTGATGCGCCTTCCGATGAAAGGGGAAGCAGTGGATATTGAACAGACGAAACAGATGGTGGACATGTTCATGGACGCGGGATTTTACTATTTTGACACGGCCTATGGCTATGGGAACGGCGCGTCGGAAGCTGCCATCAAAGAAGCGCTGGTGGACCGGTACCCCAGAGATTCTTTCATGCTGGCCACCAAACTGCCGGCCTGGGCGGGGGCGAAGAATGCGCAAGAAGCAAAGCAGATGTTTTATACCTCTTTGGAACGGACCGGCGCCGGATATTTTGACTTTTATCTGCTCCACAATCTGGGCGAGTCCCGGACCCGTTTTTTTGACGACTACGATATCTGGAATTTCCTGGAAGAACGGAAGAAGGAAGGGCTGATCCGCCATCTGGGTTTCTCATTCCATGATAAAGCGGATGCGCTGGAAGCGATATTGACGGCCCATCCGGAGATGGAATTTGTCCAGCTCCAGATCAACTACGCGGATTGGGAAGCGCCGGAGATCGAGTCCCGGAAATGTTATGAAACAGCCCGAAAACATGGCAAGCCGGTGATCATCATGGAACCGGTGAAAGGCGGCAATCTGGCCAATCTGCCGGAAAAAGCGGCGGATGTGCTGAAAAAAGCAGATCCCGACGCGTCCCAGGCTTCATGGGCCATCCGTTTCGCAGCGTCATTGGACGGCATTGTCACTGTATTATCCGGTATGTCCAATGTGGAACAGATGGCAGACAATCTGGCATTCATGAAAGATTTCAAGCCTCTGGATGAGGATGAACAGGAGACGATACGGGCTGTCCGGGCGGCTCTTGATGAATATCCCACAGTGCCCTGTACCGCCTGCGCCTACTGTATGAAAGGCTGTCCCAAATCCATCGCCATATACGGCACCTTCCAGGCCATCAATATGTATACATTGTATGGCAATCTGGAGGCGGCCAAAGGGAAATATACCTGGAACACCGACGGCCACGGCTGGGCAAAAGCTTCCGCATGTATCCGCTGCGGCAAATGTGAGCAAGTCTGTCCCCAGCATATACATATACGGGATGAACTTGCGAAGGCGGCGGCTGT
The DNA here is from genome assembly GCA_018715345.1 of Candidatus Onthocola gallistercoris. Classification (GTDB taxonomy): domain Bacteria; phylum Bacillota; class Clostridia; order Lachnospirales; family Lachnospiraceae; genus Frisingicoccus; species Frisingicoccus gallistercoris. Next base: position 3,210 of record DVLT01000006.1, read on the forward strand.
GCTGGAAAATTAAACCGGACAGAAAGGTGGACGGCCTGAGATAATAATAAGCTCCCTTTCATGCGGCTGGGGAAATAGTAAAACCCACAGCATGGAAGGGAGCTTGTCTGTTTTATGCCTTTCCGGTACTGCCAAAAACATCCATATAGTATTCGATGCCTTCCCGGTAGCCATCCACATAGTTGGTCAGGAAGCGCAGCCGGCCCTTGTTGGCGTTTTCCTCATAGCCGGCAATGGCCTTGTCGGTGGCGATCTTCATCAGATCGGTGCCCACGTTGATCTTGCATATTCCCATCTGGCAGGCTTTGGTCAGATTTTCATCGCCGGTGCCGCTGCCGCCGTGGAGGACCAGGGGGATGGGGGTGATATCCGCGATCTGTTTGAGCAGTTCAAAATCAATATGGGGCACGATATTCTTGGCATAGGGACCATGGGCGTTGCCGATGGAAACCGCCAGGAAATCCACGCCGGTCCGCTCCACATATTCGGCCACCAGGGAAGGATCGGTGGTGGCGGACTGGGTATATTTTGTCTCGATCTGGAAAGTGGGATCCGCCATGCCCACACAACCCAGTTCCGCTTCCACAGGTATGCCGATACTGTGGGCGGCGTGGACCACTTCCTGTACGGCGGCGATATTTTCCTCAAAGGGTTTCGCGGAAGCATCGATCATGACGGAAGTAAAGCCGTGGTTGATGGCTCGCATGACCGTTTTGTAATCGGCGCCGTGATCCAGGTTGATGGCCACAGGAACATTTGCCCGGAGCGCCCGTTCCCTGGCGGTAAACAGGAACAATTCCACATCCTGTTCCGTCTGAAGGGCATCGTATTTCAGGTTGATGTTCAGGATAAGAGGTGATTTTTTCCGCTCCGCAGCCTCGATGGCACAGCCGATCAGTTCCAGGCTGAAGGTGGAGGGAGCGATGACGCCATAGCCTTCTTTTCGGGCTTTGACAAGTATTTTATCCATTGTAACAAGCATAAAGATTCCTCCTGCATAAAATGTTTCATAAACCGTTGATTTTTAATTTTCAGACTGGACGTTTTATTTCAGTATACCGAAGCATTTGCCGCCCCGGTCTTTAAAACCGGGCGTGTCAAAGACTGCTTTATTGGCGCAGCCGTCCGGTATCCTGCCGTGAAAGTAATCCATAAGCTGTTTATACAGCAGATCGTACTGATGCCATGGGCGTTCCGCAGTCACGCCGGCGGCGTGGGACGTGATGATCAGTTTGTCCTCGGGGATATGGTAGATACGGTTTTCGTCAAGAGGCCCCAAGGGTTCCGGATAATGGACATCCAGCGCGGCGGAACGGATCACGTTTCCTTCCAAGGCGTCCAAAACGGCTTCATTGTCGATGAGTTTCGCTCTGCCGGTATTGACGATGGAGGCGGTGGGCTTCATGGAGTAGATCAGTTCCCGGCTTAAGATGCCTTCCGTATCTTTGGTCAGTCTGGCCAGCACGATGACATAGTCGGCGGTTTTCACAACCTCTTCCAGATCCATTTTATTCGTGTTGTAAGCTTTCATTGTTTCTTCGTCCACAAACGGGTCATAGGCATTGACCTGCATGCCGAAGGCGCGGGCCAGAACGGAAAGGGTTTTGGCATTCCGCCCAAATCCGATCAGTCCCAGATTTTTGTTGAACAGCTCGGTGGAACTGTGGGCATACATGCTGCGCAGACTTCCGGAGTTCTCTTTGGTCCAGCCTTCTTTGCGGATCCGTTCGATGACCGGCACCATGGGCCTTGCCAGAAGGAGCATGAGCAGAAACGTGAATTCGGCTACCGAGGTGGCGCATCTGCCCGCGCTGGAGATGACCGGTATTCCGGCGGCAGTACAGGCGTCCAGATCGATATTTTCCTCCGGACCGTCCCGGACACTGAGCAGCAGTTTCACATCCGGAGAATTTTTAATGACATTTTCTGTGATCTTATCGTACCCGATGACGGAGATTTCTTTTCCCTTCAGGCTTTCGATCAGTTCCGCTTCGTCCAGTACGATCATGACCGACCCGTCGCCCAGACTGAAACCCTTTCGTTCGATATCAAAATATTCTTCAAATTTTGGAAACCATTCTTTTTCATAGTCGCCGGTGAAAAGCATTTTGATCTTATCCAATTTCCTC
>DVLT01000007.1 GCA_018715345.1 Candidatus Onthocola gallistercoris
CCGGCCAGACTGTATACCAAAGCTGCCATGTTCCCAAAAGTAACGGACACAAGAAAGATCCGGATGACCGACACCGCCAGCGCCACCTTACTGCCCATAATATAAAGGGCTGTCACCGTGACCAGATTGGCCAGTCCCAATTTCATGCCTGGAATGCCGAAATTAAAAGGTATGAGGGCTTCAATATAACTGAAGATCATCGCAAGAGCTACAAACATCCCGACCCTTGCCACTTTTGCCGCTGTCATATCTTTCTCCTTTTATGCATCCACATCTCCATCTCCGCCTCCATGGATTTCCAGGACCAACCGGTGGGGGAGACAGATGATCGTCTCGTTATGATCTGAAATGGCTGCATGCTGCACACAGTATTGATCCGGGCAGTCGGCTGACAGCATCTTCACTTCTCCATCCTGGATCTGGAAAGTATTGTCCCCCCCATCCAGTGTCAGTTCCACTGTCTGGTCTTCCGCCAGATCATAAGAAGCATACAGCTCCCCATCCACCATAACATTTAAAACGGCCCCCGGTCCCCGGTCTGACAACCGTATGGCCAGAAGGCCGCATATTCCCACGATCAAAATGCAGACAGCCAGGATCCTGTCCCTTTTTTTCATGATTCTGCCGCCTTATCGTCCTGTCCTATTTGTCTATAAGATACTCGCATCTTTTCACCTATTCCGGACTTCCCGGATATCTACTCCACATTGTGGATCGAGCAGGCAAAAGCCCCGCTTCCTCCGGATGTCATCGTAAACGTGAAGGGGGTGACAGCTCCGGAACGATCGGTATAGGCCACCGTTACGGTATAACCATCGGCTGTATCCTCCACATTTGTAATATCCAGTGTACCGCTGTAAGACTCCGCGCTCATGAGCTGATATCCGCCAAAATCATCGTCATAGGATATTCCGCCAACCGTATCGGGGATATCCGGCAAAATCTCTGTCCCGGAAAACATGGCATTGGCATATTCCGCCATAACTTCCTTTGGTACCATATAGCCGGTCCCATCATCCGATAAACTGATGTCCGGATGTACCCAGCTTCCATCATTAATGGAAGCATAAATGCTGTTCCAGAAAAAGGCGCTGTCTGACGGGTCATATGTACTGCCCCGGGTCATCTCCTTACAAAGTCCCAACATCAGCGGACGCATACTGTCCACCTCTTCAGGCACCTGGATCTGCTCTGTCGTCTCCGCTTCGGAAGTCTCTGGCTGAGTTTCTGCCACCGTCTCTTCCCCAGTCTGAGCAGCAGATCCGCTTTCACTCTCCGAGGTGGTCTGCTCATCTACTGTTATATGTTTTGTCTCTGTTTCATCCGAATGATTTCGATCACCGCATGCGGTAAGCATTGCCAGGCATAAACCAAGCACACATATTTTCACAAATCTTTTCATTTCGCATACCTCCAATCCATTCATATTATACACTATCCGGCGTTATATTAAAAGAAAAATGGCATAAAAGCCCGTTTCAAATGCCATTGTATTTACTTTTTTTGTATGATATGATAAGAATATTACGACAAAAGACTTGAGGTGATCATGTGAAAATCCAGGAATCCGCAGAAAATTATTTGGAAACAATATTGATCTTGAGTGAAAAAAAGGCCCATGTCCGCTCCATTGACATCGCCACTGAACTGAATTTCAGTAAACCGAGCGTCAGCATCGCCATGAAAAATCTCCGTGAAAACGGATATATCATCATGAAACCGGATGGATATATCACACTGACCGAAAAAGGCCGAGCCATTGCGGATACCATCTATGAAAGGCACCAGGTTATCTCCAAAATGCTGATGATGCTGGGCGTCAGCGAACAGACCGCCACGGAAGACGCCTGCCGCATTGAGCATGTGATCAGCCCGGAAAGCTTTGAAGCGATCAAAAACCATTTTTTTGAGTATTCCCATTTAAAATGATCTTGGCCTTACTCGTCTGATATTTTCAAAAATATTTTATTCTCATGAACAATGCAGCAGGTCAAAAGGCCCGCTGCATTTCTTTTGGCTTTCCCCTCATCCCCTTCCGGCAGATAAAAAGAAAAATGGCCGAAACCCTTGATCTTACAAGAAATTTCAGCCATCTTCCCATCTCGTTGCTTTAACCGAAAGTGCGGGAAATGGGACTTGAACCCACACGAAAATACATTCACATGATCCTTAGTCATGCCTGTCTGCCAATTCCAGCATTCCCGCATTGATTGCTCACGCAACGATAGTTATCATATCATAATAAGCCGGAAAATGCAAGTGATTTTTCAAATTTTCTTTTTTAATTTTTCGGAACATCCTGATATTTTTTAAAGATATGCCGCAGCATGAAAATCGCACATATACTCAAGATCAATTCGGCAATAAACTGGGCATAGGAAAGTCCGTAAGGCGGGAACAGATAATTCATCAGGAACAGCGCCGGAATCTCCAGGACGATCTTTCTCAGAACAGCAAATAAAAGGGCATATTTTCCAACACCGATCGCCTGAAAAACACCTACCGCCACAAAATCAACGCAGAGGAATAGGAGCGCCAAAGCAAATCCCCTCAAAAAGGCGCTTCCATAATGGATGATTGCATCATTGTCCATAAAGGCCCGTATCATCCGATCTGCCCCGATGAAATAACCGATGGTGATCAACGCCAACACCGGCAGCATCACCTTCAAAGCAAAAAAGATGGTGTTTTTCATCCGTTTCCGGTTGCCGGATGCAAAGGTGTAACTGACAAGCGGCATGATCCCTTGGGAAAAGCCCAATGTGACCTGCATGGGAACCATATACAATTTGTAAGCGATACCCATGGCAGCCACAGCATCGGCACCATGAACCGCTGTGAAATTATTCAGGATAGTCATACCTGTCACATTCAAAAGATTTTGGATCGATGCCGGGATACCCACGCCGCAGACACCCTTTATGATATTTTTCTTCAAACGGAATTTCCGCGGATCGACACAGATAAAAGTCTGCTTACGTTTTATATACAAAAATACAAAGAAATACAGACACGCAACGCAGTTGGATATAAATGTGGCCAACCCCGCTCCTTCTGCTCCCATGTTCAGCCCCCAGGGCAGGATAAATATGGGATCCAAAATGATATTCAGTATGCATCCGCTCATGGTACCAATGCTGGCATGCATGGCCGCTCCCTCTGACCGGACCAGATAGGCCAGCACCACATTTAAAATGGCCGGCGCTGCTCCAAGGGATACGGTCCAGAACATGTATTTTCCCGTTGCCCCACGGGTCATCGCATCTGCGCCGATCAGATCCAAAAGCGGATCCTTTCCCACGGTACATGCAATACCGAATAAAATACCGCCGATCAGTGAACAGTAGAAGCCAAAAGCTGAGCTTTCAGACACCATATCATAATCTTTACGTCCCAAAGCCCGGCTCATCATGCTGGAAGTCCCCACGCCAAAAAGATTATTGATCGCATTGAACGCCAAAAGGACCGGAGCAGCCAAAGCCACCCCCGCATTCTCCACCGGATTATTGAGCATACCGACAAAATATGTATCTGCCATATTATAAAGCACCATGACCAGAGAACTAAAGATCATGGGAACGGCCAGCTTGGCCACCGCCGAAGGGATCGGCGCAGATTCAAACAGATTCATTCTCTGTTCATTGCCCATTTTCTTCTTGCGCCTCCTCTTTTCCACTGATCCGATAAATCTTCTTTCTTCCTTTCAGCGTCTCGTCAAACGTTTCGCCTTCAGCGATATGGATCATGATATCGTCCATCAGCATATCGCCTTCTCCTTCCGTATCATCATAAAGGATATCCAGGTCATAAAATGTATCGGAAAGTTCTTCTGCTTTCCGCTCATATTCATCCATCCCCGGGCTGCCGGGTATCGACCATACGGATTCATCTGTCTTTTTTGTCTTTTTATCGGTTATCTGAAGCCGAACTATGTACATCTTTTCTCCTCCTCTGCATTTCCTAAATCCATCATAGAACGCTTACACACCACTGTCAAGCCATGCTGTTCTTTTCCCGTTTTTTGAGTTCCGGAAGCACCACGCGCAACATGGTGACAAAACAGGCTGTCCCTCCGATCACATTGGAGATCGGTTCCGCCATAAATACGCCCATCACTCCCAATCCTCCCACATGAGGGAGAAAAAGTGTCAGCGGGACAACGATGATCGCTTTACGCAGCAGCGAAAAAAACACCGCATGCTTTGCCTTATTCAGCGCTTTAAACACACTTTGGCCGGCAAATTGAAGCGCCATCATAAAGAAACCAAAAAAGTAAACATGGAGGGCCGGCACAGCAGTCTTTATAAGCTGCGCATCCCTGTTGAAGATACCTATGAAAAATTCCGGAAATATAAGCAAGAGAAACCAGACCAATGTGGTATAAAAAATGCTCACGAATGTGATCAGCTTGATCGCCTCTTTGACCCTACGATCATTCCCGGCACCGTAATTATAGCTGATAACCGGAGACACACCATCTGTCACTGCCATCACCGGTGTCTGGGCGATCTGACGGATGGAACTGATCACAGCCATGACGCTGATATATATGTCACCGCCGAACAGATACAACATTTTGTTACATGCCACCTGTACCATGCTGTCTGTACAAGACATGAAAAAACTGGACGATCCCAAAGCCATGATCTTCTTTATCCGGATCGCCGACAACCTCATACTCTCCCGTTTCAGCGTCAGTTCCGCCTGTTTACCCGTGAGAAACCGCAGTACCCATACGGCGGACAGGCCCTGGGAAAGGATCGTTGCCAAAGCCGCTCCCCGAACGCCCATATGGAAAACAAATATGAAAACCGGATCCAACACGATATTGGACAACGCACCAAACAGTACAGTGAGCATTCCGATCCGGGCATATCCCTGACTGTTGATAAACGGGTTCATCCCCAGAGATATCATGACGAACACCGTTCCGATCAGATAGATCACCATATAATCGCCGGCATAACTGTAGGTCAGATCACTGGCGCCAAATAGATACAGCAGCGGTTTCTGAAAAAACATTCCCACAACCGTAAGCGCTACCCCCGTGATGATCAGCATGACAAAGGATGTCCCCATAATGTGTCCGGCCTCTTTCAGATCCCCTTTCCCCCGCTGGATACTGAAAAGCGGTGCGCCGCCCAAGCCGAAAAGATTGGCAAAAGCTGTGATAAAAGTGATGATCGGAAAGCACAGCCCAAGTCCGGCCAGAGCAAATGTCCCCTCTCCCGGAAGCATTCCGATATAAATCCTGTCTACAATATTGTATAAAAGATTCAGAAGCTGGGCCACCAGCATGGGGGCCGCCACCTGCCATACATTTTTTCTTATGCTTCCCTTTGAAAAATCAATCTGATGCGACTGCATAACCCATTCCTCATTTCAATTGAAAAAGGCTGCCTGTCAGCAGCCTTTTTATCCCACGCAAATCCGTTTGCTTCTGATTTGCCCAATTTTATATTTTAGTTTACAGCGCTTTTGGCTGTCTCGCACAGCGCAGCGAAACCTGCCGCATCGCTGATCGCCATCTCGGAGAGCATCTTACGGTTGATCTCCACGCCAGCCACCTTCAGGCCATGCATCAGACGGCTGTAGGAAAGTCCGTTCATGCGGGCAGCAGCGTTGATACGCGCGATCCAAAGCTGTCTGAACTGACGTTTTCTTTCCTTGCGTCCTGCAAAGGAAGTGGCCATAGCACGCATAACGGACTGTTTTGCCACTCTGTACTGTTTACTTCTGGCTCCTCTGTATCCTTTGGCCAGTTTCAAAACTCTATTATGTTTTTTCTTCGCATTAAGTGCGCCTTTAATTCTTGCCATGATTCATATCCTCCGTTTCATTCTATTACAGATATGGTAAAATCTTCTTCATAACCTTTGCGTTGGTCGCATCTGTTATGGTTGCTTTTCTCAGATTCCTTTTTCTCTTTGTTGTCTTTTTGGTCAGAATGTGGCTCTTATAAGCTTTCATTCTTTTTAATTTACCAGTACCTGTTTTTTTGAAACGCTTTGCAGCAGCTCTGCTTGTTTTCATTTTTGGCATTGTAGTATCCTCCTTGATATTCAAAATGTATTAACTGCGTTTTTGAGATAAAATCATCACCATGCTTTTACCTTCCAATTTGGCAGGTTTGTCAACTACAGCAATGTCGGACAGTTTTTCGGCAAAATTGTCCAGAATGACTTTTCCCGATGCGGTATGGGCCAATTCTCGTCCGCGAAAGCGTACGGAAACCTTGACTTTATCGCCGCCTTTAAGGAACTTGCGGGCGTGATTCATCTTCGTGTTCAGATCATTGACATCAATATTCGGCGAAAGACGTATCTCTTTCACATCAATGGTCTTCTGTTTTTTGCGGGCTTCCTTTTCTTTCCGGGCCATCTCATAACGGTATTTTCCATAATCAATGATCTTACATACCGGCGGTTTTGCCTGCGGGGCAACCTTCACCAGGTCCAGATTCGCTTCTCTGGCGATCTTCATCGCATCTCTGGCAGACATGACACCCAGCTGTTCTCCCGTTTCACTGATCAGCCGTACTTCTCTGTCTCTGATCTGCTCGTTAATCATTAAATCGCTGATAATTGACACCTCCATGTCCTGATTGATATAAATGTAAAAATGGTGAGCAGCATACCTACTCACCATTTAAGTTACATAAAAGTCCGTGTTCGCTTAAATATAAACCCAAGTCATCTGATCATGCTAAGGTGAGAGTGAGTACTCTGCTTTATTGACTGTGTGTCTTTCGCACACTGCTATATCTTATCACGGCTTTATGTGGAAGTCAATATTTTTTTATCCACATTTTCCTATTTGCAGCGAAAAGTGCTGCACCGGGTATCATCACAGCTGCAGGCATTTTTTCCGCTGCTGCGTTCCCTGAAGCTGGCGCAGCATGTTTCATCGGTTTTTTGTGCCACTGAACCGTCCACCTGGATC
>DVLT01000065.1 GCA_018715345.1 Candidatus Onthocola gallistercoris
ATTTTCTTTTTAGGGGAAAACGGTTATAATATGGTTTATAAAAGGTGATTGGAGGTCGTTTTGGATGAAAGGACACTTGAATACAGGTAATGGAATCGTTTCGATTGATTTAGACGTCATTTCAAGATATGCCGGATTGACAGCTGTCGAATGCTTTGGTATTGTAGGTATGGCCATGATCAGCATGAAAGATGGTCTGACGAAGCTTTTGAAACGTGAGAGTCTGACCAAAGGTGTTGACGTGACGATTGAAGATAACAAGATAAGTATTGCTTTTCATGTGATCATAGCTTATGGCGTAAGTATTGCGACCGTGGCCGATAATCTGATGTCCAATGTAAAATATAAGGTGGAACAGTTTACCGGGCTGGAAGTGAGCAAGGTGGACATTTTTGTGGAAGGTGTCCGTATTATCGATTAATTTACGTTAAGGGAGGAACCGGCGGTGGTTATAAAAACGATTGATGCGAACATGCTTCAGAAGATGTTCTTATCAGGGGCTTCGCGGATCGAATCAAAAAAGGAATGGATAAATGAGCTGAATGTATTTCCTGTTCCTGATGGGGACACGGGTACGAACATGTCGATGACGATCATGTCCGCTGCAAAAGAAGTGGGACAGATCGAAAAGCCTGCGATGGACACTCTGGCAAGGGCGATCTCCCAAGGCGCTTTGCGGGGAGCCAGAGGTAATTCGGGTGTTATTTTATCCCAGCTTTTCCGAGGCTTTACCCGGGAGATCAAAGATGTGGAGATCATTGATTCCGATATACTGACTCTGGCTTTGCAGAAGGCAGCGGAAACGGCCTATAAAGCAGTCATGAAACCGAAGGAAGGAACGATCCTCACAGTGGCCAAGGGTATGGCGGATAAAGCGTTGGAGGTGTTCGAGGAGACGGATGATCTGGCAGAGGGTCTGGAGAAGATCATCGAATACGGCGACTATGTTTTGAGCCAGACACCGGAGCTTCTGCCGGTATTAAAACAGGCCGGGGTAGTGGATTCCGGCGGGCAGGGCCTGATGGAAGTGGTCAAAGGCGCTTATGAGGGCCTCCTTGGAAAAGAAGTGGATCTGACGATACAGCCGGCATCTCCGGCTCGTACGGCGATACCGGGACAAAAGATCGATACGGCGGATATCAAGTTCGGCTACTGCACAGAGTTTATCGTTATGCTGGAGAAACCTTATGATCAGGAGACAGAAAAGGATTTTAAAAAGTATCTGTCCTCCATCGGTGATTCCATCGTCTGTGTCCATGATGAAGATATCGTTAAAGTACACGTGCATACCAATGATCCGGGGCTTGCCATCCAGAAAGGCCTTTCCTATGGTTCACTTACAAGTATGAAGATCGACAATATGCGGGAAGAGCACCATGAAAAACTGATCAAGGATGCGCAGAACGTGGCAAAAGCCCAGGCTGAAGCAGATGCACGCATGGAAGAGGCAGCAGACGAGCCCAACAAACCCGTGGGATTTGTTTCTGTTTCCGTGGGCGAAGGATTGAATGAGATCTTCAAAGGCCTTGGTGTGGATTATGTGATCGAAGGCGGACAGACCATGAATCCAAGCACGGAAGATGTGCTGAAGGGTATCGAAAAAGTCCATGCGGATACAGTATTTGTATTTCCAAATAATAAAAACATCATTTTGGCGGCCGAGCAGGCAAGGGATCTGACGGAGGACAAGAAGGTCATTGTCGTTCCTTCAGTCACCATACCCCAGGGGATCACAGCCATCATCAATTATATCGAAGGCATGTCGGATGAGGAAAATGGCGAACATATGCGTCAGGAGATGGAGCATGTCCGTTCCGGCCAGGTGACCTATGCGGTACGGGATACGGTGATCGATGACATCCAGATTTCAGAAGGCGATATAATGGGGCTGGGTGATTCGGGTATCCTTGCCGTTGGAAAAGACATCAAGGAGACGACCGTTGATCTGATCGGCCATATGATCGATGAAGATTCCGAACTCATCAGCGTTTATTACGGAAGCGATGTGAGTGAGGAAGAGGCGGAAGAATTGGCCGGTGAAGTGGAGGAAAAGTATCCGGAATTGGAAGTGGAACTTCAGCCGGGTGGACAGCCTGTCTATTATTATATCGTTTCAGTGGAGTAAATTTAAGAAGTGTGAACGATAGAACAGCAAAAGGACGCGCAGGTTTCGCGTCCTTTTGTCATTGGAACGGCGGAGGGAGAAACTTATGAAACTGACAGATCCGGTGCGTACCCTAAAGGGGGTTGGTACCAAAAATGAATCTTATCTGGAGCATATGGGCATCCGAACGATCAAAGAATTGATCTGTTATTTTCCAAGAACATACATTACCTATGAACCGGCAGTGGGGCTGTCTGAAGTGGAACCAGACAGAAAGCAAGCGGTTTTAGTCACTCTGAGGAAGTCGCTTTCACAAATTCCCGGGGGACGGGTACCGAAGCTTACAGTAACGGTGGAAGAAGAAGGAAGGCGCCTCCAGTGTCTATGGTTCCATATGCCCTATCTGAAGAAAAGTCTCCATCCCGGTACAAATTATGTGTTTTATGGGAAGATCCGGGAGGAAAAAGGGAAATATATGATGGATCAGCCGGAAGTTTATACACCGGAAAAATATCGGGAACTTTGTCAGCACATCCAGCCGGTCTACTCATTGACAGAAGGTGTGGGGAATCGGTTGATGGTGCGGTTGATGCAGCAGGTATTCGAGACATGTGAAAAGTTTGAAGACTATCTTCCAGGAGCCATACTGAAACGCTATCAGTTATGGGACTGGGATGAGGCCATACGTCAGATCCATTTTCCCACATCTGCCAATGAGTTGGGGATGGCGAGAAAGCGTCTGGCTTTTGATGAGTTTTTCCTGTTTGCTTTGGCCATACGACGGATGAAAAAGTCAAACACTGCTGTCCCCAATAGTTTTCCTATATTACATTTTTCTCCATCAGAACGGTTCATCGCTGATCTGCCTTATAAACTGACCAGCGCCCAGTTGCGTACCTGGGAAGAGATAAAAGAGGATTTTAAGGGCATCGGTACCATGAACCGTCTCATCCAAGGAGATGTGGGATCCGGGAAAACCGTCATCGCCCAGTTGGCTTTGCTGACAGTGGCGGAAGAGGGATATCAGGGATGTCTCATGGCGCCCACGGAAGTATTGGCCAGACAGCATTTTGAATCCTTTGAAAAAGTTTTTTCAAAATGGGATATCCGCTGTCTTTTACTGACCGGTTCCATGACGGCAAAGGAAAAGCGGGAGGCTTATACCCGTATCGAAAATCATCAGGTGGATATTGTCATCGGTACCCATGCGCTCATCCAAGATAAGGTACAGTTTGCCCAGCTGGCTCTGGTGGTGACGGATGAGCAGCATCGATTTGGCGTCCATCAGAGGGAATATCTGGCGTCAAAAGGCGTCTCTCCCCATGTGCTTGTGATGAGCGCCACGCCGATCCCGCGGACGTTGGCATTGATCCTGTATGGGGATCTGGATATTTCTGTCATCGATGAAATGCCTGCCAGCAGAAAACCCATTAAAAACTGTGTCGTGGGGACCGATTATCGGCCGGCGGCGTATCGTTTTATTGAAAAACAGATTCGTGGGGGACGCCAGGCGTATATCATTTGTCCGATGGTGGAAGAGAGTGAATGGATGGAGCTGGAAAATGTGGTGGATTATACGGAAAGACTAAAAACGATATTTCCTGCGTCCATCTGGGTGGAAATGCTCCATGGGAAGATGTCTGGTGAAGAAAAAAGACAGATCATGGAAGCTTTTGGACGAAATGAAATACAAGTACTGGTATCCACCACTGTCATCGAGGTGGGGATCGATGTGCCCAATGCCACGGTGATGATGATCGAAAATGCGGAACGGTTCGGACTGGCCCAGCTTCACCAGTTGAGAGGACGTGTCGGACGGGGAAAAGAGCAGTCCTACTGTATTTTTATCCAGTGCAGCAAATCTGAAACGGCCAGAAAACGATTGGAGATACTGAATCATTCCAACGACGGCTTTTATATAGCCAGTGAAGATCTGAAACTGCGGGGACCTGGCGATCTGTTTGGCCTGCGTCAAAGTGGATTGATGGATTTTCAGATCGGAGATGTCTATCAGGATGGGGATGTGCTCCAGATGGCCGGAGATTGTGCAGCAGCTTGGGAAGATCAGGTCACCGGAGCCCTGGCAAAAAGACTTTCTGAATACATGTCGGATGAAAATCTGTCTGTTATTTTGTGACGGGAAGCGGATCAAAAACATGAAAAAAGTGTCAGATTAAAAAAAGTTCTTTTCCACATACTATAACTGTAGCTACAAGGGCATGAAAACAGTCAGCAAACGATGAAAACGGAGGAAAAGAGCATGAAAAAAACATCGTCAAACCGACCGGAAGTCCCGCAGGCGAGAACAGCTTTGGACAGATTTAAGTACGAAGTCGCAAGTGAAATCGGAGTGCCTCTGAAACAGGGCTACAACGGTGACCTGACCTCATACCAGAATGGAAGCGTTGGCGGTGAGATGGTACGCCAGATGATCCGGAGACAGGAAGAACAGATGGCAGGAGAAGAGTAAAAAACAGAGGAGCATCCCGCAAAATCGCGGGATGCTCCTTTGTTTTGCGTATCGGATCAGCAATCCCTTAAAATTCTCTTAAATTACCTTGTTATTGTCTTGACAAACCGCATAAAGGTTCCTAAAATGTAAAAATAGTTGTAGTATCAAAGGAGAGAATGATATGCGTGTGATCGCCGGAAAGGCAAGGCGGCTGACCCTGGAAACCATTCCAGGCATGGATACCCGTCCCACCACAGACCGGATCAAGGAAACACTATTTAATATGCTCCAGCCGGATCTATACGGCAAGAAGTTCCTGGATCTGTTTTCGGGAAGCGGCGCCATCGGCATCGAAGCGCTGAGCCGTGGCTGCAGCCATTGTACATTTGTTGAGAAGAATCCGAAAGCTTCGGAATGTATCCGCAGGAATCTTGTAAAGACCAGACTGGATGGGGATGCAGAACTTCTGAACATGGATGTTTTTTATGCTCTTTCCATGCTGAAGGCAAAGGAACAGACGTTTGACCTGATTTTTATGGATCCGCCATATGGCAAAGGGCTGGAAAAGCAGGCGCTGGAAGCTTTGGCAGACAGCCCGTGCCTGCATGAGGATACTTTAGTCATCGTGGAGGCAGATCTGACGACCGATTTTTCGTGGCTTGAAAGTATGGGCTATACATGTCTGAAAGAAAAGCGATACAAGACAAACAGACATGTGTTCATCACAAAAAAATAAATTTCGAGGATACTGATTATGAGAAAAGCAATCTATCCGGGCAGCTTTGATCCGGTAACTTACGGACATATAGATTTGATCTGCCGGGCATCGGCGATGGTGGATGAACTGGTTGTGGCTGTGCTGAAAAACAGTGCAAAAACGCCATTGTTTTCTGTCGAAGAACGTGTTAAAATGTTGAATGAGGTGACAAAAGGCCTTGACAATGTGACGGTCATGTCCTTTGAAGGCATGACGATCGACTTTGCGGATCAGGTGGGCGCCCATATCATGGTACGGGGCCTGAGAGCGGTCTCAGATTTTGAATATGAGCTGCAGATTGCCCAGACGAACCGCATCGTGAACCCCAAAGTGGATACCATGTTTCTGGTGACCAGCGAAGAGTACTCTTATCTGAGTTCCAGTATTTTAAAGGAGATCGCCAGATACGGAGGGCCTCTGGAGCGTTTTGCCCCAGAGTGTGTTATTGAGAAAGTTAAAGCCAAATTTAGTATAAAGGAGAATGAAGAATGAGCAGAATTGAACAGTTGATTGACGAGATTGAAGAGTTTGTAGAAAGCTGCAAGACACAGCCCTTTTCCCAGTCGAAGATCATCGTGCCGAAGGATGAACTGCTGGAACTTTTGACAGAACTTCGTTTAAAGACTCCGGATGAAATTAAACGTTACCAGAAGATCATTGCCAACAAAGATAAGATCATCAGTGATGCCCAGGCTCAGGCCGAAAAGATGTTGGAAGAAACAACCGCATATACCAATCAGCTGGTGGAAGAACACGAGATCATGCTGAAAGCTTATGAAAAGGCCGAAGAAGTTGTCAATGCGGCCAATGCTCAGGCAGAAGCCACGATCAATGAAGCGAACCAGAACGCGGAAGAGATCCGCATCAATGCCCTGGAATACACCAAGGAGTTGGTGGATAATCTCCAGAATATCGTGAGCGGTGCGTTGAGCATTGCGACGGAACACAGCGAAGGCCTTATCGGCGGACTGACTTCTAATCTGCGTATTCTCCAGGAGAATCAGGAAGCGCTGGCCCAACAGCTGAATAGCCCGGTCATTTCTGAAACTGCTCCGATCCATTCACTTCCGGATGAATATGATGACGATGAGGAAGCGTATGATACAGAGGAGCCGGAAGAAGCTTATGAGGAACCGGAAGAGTACGATGACGACGAAGAGGACGATGAATTTGACTACGAGGACATTGACTGACAAGCGCAGACGTCCGAGTCAGTGAAAAATACATAATAAAAGATGGATCACAGGGAAAGCGAAGCAGGCAGCCAAAGCTTTTCCTGTGACATATTTTTTTATGGAAAGTTTTTCTTTGCGTATGATCCCAGCTGTCTGAGAAATGATGGATAAGCCGCCAAAGACGGAAAAAACAGTGATCGATCCAACTTTCCAGGCTAAAGTCATATCGGAGGCGGCAGCCAGCCGGATACCACAGGTCATTTCCAATATGCCGGACGCCAGGATACACAGCTTATCCGGGATAAAAGCAGCCTGTTGGATAAATTCACTAAGGACAGAAAAAATAAGGACATTACCACTTATGGTGAATAGGGTGTTTAACGTGTCTGCTGCCGCCTGTTCTAATGTGTCGAAAAAATTCCCGGATGGCGGGACGGGAACAGAAGTCATGGAAACAGCAGCTTCGTTTTTACGGCGGATGAAGCACATGCAAAGGCAGGCAAGAAAGGATCCGGACAGGGCGGCTGCCCATATGAGCGGTCCGAGGGTGATGTCCCCCAGCATACCCATGGCTGCGTAACTGACTATGAAGGCGGGGCCGGGATTGTTGCAAAGGATCAAAAGCGCTTCCGCCTGTTCTTTTCCAATATGTCCGCCGGATTTCATATCCACGACCGCCTTTGCCCCCATGGGATAGCCGGAGATGAAACCGCAGACGATCGGATAGATCCGACTCAGGCGGGCAGGAATGGGAGCGGTGCGGATGAGGGAAGCGATGAGCATAAAAGGATAAAGGGACGGGATGACCTGGAAGGCCAAAAGACGGATACCTCCGGTCATTCCGTCTTTACATATGTCCGGGAACATGAAAAAAAGCAGGAAACAGATAAAATAAATGGCCATGGAACCTCTTTTTATTTTAAACTATGAGCCTGCTTTTTCATTTATACCTGGATGATGGGCTGCCGCCATTCGTTTTTGAGCACGGTATGGAATTTGGATTGTTGAACATAGCGGTATAGATCAGCCGCGTAAATATCTTTATCCAATACAGACAGCGCCTCCGAGGGGAGTTTTTGGGGAGCATCTGCCATCTTGGATATGAGAGGCGCCTGGGATGTGGCTTTGATCCTATGGAGCAGTCCGGTGCTGTCTTTTCTAAAACCAAGTATACGTATGTATTCCCATGGATGGTCATGTTCTTCCAGAAGGCGCCGGCCATAGTCCCTGGGTATATGGAGCATCATACGAAATACGGAACGATCGATCCGGGTACGGGTCCAGGACTTTGTTTTGAGTTGGCTCAGATAGTCGGACAGAACAGTATATCCGTCAAACTGACGGAGCATCCGTCGGTACATCGTTTTTCCAAAATAACAGTTTTCCATTTCCTCAGGATGTAAACTCCCGGAGAGAAAGGCGGATGCGAATATTTGGGAAAAATCATCGTCGATGATCGGACACCGGATCCCAAAGGCCTGGTCCAGTGATCCTAAAACATAGGGGGGAACAGCTTCCGATAAGGGAAAACCGGACGGATCATCATTCAAAAGAGCTTTTCGTATACCTGTTGCGGAGGCAAAAGTCCCGTTGATCGCCTCGTCATGATATCCGGCGCCTTTGCGCAGGAGCGGCATCGGCTGGATGGCAGACTGTTCCTGTTTTAATGCCAGATAGTATTCCAAAGCCAGTATGTTGTTGGGCGAAGAGAGAAATGTTTGTGGAAGATATTGGCCTGGATGAGCGGCGTTATAAGCTTCACTCAGGGCATATGCCCGAGCCCGGGGAAAAGACGCCCCGTTTTTGACAGCCTCTTTTAAAGTATTGCGAAATACTTTTGGTTCTTCGATCAAAATGTCTGAGCAAGCGTTGAAGAAGAAAGGTTCGCATGTTTCACATCCGAAGAAAAGTCTGTCCACAACCCCCAGACGATCCAGCAGATGGACAGCTCCTCGGGCAAAAACAGATGATTCTGAAGTGGCAAAGGGAGTCGGCAGTTCAATGACCAGATCCGCGCCGCCCAAAAGAGCCATACGTGTACGGAGGTACTTGTCCGTAAACGCCGGTCCGCCTCGCTGGATAAAATCGCCACTCATGATGACAATGATATGATCAGCCCCGTAGCGTTGTCGGATCGTTTCAAGCTGATACAGATGGCCGTTATGAAAGGGGTTGTATTCGGTGATAACAGCAGCGACTTTCATGGATAAAATCCTTTCTTTCTGACATTTTCGTTAAAAAATAGCCAATCTTTTAGGCATTTTGGTATAGTATAACCTGAATTTCAAGAGATGTATACCCTTATTTATGGGAAATGGACTGAAAAAAATACAATATACGGGATGTTTCCCGGCAAAAAGAACTTGTTAGTATTTTTTTCCTGGTATATAATATTGCTATATTTAGATTCATATTTATTTATTTTGGGGATGAAAGGAGTTTTTGACTATGGCGTTTATTGATGGAGTGAAAGAGAGAGCAAAACAGTCAAAGAAAACGATCGTACTGCCGGAAGGCAATGATATCAGAGTCATTGTGGCAGCAGAAAAGATCATGAAAGAAGAACTGGCAGATCTGATACTTATAGGCGATCCGGAAGAGATCGCGGAAGTGGCGAAGGGACATGATATCTCCAAAGCAAAGATCATTTATCCGGAAAGCTATGAGCATCTGGATGATTTCATCGTACATTTTTATCAACTTCGTAAAAGAAAAGGTATGACGTTGAATGACGCACGGCGTATCCTCATTTCCAACTACCTGTTTTTCGGTGTTATGATGGTCAAGATGGGGTTTGCAGACGGTATGGTGGGCGGCTGCCGCACCACCACAGCGAATGTACTGCGTCCGTCTCTGCAGATCTTGAAAACAGCGCCGGGAAGTAAACTGGTTTCCGCGTTTTTCGTAATGGATGTTCCCAACTGCGAATATGGTGCGGACGGCGTGTTTATATTCTCTGATGCGGGGTTGAATCAGAATCCCACCTCTGAAGAATTGGCAGCGATCGCAGATTCTTCTGCCAAAACATTCCAGACACTTGTGGGCAAAAAACCGATCACGGCCATGTTGTCCCATTCCACCATGGGTAGTGCCAGCCATCCGGATGTGGATAAAGTGGTCCGGGCTGTGGAGATCGCCCAGGAAGAATATCCGGATCTTTTGGTGGATGGCGAGTTCCAGCTGGATGCGGCCATCGTTCCGGAAGTTGCCGCCCAGAAAGCGCCGGACAACGAAGTGGCAGGTCATGCCAACGTTTTGATCTTCCCGGATCTGGATGCGGGCAACATTGGTTATAAACTTGTTCAGAGACTGGCTAAGGCTGAGGCGTACGGCCCGATCACCCAGGGACTTGCCCGTCCAGTCAACGACCTGTCCCGGGGCTGCTCATCCGACGATATCGTGGGTGTGGTAGCCATCACAGCTGTTCAGGCTCAGCTTCAGGACGCAGCTGAAAGCAAATGATTTTGTAACGGATAGATTTATGGCCATTTAATAGATAAAAGGAGATATATCATGAAGGTTTTAGTTATTAACTGCGGAAGTTCTTCTCTGAAATTTCAGTTGATCGATTCGGAAACAGAAGACGTACTGGCAAAAGGATTGTGCGAACGTATTGCCATTGACGGCAGCCGTCTTGTTTATCAGCCAAAGGGCGGGGAAAAAACAAAGACAGAGAGTCCGATGCCCAGCCATACAGAAGCCATTTCTCTGGTACTGCATGCGCTGACAGATCCTGAAACCGGTGTCATCAAAGACATGACGGAGATCGATGCGGTGGGACACCGTATCGTACATGGAGGCGAGAGCTTTTCAAAGGCAACCGTACTGAATGACGAAGTGATCGAAGCCATTGAAGCCTGCAGTGATCTGGCGCCGCTCCATAATCCGGCCAACCTGATTGGTATCAATGCCTGCAAAGAGCTTATGCCGGATACGCCTATGGTGGCTGTTTTTGATACAGCATTCCATCAGACGATGCCGGAAGAGGCTTATCTGTACGGCCTTCCAAAGGAATATTATGAAAAGTACAAAGTACGCCGTTACGGCTTCCACGGAACCTCCCACAGTTATGTGTCCAAAAAAGCGGCCGAGCTTCTTGGCAAACCCTATGACCAGGTAAAGACCATTGTCTGCCATCTGGGGAATGGAGCCAGCTGTTGTGCGGTCAAGTACGGAAAATCTGTGGACACATCCATGGGCTTGACGCCTCTGGAGGGCCTGATCATGGGTACACGTTCCGGTGATATTGACCCGGCTATCATTGAATTTATCGCAAAGAAAGAGAATCTGTCCATCGGTGAGATCATGGATGTTCTCAATAAAAAATCGGGCGTTCTCGGTATTTCCGGTTATACGAGCGATTTCATGGATCTGGAGAGAGATTCCCTGGCAGAGAAACCAGAAGCACTTCTGACAATGAAAGTTTTTGCCTACAGAGTGGCAAAATACATCGGAGCTTATACGGCTGCCATGAACGGGGTGGATGCCATCGCTTTTACAGCTGGTCTGGGTGAGAATAACAAATATGTCCGTGAAGACATCTGTGCTTATCTGGGCTATCTGGGTGTGAAACTGGATCCGGAACTCAATGCGAAACGGGGAGAAGATCTGATCGTTTCCACACCTGATTCCAAAACAGCCATTATGGTCATCCCGACCAACGAAGAGCTGGCCATCGCAAGAGAGACAGTAGCTTTGGTAAAATGATCGTATGACATATACATAGCATCATCCGCAGGAACATCCGTTTTCTGCGGATGTGTTGTGTAAAGGAAAAAACCTTTACACAACATCAAAATAATTATTGACAAACAAATGCCCCCTATGTATAATTGGTAGAGTATG
>DVLT01000066.1 GCA_018715345.1 Candidatus Onthocola gallistercoris
AAGAGGGGTCGCCGCAATGGATCATTTTTTCTACATTTTCAATGACAGAGTCACGGGGATGTTGGATATAGAGCATTTCTTCAAAATGGTCTGTAAAAATTTTTTGTAGGATATTCATAAGACTATTATGAAGGAAAAAGACACAAAAAGTAACCCCTAATCCCCTCAAGATTGAGGGGTAGGGGAGTTGAAGTGTCGAAGACACTTTTTTTATTCTGCGGGAAAGTTCTTAAACTTCCTTGTGGGGTAAAAAGCCCGCCGGGCAGTATCCCGCTGGGGTAAAGAAACAGATATCGGATCAGATGGAGGATTCTTTTTGAACAAAGTTTAAATTTGCATATAATTAGATGAATTGAATAAAAAAGTAAAAAATAAATTCGATTATTCGTCGAAAACGACAAAAAAGTATTCACAAAAAAAGGATTGTATGGTATAATTTACCCATAATTTAAAAATGATAAATAAATAGTTCATACAATGTGACAAATATTTATCATGGATCAAAAAAGAAGCTGATGAAAAAGGCTTGAAATGGGAGGGAGGAGTTTCTATGAAAAGAAGGCCAAAGTATTTGATTTCAGCAGTTGCGGTGCTGACAGCGTTTTGTCTGTTGGCTGTAGGATGCAGCGGCGGTGGAAGCGGTGAAACCACCGGCGGCACAGATACAACTGCAGCGGACGAAGGTTCTGATGCGGCGGAAGATTATAATTCCATGTCTCTGGACGATATTATTGCCAAAGCTCAGGAAGAGGGGAAAGTTGAGTCTGTGGGTATGCCGGATTCCTGGGCGAACTGGGGAGCCACATGGGCAGATTTGAATGAAAAGTATGGTATAGAGCACAATGATACGGATATGTCTTCTGCAGAGGAACTCCAGATGTTCAAAACAGAGGGCGAAAAAGGAACAAAAGATATCGGTGATGTGGGTCAAGGATTTGCCCAGCAGGTTATCGATGAGGATTTGGGCCTTCCCTATAAGACATCCTATTGGGACAGTGTTCCGGACTGGGCCAAAGGTGAAGATGGAAAATGGATGATCTGCTATACAGGAGCCACCTGTTTCCTCAGCAATACCGATATCATCGGTGAAGCTCCCACATCCTGGGAGGATATCAAGAATGGAGATTACAAGGTTTCTGTTGGCGATATCACAGGAGGTAATGCTCAGGCAGCTATCATTGCGTCGAACTTCGCGATGGGCGGCGACCTGGAGAATCTGGATCCGGCTTTTGAATTTTGGACCGAGATGGCAGAAGCCGGCCGGATCAATACATTGGACATTCTGAAACAGAATTTTGAAACGGGCGAAGTGGCATGCGGCGTTGTATGGAGTTTTACAGGTGTTCCTTATAAGAATGATATCGCAAACTACAACATGGTGGCAACCATTCCGTCAGATGGGGCGATCACCAGCGGTTACGCATCTGTTATCAACAAGTATGCGCCTCATCCATATGCAGCCATGCTGACAAGAGAATATATCCTGAGTGATGAAGGACAGGCGAATTTGGCTGAAGCGGGAGCGATCCCCATCCGGACAGACGTTGAGATCCCGCAGGAAATTCAGGACGCAACTTTCCAGCAGTCTGACTATGCGAATGCTATTGCCATGGAGGACACAGACGCTTACAATGCAGCCTGTGAAGTGGTTGTGGAAAGATGGAATGAAGAGATCCTTCCGTTGCTCGTTCAGTAAGTTGATAAAATAGTAAGACTTGTATATGTGGAGTAGTCGGAGAGGGGAGTATGCAGGCGTATACTCCCCTCTTACTGTTTTTTGGCTTCAGACAGTTTTAGAAGAGCAAATGGAGATGAATAAATGAAACGAAGAAAATATCTATATTTATTTGCGCTGATACCGTTTTTGCTTGTGGCTTTCCTGTATGAGATCATTCCCCTTGCCATGGTTATCGTCAATAGTTTCCAACCGGATGAGGGTGTGGGATTCACACTGGAGAATTATGAGACTGTTTTTACAAAACTGCTCTATCAGAAAGCGATCATAAACAGCATTAAGATTTCTCTGATATCGTCTTGTATCGGCATTATCATCGCGTTTATCGGCGCAAGGGCGGCTCACCAGACCCATGGAAAACTCAATTCCATTTTTATGACCATATTGAATATGGTTTCCAATTTTGCCGGCATTCCTCTGGCTTTTGCGTTTATGATCCTTCTGGGGAATGCGGGGATCGTAGTACAGATCGGCCAGGCTTTGGGGATCGATGCTATAGCAAATTACAATCTGTATACGTCCAACGGCATCAGCATGATCTATGTGTATTTTCAGGTGCCCCTGTCCACACTGCTTTTGATCCCGGCTTTTGACGGTGTGCGGAAGGAATGGCAAGAAGCGTCCACTTTGTTGGGGGCAGGCAAGGGAACGTTTTGGAGAAAAATTGGCATACCGGTGCTCATGCCCAGCATCATGGGGACATTTTCCGTGCTGTTTGCCAATGCATTGGCCGCATACGCGACTGTTTACGCGATCATGATGAACAATATTTCGCTGCTCCCGGTCCAGATTGCCGGCTGCTTTGTGGGTGATGTGAAGATCCGTCAGGGCCTTGGAGGCGCATTATCTGTTACGATGATGGTCATCATGGTCATCATGATCGGCCTGACCAATCTTGTCAGCAAACAATTCCAGAAGGGAGGCGCCAAAGCATGAAAAAGAAAAATGTGGGCGGCGTACTGGCAATTGCCGTTATACTGGTTTATCTGCTCCTTCCATTGGTGGTTTCCATTATTTATTCCCTGTTTTCCAATTGGACGGAAGTTATCCCGAAGGGGTTTACGGTGGACAACTATGTGGAACTGTTTACCAATCCGAATTTTCTTGCATCGCTGGGTCGGACGCTGGTTTTATGTATTTTCCCCATCATATGCACGATCGTCATTGTACTGTTGGCGTTGTTCGTGACAACGATATTCTTTCCGAAGTTGGAAAAATATGTTCAGATCATATGTATGATCCCTTATACCATCCAAGGCGTCATTCTTTCGGTCAGCATCCTTTCGGTTTACATTAACAATCCGACATTTTTGAGTGAAAGGCTTGTCATGCTGTTTGGTGCATACTGTGTCATCATCCTGCCGTATATTTATCAAGGCATACGCAATGGCATGCGGGCTGTGAATATGCCGATGCTTCTTGAGGCGGCGGAGATGTTGGGGGCTTCCAGGATTTATGCCTTTTTCCGGGTGATCGTTCCCAATATTCTTTCAGCGATCATTGTTTCATCGCTGTTGGCTGTGGGCATCATCTTCGGCGACTATGTTTTGGTCCGTAACCTGGCCGGGTCATCGTTCCCGAATGTGCAGATTTTCCTGTATCAAACGATGAAGTCGGACAGTATGAAAGCCAGCGCCGTGTTTGTTGTGATTATGGCCATGACATTTCTCATTGCGGCAATCGTACTGTTCCTGAAGAGCCGGGACGGGCATGAAAGATCCAAAAGAAAGGTAAAGGAGTAAAGGCCTATGTCATATATACGTTTTGAAAATATCGTAAAAAATTTCGGACAGAATGAAGTGTTGAAGAATATCAACTTGGAAATCGAAAAAGGACAGCTTGTTACCCTTTTGGGGCCATCCGGCTGCGGGAAAAGTACTTTGCTCCGATGCCTGGCCGGCCTTGAAAATGTGACCTCAGGACGGGTGTATCTGGACGGTCGGGATATTACGGATGTGAATCCGAAAGATCGCGATATCGGTATGGTATTTCAGCAATACAGTTTGTTTCCAAATATGACGGTGGAGCAGAATGTGGCCTTTGGCCTGAAGATGAAAAAGACGGAAAAGACGGTCATAAAAGAAAAGGTAAAAGAGATACTGGAAGTGGTCGGACTGTCGGATAAGATCAAACATTATCCGTCCCAGCTTTCGGGAGGCCAGCAGCAGCGGGCGGCTCTTGCCCGGGCCATCATTACCCAGCCAAAGGTCCTTTTACTGGATGAACCTTTATCGGCCATCGATGCGCTTTTACGCCATTCGTTACAGATCGAAATACGGCGTATACAAAAAGAGATGGACATTACGGCAATCTTTGTGACCCATGATCAGGACGAGGCCATGGTCATGTCGGATGTGATCCATCTGATGCATGACGGCATCATCGAGCAGTCTGCGCCGCCAACCATGATGTATACTCAGCCTGCCACCAAATTCGCCGCCACCTTTATCGGACATTACAATATTCTTTCAGCCGGAGATTTTAAAAAGGCTTCCGGGTTCCAGATGGATTGCGGCGATGTGGCCTTCCGCCCGGAATTGATCATGATACGGGATAAACCTTTTGAAGAGGAAGGTTATGATATGTATTTTACAGGCCGGATCAAAGTACGGCTGCCCCATGGCAATATCCTGCGTTATGCCATTGATTGCAATGGCGTCCAGATCGATGTGGATGTGCTTTTCAAAAAGGCCCGCCTGTTCCCGGACGATGCCCAGGTGTATCTGGCCATGAAAAAAGCGGATTGTATCCGTCTGTAAATGATCCGAAAAAGCGATATACAAGCCGGAAGGAGGGGGACTGCGCCCGACTTTTCGGCTTGTATATATACGGGCGGAGCTGGTTTAAAAAAGAGGTATTGAAAATAGTTAAAAAAACGGGTTGACATTTTCGGAGAACAGTTGTACAATAGCTATTGTTGCAAAACAAGTGTGCGTTTAGCTCAGCTGGATAGAGCGTTTGGCTACGGACCAAAAGGTCGGGGGTTCGAATCCTCTAACGCACGTCGCAGATGACGGTACAGTCTTTAAGGCTGTACCGTTTTTTTGTTTCCGGCTATTCTGTCCCTTAAAATGTTTTCCGTTTTGCGGGTCAGTGTGGCTGTCAAAGTCTGTTGACGCTGGATCAGATACATGGTACGATGAAGCCATATATCAAGAAAAGGGGGAAGGTATATGGCAAAGTATAAGTGCAGTGTATGCGGATATATCTATGATGAGGAAAAAGAGCAGGCGCCTTTTTCAGAACTTGAGGAATGTCCGGTCTGTCATCAGCCGGCATCTGTTTTTTCGCCTTGCGCGGGGGAGGAGATAAAGCCGGAGGGAGCGCCGGCGGTTTCGGCACTGGATTATCCCAAAGCGTATGTCCGTCATGATGACAGCTGCCGCTATATGGATGACATTCATGAGATGGCAGTCAGTGGAAAAACGATCTCAGCGGCCATGGGGACGAGATTGCCCATGCCGGGTTGGGATGATATTCTGCTGCTGGGAGCCCAGTTGGATCCCATGCCTTTGGATGAACATGCGCCGGTGGACACGACCACAGTGATCGGAAAACATGCTAAAAAACCGTTGATACTGGAAAATCCGGTCTATGTATCCCACATGTCCTTTGGGGCGCTTTCAAAAGAGGCAAAGGTATCCTTGGCACGGGGAACGGCCATGGCCCACAGCGCCATGTGCTCCGGGGAAGGCGGCATCCTGCCGGAGGAGATGGCTGCTGCGGATAAGTACATTTTTGAATATGTGGCCAACCTCTATAGTGTGACGCCGGAGAATCTCCGAAATGCAGACGCCATTGAGATCAAGATCGGTCAAGGGACCAAACCGGGTATGGGCGGTCATCTGCCGGCAGAGAAGGTCACTCCGGAGATCGCCAGATTGCGTGATAAACCCATGGGACAAGATGTGATCGCGCCTTCCCGTTTCCCGGGGATAGAGACAAAAGAAGATCTGAAAACATTGATCAGTCAGCTGCGGATGGCTTCCGATGGCCGTCCCATTGGCGTTAAGATCGCGGCAGGCCATATTGAAAAGGACTTGGCTTTCTGTGTTTATGCCGAGCCGGATTTTATCACCATCGATGGCAGAGGCGGCGCCACTGGCTCATCTCCCAAGTTCCTTCGGGATTCTTCCAGTGTGCCGACGATCTATGCCCTTCATCGGGCGAGAAAATATCTGGATAGTATCGGATCGGATATCAGCCTGATCATAACCGGCGGACTTCGGGTATCTTCCGATTTTGCCAAAGCGATCGCCATGGGTGCGGATGCAGTTGCCATCGCTTCCGCTGCGTTGATGGCTTTGGGATGTCAGCAATACCGGATCTGCGGCTCAGGCATGTGTCCGGTGGGCATTGCCACCCAGGAAGCGGACCTGCGGATGCGTCTGGAACCCGATGCGGCGGCGGCTCGGGTTGCCAATTTCCTGAATGTTTCACTGGAAGAACTGAAAACATTTGCCCGGATCACGGGCCATGAAAGACTGCATGATCTGTCTGTGGACGATCTGTGCACCATCAGCCGGGAGATCAGTGAATTTACCAATATTCCCCATGCCTGATGAAAGACCCTCTGCCAAAGTAAGGCAGCTTACTTGCGGCAGAGGGATTTTTTGCGCTAAAAAGTTTTTTGAGGATAAACCCTAGTAAAGTAATAGGGATTATTTGCGAAATGGATCGGGAACTCTTGAAATTCCATTGAATATAGATTATAATTTTTGCGAAATCCTATGAATCAGAGGATCAATTCAAAGGAGGAATGTATCATTGCTTAAACTTGAAGGAATCACCTGGGGCGTTCCCGGTGGTGAAGGGATCATCAATGGCATAGATTTATCTATAGACAGCGGCAAGCTGGTGGTGGTGACCGGACCGAACGGCGGCGGCAAAACAACGCTGGCAAAACTGATCGCAGGGCTGGAAAGACCGGATAAAGGACGCATCTTTATGGATGGAGAGGATATTACAGACATGTCCATCACAGACAGAGCCAGAAAGGGCATTGCCTATGCTTTTCAGCAGCCGGTGCGTTTTAAAGGACTGACTGTGAGGGATCTGTTGGAACTGGCGGCGAAGGATAAACTGGCAGATGACGAACTGTGTCGGCTGTTGGAAAAGGTGGGTCTGTGCGCGGATGAATATATTGACCGGGAGATGAATGCATCTTTGTCCGGTGGCGAGAGTAAGCGGATCGAGATCGCCACGGTGCTGGCCAGAAACGCCAGATTGTCCATATTTGACGAGCCGGAAGCCGGGATCGATCTGTGGAGCTTTTCCAGATTAGTGGAGACGTTCCAGGAGATCAAGAAAAGGCACGAGGGGACGCTGCTCATCATTTCCCATCAGGAACGTATCCTATCCATTGCCGATGAGATCGTGGTACTCGCTGATGGAAAAGTCCGCACATCCGGCGCTAAAGAGGATATCCTTCCAAAATTGCTGGAAGGGGAGAAAGCTGTCCGCTGTCCGCTTGGAAAGGGAGGTATCTGAAGATGGCTGAAGTAGATAATCTGATCACCCAGGCGCTGCTCAGGCTGGTGTCTGACTATAAAGGCGGCGATTTTAAAGGTGCATACAATATACGGGAGGACGGACTGTGCGCGGCCCGCAAGTCCACGGAGAATGTCCAGATCGATTCCAAGGAGGACAAACCGGGACTGGATATCCATGTGAAAGCGGGGACAAAGGGTGAAACGGTTTATATTCCCGCCTGCGTCACCCATGGCAATATCGATGATCTGGTGTACAATGATTTTTATATCGGTGAGAATGCGGATGTGGTCATTGTGGCTGGCTGCGGCGTCCACACGGATGATGAAGAAGAAGCGCGACATAACGGTATCCACCGGTTCTTCTTGGAAAAGGGCGCCCACGTGGTCTATCGGGAAAAACATATAGGAACCGGAAAGGGCAGCGGCTCAAAAAAGATCGATCCGGTGACAGATATTTTCCTGGAAGAAGATGCCAGCCTTGAGATGGACACACTCCAGCTGGGCGGCGTGGATAAGACGATCCGGAAAACAACGGCGAAGTTGGGAGCACGGGCGAAGCTGATCGTCAGGGAACGGATCCTGACCGATGGCGAACAGGAGGCCAAGAGCGATTTTGATGTGGTATTGGAAGGCGAGGACAGCGGTGTGGATCTCATATCCAGATCTGTGGCCAGGGGAGATTCCTACCAGGAATTTAATTCTTCCATCCACGGTCTGAACCGGTGCAGCGGTCATTCAGAATGCGATGCTATTTTGGCGGATAATGGCCGGGTATTTGCGTCTCCGGCATTGGAAGCATCCGATGTGGACGCGGCCCTCATCCATGAGGCGGCCATCGGTAAGATCGCCGGAGAACAGATCCTGAAACTCCGGACTCTGGGGCTTACGGAAGAAGAAGCAGAAGAGAAGATCATCAACGGTTTCCTGAAATAAGGTGGCATATATGCGGTGGAATTTTCATAAGCTATGGGGGCATTTTAAAACCATAACAGAGCATAAATGGCTGGTGTTAAAGGGCTGTTTCAGATTGGGGCTTTACAGACAGGGCTTGACCCATGATCTTTCAAAATACATGCCCAGTGAATTTGTCACAGGTATACGGTATTATCAAGGAAATCGGAGTCCAAACGCGGCGGAGAGGGAAGCGATAGGTTATTCGGCAGCGTGGCTCCACCATAAAGGCCGGAACAAACATCACTATGAATACTGGATGGATTTCACATTGGATAAAAATGCCGGGATCCAAGGAATGAAGATGCCCAGAAAGTATGTGGCGGAAATGTTTGTGGATCGGGTGGCAGCCTGCAAGATATATAAAAAAGACGCCTATACTGACCGGTCCCCGTGGGAATATTATGTGGGCGGTCTGCCGTTTATGATCATCCATCCGGATACCCGCAAAGCTCTTGAAAAATTTTTAAAAATGCTGGCGGTATACGGAGAAGATATCACATTTAAGTTTATACGGCATCGTTTCCTGACCGGAAAAGTAAAATATTAAAATATGAATATTATTTTGATCAGAGGCCATAATAACCAATGTAAACGGAAGCCGGATCTTCCGGCGGAATTTTAAGGAGGTAAATGATTATGGCAAAGAATTATAGTCAGAACGATTATAATGCAGCATCCAAAAACAGTTCCAAGAACAGCACAAATTCTCAGAACACATCGGACAAAGATTCCGTGTCCAAAAATAAAGCTGAAAATCATTCACAGAACTGCAGATAACAACAGAACAGTCGGTCTGTATTGACCGAAATGAAAGGGAAGGCCAACAACCTTCCCTTTTTGTTTGGGCAAAAAGCTGAATGGATAGTTAAAAATGTGTTAAATTTTGGGAAAATGCACAAAAGTATTTGATATGACCGGAATGTTATAGTAAAATATCCATATCGACTAACATACAGGAGGAGAAAAATGAAAAGAAAATCGATAGCGTTGTTAATGATCTTATGCCTCGCTTTGATGGGTATCCTTGGCGGGTGCGGAGGAGAAAAGGTAGATGCCCAGTCTCTTTTAAATGAGGTAACATCCAATATGGAGAGCAAGAAGTCGATGGATGCCACGATGACCATGAATTTTGACGGAAGTATCGGCGGCTCTTCCAATGGGGTGGATGCCAGTGTGGATATGACCATGGACATAAATATGGACGTCCAGTCTGTCAAAGATGGTGTGACCTATATTGTCGGTGATCTCAGTGTGTCTATGCTTGGTATGGATGTTGCCACAACTATTGAGTCCTATTCGGAAACAGTGGACGGGACCGAGTTCACCTATTCTAAAACCGATGATTCCGGCTGGGAAGTTTCCGAAAGTACAGTGGAAGACGGATCGGAAGATGCGACAATGGATCTGTCCCAGATGATCTCTGAAGGCGCGGCCACAGCAACCCTGGCGGAAGATACCCAGGAAGTCAACGGCAAAGAAGCCTATGTGGTCACGGTTGGCGTGGGTGGCGATGCCCTTGCGGATATCCTGTCCATGTCCGGCGACACAGGCAGTTCATTGATGGATACAGAAGGGCTGGATCTTTCCAACATCACACTCGAAACGTTGATGTATATTGACGCGAAGGAACGGGTCCTGTTAAAAATGGATATGGATCTGGCAGAACTGGGGACAACCATGTTCGGTTCCATGGGAGAAGAAATGGGTGCAACGGTCAATCTGAACGAATTTAAATTATCATTTGCGTTTAACGGATTTGACACAGTATCGGACCTGTCCATTCCGGAGGATGTTAAGTCATCTGCCACAAGCGGTTCTCTGGCGGATGAATTGGATAGCAGCATGGGCATTGTGACGGAAAGCGACACGGAAACGGAAGCTGCTTCCGGCCTGGAAGGCCCTGTAACAGATGCCAACGGCAACTATATTTTGTCAGACTACGTGGATGATTCTCTCCAGGCATCCATTGGATCCATCGATGGCTATGAGCTTTTCTATGGATCGGATACGATGTTGTCTTTCCAGAATGCGGATTATACGGATCTGACCTATTCATTCCGGGAGACAGATGATGTCAAACAGGATGTGAGCAACCTGAGTTATATGCAGGGTGATTCAGACTATACGGATATCGTGGAGGGCGATATCCAGACTAAGACAGTGGGGGATCACGAAGTTTCCTGGTTCCGTTTGGATTACGTATTTATGGGCGATAGTCCTTGCGTGGATTATTACGCATGGATCGACGCCGGCAATGGAACAAAGCTGATCTGTGAGGTTAGCACCATGGGCTATCAGGAAGCTCCAAATATTGATGATTCCATCGTGGATACTATTTTTGCAAATGTTTCCCTGGTGCAGGGATCGGAACTGTGATCGTAGACGGCTGCTGCCGTGCCGGTCGTTCAGATGATGAAAGGATCGTCGATTCTGATTAAATAAAGGCTGGAAGAAATCCCTGGATCGGGAGGATGTCTTCCAGCCTTTTTGTGCATTCAGTCAAAGTTGTCCCGGACCATAGCCCGTATATCGTGAGGGACAAAAAAAGGGGCGGCGAAAAATGGAACATATGGGAATAAAAAGCATAGATTAGAATAAGAACAGATAGACGGAAAGTGACGGAACATGAGCCTGAATTTTATTTCGCCTGCTGATGTGTATGAATATGTGAAGCACAAACAGGTGCTTTTGATCGATATAAGAGATGAATATGCTTATCAGCAAGGGCATATTCCAGGTGCAGTGAACATGCCCTATGAATCCTTTGACATGTTTTCTGATAAGCTGTCTGGCCATACGGCTATCATTTTGTGCTGTGACCGGGGAGCAA
The DNA here is from genome assembly GCA_018715345.1 of Candidatus Onthocola gallistercoris. Lineage (GTDB taxonomy): Bacteria > Bacillota > Clostridia > Lachnospirales > Lachnospiraceae > Frisingicoccus > Frisingicoccus gallistercoris. The sequence goes on from DVLT01000066.1 coordinate 11,012, forward strand.
CCAGTCTGATACTGGGGCGGAGGCTGGCCAGAATGGGCTACCGCGTGCTCAGTGTGGGCGGCGGTATGGAATCTTATCGGGGAATTTTGGAAAAAAGCTGAGGCTTTTGTGCATTACAGAAAATTTTCACCCTATTCTTGCGGGAGCGTTTGAAAAAGTATATACTTATAAAAGAACTGTAGAAAAAGGAGAGAGACGATGCAAAGATATGAATTTGTTGCGCCATGTCATTTTGGAATGGAAGCAGTTCTGAAAAGGGAACTGAAGGATCTGGGATATGAGATCAGCCGGGTGGATGACGGCCGGGTGACCTTCCTGGGAGATATAACAGCTATTGCAAGGGCAAATGTTTTTTTGAGGACAGCGGAACGGGTTCTTTTTTGCGTTGGCCGATTTAAGGCGGAGACTTTTGACGAATTGTTTGAATCTGTGAAAAAGATTCCCTGGGAAGCCTATCTGCCGGAAGATGGGAAGTTCTGGGTAAAGAAAGCTTCCACTGCGAAGAGTAAGCTTTTCAGCAGTTCAGATATTCAGTCGATCGTGAAAAAAGCGGTGGTGGAACGTCTGAAGCAGACTTACCATACCAGCTGGTTTCGGGAAGACGGGGAAGAATATCCGATAAGAGTTTTTATTTATAAAGATGAAGTGACGATTGCCCTGGATACATCCGGGGAATCTTTACATAAACGGGGCTACAGACGGCTGACTGGAAAGGCGCCGGTGTCGGAAACGCTGGCGGCAGCTATTTTGCTCCTGTCGCCGTGGAATAAAGACCGGATTTTAGTGGATCCCTTTTGCGGTAGCGGAACATTCCCTATAGAAGCAGCGATGATCGGAGCCGATATCGCTCCGGGGATGAACCGGGAGTTTACAGCGGAAAGCTGGACAAACCTGCTGCCCAAAAAGGTTTGGTACGATATGATCAATGAGGCCCATGATCGGATCCGGGGTGATGTGATCATGGATATTCAAGGATATGACATTGACGGGGAAGTGATCAAGGCTGCCAGAGAGAATGCCAGGGAGGCAGGTGTGGATCATCTGATCCATCTGCAGCAGCGACCGGTGAGCCAACTGCATCATCCTAAAAAGTATGGATTTATCATTACCAATCCGCCTTATGGTGAGCGCCTGGAAGAAAGGGAAGCTTTGCCGTCATTGTACAGACAGCTGGGGGAAGGATTTTCCCGGCTGGATTCCTGGTCCTGTTTTGTGTTGACTTCATATGATGAAGCAGAGAAATATATGGGGCGGAAAGCGGATAAAAACCGTAAGATCTACAATGGTATGATCCGGACGTACTGCTATCAGTTCATGGGACCGCGTCCGCCGAGACGGAAAAAACAGGAGGATTGAATTGAAGCAGGTTAAACGTTTTGTATGCTTACTTGCTCTTGTTTGCGCGGCGGGCTGGTTTTTTCTCCGCCCAGCGCAACATATACCGGCCGGAGAGGCAGCTCCGGCTATGGAAGGGTATTACAGCGGCGCCCGGGCAGATACTGTGAATGCCGCAGGATTTACCCTGATCGTTAACGGAACATCTTACAGATCGGCAGCTCTGGAAGATGACCGTTTGCAGACTGTGGATATGTATATGTCACAAGATATGCATCTGATGGTGGATACGACTTGGGTACCCAGGCTTTTTGGCGGGCAGGTCATGCCAGATGACAGCGGCGGCGCCCGGGTCAATGGCGTGGCGCTGGAAGATGTGGTGGAACAGAACAGAGAAACTGGAACATATGCATTGGATATAACAGCGGCGGCAGCCGCTTTAGGCTTTGATTATGCATGGCAGGATGACTCGGCAGCAGCGGTCTGCGATGAGCAGCAGGCAGAGGATATTTTGCCCGAAGCCTTTGATCTGCGCCAAGAAAGGGAATTGACACCGGTGCGCAGTCAGGGCAATCAGGGAACTTGCTGGGCATTTGCCGCCACTGCGGCTTTGGAGTCGGCTTCCGGCCGGGGAGCGGACTGGTCCTTATCCGTGGATCATATGACTATGAATAATGGTTTTAATATTCCTTACGGCGCCGGCGGTGATTATAATATGGCTCTGGCTTATCTGGCTGGATGGAAAGGGCCGGTGCTTGAGGCAGATGATCCTTATGGGGACGGGGCGACGGATCCGCAGCTTTCACCGGTGGTCCATGTTCAGGAGGCGGTCATGCCGGCGGCGGGAGATCTGGACCGGATCAAAAAATACGTCATGGAGAATGGCGGTGTGGAAAGTTCTTTATATTTGTCCATATCCAGCCAGTATGATTCCAACGCGGATTATGATCCTTCCACATATGCTTATTTTTATTCCGGTGATATGAAACCCAATCATGATGTGGTGATCGTTGGATGGGATGATCATTTTCCCAGGACTGCTTTTGCTTCCCAACCGTCCTTAGACGGAGCCTTCCTTTGCCGGAACAGTTGGGGGACGGATTTTGCTGATGGGGGCTATTTTTACGTTTCCTATGAAGACGTGAATATAGGGAATACGAATATATCCTATACCCGGATCGATGATACGGATAATTATGACAACATATATCAGACGGATGGTCTGGGCTGGGTCGGTTCTGTGGGATATGACCGGTCGGAAGCCTGGTTTGCCAATGTCTATACGGCAGATTCCCCTCAGACACTTAAAGCAGTCAGTTTTTATGCCACAGGAGCAGATACCTGTTATCACATTTACCTTGTGGATGATTATACGGGGACCGAAAGCCTGAAGGATAGGATCTATCTGGGGAGCGGGCGATTGGGTGATGCCGGCTATTATACTGTGGATATGGCAAAAGATATTTCTTTGCAGGCAGGCAAGGATTATGCGGTAGTCATAGACATGGATACATCTGGAGCCAGTTATCCGATCGCCATCGAATACCAGGCCAGCGACTTGACACAAACGGCAGATATCAGCGATGGACGGGGGCTTATCAGTCCGGATGGCAGCAGCTGGTCTTTCGCGGAAGAGGAATATCAATGCAATGTTTGTCTGAAAGCATTTACTGATGAGAGGAATGAACAGGAATGAAAACGATAATTTTTGCCACATCCAATGCAGGAAAGATGAGAGAGATCCGGCAGATCATGGCAGATCTTCCGGTGGAGATCCTTTCCATGAAGGAGGCCGGGATCGATATAGATATCGTGGAAGATGGAAAGACATTCGAGGAGAATGCCTGTATCAAGGCAGAGGCCATACGGGACTATATACGGAGCGCCGGAGAGGATTCTCCTCTGGCGGTTTATAAGGATGCTGTCGTATTGGCGGATGATTCCGGACTGGAGATCGATCATCTGCATAAAGAACCCGGCGTATACTCAGCCAGATATATGGGAGAAGATACGTCTTATGATATTAAAAATGCCAACCTGATCCAGCGCCTTGAAGGCGTGTCAGATGAAGAGAGAACGGCCCGTTTTGTCTGTGTGATAGCGGCGGCAGCTCCGGGAGCGGGTGAGACAAAAACCTGTCGCGGGACGATCGAAGGCAGGATCGGCTATAAGCCGGAAGGGGATAATGGATTTGGTTACGATCCTATATTTTATGTGCCTGAGTTCGGCTGCACCACGGCCCAGCTGACTCCGGAGCAAAAGAATCTGGTCAGCCATCGCGGAAAAGCGCTGCGGGGAATAAAAAAGGCGATCTGCACCTGGCTATGAGACGAGGGGGGATACAATGCGTGTATTAGTGGTCAGCGATACCCATGGTATCAATGATAATCTGATGAAAGTGTTGGAAAAGGAAAAAAAGATCAGCTGGATGCTCCATTTGGGGGACCTGGAAGGCAGTGAGCATATGATCGAAAACACCGCTCCCTGTCCGGTGACCATGGTGGCAGGAAATAATGACTATTTTACAACGGCCCCCATGGAAGCGGTCGTCCAGTTTGGAAAGTACAAAATATTTATGACCCATGGCCATAAATATGGTGTGAATTACGGCATGATGCGGCTGAGGATGGCAGCGCGGGAAAAAGGCTGCAAGATCGCCATGTATGGTCATACGCATCATCCGTGCATTGACCGGGATGGTGATATCACGATCATCAATCCGGGAAGTCTGACTTATCCCAGACAGGCCAATAGAAAGCCGTCTTACATCGTGATGGATGTGGATAAAGATGGGGATATCACTTTTTCGTTGAAGTATCTGAAAAAGTGATCGGATCCCATTTTGCGTATGAAATATAAAATGGAGCAGAATCGGGAAAAAACAGGTTGACAAAGAGATTTCTTTATAATATAATATGTCTTGCGTCACGGGCGAGGAGATGAATATTGCGTACGCTTCGCCGAAATGCGGGGTGTGGCTCAGCTTGGCTAGAGCGCTTGATTTGGGTTCAAGAGGTCGC
>DVLT01000001.1 GCA_018715345.1 Candidatus Onthocola gallistercoris
GCTGGAATGGGACGGCGTGCATTTTTATTTTATCGATAATGAACATTATTTTTATGGTGAGAAACCCTATGAAGACGGTGTGTGGGATTTGGAGAAGTTTGCCTTTTTCAGCAAGGCGTCTTTATCCATGCTGCCCCTTGTGGATTTTCAGCCGGACATTGTCCATTGTCATGACTGGCAGACAGGGCTGGTGCCGGTTTATCTAAAGACAGATTTCTGCAATGGTGAGTTTTTCAGGAATATGAAAGCCATCATGACGATCCACAACCTGAAGTTCCAGGGTACCTGGAATCCGAAGGATATCATGAATATCACCGGTCTGCCTTCTTGGTTGTTTACGCCGGATAAGCTGGAGGCTTACAAGGATGCCAATTATCTGAAAGGCGGCCTTGTTTACGCCGACTGGATCACCACTGTCAGCAATACTTATGCAGAGGAGATCAAGATGCCGTTTTACGGGGAAGGCCTGGATGGACTTCTCAGAGCCCGTTCCGGCAGCCTCAGCGGTATTGTCAATGGCATTGATTATGATGAATATAATCCGGAGACAGATGAGATGCTGCCCCATAAGTATACCCCCATCACCTTCCGGAAATTAAAAGGTAAGAATAAGACTGCTCTCCAGGCCCAGCTTGGTCTGGAACAGAATGAAAAGAAATTCATGATCGGCCTGATCTCCCGACTGACAGACCAGAAGGGACTGGATCTGATCGCCTGTGTGATGGATGAGATCTGTGCCGAAGATGTCCAGTTTGTCATACTGGGAACAGGTGATCCAAAGTATGAGAATATGTTCCGGCATTACGCCTGGAAGTACCAGGGACGGGTTTCTGCCAACATTTATTATTCCAATGAACTGTCCCATCGGATTTACGGCGCCTGTGATGCGTTTCTCATGCCTTCCCTGTTTGAACCCTGCGGCTTGAGTCAGCTGATGAGCCTGCGTTATGGCACAGTCCCCATCGTGCGCGAGACCGGCGGCCTGAAGGACACAGTGCAGGCCTATAATGAATACGAGTCCACAGGAACAGGTTTCAGTTTTGCCAATTACAATGCCCATGAGATGCTGGGTGTCATCAATTATGCAAAACATATTTATTATGACAAACGAAGAGAATGGAATAAGATCATCGATCGGGGCATGGCCATGGATTTCTCTTGGAATACTTCAGCCAGAAAGTACGAGGACCTGTATCGGATGCTTTGATACCGGGCATATAAACCCCCTGTAAAGCGGTTGCTTTACAGGGGGTCTTTAAATGAGGATCGGTCTGATCCGGATAAATGGATCGCTGACAGGCTGGAAGAGCTAAAAAATATTGTTATTTGCGGATTACTTCTTGTATCAAAAGCAGCTCCGACTTATAATATTTCATGGTTTTTGTACTTCTTTTTTCGACAAGATATTTCGGGCGCCGGGAGGAACGAATGATTGTGGGAAGCATAAAGGTTGCTGTGATCGATGACAACCGTCAGCTGATCGAATCTGTCCGAAAAGTACTGGATAAGGAAACAAACATCATATTTGCCGGCTCAGGAAACGATGGCCATCAGGCCCTGAAACTGATCGAACGTGAGAAGCCGGATGTGGTGCTTCTGGATTTGGTGATGCCCAAACTTGATGGATTGGGAGTATTGGAACAGGTCGGAAGATCTCAGGGAGAGAAGCCGGCATTTATCGTCATTTCTGCCATTGGGCAGGAAAATATCGCCGAATCTGCCCTCGAACGGGGCGCCTGTTATTATATGATGAAACCTTTTGACGAACAGGTACTTGTAAGGCGCATCCGCCAGGCTTACCGACAACGCATGTTGATGCCGTTTTCAAACAGTGATTTTGGAGGACGGACTTATCTGCCGATAAGACTGGAAGAGGATATCACATTTATGATCCATGAAGTCGGGATGCCGGCCCACCTTCAAGGGTATCAGTATCTCAGGGATGCGGTGCGCATGGCGGTTCTGGACAGGAATACCCTCCATTCTGTGACAAAATGGTTGTACCCGGAGATTGCTGCCAAAAATCATACCACATCCCATCGTGTGGAACGTTCCATCCGTCATGCCATCGAAGTGGCATGGGATCGGGGACAGACGGAAGTATTGAATGAGATTTTCGGCAATACGGTCCATCAAGCGAAGGGGAAACCGACCAATTCCGAATTCATCGCCATGTTTGCGGATCGGATACGGATGAAATATAATATCCCCTGAGCCTGTTTGAAAAAGTCGGGAAATGTCGTATAATGGTAATGGTTTTTGTTGTGCCGACTTGGTATTTCGCCGTGTGGGGAAGTGAAAACTTTGGGTGAAATCCGCGTTGCCGTTGTGGATGATGACAGAGGGATCGTCCGGATCCTTGAAGAGATCCTGAAGGGAGATCAGGCCATATCTTTGACTGGGACAGGATATAACGGCAAAGAAGCGCTGCACATAATACGGGATAAGGATCCCGATGTCATGCTGATGGATCTGATCATGCCTGGAATGGATGGCATTCAGGTCATGGAAACGGTTTGCAAAGAACTGCCGCCGGAAAGACGACCGGCCTTTATCATCATCTCAGCAGTGGGACAGGGAAGCATCGCAGAGGATGCATTTGATCTGGGCGCTTCATATTATCTGATGAAACCGTTTGATAATGATATCATCCTCAGGAGGGTGAGGCAGGCTTACCACAGCAGGACACGGAGCCGGAGCGGGAATTTGCCGAAAGAAAAAGAAAGGATCGTACACGATGGTGTTTTGGAGGACCAGGTGACACGGCTCATCCATGAGCTTGGCGTGCCGGCTCATATTAAAGGGCACCAGTATCTGAGGAATGCCATTGTGATCGTTGTGAAATGTCCGGAAACCATCAATTCCATAACCAAGGTGCTGTATCCGGAGATCGCACGGATGAATCATACCACCCCCAGTCGTGTGGAACGATCCATACGACATGCCATCGAAACGGCATGGGACCGGGGAAGGTCAGATGTTTTTTATGAGATATTTGGCAATACGATCCGACAGAATAAGGGGAAACCGACCAATTCGGAGTTCATCGCTCTTATAGCCGATAATCTTCGGCTGAAATACAAAATTCACAGATAGAAAAAACTACCGAAAATAAAAGAGAGGCGGACATGTATATCCATGTTGAGCCTCTCTTTTCTGTATGAAGATCCTACACCATACAAATGCAGTGTAAGGCAGCGTTATCAGCTGGATACCAGGGTGATGCCGGAAACGTCCGGAGCGATCATCATGGAATAGTTTGTATGGTAAATGACAAATCCGGGGCGGGCGGCCGCCGGTTTTTTGATAAATTTCTTCTGTATATAATCCACTTCCAGTTTTTCACTGTCCCGTCCTTTGGAATAGTAGGCGGCCAGTCTGGCAGCCTCTTCAAAAGTCCGGTCCGGCAGGTCGTCATTCCCGCTTTTGACAATGACATGGGAACCGGGAATGCCTTTGGCATGGAACCACCAGTCATTGCCAGAAGCAACTTTGAACGTGAGCTCATCATTTTGCAGATTGTTTTTGCCCACATAAATATCATAGCCGTCGGAGGAAATGTAGTGGAAAGGCTGGCTGACCATGCGGGACTTCTGGGGTTTTTTACCGGAAGTATGCTTTTTGACGTAACCGGAACGCACGAGTTCCTCCCGGATGGCGGCCAGATCTGCTTCCGACACAGCGATATTTAAAGAAGTGGCGATGGAATCCAGATGCTCCATCTCCTGGCGGGTTTCTTCCGTCAATGTTGTCAAAGCCTCATATGTCCGTTTCAGCTTACCGTACCGTTCAAAATATTTCAAGGAATTTTCCCGGGGTGAGAGGGTGGGATCCAAAGGGACTGCCATCTCTTTGCCGGTGTAATAGTTGGTACAGTTGAGTACTTTGGCGCCATCGGGAAGATCGTAGCCGTAGGTGTTGATCATTTCCCCGTATACTTTATATTTTTCACGTTTTTGGGTATCTTTCAGCTGCTTTATCTGAAGATCATATTTCTTTCGGGTCCGATCCAACGCCGTGGTGACGATGTGACGCAGATCTGAAGATTTCTGACGGATACGGGTCGCCGCATTTTTTTCCGCATAATAGGTGCGCAGCACCTCCGACATGGAGTCAAAGGACACGGTGGTCATCCCATGATAACTGGTCAGAGGGATACAGGAAAACTCCACCGGTTGTTTGCCGTCATAGACGATATTGGGCGAGAAAACATGGTTTTTCACATCCTCCATCATCTGGGAAAAGATCCGGTAGAGATGCAGATATTCGTTTTCACTCAAACTGCCCGTATCTTGACGGGAATCCAGAGAGGCCCGGTAACACAGCTCTTCAGCGACCACCGGACTGATCCCGGTAAAGCGAGTGTAAATGGCTTTGGAGACCGGGGACGGGGAAGCCTGCATCCGGCTGATGAAATCTTCCCGGGATACACTTGAGGGATCAACTTTGTCCATGGTATTGGGTATAAAATAAGATCTTCCGGGGAGAACCTCCCGGACCGAGCTGACGCTGGCGGAGATGTGCTTGATGCTGTCGATGATCGTCCCGTCCGGCTGACAAAAGATGATATTGCTGTGCTTGCCCATGAGTTCGATGACCAGCCGCTTGCGGCACAGATCCCCCATCTCGTTGAGATGCTCGATATCAAAGATCAGGATACGTTCCATACCTGGCTGGGTGACGGACAAGATCTTACCGCCGTTTAAGTGTTTGCGCAAAAGCATACAAAAACCGGGAGCGGTCAGAGGGTTATTCCCCGCCTCTTCTGTCAGATAGACAAGGGGGAGGGAAGCATTGGCCGATAAGAGCAGCCGGTAGTTTTTTCGGTTGTTTTTTATGGTAAGGACCAGCGCGTCATTTTCCGGCTGGTATATTTTCTGGATACGGCCGCCGGACAGGGCGGTTTCCAGATCATAAGTCAGATTCGCGATAACAAGTCCGTCTAATGCCATAGATATTCCTCCTTACTGGACTTTAAAGGTAAGTATAGCAGAGTTTGAGAAACCTGAAAAGATATTTATTTAACATATTGACGCTTGAAAAAAATTGAATTATAATAAATTGATATGACTATAAAATAGCCATAGTGTCGATATAGATAAGCTTATAAATGACAGACAGAGGATATGAGATCATGTTGAAAAGTATGACAGGATTCGGTCGGTGTGAGGCCGCCGATGATCAGCGCAAAATAGTTGTGGAGATGAAAGCTGTCAACCACCGCTATTGTGATATTAATATGAAGATGCCGAAGAAACTCAGCTTCTTTGAATCATCGATCCGCTCATTTTTGAAACAGTATGTTCAGCGGGGAAAAGTGGATGTTTTTATCACCTATGAGGATTACACTGAGAATAATGTGACCCTCCGTTACAATGAAGAACTGGCAGCCGAGTATATGGAAGTTTTCCGTAAGATGGCGCAACGTTTCGGTATTGAGAATGATGTGAAGGTTTCTTCTCTTTCCAGATACCCAGACGTATTGATGCTTGAGGAAGCGCCGGTGGATGAGGAAGAACTTTGGCAGTCTTTGAAAACAGTCCTTCAGGGCGCCTGCGAACAACTGGTGGAAACCCGATGTCAGGAGGGTGAGCACCTGAAAGCCGATCTTCTGGAAAAGCTTGACACTATGACAGGCTTGCTGGATTTTATCGAAGAACGTTCTCCTCAGACCGTGGAAGAACACCGGAGGCGTCTGGAAGATAAAGTGAAGGAATTGCTGTCAGAGACAGCGGTGGATGAAAGCCGGATCGCCGCGGAGACAACCATTTACGCGGATAAGATCTGTGTGGATGAGGAGACGGTGCGTCTCAGGAGCCATATCCAGAGTACGAAAGAAGCTCTGCTGCAGGGAGGGAGCATCGGACGGAAGCTGGATTTTATTGCCCAGGAGATGAACCGGGAAGCCAATACGATCTTGTCAAAGGCCAGTGATCTGGCCATTGCGGATAAAGCCATCGATCTTAAAACGGAGATCGAAAAAGTCCGTGAACAGATTCAGAATATAGAGTAAGGTGAACAGATTTTGGGAAAACTGATCAATGTAGGCTTTGGCAATATGGTCAATACAGGGAAGCTGACCGCGATCATCAGTCCGGATTCTGCTCCGGTAAAGCGGATGATCCAGAGTGCCCGGGATGCGGGGACAGCGATCGATGCGACGCAGGGACGGCGGACAAAGGCGGTGGTCGTCATGGACAATGGTCAGCTTGTATTGTCTGCGCTCCAGCCCGAAACACTTTCCAATCGGTTCCATGGCAAAGAATGGGGAAAGGAAGATGAGCATGAATAGTGTAAAAAGAGGTACGCTTGCTGTTATTTCGGGATTTTCAGGCGCAGGAAAGGGAACGGTGACCAGGCGGCTTTTGGAAAAGTATGCAGATGAATGCTGCCTTTCCGTGTCGGTGACGACACGACAGCCCAGAGAAGGGGAAGCAGACGGGATCCATTACTTTTTCCGTACAAAAGAGCAGTTTGAACAGATGATAGACCAAGACCGGTTTTTAGAGTATGCCTGTTATGTGGATAACTATTACGGGACTCCGCGGTCATTCGTGGAAGAAAAGCTGAAAGCCGGTATCCATGTGATCCTGGAGATAGAGATCCAGGGAGCCTTGCAGGTGAAGGCCCGGTATCCGGAATCGGTACTGATCTTCGTTACGCCGCCTTCGGCAGAAGAGTTGGAAAGACGGCTCAGAGGAAGGGGTACAGAAACGGAAACTGTCATACGCAGCCGGCTGGGAAAAGCCTGTGAGGAATCCGAAGATATTTGTAAATATGATTACATAGTGGTCAATGATACTGTGGAAGCGTGTGTGGATCATATCCACAGCATTATATGCAGCGCTTCCGATAAAGTGGTAAACAATGGTGAGTTCATCCGTGAAATAGCAGAAGAACTCCGGGTTTTTAAGAAAGGGGAATAGATATGTTACATCCGTCTTATACAGATTTAATGGAGGCCGTTAATACGAACAGTGCGGGTAAAGAAGCCGGTGAACATCCGGTGGTACAGAGTCGCTACTCCATCGTTATCGCAACGGCAAAACGTGCCCGTCAGCTGATAGCCGGGCAGGAACCTCTGATTAAAAACGCGGAGGGCAGGAAACCTTTGTCTATTGCAGTGGAAGAACTTTATACCGGTAAGGTACAGGTTCTTGGAGACGATGAAGAAGATGACCTGACAGAGGATGCGGAGGATGAGATGACCGAAGCTTAAGTGAAGGAGAAGAGGTTACAGAAGTTTTATAATGAGCAAAAAGAAGATGATCATCGGTGTATCTGCGGCTGTCTTTATACTGATCGCCGCAGCCTACATTGGTACCTGTTTCTGGTTCAGAGATCGTTACTGGCCGGGCACGGTGATCAACGGGATTCCGTCTGCCAGCCTTTCGCCGGATGAACTGTCACAGCAGCTTGTTGGGGAGATCCCTGAGTATGCGCTTGACATTATAGAACAGGACGGTTCTTCAGAGACGATAAAAGGAAGTCAGATAGGATTTACATACACCTATCCTGAATTATATGAGATCAAGGACGGACAGAATTTTTTCTTATGGTTCACCGGATTTTTTTCATCTCATGAATATGAGGTGGAGCATGCGGGAGCCTATGATGAGGATATGCTGTCGCAAGTTGTGGCGTCCCTCAACTGTATGACACGGGATGACATACAGGAACCGGAGGATGCTTATGTTGAGATCACGGATAAAGGCCCGGTCATCCACGAGGAAGTCTATGGCAATGCCATCGATGAAGCCAAGCTGATGGAAGCGCTTAAGGAAGCCATTGACAGCGAGGCGGATCAGATCGACCTGGCGTCAGCCGGCGCCTATAGACAGCCGGCTGTTACCCTGGAGTCTGAGAGTATGAAAACAGCCCAGGAGACGATCGAGGAGCTGGCCCATATCACACTGACCTATGATTTCCGTTATAAGACGGTGGAGCTGACGCCGGAGACGATCCGCACATGGATCGTTGAGGATGGGGAAGGCAGTTATGAGATCAGTCGCGATAAGGCAGCGGCCTATGTCCATTCACTAAAAGAAGCAGAAGATACAGTCTGGCGCCAGCGTCAGTTCTATTCCACCTCCCGGAAGCAGGAGATCACTGTGGAAGGAGGAACTTACGGCTGGTGTATTGACGAAGAAGGAGAGACCGATCAGCTTTTGGCAGACATAGCGGCGGGTGAAGATGTGACACGGGAACCTGTTTTCACGATGGATCCGTTCCCAGGGGTCACCGGCAGCAATGATATCGGCGATACTTATGTGGAGATCGATCTTTCAGCACAGCACATGTGGTACTATAAGGACGGTGCCCTGTTCATGGATACAGATGTGACAACGGGAACGATGAGTACCGGACATGCGACGCCTGCCGGCGTATTTTATATTGAAAACCGATTAAGGGACACTGAATTAAAGGGTGAAGATTATTTAACGAAAGTGAGTTACTGGATGCAGGTCTATCTGGGAATCGGGATTCATGACGCGGTTTGGCGCAGTGATTTTGGAAAGGATTACTACCTGACCGATGGTTCGCATGGATGTATCAACACACCGTACGATAAAGTCCAACTGCTGTTTGATAATGTGGTCGTCGGGACACCGGTGATCATGTACTATTGATCAGGCACATCAGAAAATATTGATATGGGGAATCTTATTATGGAAGAAAGTATGGTACTCTTTACGAAAAAACTTGAAGAACTGGTGGCAACAGCAAAGAAGAAGAAAAACATGCTGGAATATCCGGAAGTCTTGGACAAATTTCAGGGGATGTCGCTGACTCCGGAACAAAGTGAAAAGATTTTTGACTATCTGGAAGAGCAGGGGATCGACGTGCTGAAAGTCAGCAATGACGACGATGCCGATGAAGAATTCCTTCTGGACGAGGAAGAAGAGGACATCCATATTGATGAAACGGATCTTTCTGTCCCGGATGGGGTCAATATCGAAGATCCGGTGCGTCAGTACCTGAAGGAGATCGGAAACATCCAGCTTTTATCCGCCGAAGAAGAGGCTGACCTGGCCAAGCGGATGAGCGAAGGGGATGAAGAGGCCAAGAAACATTTGACGGAAGCCAATCTCCGTCTGGTAGTCAGCATTGCAAAACGGTATGTGGGCCGGGGTATGAGTTTCCTGGATCTGATCCAGGAGGGCAATATCGGCCTGATGAAGGCAGTTGACAAGTTCGATTACACAAAGGGATATAAATTCAGTACATATGCCACCTGGTGGATCCGCCAGGCGATCACCCGAGGACTTGCGGATTATTCAAGGACGATCCGTATTCCGGTACATATGGTGGAGACGATCAACAAAACGATCCGTGTTTCCAGAAAGCTTCTGGCTGAATATGGAAGAGAACCCACTTCGGAGGAGATCGCTAAGATCATGGGGGTTCCGGTGGAGAAAGTGGACGATATCTTAAAGATATCCAAGGAACCGGTATCCATGGATACGCCCATTGGTGAGGAAGAAGACAGCCATCTGGGGGATTTTATCGAAGATAAGTCCACCTTGCAGCCGGAACAGCACGCGGCAGATGAGATGTTGAAGGAAGAACTGGAAGTGGCGCTCCAGTCATTGACGGACAGGGAGCAGAAGGTGATCCGCCTCCGGTTCGGGCTGGAAGATGGGAAGGCCCGTACACTGGAAGAGGTGGGACAGGAATTTTCTGTAACCCGTGAGCGTATCCGTCAGATCGAGGCAAAGGCTTTGAGGAAGCTGCGTCATCCTCAGAGAAGCAAGAAATTGAAGGATTTTCTGGCCTGAGGCCGGGAACAGACGGCAGTGTCAATAAAATAACATCTAAAAGCTTTTTATTTATGAAACATGTCCTGGAACTTTTCTGTATAATAAATGTCAGAGAGACAAAAGACACGAAAAGATAAAGGAGATCACTCATGGATAAAAAGCTTTTATTTTTTGATATCGATGGAACATTACTGACAGAAGACGATGAACATTATTTTGTCGACAGTGCCCGAAGCGCTCTCCTGAAAGCAAAAGAGAGGGGACATGAGATTTTCATCAATACGGGACGAACAAGCTATCTTCTGGACCCGGCTTTAAAACAGGTGCCCTTTGATGGTTTTATCTGTGGCTGCGGCACACAGATCCTGTACCGTGGCGTATGCCTTTTCCACCGGAGTATACCAAAAGAACAGTGCGTGGCCATCCGAGACCGGATCCGGGAGTTGGGCAGCAGTGTGCATGCTGTCTTTGAAAGTGATGACAGCCATTATTTTGATATGGCGGACGAAAGTCATAATGTGGCCCACATTCGGGAAATGTGTATGGAGATGGGGCCGTCCGGTGTGAGAAGTATCGATGATCCGGATATATGCTTTGATAAATATATCATTTTTGGCCCTAAAAAGGAGCTTATCAGTCTTAAGACTGATTTTCCGAAGTTCCAATATATCGAAAGGGATTTTGCAGACGCGGAAATCAATTACGAAGTTGTGCCAATAGGATACAGTAAAGCCACCGGGATCGACATGCTCTGTAAAGAACTGAGACGCGATTTGGCGGATTGTTATGTCTTTGGAGACAGCGCCAACGATCTGCCCATGCTCCAGGCAGTTCCAAACAGTATCGTCATGGGAAATGCGCCGGAAGAGGTGAAGAAGCTGGCTTCCTTTGTGACCCGGGATATCCGGGAGGATGGGATCGCGTATGCATTGGAACAGTTGGGACTGATATAAGGATAGATGTATTTGATTTTTGGACAACTTTCATTATAATATATAAATAGTGGGAAAACAGACTTCGGGGAGGATCAGCAGGTGAAATATGCAGATGTCATTGTGGATATATCGTTGGAAGCAGTGGATCGGGTATTCCAGTATCGTATACCGGAAGAACTGGAAGAACAGATACAAGTGGGCGCTTCTGTCATGATCCCCTTTGGCAATGGAAACCGCAGGATCAAAGGATTCGTGTTGAATGTGACCGATCAGCCGGATTTTGATACAGACCGTATGAAAGAGATCGAGGGATTGACGCCCCAGGCGACAACCGCCAAGTCCCATATGATCCGTCTGGCAGCCTGGATGCGGGATACTTATGGCTGTACGATGAACCAGGCTTTAAAGACCGTGGTCAGTGTAAAAAGGCAGGTCCGGGGCAGCACGAAACGGTATTATACATTGTGTGTCAGCGAGGATGAAGCAGCAGAAGCCCTTAAAAAAGCGGAAGCTTCTGAAAGATTTGCCAGCCGGGCGCTGCTTTTGAGAGAACTGATCCGGAAACGTACGCTCACTTCCGATCAGATCCGCAGCCTCCTACCTTCAGGAGAAAGCGTCATGCAGACGCTGATCCGACATGGATTGGTGGCAAAGGAATCCAGAGAAGTTTTTCGCATGCCTTATAAAGATCTGGAAAAGACACGGGAGTCTGTGGAACTGAATGGGGAACAAAAAAAGGCTGTCCAGGATATATGGGAGAGGCGATCCGGCTGTGTCCATCTGCTCCATGGCGTTACGGGGAGCGGAAAGACAGAAGTCTATATGGAGCTGATCCAAAAGACATTGGATGAAGGCCGTCAGGCCATTGTGCTGATCCCGGAGATTTCCTTGACTTATCAGACTGTGAGACGACTGACCGGCCGTTTTGGACGACGGGTCAGTGTGATCCATTCAAGGCTATCCGAGGGGGAACGGTATGATCAGTATCGGCTTGCCCAGGAAGGAGAGGTGGATGTGGTCATCGGCCCCCGTTCGGCGTTGTTTACCCCCTTTGAACGACTGGGGCTCATCATCATGGATGAGGAGCAAGATTCCGCTTATAAAAGTGAGACGGTACCCCGGTATCATGCCAGGGAAGTGGCGATCCAAAGAACCCTTATGGAAAACGCCTGTCTGGTACTCGGTTCCGCCACACCTTCATTGGAAAGTTATACGCGGGCTTTAGAAGGTATCTATGGTTTTCACCGTTTGACTTGTCGGGCGGCGGGAAGCGGCCAGATGGCCCAGGTGGAAGTGGTGGATCTGAAAAAAGAATTTGAAGAAAAAAATTATTCCATATTCAGCCGAAAACTTTATCAGGCATTAAAAGACTGTCTGGATCGGAAAGAGCAGGCCATGATCTTTCTCAACCGGCGTGGATATTCTGGAATGGTCTCCTGCAGACAGTGCGGCCATGTGATCCAGTGTCCCCACTGCGATGTGGCCATGAAGCTTCACAGAAGCAAAGACAAAGCGTGGCTGGCCTGCCATTACTGCGGTCAGACCCTTCCTTTCCCCCAACGATGTCCATCCTGTGGCTCCCCTTATATAGGCGCTTTCGGGACGGGTACCCAGAAGGTGGAGCAGATGCTCAAAGACGCTTTCCCATTTGCCCGAATCCTCCGGGCAGATCAGGATACCACCCGGAGAAAACACGGCAGCGAGGATGTGTTTGAAGCTTTTTATAAAAAAGAAGCGGATATCCTGGTGGGGACTCAGATGATCGTGAAGGGACACGATTTTAAAGATGTGACGCTGGTGGGCATATTGGCAGCGGATCTGTCCATGTTTTCCGGAGATTATATGGCCGGTGAGCGGACATTCCAACTGTTGACACAGGCAGCTGGCCGGGCTGGCAGAGGCGATCGGCCGGGACAAGTGATCATCCAGACCTATCAGCCGGAACATTACGCAGTGACGGCTGCGGCAAAGCAGGATTATGAAGCTTTCTATAAAGAAGAGATGGCTTATCGCAAGATGATGGCCTATCCGCCGGTATGCCGGATGATGGTCTGGATCGTGGAGGATCTGGACCGGGAACGGGCCGAAAGTTGTATCCGGGAATTTTACCGGATTGGGAAAGAGCTTTCGGATCTGGCAGTCTTGCCGCCGGCGCCGGCAGCCATTGCAAAGGAGCGGGATCGTTTCCGCTATGTCCTGTACGCTAAAAGTCCTCGGCTGGGCCGGCTGATCGATTTTCGGAAAAGATGCCAGGAATGGTTGGCACAGGAAAAGGAATATAAAGATACAAGCGTCACATCGGATATCCATCCCATGTCCGTATATTAAAAATCAAAAAGGAGAGACAACTATGGCAATTCGTAAAATCAGATATGAAGGCGATCCTATTTTAAATAAAAGAGCGAAAGAAGTAAAAGAGGTAACGCCCAGGATCAAAACATTGATCGGAGATATGTTTGATACCATGTATGAGGCAAATGGCTGCGGGCTCGCCGGCCCCCAGGTGGGCATACTGAAAAGGATTTGCGTGATCGACGTGGGGGAAGGACAGAAGGTGTTCATCAATCCGGAGATCATCGAGACGTCCGGCGAACAGACCGGCGATGAAGGCTGTCTGAGCGTGCCTGGGAAAGTGGGGACCGTGACCCGGCCAAATTATGTGAAGGCCAGAGCTTATAACGAGAATATGGAACTGGTGGAGATCGAAGGGACGGAACTGTTCGCACGGGCCATGTGCCATGAATTTGAGCATTTGGACGGTCATCTTTACACCGAGCGGGTGGAAGGTGAACTGCGGGATGCGGTATATGAAGAAGAGGACGAAGAAGAATAGACAGACAAAGGGAGTGATCAGATGCGCGTTGTATTTATGGGGACACCGGATTTTTCGGTGCCGACTCTGGAAAAGATCATTGCGGCCGGCCATCAGGTGGTGGGTGTTGTGACCCAGCCGGATAAAGCAAAGGGCAGAGGCCGGCATATCATCTATCCTCCGGTGAAGGAGACGGCTTTAAAATATGGGTTGGAAGTATATCAGCCAAGGCGGGTACGGGAACCGGAATTTATTGAACAGTTGAAAGCCATGGCCCCGGATGTGATCGTGGTCATCGCTTTTGGCCAGATCTTGCCTAAAGAGATACTCCAGCTTCCTCCTTATGGATGCATAAATGTCCATGCTTCACTGCTTCCAAAATACCGGGGCGCTGCGCCGGTGCAGTGGGCGGTCATCCGGGGTGAAACGGTCAGCGGTGTGACGACCATGCGTATGGATGAGGGGCTGGATACCGGAGATATGATCCTGAAAGAAAGCCTTCCGCTGGCAGACGATGAGACCGGTGGAAGCCTCTATGAAAAATTGAGCAAACTGGGAGGCGATCTTCTGGTACAGACCCTGGAAAAACTGAAAGATGGAACGGCTGTTTTTGAAAAACAGGATGACAGTCAGGCAGGAGAATATGCCCGCATGTTGACCAAGGCCATGGGAGAGATCGATTTTTCCGATCCGGCGGTTCAGATCGAACGGCTGGTCCGTGGTTTAAATCCCTGGCCCAGCGCGTATACTAAGTTCCGTGGCAAGACCCTGAAGATATGGAAAGCAGCTGTGTCCGACAGGTCTTATGGCACGGATCTCGGGGTGATCGTGGAAGTGACAAAAACCTCATTCACCGTACAGACCGGTCAAGGCGCCCTGATCATACAGGAAGTCCAAATGGAAGGAAAAAAACGGATGGATACGGGAGCTTTCCTGAGGGGTTATCCGGTATCTGTCGGAGAAAAACTGGAATAGGATTGGAGTGATTATATGTATCCTGGCTTTTATTATATGTTTGATCCCACATATATACTGATCATCATTGGCGCGCTGCTGTCTTTATTCGCCTCTGCAAGGGTGCGTTCCACCTTCTCACGATACAGTTCGGTAAGAACTTTACGGGGAGTCACCGGAGCGGAAGCGGCAGATATGATCCTGCGGCAGGCAGGTATCTACGATGTAAAGATACAGCATATTTCGGGGGATCTGACAGATCATTATGATCCGTCATCAAAGGTACTCCGATTGTCAGACAGTGTATATGGTTCCACCAGCGTGGCGGCTGTCGGTGTGGCTGCCCATGAGTGCGGACATGCCATACAGGATGCGGAAGGCTATGCGCCTCTTCGTATAAGAGGCTCGTTGGTTCCGGTGTGCAATATCGGGGCTACGCTCAGTTGGCCGCTGATCATCTTGGGCGTTATCCTTAGTTGGAACCAGACTTTGATACAGATCGGGATCATTTTATTTACAGTGGTCGTTGCTTTTCACCTGATCACCCTGCCGGTGGAGTTGAACGCTTCTTCAAGAGCTTTGAAGATCCTTTCTTATACGGGTATTTTACACGGTGATGAAAATGACGAGGCGAAAAAAGTCCTCAGCGCGGCGGCGCTGACTTATGTGGCCAGTGCGGCGGGAATGATCCTCCAGCTTTTAAGACTGGTGATACTCTTCGGAGGCAGACGGGATGATTAGCGGAGAAAATGTGAGAGGCATCGCCCTGGACATACTGATGGAAAGTGAGAGTAAAGCCTCCCATCTGGTTTTGGGACGGACTTTGTCAAAATATCAGTATATGGATAAAAAAGAGCGGTCCTTTATCAGCCGCTTGACCAAAGGGACCATTGAACGGAGACTGACGCTGGATGCCATGATCGGCAGCTATTCCAGCGTCAAAATCGGTAAAATGAAACCCTTGATCCGCAACCTTTTGCGTATGACCGCCTATCAGATCTACTATATGCCAGCGGTTCCCGATGCGGCGGCCTGTAATGAAGCCGTGACCCTGGCAAAAAAAAGAGGGTTTCGGAATCTGTCCGGCTTTGTCAATGGGGTATCCCGGAGTATGGCCCGGCATAAGGAGGATTTCCAAGCCCGGATGGCGGATGATGGGAAAGACATAAAGACATTGTCCTTTAAATATGCCATGCCGGAATGGCTGTGCCGACGGTGGGTGGGAGCGTATGGCCTGGAGAATGCGATCCGTACTTTTTCCTGGTTTTTAGAGGACCATCCCACGACCGTACGCCTGCATCGGCAAAGCGGTGAAGATGGACAGGCCGACGCCTTTTTAGAGACTATGGCGGCAGAGGGGATCCGGACAGAAATAAGCGCTTTGATCCCCTTTGCCTTTAAGATACAGGGGTATGACCATCTGACAGCTTTAAGACCATTTCAGGATGGTCAGTGTTACATACAGGATGAAAGTTCCATGTTGGCTGTGCTGGCTGCCGGGATCCGGCCTTCAGATCGGATCATTGATGTCTGCGCGGCTCCGGGTGGGAAAAGTATCCTGGCATCCGAATATCTGAAAGATGGCTGGATCGAGGCCAGGGATCTGACAGAAGCCAAAGTGGAACGGATCCGGGAAAATATCCAGCGGACCCATGCAGAACATATCCGTACCCGTGTACAGGACGCCCGTATTTTTGTCAAAGAGGATGAGGGGCAGGCGGACATCGTACTGGCGGATCTGCCCTGTTCCGGACTTGGGGTGATCGGCCGCAAGCCGGATATCAAGTACCGCATCACCCAGGAAGACATAAAAGCATTGTCCCTTCTCCAAAAAGAGATCCTGGCAGTTGCGGTCCGTTATCTGAAGCCAGGCGGCACGCTGATCTTCAGCACTTGTACGGTCAGTCGGGAAGAGAATGAGGAAAATGTCCGGTACATGACAGAAGAGCTGGGATTGATCCCGGAAAGTTTGGATCCTTATCTTCCCGAAGCGCTCCAGGGCAAAGGGACAGCAAAAGGCCAGCTTTTGCTATTGCCGGGAGCATATGACACAGACGGATTTTTTATCGCACGGCTTAGGAGAAAATGACATGGAAAAAACAGATATTGTGTCAATGACATACGAAGAATTGGAGAACTATGTGACAGAAGTCCTT
The DNA here is from genome assembly GCA_018715345.1 of Candidatus Onthocola gallistercoris. Classification (GTDB taxonomy): domain Bacteria; phylum Bacillota; class Clostridia; order Lachnospirales; family Lachnospiraceae; genus Frisingicoccus; species Frisingicoccus gallistercoris. The sequence goes on from DVLT01000001.1 coordinate 16,619, forward strand.
CAGGAGAAAAGATTCCGGGCAAAACAGATTTATGAATGGTTGCATGTGAAGCTGGCCGGAGATTTCGATCAGATGACGAACCTGTCAAAGGCCCTCCGGGAAAAATTAAAGGCCGCTTGCCGCATTCCCGAAATGACCATTGTCGATCTGCTCGTATCCGAGATAGACGGTACAAGGAAATATCTTTTCCAACTGGAGGACGGCAGTGTCATCGAAAGTGTCCTGATGAAATATAAACACGGCAATTCGGTCTGTATTTCATCCCAGGTGGGCTGCCGGATGGGTTGCCGCTTCTGCGCCTCCACTTTAGGTGGTCTGGAACGGCAGATGAGCGCTGGCGAGATGCTCCGGCAAGTTTATGAGATACAAAAGGAATCCGGCGAGCGGGTTTCCAATGTGGTGATGATGGGAACCGGCGAACCATTGGATAATTATGATCAGGCTGTCCGCTTTTTGCGGATGATCTCTGATGAAAAAGGACTGAATATCAGTCAGAGGAATCTGACCCTGTCCACCTGCGGACTTGTACCGCAGATCTATCGGCTGGCTGATGAAAAGCTGGCCATAACTCTAGCCATATCCCTTCATGCTTCCAATGACGAAACCCGGCGGGAAATGATGCCGGTGGCAAAAACTTATGCCATACAGGAGATTTTGGATGCGTGCCGGTATCATTATGAAAAAAATGGCCGGCGGATCACCTTTGAGTACAGCCTGGCCAGGGGTGTGAACGATTCACCCCAGGCAGCAGACGCGTTGGGACGACTGTTGGAAGGTTTCATGTGGCATGTGAATCTGATCCCCATCAATCCGGTCAAGGAGCGTTCCTTTGTCCAATCCGATGGGGAATCTGTCGTAAAATTTAAAAATATGCTTGAAAAATATGGGGGAAATGTTACTATTAGAAGGGAAATGGGACGAGATATCCAGGCGGCCTGCGGACAACTGCGGCGCAGATATATGGATAAGTCCGGAAAGAAGGAGGTATGACATGAGAGTTGTAGGAAAAACGGATATTGGTTGTGTCCGAAGGACCAACCAGGATTACATTTTCTATTCTCTGACCCCCGTGGGCGGCTTTCCAAATCTTTTTATTGTTGCAGATGGCATGGGAGGACACCAGGCAGGAGATTTTGCTTCCCGTTATGCGGTTGAAAACGTTCTGGATTATATAAGGCGGGCAAAGCCGGACTCTTTGATCCGCGTGGCGGACCGGGCGATCCGGCATGCGAACAAAAAAGTTTTTGAAAAGGCCCATTCCGATGAGGCGCTAAGAGGTATGGGAACGACGATCGTCGTGGCCTATATAGAAGATGATCAGTTGTTTGTCGCCAATGTGGGAGACAGCCGGCTGTATGTTCTGGACAGTGAGATGAATCAGGTCACAGAAGATCATTCCTTTGTGGCGGATCTGGTGAGAGCCGGACAACTGACTCCGGAACAGGCGAGAAGTCATCCCCAGAAGAACATCATTACCCGGGCCATTGGGGCTGTGGATGATGTGAAGGTGGATTTTTTTGAGATGGATTTGGAAAAAGGCGACAAGATCCTCATGTGTACGGACGGATTGTCCAACATGGTGGAGGATGATGTATTGTACGATATCGTGGCGAATACATACATTGAAGATGTGGCAGATGAATTGATAAGTGAAGCAAAGAATAATGGAGGTCGGGACAACATATCTGTGATTGTCATTGACCCTTTTGATATGGAGGTGAGCGGATGTTAGCACCGGGAGTGGTACTGGGCGGAAGATATGAGATCATCGGACGCATCGGCGCAGGCGGTATGTCGGATGTGTATAAAGCCAAAGACAGAACGCTGAACCGATTTGTGGCGGTGAAGGTTTTGAAGGCCGAGTTCAGTGCAGATGCGACATTTGTTAAGAAGTTTCGAGTGGAAGCCCAGTCGGCAGCCGGATTGTCCCATCCGAATATTGTCGGCGTATATGACGTGGGCCAGGAAAAAGATATACATTATATTGTCATGGAGTTGATCCAGGGTATTACCCTGAAACATTATATAGAGAGAAAAGGCAAACTGGATATCCGGGAAGCGCTGAATATTGCCATCCAGGTGGCTTCCGGTATGGGAGCGGCCCATGCCAACCGGATCATCCACAGGGATATCAAACCCCAGAATATCATCATGTCCCGGGATGGCAAGGTTAAAGTAACGGACTTCGGTATCGCCAAAGCGGCGGATTCCACAACCGTGACAACCAACGCCGCCGGGTCCGTCCACTATATCTCGCCGGAACAGGCCAGAGGCGGTTACAGCGATGAGAAGAGCGATATCTATTCCCTTGGCATCACCTTATATGAGATGGTGACGGGAAAGGTACCCTATGACGGGGAAACCAATATTTCTGTTGCGCTCCAGCACATCCAGGGGCAGATGGTCCCGCCCCGTCAGATCGATCCGTCTATCCCCCGAAGTGTGGAAAAGATCATTTTAAAATGTACCCAGAAAAAGCCGGATCTGCGGTATGGTTCCGCAAAGGAGCTGATCATGGATCTGCGCCGCGCTTTAGCGGAACCGGACGGTAACTATGTCAAATTGGGCGCAGGAGCCGCGGCGATCGGGGCTGCCGCTTCGGAAGGTGTGGGCGACAGCACGACTGTGGTCATGAATGAAGAAGATCTTGAAAAACTCCGTAATGCCTCCGGAATGGGCGGCCGGACAGGCCAGCAGTCAAACGGCAGCCGTTCACCGGAAGCGGCCAGGAGGCGAAGGAAACAGCAGGAAGAAGATGAATATCGAAAATATGACCGGGATAACAATGACGATGAGGACGATGGTGATGTAAACCCGGCCTTGGATAAGACCATGATGGTATTTGGCATCGTGGGGGCCATCATCATCATAGTGGTGATCTTTTTCATCATCGGACGGGCAGCCGGACTGTTTAACGGTATCGGCTCCACAACCAGTACCCGTTCATCCAGGGAGACTACTTCTTTAAGCAGTGAGATGGGTACCGTGCCCAATTGCGTGGGTCATACCCAGGAAGAGGCGATCCAGATGCTGGAGGATGCGGGATACAACTACCGGGTTCAGGAAAGGGAAGACGATGAGGTTGAAAAAGGAAACGTCATCAGTCAGAATCCGGAGGCCGATACACGTATCGAAAAGGGTACGACAGTGACCATCTATGTGAGCAGCGGCAATGAATCGGTAAAGATGCCGGATGTGTCGGATATGACTGTGGAAGAGGCCACCGAACTTCTGGAAGGCATGGGACTGACTGTAAAGACCCGGGAAGAATATGACGATGAAGTGGAAGAAGGCAACATCATCCGGACATCGCCGGCAGCCGATGAGACGGTCAAGACCGGTCAGACGGTGACCATCTATATCAGCAGAGGACCGGAGACAAAAAATGTGACCGTTCCCAGCCTTTCCGGATACGGTACCGAATATGCGGAGATCGTATTGAACAATAATAATCTGAAACTGGGCAATGTGACGGAACGATCCAGCAGTGACGTGGCTGCCGGGCTGATCATCGAGCAGAATCCGAGGGCCGGTACGGAAGTCCGGGAGGATACATCCGTTGATGTGGTCGTCAGCAGCGGCCCGGCGGAGACGGAGACGCCGGCACAGACCACCGGAACGGCAAGTATTTCCTGGCCGTCAGAAAATCCACTGGGACACGATTTCAGAGATGGAACACCTGGCTATGACAGCGGTACAGTCACCATATGGGTTGATGGACAGTCTGTGGTTTCCCAGTATTTCAGCTCATTTGAGGATTACAACGCCGGTTCCTGGGCTGCAGATGTTACAGGTACATCCGGGACAACGGCTAATGTGTCGGCAACGATCGAAGGTTATACCTTTGCCACATGGACAGTCACATTCCAATAGGTTGATCATATGACAGGAAAGATCATCAAAGGCATTGCCGGTTTCTATTATGTACACACAGGGCAGAACGGGCTTTACGAGTGTAAAGCCCGGGGCGCCTTCCGAAATAAGAAAGTCAAACCGCTTGTGGGCGACGAAGTCCGTCTGGATGTGATCGACGAAGCGGAAAAAAAAGGAAATATCACAGAAATACTCCCCCGCCGGAATGAACTTGTTCGTCCGGCGGTTGCCAACATTGACCAGGCATTTATCCTCTTTGCCCTGAGGGAGCCGGACCCCAACCTGAATCTTCTGGACCGGTTTTTAGTTCAGATGGCCAAAAGCCATATTCCGGTGATCATCGGCTTTAATAAAGCGGATCTGGCCAAGGAAGCCGATGTGGATCAGGTGCGAAAGATTTATGACCTGGCCGGTTACAGAAATTTTGTTTTCAGTGTGGAGAAGAAGGAAGGACTGGAACAGGTGGATGGCTGCCTGGCCGGAAAGACGACGGTTCTGGCAGGGCCTTCGGGTGTGGGGAAATCTTCCCTGATGAATCATCTGCTGCCCGAAGCCGGAATGGAGACAGGCGCAGTCAGCGAAAAGATCAAGAGGGGACGGCATACAACCCGCCATTCCGAGCTCTTTTATCTGGGCGATGAAACCTTCCTCTTTGATACGCCTGGTTTCACATCCCTGTATCTGACCGGCTTTACGGATGAGGAACTGAAACATTATTTCTTGGAATTTGCCGCATATGAGCCGGACTGCCGGTTTATTGGCTGTAACCATATAAACGAACCGGACTGCGGCGTGAAACAGGCCCTGGAAGAAGGGAAGATCAGCCAGGTGCGGTATGAACATTACGTGCAGATGTATAATGAATTAAAAGAGCAGCGGAGGTATTAAAATGATCAAATTGGCACCATCCATTCTTGCGGCAGATTTTTCCAGACTGGGCGAACAGGTTGTGGAAGCGGACCGGGCAGGGGCCCAGTACATCCATATCGATGTGATGGACGGGGATTTTGTCCCAAACATTTCTTTTGGGGCTCCGGTCATGAAATGTATCCGCCCTTTGACGGACAAAGTATTTGATGTGCATTTAATGGTGGAAGAACCCGGCAGATATATTTCTGATTTTGTGGAGGCAGGCGCGGATCTTATCGTTGTCCATGCGGAAGCCTGTCGTCATCTTCATCGGACGGTGGAGCAGATCCATCAGGCCGGCGTCCGTGCCGGCGTGGCCTTAAATCCGGCCACTCCTTTATGCGTTGTGGAGGAGATCCTGCCGGAACTGGATATGGTTTTGCTGATGAGTGTGAATCCGGGTTTTGGCGGACAGAAGTATATTCCGTCTGTGACGGACAAAATACGCCGGCTCCGCACCGTGATCGAAGAACGGGGACTTTCCGTGGATATTGAAGTGGACGGCGGCGTCACCATCGACAATGTGGAAGAAGTGATCGGGGCAGGCGCCAACATCATTGTGGCCGGCTCGGCGGTGTTTGGCGGCTCGGTGTCCGACCATGTGGAAAAATTTCTGGAGGTTTTTAAGAACAACGAATGAATATTCTGATCATAACGGGAGGCGATATCCGTGAGGATTTCGCTTCTTCATTTGTAAAAGGAAAGAACTATGATGAGATCATCGCCGTGGATGGGGGGCTGGCTGCTGCAGACTGTCTGGGGATACGCCCCACCCATCTGGTGGGGGATTTCGATACGATCCGGCCGGACATATTGGATAACTACATGGCCATGACAGATATACAGATTCATGCCTTTGACCCGGTCAAGGACAATACGGATACGGATATTGCCGTACTGCTGGCCATAAAGCTGTGCAAAGGCAGGGAAAAGTCATCCCGGATAGATATTCTGGGGGCCCTGGGAAGTCGGGCAGACCATATGCTGGCCAATCTGCTGCTGCTTTTAAAACCCCACCGGGCAGGTATTCCGGCTTTTATTTATGACTCCTGCAATCGGATATCCGTGGCCGGAAAGGATCAGGAGCTGATAAAAAGTCAGATTTACGGCGATTTTATTTCTCTGATCCCGCTCACCGAAAGGGTCGGCGGATTAACCTTGGAAGGATTTAAATACCCTCTCGATCAGGCAGAGACGTTCATGGGTGACAGTCTGTGCGTCAGCAATGAGTTGACAGCGCCCATCGGCCATATACATATCGGCGAGGGATGCATGCTTCTCGTCGAATCAAAGGACGCCTGACAGACGGCTGCTGTTACAAAGGAGGAAATATAAAACATGAGTTTTATATCATTGTTCATTCTTGCCGTAGGGCTTTCCATGGACGCTTTCGCTGTTTCTGTCTGTAAGGGACTGGCCATGCGAAAAATACGGGTCAGCAATGCTTTTATTGTCGGACTGTGGTTTGGCGGATTTCAGATGCTGATGCCTGTCATCGGCTATTTTCTCGGCTCCTATTTTCAGAGATATATCGAAGCAGTGGATCACTGGATCGCTTTTATACTCCTGGCTATCATCGGTATCAATATGATCCGGGAATCCCGGGAAGAGGAGGAAGAGTCAGCCAGCGCCTCCTTGGCGGTCAAAGATATGTTCCCCATGGCAGTGGCCACCAGCATTGACGCTTTAGCGGCAGGCATATCTCTGGCCTGCCTTCAGGTGAACATATGGACAGCGGTCAGCTTTATCGGTATAACAACCTGCATCCTTTCCATGATCGGGGTCAAGGTGGGCAGCGTGTTTGGCACCCGATATAAATCCGGGGCAGAACTGGCTGGAGGACTGATCTTGATCTTGTTGGGATTTCGGATCTTGTTGGAACATCTGGGCCTTTTCTGATGAAAGGCTCCGGAAGTTGTCTAAAAAAGAAGCTCCTGGACAGAAGGACCTGCCGGGAGCTTTTTTAATAGGAACGTTCTCCAAACTTCCCTGAAAATGAAAAATGTGTTTAATCTTCCGGATGTTTTTCCGGTTTTTGAAGGGTGACGATCGCCTCAACGATCTTATGTTTTTCCACGGCAGTTACCTGTATGATCAGGCCGCAGGCTTTGCATGTGAACCGGCTGCCGTCTTCCGGGATCTTATTGATGATACTGTATATAAAACCGTTGAATGTATCGAATGTATCACCGGGGATGGTCACTTTCAGACGTTTCCGGATATCGTCCATATCCGCGTCGCCTTTGATCAGCCAGGCGTTGAGAGCAAGCTGACGGATTTTTTCTGTGCCCACTTCATCTTCCTCATAAATCTCTCCCACCAGTTCCTCCACCAGATCGTGGAGGGTAACGATACCGGACATCTCGCCGTACTCATCCAAAAGGATGGAAAAGTAATTCCGGCTTTTTTTCATTTCCGCAAACAGACGGGTCGCCCGCATATTTTCAGGGACAAAGAAGGCTGGTTTGATGGCTTTTTCAAGGATTGCGTCCCTGGTCTTATCTTCCAGGCGAAAATAATCTTTTGTGTCCAGTACGCCGATGATATGTTCCTTCGTATCTTCGCAGACCGGATAAAAACTGTAACGGTTGTTATAAATGATCTTTTCCCAGTTTCTCATATCATCCTGTACGTCCAGGATGATCACATCCGCCCGGTGGGTACAGATCTGTTCCACCACCGTATCGTTGAATTCAAAGACATTCTGGATAAATTCATTTTCCTGGGTGTTGATGACCCCTTGTTCGTTGCCTTCGTTGAGCATCATCCGCAGTTCCTCTTTGGTGATCTGCTCTTCCTCATCTGTGGCATTGATGCCGAAAAGGCGCAAAAGCAGGTTGGCCGAGGCTGTCAGCAAAGAAACGATGGGGGAGAAGATACGGCCGATGCCGTACAGCGTGGGCGCCAGCCCCAAAGACAGCGCTTCCGAATGCCGCATGGCGATCCGCTTGGGGACCAGTTCTCCCAACACGATACTGATGTAGGACAGGATGACCGTCACCACCAGTACGGCGATGGAGTTGAGTGTTTTTTCAGGAATGGGTACACCGGCAGCCAGCAGCGCGTCCACGATCATGCCGGCAAAATTGTCCGAGGCAAAGGCGCTGTTCAAAAAGCCGGAGAGGGTGATGGATACCTGAATGGTGGCCAGAAAACGGGAAGGCTGTTCCACAAGACGGGAAAGCATCTTCGCCCGTTTGTTCCCCCCGTCCGCAAGATGTTTCAAACGGGTTTCTTTCATGGAAATGACAGCAATCTCTGCACTGGCAAATACAGCATTTAAAAACGTAAAGATAATGATCAGTAATATTGAGCCTAACATAATAATCCTTTCTTTCAGTAAAAAATGGTAAAAAAATATGGACAATTCCAGTGGATTGAGTTATGTCAACCTACATTTACATGTCCATTCTTGCCGATACAGAGAAAATATCCCTTACGATGATAAAATTGTAGCAGTGGTCTTCGTCCGGATCATCGTCCATGTAAATATCACATCCTTTCTTTATCACTAACATACATAACATACTTATCCCGTATTGTCAATGGATGTTTTGATAAAGCTGGAAGAGAGAAGGGGATAAAAAGGAACAGAGCCGGCGGCGTCTGTTCCTTTGGAGTATATGATCTGAGTATGGATATAAGGATCCGGAGCTTGGGCATAATTTAAATAATGCCTTTAAAGTCCGGGATCTGTTTAAAGAGGGGTAACAGTAAGGTAGAGATCACCAGACCGGATACTCCCTGGATCAGATTGGCCGGTATGCTGGCAAAGGCGCCGGCTCCGTAGATGAAATATTCAAAAAAGCAGTATCCGGCAGCCACGAGAAAGGTGGAAAAGCAGCCGGTAATGATCCCTTTGACGATCACTGAAGATACTTTTGCCAGAAGTTTGTGATAAACAAAATAGCAGACAATGGCGATGACCGCTTTGACGATAAAGGTGATCGGTACGTAGATCATGTAGCCGGAAAGCAGATCAGACAAACAGGAACCCAGACCTGCAGCCAGGCCGCCGTATATGGGACCGAGAAGGATACCGGACAGAACGACGAGGGCATCGCCGGGATGGATGTAGCCGCCGGTCCCCGGAGTGGGTATGTGAAGGCTTAGAGTCGCCACACACGTCATAGCGGCAAACAAAGCCGTAAGTACCATGAGTTTTGTTTTGGATGCAGTTTTTTCCATTGTTGAACAACTCCTTTGTTAAAATCTGTCCCTATTATAATCAAAAGTTGGCACTGTGAAAATATCCAGTTTTAAGAAAAATAAAAGTGCCAGATTAGATATGCTAATGAATGGGATTAAATATATTAACTTTAATAATGATACAAATAATGATATACTGTAGAAGAAAATGTGTGTCATCGTGCAGACAGGCAAAGATCAGCGATCAGCAGTTTGCCAGTCTGAGTTGAGAATGGAGGTATAGAATGACCAGCGTAAGACGTATCTATGTGGAGAAAAAACCGGATTATGCCGTGGCGGCCAAAGAACTGATGGAAGATATCCACAATTATCTGGATATCCGACAGGTGGAGCGTGTACGTGTACTTATCCGCTATGATATGGAAAATATCACCGATGCCACTTATGATATGGCTAAAATGACCGTGTTTGCAGAACCGCCAGTGGATGAACTGTATGAAGAGGATTTTCCGAAAAAACCGGAGGAAAAATGTTTTTCTGTGGAGTATCTTCCCGGACAATTCGATCAGAGAGCGGATTCGGCAGCCCAGTGTGTTAAACTTCTGGCTGAAGATGAGGAGCCGATCATACGGTCGGCCACCACATACCTGATCTGCGGGGATATCAGTGATGGGGAATTGGAAAGGATCAAGACATTTTGTATCAATCCGGTGGATTCCCGGGAAGCTGGTGAGACGAAGCCGGAAACGCTGATCACAGATTTTGAAGAACCGAAAGACGTGACTATTTTTGATGGCTTTACAGCCATGGAGGATGACGGGTTAAAACGGTTATACGAGTCTTTGAATCTGGCGATGACCTTTAATGATTTTAAATTCATCCAGACTTATTTCGCAGACGAAGAGAAGCGGGATCCCTCCATGACGGAAATACGGGTGTTGGATACCTACTGGTCGGATCATTGCCGCCATACCACATTTCTGACAGAATTAAAGGACATCGAATTTGATGACGGCTACTATAAGAAGCCGATAAAAGATACATTTGACCTGTATATGCAGCATCGCGGCGAGATATTTGCCGGCCGTAAAGATAAATATGTTTCACTGATGGATGTGGCTTTGATGGCCATGAGAAAACTGAAAAAAGACGGCAAACTCCAGGATATGGAGGAGACAGATGAGATCAATGCCTGCAGCATCATCGTGCCTGTGACCATCGACGGGAAAGAGGAAGAATGGCTGATCAATTTTAAAAACGAGACCCATAATCATCCCACAGAGATCGAGCCCTTCGGCGGCGCGGCCACCTGCCTGGGCGGAGCCATCCGGGATCCCCTTTCCGGACGGACCTATGTTTACCAGGCCATGCGTGTCACCGGTGCGGCAGATCCCACCGTTTCCCTGAAGGAAACCATGGAAGGGAAACTTCCCCAGAGAAAGATCGTCACCGGAGCGGCGGAAGGCTACAGTTCTTATGGTAATCAGATCGGTCTGGCCACCGGTCTGGTACATGAGATCTACCATCCCAACTATGCGGCAAAACGTATGGAGATCGGCGCTGTCATTGCGGCAGCTCCAAGAAAAAATGTGATCCGGGAGACATCGGATCCGGGCGATCAGATCATTTTGCTTGGCGGACGTACCGGAAGGGATGGCTGCGGCGGAGCCACCGGTTCCTCCAAGGCCCATACGGTATCTTCCATTGAAACCTGCGGCGCGGAAGTGCAGAAAGGAAACGCTCCCACAGAACGGAAACTGCAGCGGCTTTTCCGCGAGGAAAAAGTCAGCCGGCTGATCAAAAAATGCAACGATTTCGGCGCCGGCGGCGTGTCGGTTGCCATCGGGGAACTGGCTGACGGCCTGAAAGTATGGCTGGATAAGGTGCCGAAGAAATACGCGGGACTGGACGGGACCGAACTGGCCATTTCCGAATCTCAGGAGCGGATGGCAGTGGTCGTGGCTCCGGATAATGTGGACACATTCCTGAAATACGCGGAAGAAGAAAACCTGGAAGCCACCTGTGTGGCTGAAGTGACGAAAGAACCCCGGCTGATCCTTTACTGGAGGGGCAAGGAGATCGTCAATATTTCCCGGGCGTTTTTAAATACCAATGGCGCCCATCAGGAAACCAGCGCCCGCGTCATCATGCCGGAAGAGGAGAAGAATTATTTTACCAGAAAAGCTTCCACCGGCGATCTGAAGGCGGATTGGCTGAAAATGCTGGCGGATCTGAATGTCTGCTCGCAAAAAGGTTTGGTGGAAATGTTTGACGGATCCATCGGCGCGGCCTCCGTTTACATGCCCTATGGCGGCAAATACCAGCTGACGCCGGTCCAGACCATGGTGGCAAAGGTACCGGTGACCAAAGGCGAGACGGATACGGTGACCATGATGAGTTACGGCTTTGATCCGTATCTGTCCTCCTGGAGTCCCTATCATGGAGCGGCCTATGCTGTGACCCAGTCCATTGCCCGGATCGTGGCCGCAGGCGGCGACATGCATAAGATCCGTTTCACCTTCCAGGAGTATTTCCGCAGGATGACAGAAGAACCAAAACGATGGGGTGAACCTCTGGCAGCTTTGCTTGGCGCTTATCAGGCCCAGATTTCCTACGGCCTGCCTTCCATCGGGGGAAAAGATTCCATGTCCGGAAGCTTCGGCGATCTGGATGTACCGCCCACATTGGTATCCTTTGCCGTGGATGTGGCCAAAAAGCAGGATATCATTACGCCGGAATTAAAGACGGCCGGACATCGACTGGTCTTTATCCCCATTGAAAAAGACGCATATGACCTGCCGGTTTATGATCAGGCGGCAGAAGTTTACGATAAAGCGACCCGGCTGATCCGTTCCGGCGTGATCCGTTCCGCCTATGCGGTGGGCTTTGGCGGCATCGGGGAAGCAGTGAGCAAGATGGCATTTGGAAACAAGCTGGGTGTTGAACTGGATACATCTTTGGATGAGGAAAAACTTTTTGTTCCAGCTTACGGCGCCCTGGTGGCGGAAGTGGCTGAAGGGGATCTGGATAAGCTGGATATGGCCTGGGAAAATGTGGGACGGATCACTGAAAACGGGGCCTTTGTCCGGGGCGATGTCTCCATTTCCATGGACGAAGCGCTTAAAGCCTGGACAGGCACATTGGAAAGCGTATTCCCCACCCGGTCAGGCGTAAAAGAAAAACGGATCGATACCGGTCTTTATGAAACAAAGGATATTTATGTGTGCAAACATAAAACGGCCCGCCCGAAGGTGTTCATACCGGTATTTCCGGGAACCAACTGTGAATATGATTCCCGCAGAGCTTTTGAAAAAGCGGGAGCCGATGTGACAAGCGTGGTCTTTAAGAATCTGAGCGGCAGCCAGATCAGGGAATCGGTGGAAGCCTTTGTAAAGACCATCGATCAGTCTCAGATCCTCATGTTCCCCGGCGGTTTTTCTGCCGGTGATGAACCGGACGGTTCCGCAAAATTCATTGCTTCCATCTTTCGGAATGAGCGGATCAAAGAGGCGGTAAGCCGTCTGCTTGATGAGAGGGACGGCCTGGCCCTTGGCATATGCAACGGTTTTCAGGCGCTGATCAAACTTGGCCTGGTACCCTATGGGAAGATCACACCCCAGAAAACAGATTCTCCGACGTTGACCACCAACCATATCGGCCGCCATGTGTCCAAGATGGTTTACACAAAAGTGGTCACCAACAAATCCCCATGGCTTCAGAAAGTCCATCCGGGAGATGTGTTTGCCATTCCGGCCTCCCACGGAGAGGGACGGTTCGTGGCCAGTGATCCATGGCTGAAGCAGCTTTTTGAAAGCGGATGCGTAGCTACCCAGTATGTGGACCTTGACGGGAATCCAACCATGGATGAGGACTTTAATCCCAACGGATCTTATGCAGCCATTGAAGGCATCACCAGCCCGGACGGACGGATCCTGGGCAAGATGGCCCATTCCGAACGTATCGGCGACCATGTAGCCATGAACATCACCGGCTGTCAGGATCAGCATATCTTTGAATCCGGCGTGGATTACTTTAAGTAAAACAGGAAAATCGGTTATAAAAAAGGTTCTCCGAAATTTATAAAATGGGAAGCGGGGTACGGAAGTGGATCTTTCGTACCCCGTTTTCCATAGTGTTTTTTGATCCATCCGCGGATTCGACAATGTTCGCTGTTGCCAAAACAGACAAATTGGATTATCCTTTATATGCAGGCAGGCCCAATGGCTGGAAACTGCCGCCATATATCCTTTTCCCGGAGTATTGACATCCGGCTGACCGATCTGCATAAAGAGATTTCACATAATACAATTTCTTTGTCCGTTTCGGACGCATATCCAATAATAGATTAAAAAATATTAAAAATTAAGCAAAAGGCTGCCTGCTTATGATATGATAAAGATATGGAGACAGTTCCTGTGCCGCTGGAAAGGAAGGAACGATTGCGCAAAAGGAACAGTGAGAGACCAGAACCGCTCCATGGAGAAGATCTGGCATTAAAATCGGCCGCCATGTTTTTCGGCGATGAGCTGATCCACTGGCTGGGCATCCGGGAGAAGGTTCGCCGGATCGCTCCGACAGAATTGGTGGAATTGGAAGTCCGGCATATGTATGAGGACTTTCTGTATGAGATGGAAAACGGCATGCTCTATCATTTTGAATTTGAAAGTGATGCCCTGACAAAAGATGACCTGAGAAGATTCAGAGAATATGAAGCCTCCACATCAAGAATATATGATGCGCCTGTGATCACCTATGTGATCTGTTCTTCTGATGTACGAAAGATCTGTAAGAAACTTACCGAAGGGATCAATACCTATCGGGTACGTATGATCCGTCTGAAACATATGAATGCGGACCGGATACTTGAAGATCTTGCAGGCAGGCCCGAGAAGACGCTGACTCGGAGAGATATGCTCCCCCTTCTTTTTGTGCCCCTCATGGGCGGACAGACGGGAAAGCAGGAACGGATACTGAAAAGTCTGCGTATCCTGAAAAGGAGTGAACCTGTTTTAACGACAGAGGACATGGGCAAGATGGAGGCGATCCTGTACATTTTGGCTGTAAAATTCCTGAACAAGGAAGAACTTGAAGGAATAAAGGAGGAGATATCCATGACAATACTGGGACAAATGATATGGGATGACGCCCTTGAAAAGGGGCGAAAGGAAGGCAGAGAAGAAGGCAGAGAAGAAGGCAGAGAAGAAGGAGAACGTCAAGCGTCAGAACGTTACAGCCGGCTGATCCTCCTTTTAGATCAGGAGAACAAAACCGATCAGATCATAAAGATTGCGGCAGATCCGAAGTACCGGGAGGAGTTATATAGAAAGTACGGTATCGTACCGGATAAAACATGAAAGTAAACAGATGGGACAAAATACCGATAAAAGATACCGGACACAGGTATCTTGACAAGATGATATTTTGTCCTATATAATAGATACATACCGAATGAATGTAAAAGAGGTGAACAGACTATGGCACGAAATAAATATCCTGAGATGACTGTGGAAAAGATATTGGATGTGGCCCAACGCCTGTTTCTGGAAAAGGGCTATGATCATACGACCATCCAGGATATTGTGGATCATTTGGACGGCTTATCAAAAGGGGCTGTTTATCACCATTTTAGATCAAAAGAAGAAATCATGGACGCAGTGGGAGACCGGATGTTTTCTGAAAACAATCCCTTTGAAAAAGTACGCGGGCGGACGGATCTGAATGGACTGGAAAAGCTGCGTGAAGCGATCCGCGTCAACCAGTCGGATGAAGAACGCACAAACATGACGTTACAGTCCATACCCCTTACCCGTAATCCTAAACTGCTGGTGGAGATGGTCGAATCGAATCGGCGTGTCCTGACCCCATATTATCTGGAATTGCTGGAGGAAGGGAATAAGGACGGTTCTTTGCATACCGAATATGCCCGGGAGATATCGGAACTGCTTCCTCTGCTTACCAGCCTATGGCTTTTGCCGAGCGTATTTCCGGCAACGAAGGAAGAGATGAAACATAAGTTCCATTTTCTCGGCGAAATGTTGGAAAAAATGGGGGTGCCGCTTATGGATGCGTCCATATATGCTTTAGTGGAAGACTTTTTTGACAAAATGCCGGAAAAATAAAGTTGCCGAAAGGCAATTTTATTTTCGAGACATACATACATTTGGACGGTATTAAACGTAGATACCATTATTTTTTTTAACCGAATACATACCGGAAGAAGGTATGTAAACAAAGGAGGCTAGAAAATGAAAGAGAAGCTGTTTAACCGTAATTTTACTCTTTTGATATTGGGGCAGATCAGTTCGCTGATCGGCAATTATACGTTGAGATTTGCTTTATCCATGTATGTACTGGAACAGACCGGTTCCGCTTCGGTTTTTGCCGGATTGTTAAGCCTGGCCTTACTGCCGACCATTCTGCTTTCTCCCTTTGGAGGTGTCTTGGCTGACCGGGTAAATCGGCGGAACATTATGGCGATTTTAGATGCGTTATCCGGGACGGCGGTTTTGCTTGCCGGATTTGCAATGACTTTTGGACGTGATATTTTTGTGATCGGTGTACTGTTGGTCATACTTTCGGTTTTAGACGCTTTTGAGTCGCCGACTGTGCAAGCCTGTGTACCACAGATGCTTTCCGACGGCAATATCGTCAAGGGTAATGCGGTTGTCAGTCAGACAGTATCCGCCGCTTCTCTGATCACGCCTTTTACCGGAAGCCTGTTTTACACTGCCTTCGGGTTAAGGGCAGTATTTGGGGGGGCTGTCATATGCTTTTTTGTGACAGCCTTCCTGGAATGTTTTATACAAGTGGATCATAAAAAGGCGGGTTCAGGAATGTCATTAAAGCGTATGCTCAGAGAAGACTTTTCGGCCGGATTTTATTTTATACGACGGGAACGGCCTGAAATTTTAAAACTGCTTTTACTGGCTGCTCTTGTCAGTCTGTTTGTGGCAGGCACGGCTGTTGTAGGCTTTCCCTACCTTGTACGTTCTGTTTTAGGACTTTCTGCCCGTTACTACGGAGCGGCGGAAAGTGTGATGGGGATCGGAGCGATCCTGGGAAGTCTGTGTGCGGCGGCATGGGCGGGGAAATTCCCTGCATGCCGGTTGTATGGCGTTTTTATTTTGTTTGGCATCTGCCTGCTCCCCTGCGGTATAGTTTTTTTGATTCCGTCAGGAACTGTGGCATGTTATCTGGTCTTGCTTGCCATGTTCTGTGTATGCCAGATGGGATGCAGTTTCTTTTCCACCTATGCGGTCACGATCATCCAGAGACGAACGCCCCGGAAACTTAAAAGCAGAGAAGCGGCTTTTGAAAAATGAAAAAGTTTTTTGATGAAGCAGCGGCAAGCCGCTTAATCCTCATCATCTGACAATCCTTCCTCCCAGGAGAACCGTTTCCCGCAGAAGGGAACCAGCGTCAGGCTGGTGCTGCCCAGATTTAAGACATCATAGGCTTCCATTTTCATATTGGAAAGGACCACTTCCCCATTCAGATAGCAAAGCTCTCTGGATTCCCCGGCAGTGACGATGAACTGGCGGCTTCTCGGTTCATAGATGACGGCGGCATGTTTAAAGCGGGAAATGCTGTGATCTGCGCTTAAGACCACGTCCATATTGGCAGCCCGGCCGATGAAATTGCGGCCGGATTTCAGCTTGAAACTTTCTCCTTTATATTCGCCTTCTGTGCAGACAAGCCATCCAACCACCGGTTCCACTCCGATGACCCGGGAATAATAGCCGATGGTACAATTGTCATCCGTATCCTCCCGTATATCCGAAAGCGGTTGGCGGGGCGCAGAAGGTTTGGGAGCATTTTCGTCTGCTTTCGGAGCCGGGGCAGGCGCGGGCGCAGCGGGACGGACGGGGGAAGAAAGGCCGGATGACGGATGGGGCGCCACAGCCGCAGTATCCGGTTCAGACCGGGACGGGAGGGGAGATGCCGGCTGGTTTTTGGGACCGGCTTCCCGTGGGGAATTGCTGATCTGGGCGCAGTAGGGGCAGCCGCCGCTGTTTTTATCTTTGTCATAGAAATGTCCGTTTTCACATCGTACTAAATTCATTATAACATCTCCTTTATCTGTATCGCATGATCACTGCCGAAGCGTTATCCATACGCCTGGTCGTCTGTCCAAGGTAAGGGGCCAGAAGATCCGGCAGATTTGTCAACGTTTTATCTAAAGCCGCCAGAACAGCAGGCAGCGTTGTTTCAGGCAGCAGGTCATAAAATCCATCGCTGCACAGCAGCAGGATATCTGAGGGAGCCAATGTCTGGTCGGTTTTAAAATCAATGTATTTTAGATAACCGCATCCCAGATAACTGAGCAAAGCGTGTCCCCGGGGGAGTTCCGCTTCATATTCGGCCTGGGACAATTCTCCGGAGTATAAAGCTTCATCCAGTTCCAACTGATAATTATGCAGTCGATTCAGCCAGAATATCTGTCCGTCCCTGAAAAGGCCGATCCGGCTGTCGCCCACTGAAAGCCAGTGAAAACAGCTGTCCCGGACCATGACTGCGGTCAGTGTGCTGCCGCCGTCCAGAGGAAGTCCGTCCTCGCCGCGAAGTTGCGAAACTCGCCGATCCAGTTTTCTAGCCAGCCCGGGAAGATCCGGCGCAGTATCCCAGGAACCGCATTCCTGAAAAAAACCGGAACAGGCTGTGCGGGCGGCCAAAGCGCCTCCACTTAATCCGCCCATACCATCGCATAGGACTGCGGCCAGCCCTCCGCCTTGGAGAGGACGGTAGTCCAGAACATCCTGCTGGTTTTTCCGCCCGCCGATCAAAGATACGGATGTAACGTAAAGGCCGGGACCAAGTTGCGGATAGCCCGGCGATACAGGAGAGACTACGGTAGGATCCCAAAGCCCGTTTTCGGCAGAAGAATCGGTTTTCCTTTTTCTGAACATCCGTTAACCCCCTTTGTTTTCTATGATTTTATCATGTTCTTGTGCAGGAAACGGGAAATGTCATTTATGACCGGAAAAATGTTATTTATGACAATTTCCTCTGGTGATCCGGACGATAAGTTAAGATGAATGTAAGCAGCGAATGGATCGCTGGATAAGGAAGGAGGAAAGCCATGTATTTTGGAGAAATGATCATCTTAAGACCAACAGGTCTTTATTCCAGTGAGCCCCTGTTTTCAGGAGAAATAGGGAAAACACTGATTTTTATCCTGATCACTGCAGTATGCGCCTGTCTGCCTGCAGCCGCAGCGTTTCGGGCAGAAAAGAAGAATCTGGCAGCAGGCTGCCTGGGACTCGGTCTGGCGGGCGCTGCCTTTTTTATTCCCTGGATTGTGGCAGTCATACTGGTTGTCCGGAATGTGTCTTTTAAGAAAAAATCATCGGTTCCCGAACTGGTAAATATGGGAAGAATATACGGGGCTATGCTGACAGTTCTGGGGCTTATCTTTTTAGCGATGGGTATCCGGTCCTATTCCAGTATCATGGGACAGATTTATGAGGAGGTTTTAGGAGGTGTCATCTCCAGCGCTATTACAACCAGTATCGGTATCTGCCTGATCGGCGGGATGACGATCGCCTGTACTTTTGCCCGGGATAAAGGCTTTTGGGGATGGTATATGGCAGTACCTGTTCTTGGGACTTACTGTATGATGGTCTTGGGATTTTATCCGGCAATTTTGCGGTATATCAGTTATATAGCGATCCTTCTTGGAAATGTTTTTATCGGATGGCAGGTATATAACGGTGTGATGCTTCCGGACGGGACGCCGGCGGCCAATGGGTTTACGCCCCGTCAGACATCAGCGTCCAACAGGTCTGTGCCCCGCCAGCAGCCGGTGGTTAACCGATCCATGCCCCGCCAGCCGTTGGCAGACGTCGGATCCATGCCCCGGTCCGCCCCGGTTGGGAAAGTGAATGTTGAAAGACAAAAAAAGGGGATGATCCATTGCCTTTCCGGTCAGTATGCGGGCGCGCAGTTTGAATTAAAAGACGAAGAAACGCTTGGTATCGGTTCGGACCCAAGGCGTTCCCATTTGATCCTGACAGGCGCTCAGATCGGACCCATACATATGGAAATCACTTATCAGGGGATGAAAGGTAATTATCGTTTGGACCATTCCATGGATTGCCCGGTCTATATGAAAGGCTATGGCGCTTTAGGAGAGCATGTGATCCTGGAACCTGGAACGGAAATCAGTGTGGGAGCTCCGGCACATACATTCCGGCTGGGTTAAGCTGTATCAGGAAATCGGATCCGGATCCGATCTTAACAGCAGCTTGATGCAGAGCCGAGAAAAACAGGCGGTGCCCGCCGCCTTGCTTTAAATATATTTAAAATTTCAGGAGGAATTTGTTATGAAAAAAAGAGGTGTATTTTTAGCAGGAATGTTGGCGCTTTCCCTGGCGTTAAGCGGCTGCGGCAATAACGCCGCAGATACGTCGAAACCGGAGACAAGCGGTACAGAAAGTTCCGGCCAGCAGGAATCCGCAGCCACAGAGGATTCCGGACAATCCCAGTCCGGCGCTGACGCGGGGGAAAACAATGGGCAAAATGTAGGCAGCCTGGAGGACTGCAAACTCCGGCTGATCGACTGCCATCAGCTTGAGGACGACGGTGAGCAGCTCACCTATCTGGCCTTCGCCCTGCATGGACCGGAAGACATCGGATTCCATTTGGAGGGCGACGACCCGAGTCTGGCGGACGCATGGCTTACTTCCAATCACATGGCAAGCGGGTGGCGGGTGGTCACCTGCACAGAACTGCCTGCCGGGATCACAACGGAAGGGTTGTCCCTCAGCGTCACCGGTTACGGCGCATCCGGGGAAGAAACCATCCTGCTTAACGATTGGGGAGAACCCATGAGCAAAGAGGAATTGCAGGAAGTGGGCCTTTATGAAATCGAGGGTCACTTGGTGATCGTAGGCGAAGGCAGAACCGCCACGAGTTCGGGCCAGTATGGCTTTATGGTGGGCCTGGGATTGGTAGGCCCGGAGTATGGGAACCCGGAAACTGATTTTCCCACGCTGGAAAACGCAGCAGAAGTGTTCCAGTTCTACGCTGCCGACGGTACGTCCCTTGCCCAGAGTCTGGGTCAGGAGATCGACGAGTGCTTCATGACCGGCAGTACGCTGAAGGTGTGGTTCGGGCTGCCGGAGGGGACGGATGAGGATACCGCGCTGGAAAAGCTAATTGAAGAAGATCCATATATGGAATATACCAATGCGGACGGCGAGAGTTTTCAATTCCCGCTGAACCTGAGCGAATGACAGTTTCTATAAAAAAGCAGAGCTGCCGTATCTATGATTTTCTGATCATAGATGCGGCAGCATTTTGTATGCCATGGGGAAGGGATCCGCAAAATATGAAACGGGCTATTGGATCAGATACCAGTTTCCGCCATATTTTATGGCATACAGTTCCATCCCATCGGCAAGCCAGTCCGGCCATATCTGACTCCAATCCGGATAGGCTGTGATCGGAAGTATACAGGCTTCATCAGGCATGATCCCATATTCACTGTAATGAGCGGACAGGTCATCCACGGACAATGTTTCAGCGCCTGGGAAACGGACGCTTTGGATACCGGTGTAGCCGCCAAAATCCACTTCAGCCAGTCTTTCTGACCAAAGGGCTTCAATCTGGCTGCGCTCGTATTCCGAACCTGTGATATACAGGTCAGCGATGGCGGCGCTGTCCTGGGCCAGAAAAGCATCGGAAAAAGCTGTGAACAGGTCGTCTGTTGTCTCTGTGCCGGATAGAACAGACAAATCGGAATCCGTTGGGGAAGGACCTTCGGACAGCCCCACGTTGCCTGAAGCAGAATCTGAAGAAGTATCCCGGTAATCATCCAGTAGCCCTGTCGAATCATAACTGGTAAATGAGATGCCCTTTCCACTGCCTTGATAGGGAGACAGGATTCCGCAAAGTTCTGTCAGTGTCCCGCCGCCTGCCATCTGGCAGGTTTGCGTAGGACGGCGGGTGCAGCAGTCGGCGATATACTGCTGATAGGCGTTATAAGTACCCCGGCTGACCGGATCCGGATCGTGCATGGTACGGAAAAAACTGTCGGTCAGTCCGATATCGGAAAGCCCTTTTTCCCATTGCTGTTTGTAACCTTCAAAATAGTTTTCGGGAATATTATTGGAAACCCCTTCCCAATTAAAGGATTGGCTTTCTTCCCAGCCCTGACGGTTATTGCCGAGACCATGATGGCGGCCGCCCATGGTTTCCAGGGCCCCCTCGGAGGCCCCGATATCACAGTAGGCAGCATAAGCAAATTCGGAGCAGTCCACGCCTCCGGATATATTCAGGGCGCCGTCGTAGGTCAGACGGATCAGGCTGAAGCCCTGGGAGTTAAAATTAAAATAATTATCCAGATACAGAGCCGCCTGCCCGTCTTGCGTCCCCCTCATAAACTGGATGGAACTGGAATACAGACTGTCCGGAAGCCCGAGAATGGAAACGGATCTTTCATCAGCCAAACCTGCAGAGCCGTCGGACAGGGTGTCATAGACGGACAGGTAAATCCTGGTGTCGATCCAGGAACCATCTATAGCGCCGGTATCATAAAGTTCTGTCGGTTCAGACCGGACGGTGAGCAGTTCATTTTGGCCGTCTGAGTCGTAGTCATAAATATCTGCGCATAACAGGCCCGTAAGCCGGTCATAGGGTACAAGCGTCTCACCGCCGCCGTAGCCGGTGTCCGGATACTCTTCGGAAACGGTGTCCATAACACCATACTGGGCTACAAGGTCATCCAGGATAGATTCCAGTTGGGCGTCATTGTCAGGCGCAGTGGTTTCTGTGATCTCCTGATCGATATTTTCACCTGCCGGTATCAGCTCGATTTCATTGAGCAGATAAGAAGTACTGTCAAAGGCGGTGGCAGAACCATGATAATTTTCATATCCTTCCGCATAGACGGTGATCGTATAGTCTTTACTGCCGCCAAAGGTCTGGAAGCAGCATTGGCCGGAAGCATTGGTGGTTTCATTGAGGGCTCCTGGGAAGGAGGTTTCGGCTTTTACGGAAGGGAACCGGCTGATCCATTCATTCAAGTAGGATTCCAGGACAGTATTCCAGTGGATATGGAGACTGACGGAAGCGTTTTCGATGGGTTTGCCGGTTTTGGCATCCGTTACCTGTATCAGACAGGAAGCCTGATCGCCAAGGATACCCACATTCTGAAGGGCATATGTGACCTGTTCCATCTGATCAGAAGTCAGGCCGCCATTTTCCCACATCATCGAAGCGCTGGCCGTAAGGGAATAACCAAAATCGGAAAAACAGGCGTTTTCAGGCAGAAGGAATATGGATCGGTAGACAAGGGATGACATCTTTTCCATGGCTTCCTCCGGGGACATACCTTCATTCCGCCATTCCTGCCAGATCTGATACATGGCATAGGAGGCTATGGTGCAGGCGTTATGTCCGTCGGTACTGTCCGGAACATAGTCGTTATAATCATAGATCAGATCTTCATATTGTCCGCCGGGATAGAGCTGACGGACAGCATTTTCCCAGTCCGGATCGCCTTTTGTATACCAGCTTTCGGAAAGTTCGGCGAATATATCACTGTAAAATTCCTGGAGAGCATTTGTCTCGCTTACACTGTCACCTTCAAGCATGGCGATCGTCTGGACAACGCCGTGGGAATATTCGTGGACGGTGGTGTTTTTGTCATAGGCGTAGATAGCATTCCCCTGATCGCCCAGGTAAAAGATGACCGCTGTGTTTTTAGCCGCGTACATGGCTGCGTTGTCTGTCAGGACGTGGTCCGTTCCAGAGCCGGAGGGATCAGCTTCGATCTTACCGGAAGTATTATAAATAAGTTTGACATGGCCGTCCTGGCCATTATAACCGCTGCGGCCAAGTACATCGTAAAAATAATCAAAAGCCAGTGAAGCGGAAGCGTAAATGTTCCAATAGGCTGTATCGGAGACAGACAGGTCGGATATGCGCATCGGTTCGGTGAGCAGTCCTGCGGAATAAGTTTTGCCGGTATAGTGGAGGGCCTGATCTATGAAAGATGTTTCACCATGTTTTTCGATAAAGGATTCGTCATCATCCCATTCCAGGCCGAGGACCGTCAGATAACCTTCTGCATCGTACATGGAAAGGGAGCGTTCATCATCCCGGAAAATGTATGTTCCGTCGGAAGTGTCCTGCTGGAGTGTCAGCCCGTTTTTGTAGATATCATTGTCAACAGATACCGGTCCATAATAAAGAGCCGTATCTGAAAAATGGAGAATTTCCCCGGTGGAAGCATCCATGATCATATGATAGACCCCATATCCATCGGATAAGTCGGAAGCATAGGCCAGGCGGGGGGAATCCGATGGATCTATATAGATGACCAGGGGGTCGTCTGTCTCAAAAGTCACTTCGATATTTTCCGACCCGTGAAGTCCGGAAAGATAGCTTTTTGCTGTCTGAAAGAAATCCTCCGGACTGAGGACGGGCGCAGTGGACACATCTTCCAGGAGGACACAGTTGCCGGAAGCGGCCTGTACGCGTCCGGCATGGTTTGTCAGTATGGCCGCCCGGTGTCCGTATACAGGGATATCCTGATAAATCTGCTGAAACTGATAGTAGGTTTCCCCCTCAGGCGTGGTGATGATCTGGTCGACGGCCAGGCTGTCTATGGATTCACACAGGCCGCAGGAGACGGCAGCCTGGGCGGCTTCACCTTCGCTGGCGGCGGTCAGTGGATCCGAAAGTTGGTACAGACCGGTGAAATCGTCATTGACATAAAATCCCGTATTTATATCATCGCCGCCGTAGTCTGCCGGATCATCGGATACAAGATTGCTTGGCGGATCAAAAAAAAGATCGGACAGCAATACGGCCATCAGGATGACAGCCATGACCAGAATCGTAAATTTGTAGATACGCTGCTTCATTGATTTAATATCCTCCTGTATGCTGGATAGTAAGTATGTTTTTCAGATGTTTATAATGAGTCCGGCTGACTGGAAGAGACGTGCCGTCTGAAAGAAGGACCGTGCTGCCCCCCAACTGCCGAAGATGACGGCTGTTGACCAGATAGCTTTGATGACAGCGTATAAAGCCGGAGTCAGCCAGCAGTTCTTCCAGATGATCCAGTTTTTCATAAAATTCGGTTGTTTCCTCCCACATATGGGCGATGATCTTACGCCGGAAACTTTCCAGATAAAAAATATGACTGAGGGGAAGCTGGATGCTGCATCTTTGGACCGTTACATTCAGGAAGTCTGCGGGACGCTTCCATCGTTCATTCAGATACCGGCCGATGACGTCCTGAAGCCGGGCCAATGACACCGGCTTGATCAGAAAATCGAAGGCGTGGTAGCGATAACCTTCCGTTACGTATTCGGCGGCATCTGTAAGAAAGATAATATCCGTGTCCGGCGAAAGGTATCTGAGTTGGCCGGCTGTTTCCAGTCCGCTCATGCCATCCGGAAAATGAATTTCAAGAAAAACCAGATGAAAAAGGGACGTCTGCTTTTCAAGAGCCAGCAGTTTTCTGCCGCTGGAAAAGCAGGTAAGGTGATAGTCCCCGGAATCGAATAACAGCTTGGACAGAATATCACAGAAGGTTTTCCTATGGGAAATATTCGGATCACAGACAGCGATTTGGAGCAAAAAAAAACCTCCTTACAGCGGCGCAGACCCGAAAAAGCTTTCCGTATCTGCGTATATTCTACAGTTATTATCTGCGAAAAAAATGATTCTGTAAATGTGTGACAAAAACGGAGACAAAAAAACGCGAAAAATCAGCTACAGATGTGAGGCGGAACAACCGCCAAAATACGTGGGAAAGGTGATATAATAAGCTATATTTTTTGTGCCGGATACGCGTTTGATATGAGCGGCACAAAATATGCAAGAGAGGGGGGCAGAGATGTCTAAATTTTCTGTATATCTCAAAGAATTGCTGGATCAGAGAGGAGAACCCATCGCCAGGGTGGCCAAAAATGTGGGTATCGAGCGAACATCCATCTATAAAGCACTGAAGGATGAACGGACGATGCCCTATACAGCATTGAAAAAACTGATCCAGTATCTTCAACTGACACTTTCCCAGGTTTGGGAATTGAATCAATATTATGAAATGCTGCTCCAGGGGGAAGATATATATCGGATCCAGGAAGCCATCTGCGATCTGCTGGGGGAATTGTCACATCTGCATTTTTCAGGATATCAGAAAGCGGGCTTTCCCGCAGCGCAGAGGGACATGACGGACGTTACGGGACTTATCTGCGGAAAATCGCAGGTAGAATCGGTGATCCGGACCGTCTTGCGGTGGGAAGTGGAGAACAGGAAAGGAGCTGAGCTGTCCTTATATCTCCCGAGTCATTCCGATCTGACGGATAGTCTGCCGGGACTTTGGCAGAACGGAGAGAATTTTGCTGTTCGGCAATTGGTAAGTTTTAAGCCGAATCACTCCGGAGCGGGTACCCATGTGGAGAACCTGCATTTGCTCCAGAAGATTCTGCCATTGGCTTTTGTATCCGGCGGCAGCTATTTTGCTTATTACTATTTTGAGAACAGCACAGTTCCGGTAAATATCAATCCGTTATCCTATTTCATCATCACACCCAACTATCTGATCACCATGGATACCAAGATGTCAGCGGCCCAGTTTCAGGCAGATACATCGTTGATACAGCTTTATGAAAAACGGTTCAGGCAGATACTTACCGAATGTCAGCCGCTTAATTCCTATTCCAGTCAGCCGGAGTATATACTGGAAGCTTATATGCAGAGCACAGATGAGGATGGATATTATACATTGATGCCCCAGCCTTGTCTGGGACATTATTATACAAGGGAACGGATCGAACGCCAGTTTCTGGATGTCCCGGGACTGGAAAACCTGATCGAGCTGAGTGACCGGCGGATGGAACGGCTGAGAAATCTGAACAGCAATTATTATACGATCTTTTCAGAGGAAGGGCTGAGAAGTTTGGCGCAAAACGGTGTTATGGTGGATCTTCCATCGGAATTTGTGAAACCCTTTAGCCTGAAATTGCGATGGGAACTGTTCTGTGAACTGAGAAAAGATATTGAGGCAGATGTGATCCGAGGATGTTTTGCGGATACGGAAAAACTGCCGATACCGCCTTATCTGGCCTTTACCTGTGACCCACGGTATGGAGTCCACATATATGCGGTCCAGAGTTTTATCGGAGGCGCGTACGCCTGCAATCTGCATATTGAAGAAAGCAGTATCGGTCAGACGTTCTGTGAGTTTATCCGGTCTTTGCCCAACAGTAAGTTCGTATATCCGAAAGAAAGAACATTGGCCGTACTGGATGAACTGATCCGGGACATGGAAGAAGCCATGGAAAAGGGGGATGAGAACATTGATTGATGTGGAGCATCTTTGCCCGGGGTGCATGGGACGGTGGGAAGATACCGAAAAGCCTTGCCCGCGCTGCGGGTTTTCCCCGGAGGATCCGGGGACGGATCCCAGGAGCCTGGCAGCGTTTACTGTTTTAGGCGGCCGGTATCTCACCGGAAGGAAGATCGGAACCGGCGGCTTTGGTATCACTTACATTGCCATGGATCTGATCAAGGAGGAACCGGTGGCCATCAAAGAATTTTTTCCGGTCAGTCTGGCAAAACGTCAAGGAGAGCGTATTGTGTCCCTTCCGGGAGAAGACGGCAGGTATTTTCGGGAAGCGCTCCGCAGTTTCCGACGGGAAGCGGATATACTGGCCCGTTTTAAAGGGGTAAAGGGTATTGTAGCCTACCGGGATTTTATAGAGGAAAACGGCACCTCATATCTGGTCATGGATTATGTGGAAGGGGTCAATCTGAAACAGCATATGCGCCGGACGGGGGAGACATTTTCACAGAGAAGAGCGCTGGAGATGATGGAGCCGATCCTGCAGGCAGTGGAAGCAATGCATGGCCGGCATATCCTTCACCGGGATATCAGTCCGGAAAATCTCATCCTGAAACCGGACGGGACGTTGACGCTTATTGATTTCGGCGCTGCCAGGGAATTTTCTCTGGATGAAGAAGAGAATCTGACGGTTATCCTGAAGCACGGCTATGCCCCGGAAGAGCAGTATCATTCCGGAAGCCGTCAGGGACCCTGGACAGATCTTTATGCCTGCTGCGCGGTCCTGTATCAGATGGTGAGCGGCATTCTGCCCCAGGATGCGGCCAGCCGGCGGCAAAAAGATGATCTGCTTCCATTGGATGAGATGGAAGATCTGGAAGTAACAGAACATTTTGCGCGGGTCATAGAAAAGGAAATGACAATCCATGCTACGGAGCGTTATCCTTCCATCAGGGCTCTGATGAAGGAACTTTATCCGGAAGAAGAGCCGGCCGGAGAAAGTAAAACCGGGGAAAAGGAAGAAGGTCAAGGGGAGACAGCACCGGAGACAGAAAAGGTGGCGGATGAAAAAACTACACCGCTTGCAGAAGGGCGGAATGAGGCGGCAGATGAAAAGGCGGCGCAGCGGGAGGCTGGAATGGAAAAATCGGACGTTGGGACAAAGTCCTGGGAAAGTCAGAAATTTCAAACAGCCGGCTCGGAAAGAAAAGAGTCCGGTATCGGAAGTTACAAGTGGCCATTGACGATCATCGGCTGCGCGGCTCTCTTACTGATACTGGCCTTCGTTTTTATGCCCAGGGGCGCTGTCGGCGATGAGGGGGTTGCAAGAGACAGCGAGGAAGCTGCAGAAGTGTATACAGATCCCATGGAAGGGCGGTATGTGTGGCTTGCGACAGACATAACCGATGCGTCAAACGGCACCCGCTATCTGATAGAATACAATGACCATGGATATGTGAGCTATATCACCAGTTACAATGTTTCACCCTATAATTATGCCAGCATTTTGGGGGGAAGCTATGGGGTGGATGCCTCATTCGGCGAGATCTCATCGGATTTTTATTACGAGTATGACGGGTACGGAAGAATATTATCGGCAACTCAGACAACCTATGGATCGGATTCGGATTATCAGTATACCCAGAAGTTTGATTATCTGAATGAGTCCAGTGATATCCCGATCATGATCCAGCTGGATACCATGCAGGAGAACTTTTCCACTTATTACTATATGGAGAATGACGACGGAAGTCTTACAGGCGTCTCTACCAAAGACGGATCCTACGATCTTGAAATAGATTTTATTTATGAAGACGGCCTGGTATGCGGTGTGAGAGAAACCGTTTACTGTCCGGAACCGGAAGATCCGGAAGTCCTGGAACAGTTTGTCAGCAGGTATTATACAGGGGACGATACGGTTTTCTTTTATGGTGTCAACTATGAGATATCCGAGTCGGGAGAGTTGGGAAGATGTGAATGGATCGAAGGCGAAGAGGTTTTTGCTGAAATGACCATGGACATACCGCCGGAGGATAGTTTGGCGGACAGTCTTAAAGTAGATTCCGTATCTGGTCTTTACCGGTATGTTTCGCCGGATTCCAGCGGTGAAACGGACGACTACGGTAATGTGCTCCAGTACGATGACTGTTACATATGCTATACGGAATACTCGGTGGACGATGGCATTTACACAGCTACAGGCAATGAATCTGCTCCCTCCGGCTATGGCTCCCAGACCTCAGATGCGGATACAAGTACCGGGACCGGATATACGGAGAGCCCGGATCCGGCAATTTCCGACGCCCATACGGAAGTGATCGAAATGCTGACGGAATATGGCATGATCGCCGAAAAGGGTTATGCGCCGGAATACTATGGATCGTCGGAGGATGTGGTCAACGCGGTAGATCAGGGGGTGGTGGACGCCGCCTTTCTTCCGGTCAGCAAGGGACAGGCCTCGCTGACAGCCCAGGCTGGGGAAGGCTATTTTGTATTTCCGCCGGAAGAGTGGTTTGAAGATGACGAGACGGCATGGACACTTTTTGCATCATCTGCGGACACATGGTGGGAATTGACAGGTATCCTCATGGATGAAGGCTACTACAGCCCGGATGACAAAGCCTATGAGTTCCTTTCAAATATCCGTGAAACCGGCGGAGACCGTTACTTGATCGTCCATGCGGAAACAACCCTGCGATTCGAATTGGCCGAAGTCTATCTGACCTACTGGGCGGAAGAGACGGGAAGCAGCTTTGAACTGTATGATGACGAGACAGGCGAACAGTTATCGATGGGTTTAGGATAAACGTGTTACATTTTTTGTGGAAAAGCAGAGAGGATATATGTGGTTAGTATGGGTTTGAGTCTTTTTGTGCTTGGTATGGCCGTCATCTGTTTGCTGGCGGCGCCGGCCATGGTATGGGGCCGGAAGGTTAAGGTCTCAAGACAGATCGTCATCTATGGACTGCCGGCGGCCATGCTCCTTACCATTCTGACGTTGTGGCTTGGCCGGGGAGAACTGGATCGTTTTTTTATCCATGAAATCGTTCTTTCCTTCGGCCTGGCGCCCGTGGTGGCTGTCGGAACGGTCTTGGGATTGGCTTTCTGGGCGGCTGCCGGAGCCGTCTTTGCTGCTTTCTGTCCCGGAAAGCCGGCCTTCTTACTGGCGGCATGTCTTGGACTTGCGGGAACCGGAATAAGTTTTTTTGAATTTCTGCTCAGCGTCAGAGCCGGAGCTTTAGCCGGCTGCTGCTGTTATGCGCTGGTTTGGTTGCTGGGATGCATGGGACTGGCCCTTCCCCGGAAGAAGGTTATGCCGGATCCGGGGACAGCAGAGACGGGAACGGTCATGCAGGAAAGGGTTTTGCCGGCCGGTTTTCTATTGCTTTTGTCAGAACCTTTTAAAGGCGGAAAACTTCCCGTTCCGGCGGGAGAAGAACTGCGCATGGGCCGGGATGCGGCATACTGCCATCTGATCATGGATCTGCCGGAAATGCCTCCGTGCCTTTGCGGAGTGCGGTGGCTGGAGCAGAGGAATACCTATCTGATCACCTGTTATGCCGATGACGGGCTTTTATATGAAGACGGACAGCCCTTGCCGGTAAACTGCAGTGTGGAGGCAAAGCCGGGTCAGACCTTCTTTTGCGGACCGACGGGACAAGCCCTGTTCCAGACAGGATGAAAGGAGGAAAATCCCATGATCGATGTGAAACATCTTTGCCCGGGATGTATGGAATATTGGGAAGATACGGAAAGGCCATGCCCTTGCTGCGGATTTTCCTGGAAGACCCCTGCAAAAGCCGGAAGGGAACTGCCCCCATTTACGATCCTGGGAGGCAGATATTTGCTGGGGAATCGGATTGGAACCGGAGGCTTCGGCATTATTTATATAGCCATGGATCTGGAGACGGAAGAGACGGTGGCAGTGAAGGAATTTTTTCCGGTAAGTTATGCAGAGAGGGTCGGCCAGGATGTGACTGCGCTTCCGGGAGAGGACGGCAGGTACTTCAGAGAAGCATTGGGAAGCTTCCGTAAGGAAGCCCGGATTTTATCCGGCTTTACCGATGTGGAAAACGTTATCCGGTACAGAGATTATGTTATGGAAAATAAAACCGCATATCTGATCACGGACTATGTGAAAGGGATAGATTTGGGACAGTATATGAAAATAACCGGAAAAACCTTCTCCCAGGAGGAAGTCCTTGATCTGATGCATCCGATCCTGATGGCGGTGGATACTTTGCACAGCCGGCATGTGCTCCATCGGGACGTGAGTCCGGAAAACCTGATTCTGTCGCCGGAAGGGCGTCTGACTTTGATCGACTTCGGCGGGGCAAGGGAATATGATCCGGAAGATACAAGGAATCTGACGGTGATACTGAAACATGGCTATGCGCCGGATGAACAATATCATTCCGGAAGCAGGCAGGGGCCTTGGACAGATCTTTACGCCTGCTGCGCCGTCATGTATCAGATGATCAGCGGGATACTGCCCCAGGACGGGGCAGACAGGAGGATAAAAGATGATCTGCTCCCTCTGGATGAGATCGGAGGGCTGACGGTCACAGAAACTTTTGCCCGGGCCATTGAAAAGGGCATGACGATCCACGCTCCGGACAGATATCTGTCCATCAGCAGGCTGATGGCAGACATCTGTCCGGAGGATCCGAATGCCGGGAAAACGGAAAGCAGGCCTGAAACATATAAGTCGGAACCGGCCGGAACGGCTGAGAAAAGGACGGGCTCTTCAGAGGGGCTTTCTGACCTTCAGCCTTATCGGGGGCCGGAGTCCGGCAAAGGGGAGGCGCATCGGGCTGCCAAAGCTTTGGCGGAAGGTGCGGATAAAAAAGAAACAGGACATTCGCATACGTTTTATAAATGGCTGAAGTATCTGATACCGGCAGCCCTTATCCTTACAGGGCTGATCATCTTCTTTTCTGTCACTGAAAAACAACCGGATCAAACCGGTACGACAGAAAAAGCGGCAACGGGCAATATGGATCAAACAGTGGAAGGAACGGCGGAAGACAGCACGGATGCGGTAATCGTTCCCGATGTGACCGGACAGTCCCTTGCTTATGCGGAGGAAACCATGCGGAAAGCCGGATTCGATGTGGCAAAAGTATCCTATGAATATTCGGACACGGTATCCTATGGAGATGTGATCGGTTATCAGTTGGATATGGAAGGAATGAGAGTACAGATCCTGGTCAGCAATGGCCGGCAGCAGTAAAGACAGCATTTAAATCATATGCTCCTTTTCAGGCAGCAAATATATTTTGCTTATGGCCTGTAAAGGAGCATATTTTTATTTGACAGGATAGTTTTTCAAAATCTGCAGGAGAGTTCTTCAAACTTCCCTGTGGAATAAAAAGCGGATCATAAGGTTCCCACGCTGACGATCGTGTTGGATACTGCAAACAAGGTGGCGATCAAAGCATTGATAAAGGCGCCTGTCCATATGGTTCCTGTTTTTTTGAAGAAGAAACGGGAAGTCAGAGCGCATACAGGCAAAATAAACACCAGATTCCAGATCAGCAGAGGCGCCAGGGAAGATGTGGATCCAAAGGCCCCAAGGGAGGCCAGGAAGCCGGTCTGATACAAAGTAACATAGTCCACTATGCCAAAGATGACCAGGCCGATGGCCGACTGGATGGCAATGTTGATACAGTTTTTCCATTCGCTGATGCCTTCAATGCGGGTGGACATATTGTACATCAATCCGGTGGCGGCAAAGAAGATCAGATAAGAGGGCAGGTAGCGAAGGTAAATGGCCCATTTGGCCGGCGTCATCCGACAAAAACTGAGGATCCAAAACCGGAAATCCACTTTGAAAAAGATATCGATGAACCGGATGAACAGCAGGCAGATGGCAAACAGGGACAAAGCCAGCAACAGTCCGCGTCCCGCTTTTCCTGCAGATACTTTGATTCCCATATTGTCGAAGGAGGCACCCTGCTTTTTATAGATCAGTTGATAGCAGGCAAAGAAGATCAGAAGCAGGCAAGCGCCAATGACAACATTCAGGATGAGAAATCCATTCGCATGTTCCAGTGGAAAGATATTATTGACAAAGGCTCCCAATTTGTTCATGCACAGCAGATAAAGGGCCGGAGCCGGGATCAGTCCGAGAAGGCAAAGGAGTATATAGCGGCTTTTCTCTTTGGAAGTCCGGATGACAGAATAGGATGAAGGCTCCTTAACGACGATCTTCTGGAAGAATCCAGTGTTTAACAGGAGGCGGCCAAAGGCGATGGGCAGGCATACGAATAAAAGGAGGGCGATGCCTGTACTGATCTGTTTCCAATACCAGATCTGCTGATCCGGAGCAATGGTCTGGGCGCCGTCACGGAGGGTAATGTCGAAAAAGTCAACAATGCGGGAGGTGACATCGATGGAGAAGTGAAGTCCGGGATGGGTGGTATCCGCTTCCACGATACATTTGAGCGTACCTTCCTTTCCCGCTGAAATGGCGCCGTTTCTGTCCAGGGGCTGGTCATTGCCTGTTTCATACCAGACATCATATTCCGGGGTAAAACCAAATACAGTCCGGACAATAGGCAATGTATTAAAGTCTTTTCCCTTCAGGGTCGGATAAATGTTGCCGAGAAATTCATCGTGGTCCGCATTGATGACACACATATTTATGGGCGCTGTCAAAAACGGGGTGGTATCATCCATACCAAGCATAAGAACACCGGCTGGGGCGATCGCCTTGGGAACGATAACGGAAGGGTCGCTTTCATGGGCCGTCCATGCAGCCTGGGCGGCTAAGGTCAGTCCCATGGCCCCTTTGGAATGTCCCACCATTCCAATATTGTCTGTATCCACAAAGGGGAGTGAACCGATATACTGGAGAGCCGCATAGGCACCCTCTCCAATGGCGGCGGATTCATCTTCCGGCGTCCCGGACAGGCCCTGACGATAGGAATCCACTGCCAGGACCACATAACCCCGGCGGGATAGTTCGATGGCATTAAGATCCTGCATTTCTGCCGTATTGTTGTTACCGTGGCAGCAGACAATGGCAGGAGCCGGCGATTGGCTGGTGGCCGTATCGGGGATGTAAAGGAGTCCCCGCTGTAAAGCGCCATCGGAATTGACATACTGGATATCACGTACAGTGACCTGCCCGAAGCTGCTTTGGACTTGTCCGGCAAAAAAACTGAGCAATAGGATGCAGGCGGATAAAATGAGAGGCAGCAGCCAAAGTTTCCTGGATTTTTTCATAGTAAACCTCCTCTGAAATGATAAATGGATTAAGTATCATCAGTATATAAATGATTTTTGATATAAATGAAAATAATTTATATACTAAATTAAAATAATTTTAAACTTAAATAAAAATATGCGCAATAGACAAACAGACGAAAAAAGAGGATAAAAATTGTCTATATTGTTGAAGGAAGAGGCCGGTTGTTGCGGCAAGGGAAAAAATAAGATATAATAACAACATTATGTGAGTCCGGAACGCTGAAAGACTGGAAAAGCCGGACCGGAAAATGAGGACCTAAAAAATTGGAGGTTTAAAAGTTGGAACTGAAATGGTTTGGTGAACATCGGAAATTTATAGAGAAACTGATATTATTCGGCAATTCCTATGCGCGTACATATAAGATCGCCTGTCCGAGAACGGAAGGTTTTGATCTGTCGGCATCGGAGATGCAGGTGATCGAATATTTGCTTGAGAATGAGGAAAACCATCAGAATATGCAGGAGATATCAAAAAGACTGGGGATTTCTGCCAGCAGCTTCACCAATCTGGTGTTTAAACTGACAAAACTGGGACTCCTGGAAAAATATCATCTGGAAAATAACCGGAAGGCGGTGATCGTCCTTGTAAGCCCTCTTGGAAGGAAGATCTATGACGATTATGCGAAAGAAGCCTATGAACACTGGATCAGTCAGGTATCAGAAATGCTGAAAGAGGTGCCTAGGGAATATGTGGACATTTTTACCGAAGTGCTGGACTATTCTTCAAAAGCGGCCATGTACCCGGTTAACCGGAAAAAAAGCGTAAAGCCGGAGGAGGAAGTAAAACCCCGATTGATGCCAATGGAGGAGAAGGAACCATAATATTTTTTTCAAATTAAGAAAGAATCCTGCTTTGCGGGATTCTCTGCCGGAACAAAAAAAATCGCCGCTGATATCAGCGGCGATAATATTTTGCGCGATACGCTCGGAAGGCGACCGCCGTGCTTGCACGAGCGGGCATCCGACGGACAGCGGTTATCAAGCGGCTCCACCGCCTGGATGAACAGATATTTGCCGGAGCCGGTCAGGCTTCATCCGATGAAGGTTCCAGATAGACATGGATCTTATCGATCCGGTTTTTGTCCATGGCTTCCACAACAAAACGGATATGCCCATCCCGGATCTGTTCCCCTTCAGCGGGAATATGCTCCAGGACGTTGATAATATGTCCGGCTATGGAGTCATAGTCATCGGATTCGATATGACAGCCGAAAGCTTCGTTGATATCTTCCAGCTTTGTGCCGCCGTCCACCATATATTCTCCGTCCCGGAGCTGTATGATCTCATCTTCCTCATCCACATCGTATTCATCGCGGATCTCGCCCACGATTTCTTCCAGAAGATCTTCCAGAGTGATGATACCGGACGTGGCGCCGTATTCATCCAGAACAATGGCAAAATTGAAAGACTCTGTTTTCATCTGCACTAAAAGTTCAGATGTTTTCTGGTATTCATAGGTGAAAAAAGGCTTACGCAGATAGTCGGATATGCGGAAATCTTCGGGCCGGCCTTCATACGTGAAGAAGTCTTTCAGATTCAAGATCCCGATCACATTGTCTTTGCTCTCTTCATATACCGGCATCCGGCTGTACATATCCTGTTTAAACGCGTTGAAAACTTCTTTATAGGAAGCAGTGGATGGAACGAAAGAAACATCGATGCGGGGGATCATCACATCTTTGGCCATGGAATCACCGAAATCCACCACATTGCTGATCATCTCTTTTTCTTCATTTTCAATCACGCCTTCTTCGTGGCTCACATTGATGATGGTACGCAGTTCGCTTTCGGTCATCGTACTTTCCCGATCGTCTTTTCGCA
Source organism: Candidatus Onthocola gallistercoris (assembly GCA_018715345.1). GTDB lineage: Bacteria > Bacillota > Clostridia > Lachnospirales > Lachnospiraceae > Frisingicoccus > Frisingicoccus gallistercoris. The sequence goes on from DVLT01000001.1 coordinate 51,924, forward strand.
TACCTAAAAGAAACATGAGTCCATTGGATATGGAATTGATGATAAAGGCGATGGGAGTGAAAAGGATCGTCAGCGCGTATATGGGATGCACATAAAGGAAGCAAAGCTTCTCCGCCCGGCGGGTGGCCAGATTTTTAGGGGTGACTTCACCAAAGATCAGGATGATCAGTGTCAGTATACCGGTGGTGATGCTGACGCCTGTGGCCACTTTATCTCCAATACCCAGATTCGTCAAAAGCCGTGTGACGGCTATGGTCATCAGAGAAGAAGCTGAAAGATTGACAATGTTGTTGCCGATCAGTACGGCGCTGAGCAGTTTCTGGGGATTGTCGATCAGTTTACGGATCTTAGAAGCATTCTTACGGCCCTTTTCTTCAAAGTTCCGGATGCGGATCTTATTGACTGTCATGAAGGCTGTCTCGGCCGATGAGAAAAAGGCAGACAGCATGATCAGGATGACGAGAACAATGAGCTGCACCGCCAATGTGGAATCCAAAAAAATCATCTCCTATAAAAAATATTATTGATAAAGATTCTATCTTATGTATATGCAGTTGTCAAGAAATAAGAGGAAATCTCACTTTTCCCCTTGTATTCGGGGAAAAATCATTGTACAATATGTTCTAGGTTTGGATGGAGAATCTTTAGGAGGGAGATTTTATATGAGGAAAAAGACACATATGTCATTGGCCCATCATATGCTGACAGATATGCAGGATGATCAGTTCTTTGTATATGGCCGCGCATTCAGGCTGGGCAGTATACTTCCGGATCTGGTTCCAAGCTTTGTTACAAAAAAACATCAGATTGATACGACTTTTGATATACTGGAAAAAAAGATGCGTAAAGTTGTGGAGGAATATGACGGCAGAAGCCGTCTTTCCATGATGCGGTGCAAGGATATGGGTGTGATCACCCATTATATTGCCGATTATTTCACATTTCCCCACAATAGAATATTTGCCGGAACCATGCGGGAGCATATCCGGTATGAAAAAGTGCTGAAATATGCCATGAAGGATTATATGAACAGAGGATATGTGGGACAGCAGCCCATCATACGGGAGCGCCTCACATCCGTTGACGATATATGCGCTTTTATCCGCAGATGTCACGAACATTATCTGCAGACGATGGAGGGCAAACATGAAACCGATTGCCTGTACAGCGTGGAAGTATGCCGACAGGTGATGGAAGCTATGATGATGCTTTTGTATATGCGGGCGGCGCAGATGTCCCGAATGGTACGGCCTGCCTGAAGCAGACCGTCTTTTGCTGAAGTAATTTATATTGGCTGATAAAAAGTACTTTAACACAGGATGTTAGAGTACTTTTTCATTAAGAAGGGGTGAAGAGATGGAACCTATGATAAAACTGGAACATCTGGATAAGACGTTCGTAAGCAAAAATCAAACGGTATATGCCCTGAAAGATATCAACCTGGAGATCCAAAAGGGAGATATTTTCGGGATCATTGGCATGAGCGGCGCAGGGAAGAGTACCTTGATCCGCTGTATAAATTTTCTGGAACGGCCCAGCGCCGGCTCCGTTTATATCGAAGGCCGCAATCTGGCCGATATGAACGATAAGCAGCTCCGAAAGGAGCGGCAGCAGGTGGCCATGATCTTCCAGCATTTTAATCTGTTGGCCCAGAGAAATGTCCGGAAGAATATCGCGTTTTCCATGGAGATCGCGGGCATGAAAAAAGAGGATATTGAAAAGCGGATCGATGAACTTCTGGAAATCGTAGATCTGAAGGATCGGCAGAATATGTATCCCTCCCAGTTGTCCGGCGGTCAGCAGCAAAGGGTGGCCATTGCCCGGGCGCTGGCTACGAATCCCAAGATCATCCTTTGTGATGAGGCGACCAGCGCGCTGGATCCCACCACTACCCAGTCTATTTTGAAGCTGCTTAGGGAGATCAATCAGAAATTTGGCATCACCATTGTGATCATCACACATGAGATGAGCGTGGTGGAAAGTATATGCAGCCATGTGGCCATCATTGACAATGGGGAACTGGTCGAAACCGGTACAGTGGAAAAGATCTTCTCCCAGCCGGAGTCCCGTACAGCGAAAAAGCTCATTTATCAGAAAAATGCAGGCGGAGCCACCGATATCGGGCAAAGATGTATCCGCATCGTATTCGATGGCAAGTCATCATATGAACCGGTGATCGCCAATCTGATCATGGAGTGTAAAGTGGCGGTCAATATCATGTTTGCCGATACGAAAGATATTGACGGCAAGGCCTATGGACAGATGATCCTTCAGCTTCCCGAGGACAGGATGCAGGGAGATAAGGTCATCTATTACCTGAGAAACCAAAATCTGAAAGTGGAGGAGTTGGAGACATATGCTGAGTTCTGATATTATCAATATGCTATTGGAAGGTATCGTGGATACATTGCGTATGACTCTGTTTTCCACTCTGTTTGCTTATATCATCGGCTTTCCGGTGGCGGTACTGCTGGTCGTGTGCCGCAAAGGTGGACTGCGTCCCATACCTATCCTGCATGGGGTGGTGGATGCGGTTGTCAATATTTTAAGGTCTGTTCCTTTTCTGATCCTGATGCTTGTTGTGACGCCATTGACCCGGGCAATCGCCGGACGAAGCTATGGTCCCACAGCGGCCATTGTTCCGCTGACGATCGCTGCTGCGCCCTATGTGGCCCGTATGATCGAGTCCTCCCTTTTGGAAGTGAGCAGCGGAGTGATCGAAGCGGCTTTGAGTATGGGCGCTTCATTAAAGACGATCATCCTGAAGGTGCTCATTCCAGAGGCAAAGACATCCCTGATCGTGGGCGCCACGATTTCCACAGGAACGATTTTTGGATATTCGGCCATGGCCGGCGCCATCGGCGCCGGTGGCCTGGGCGATATAGCCATACGTTATGGGTATAACCGCTGGCAGCCGGATATTTTATGGATGACCGTGATCCTTCTGATCATCCTGTTCCAGATCATTCAATTTGTGGGAATGAAGATATCTAAAAAGACAGATAAAAGGATAAGAGAATAATAATAAAATGGAGGAGAAGAGAATGAAAAAAATATTTGCTGTTCTGATGGCCGGCGCCATTTTTGCCGCCAGCCTGACTGCCTGCAGCAGCGGTTCTGCCGAGACAACGGGGGAGACCCAGGCTGCGTCTGAAGCGAATGGTTCCGGAACTGAGAGCACGGATGCCGGTTCTGGTGAAACGACAAAACTGACGGTGGCCGCATCACCCACACCCCATGCGGAAATACTGAATGCGGCAAAGGATCTTCTGGCGGAGAAAGGCATTGAGCTGGAAGTGGTGGAGTATACCGACTATGTTCAGCCGAACCTGGTGACAGATCAAGGCGATGTGGATGCCAACTATTTCCAGCATGTGGCTTATCTGGAGAACTTCAACGAGGAACAGGGAACGAATCTGGTATCTGCCGGATCCATCCATTATGAACCACTGGGTATTTACGCTGGCCTTTCAGATGATCTGTCCAATATTCCCGACGGCGCCCAGATCGCTGTACCGAATGATACGACCAACGAAGCAAGAGCGCTGCTTTTGCTGGAAGCCAACGGTGTGATCACATTGAGGGATGACGCCGGCCTGACGGCGACCAAGATGGACATTGAGGACAACCCCCATAATGTGGAGATCATCGAGTTGGAAGCGGCTCAGGTATCCAGAGTGGCATCTGAGGTGGACTTTATGGTACTGAATGGTAATTATGCATTGTTGGGCGGTTTACAGGTTTCTGATGCGTTGGCACAGGAAACATCCGATTCTGAAACGGCTCAGACATATGCCAATGTGATCGCTGTCCGTGAAGGCGATGAGAACAGAGAAGAGATAAAGACTTTGGTGGAAGTCCTTAAAAGCGATGAGATCAAACAGTTTATCAACGATAATTTTGAAGGCGCTGTCGTGCCAATGGATTAATTGAATGGAAAAAACGGGCCGGCATACCTGTATAGGGATGCCGGCCCGGATGATAAAAGACACTATCATGAAAGCAGGCGAGTGGATATGGGTAAAATACCATCAAGGGAAGAAGCATGGGAACTGTTGACGGAGTTTAACAAAGAAGAATTTCATCAGAAACATGCCCGGGTCGTGGAAGGCGCGATGCGTTATTTCGCAAGAGAGTTGGGATATGGAGATGAAGAAGAATTTTGGGGGATCGTAGGCATGCTCCATGACTTGGATTTTGAACAGTATCCGGATCAGCATTGTGTCAAAAGCCAGGAGATCATGCGAGATAGGGGACTGGATGAACGTCTGATCCACGCCACGGCCAGCCATGGTTATGGACTGGTGGTGGATGTTAAACCGGAACATGAGATGGAAAAAGTCCTTTTTGCTGTGGATGAACTGACAGGATTGATCGGAGCGGCAGCGATCATGCGTCCATCAAAAAGTACGATGGATCTGGAATTGAAGTCTGTCAAAAAGAAGTTCAAGACACCTAAATTTGCCGCTGGATGTTCCCGAGAAGTCATCATCCAAGGCGCAGAGATGCTGGGATGGACATTGGATGATCTGATCTCCAAAACGATACTGGCGCTCAGAGATGTGGAAGAAAAGACCGGAATTGTCTGAAAAGCAGGTCTGGAGATGGATGAAAGCATCAGCGGACATTACAAGGGAATACCGGAAGGGTATCCCGACCGCCTTTTTGCATATAATAATGTAGATTTTGAGTTGCAGACTTGTTTATTTTGCTGATATAGACTATTATTATAGTAAATCAAGGGGGCGTTGGATATGATCTTTTATTTTAGTGGCGCTGGCAGTAATCAATACATTGCCGAGCAGATCGCAAAGGTTGTTGGGGATGATCTGGTCGACCTGAGCGAAAAAATGGATTCGAGGGACTATACGGTCATAAGCAATACACGGCCGATCGTGTTTATCGTACCGGTATATGCCGGTCAGATCCCGAATGTGGTACAGGACTACATAAAGCGTGCTATTTTTACAGGAAACCGCTTTGTTTATTTTGTGTGCGCATATTCGGAAGTGCCGCCTTTCAGCGAAAATTATTTCCGAAGACTGTGTTGGCACAAACGTTTAAATTACATGGGTTTTGGAGCAATCATAAGTTCAAAGAAGGATGCCGCGCTGCACGGCGATGAGATTGAAAAGAAAGAAGAAGAGAACGATAGTGAATGCACGGAACAGATCGCCTATCTGGCAGACCGTATTCGGCGGAGAAAATCGTTGACGGAAGTTTCTCCGAGAAAACGTTTTAAATGGAAGCTGTCTGAACTGCGTAAGCCGAAGAATCTGAACACGGATGAGTTCTACGCGACAGAGACGTGTATGCACTGCGGACGCTGTGTGATCAGTTGTCCGCTGAACAATATTTCGATTGTAAATGGCAGACCGGTTTGGGGAAAGCAATGTACTTATTGCATGGAATGTGTGGATGCCTGCCCGGTCAAAGCGATCAAATACGGAAAAAACTGACAGACAAGATACCTTTGGCAGTTGATTAAAGGTAAAAGAAAAACGGAATATGGGAAATAAAAACTGCCCCGCTTTTTTGTCGGGGCAGTTTTTTGTCAAACAGATGCTTATCAGCTCTGAGTGGCCGGGGTATAGGGCGCCCCGGTCATTTTTTTATATTCTCTGAATGCAAATACGGCGACAACGATGCTGTAGACAACAACGATAAGTTCGCAGATAAGCAACGAGAGAACGCCCATCTGATAAAGACCGGCAATGGTATTGATCATCATGTGGAGAAGGATGGCCAGAGGATAGAACAGCCATTTTTTCTCCCGTACCGCCTTAAAGACAAAGACGGAAAGACTGATCTGAAGGATGAATGCCGCGATCCGTTCCAGGAAAGAAAGCGCATAAAGGGAAGCGGGTGTGGAAGCCAGACTGGTAAGTGTCAGTTCCAAAGCCTCAGCGTCAATGCCGGCAGCCGTACCTTGGGCCAGATAATTTTCCAGACCGATGCTGTTCAGACTCATGGCGATCAATAAGGTGGAACCCATATTCAGAGCGCCTAAAAGAATCATTTCCAGTCCGCCGTGACCGATACCGTAAACGACTGCGTATTTCCGGTCGGAGTAAGCATTCATTGTGAATTTGAAAATGATCAGCCTGCCGGTTTCTTCAAATATACCAGCGGCCAGACCGCCGTAAACAGCGTAGAGAAGCGGAGTCCCCAGAACAGTCTGACCAATAGAAGTGTTTGGGTTCAGGAAAAACTGATGGCATACCGGCTCCAGCATCAGGGCAAAGATAAAGAATCCTAGAGCGCCGAAAAATACCGGTAGTATCCGACAGTCTGTCCGCTTTTTAAACCATATCACTGCCGTGATCGGGATCAGTATGCACAGGACAGCGGCAATCCCCATCATGGTGATGGCATCATTGGCTACAGTCATGTTAAAACCTCCTAATCATATAAACATATGAGCACAGTATATCGAATTTTACAGAAAATTACAATGGTAATCCCGATGTATGCCGATGGAAATTTTTGAACAGTTTCCTAAAAAATATTTTTAATATAAGGGGAATACCTATTGACAATATTATATATACATAGTATAGTGTATATATAAAAGATATACACTATATAAAGATTATAAAGGAGGGATACCTTTGTGAATATATATATAAGCAATTCCAGCGGCCAGCCTATCTATGAACAGATCGTGGTCCAGATCAAGCAACTGATCATGAGTGGTGAACTTGAAAGCGGCGCTCCGCTGCCTTCCATGCGTTTGCTGGCAAAAGAACTGCGTATCAGTGTGATCACCACAAAAAGGGCATATGAGGAATTGGAAAGAGAAGGTTTTATCACAACGGTTGTAGGCAAAGGAAGTTTTGTTTCAGACTTGAATCATGAAATCGTGAAAGAAGAACAGTTGAAGAAAGTGGAAGAGCATTTGACGGAAGCGGTTTTGTGGGGAAAGCAGAGTGGCCTGTCACTGGAGGAACTGGTTGGAGTTTTGAAAGGATTGTATGAGGAGGATATATGATGGATCATGCTATAGAGATCAAAGGATTGACAAAACATTATCCGGGATTTGATCTGGAGGATGTGGACATTTCCGTCCCCAGCGGTTGTATCATGGGATTTGTAGGAGCCAATGGCGCCGGTAAAACAACAACGATCAAGTCTTTGCTTGGTTTGATCCGACCGGATAAAGGGACGATCAAGATCTTTGGAAAAGACTATACGTCGGAGGGAAAGGCAATACGGGAAGATGTGGGAGTCGTGTTTGATGAATCCTGTTTTCCTGATGGACTGAATGCGGGAGAGATTTCCCGTTTCATGGGTCGTATATACACCCGATGGGACGCGGAACTGTTCCAGGCATATATGAAGAAATTTGCCATACCTGTAGATAAGAAGGTGAAAGAGTTTTCCCGAGGCATGAAGATGAAACTTTCTATTGCCGCGGCGCTTGCCCATCATCCAAAATTACTTGTGTTGGACGAAGCGACCAGCGGACTGGACCCATTGGTGAGGGATGAGATACTGGATCTGTTCCTGGATTTTATCCAGGATGAAGAGCATACCGTATTTATATCGTCCCATATCACCAGCGATCTGGAAAAGGTGGCGGATTATATCACCTTTATCAATAATGGAAGGATCATTTTAAGTGGAGAGAAAGATCTGATGATGGAAGAATACGGCGTGGCCCATTGCGATGACCGACAGTTGACCCGGATTCCAAAAGAATATGTGGTGGGCATGCGCAGGAATAAGTTCGGAGTGGATGTGCTGATCCGGTCAAAAGAAAAGTTTGCGCAGCGTTTTCCGGAGATTTTCATGGACGCAGCTTCCATCGAAGAAATTCTTTTATTTGAAGCAAGGGGAGAGAAGATATGAAAGGTCTGATTTTAAAGGATTTATATAATCTGAAAGCTTATGCAAAGCAATATATCCTGACACTTTTGATGTTTGCTTTTATCGGTTTTGTTATCGGCAGTTCTGCTTATAGTCAGGGACTGGTCACATTATACCTGTGCATGATGCCGGTGACGGCATTTTCGCTGGATGAGTCCAGTCATTGGGATCGCTACGCGCTGACAATGCCCATTGGGCGGAAAGATCTGGTGGCAGCCAAATATGTCATGGTACTGATCACCATCGGGTCAGCCTTTATACTTAGTGGGATCATGACAGTGGTCATCCGTTTCCGAATGGGAGAGAGCACAGATATGCAAGGCTGGATGGCGGACGGACTGTCATTGGCCATCATTTTGATCTACGGATTGTTATTTTGCAGCGTTTTGCTTCCGTTTTCCTTTAAATTCGGGGCGGAAAGAGCCCGGATGATCATCATTCTTATCGTATTGATACCAGTGGCCGCGATTTTTTTGATCAGTCATTTGGTGGATCTGGACAGGATCGATCTGGGGGCTTTGCTGGCAGGCATCAATCCCCTGTTTATCCTGGCGGCAGTGGTGCTCGTCACCTTTATCCTGTTTGGCATATCTTATATGATCAGTTGCCGGATTTATGAAAAGAAGGAATTTTAAAGTAAGACAGCCCCCGGACCAGAGACTTTGGATGGAGCATAGACATCAGGCCGGGGGCTGCTTTTTGAAAAAATGCAGGTAAAGCGGCGGGAAATGGCTTTGGCTATCCGTCAAGAATGAGGGAAACACAAGGCGCATATAAATAACAGGAAGCCGATAGATGTTAAGGAAAAGACGGAAAATTTTAAGAAATTATTACAAAAAAATCGGTAAAACACATTGTAAAGCAGGCGAAAAAATTGTAAAATGGGATAAAAGAAAAGTCTTGTAAAAGATTTCTTTGAAAAGAAGGGAGATGTAAATATATGTCTAAGATGAGCAGACGCCTGTTGGCGATGATGCTGTTATGTGTGTTTGTGTTGACAGCGGTGACCGGTCCGGCAGTACGTGTCCATGCCCAGGATGAAGAAAAGTCGTTGACTTTGACCATAAAACCGGCAAAAGATACAAAGGCCGGAGATTGGCTGGCCTATGTCAACGGCGCGGTGGCAGATAATGCTTGGACGGGCAGCATGACTTTGCCGGAGGAGTGGAAAGACGGCGCCTTATATACGTTGACAGCAGATCAGGATGGCAATGCCACGATCACGCTGAAAGGTACAAAGGATGTATTGGAATCCATGAATATCCGCCTGATCAAAGCGGACGGCAAGTCGCCTGTTTTGCTTTGGGATAATTCCATCGCGCGTCAGACGCTGGCGGGAACGATCACAACCCCATTTTTTAACATGGATGATGGCAAGTGGCATAAAGACGCCAAAACAACAGAGGCTGTACTTTTAGCTTCCGATGTATCAGCTGCGATTCAGGCTATCGGTACAGTGACACTGGACAGCAATGATGCGATTTCGGCGGCAGAGGGACTGTATGCCCAGCTTCCGGATGCGGAAAAGGCTTATGTGACCAACTATACTGAGTTGACCAAAGCCAGGACCGATTATGACACCATGAAGGCCTTGGCAGATAAAAAGACAGAGGCCAAGACGAAACTGGAAGAAGCTTTTGCCGGATACAGCAAGGACAACTACAGTGAAGAAAACTGGAAGTTGATGAAGCAGGCTCTTGCAGATGGCCAGAAAGCCATTGAGGATGCCACAGACATCGAGAAAGTGACGGAAGCATCCGAAGCAGCGCTGACAGCTTTGGCTGGTATACAGCCATTGAACACAGGAGGATCCACACCGGAAAGTGGAGACGGAACAACCGGTGAATCTTCCGATGAGACAAAAACAGAAGAAACGAATACAGAAGAATCCAAGACAGAAGAATCCGGATCGGAAGAGTCTAAGACAGAGACAGAGTCCGTGCCGGAGACAGAAAGTGTTGCAGCTACAACCCTGCCGGAACAGACTGTTCCGGTTTCAGAAGCCAATGACGGCATAGCGCCGATTTCAGGGGAAAGCGATGTGACAAGGACAGCCAGCGCAGACAATGCACTCCAGACAGCCCAAAATGATGCCAAAGCCGCATTATTGACAGCAAAGGACGGTTATAAAAAAGCGGATTACAGTGATGACAACTGGGCAGCCCTTGAAAGCGCTTACAATGCCGCCGTGGCAGCCATTGATAATGCAGCGGATGCAGATGCGGTAGCCGCCGAACAGAAGAAGGGTACCGATGCGATGGCAGCGATCCAGACAATGGCTCAAGCAGCGGAAGCATCTGCAAAAGCAGAAGCAGAAACATTTGTCGATACATACCTTAAAGACGCCAATGGCAATATCTATCTGACAGCTAATGCGGACAATTACGAAAAGATCATGTCTGGCGTGACTGCTTGGAATGATCTGACCAATGACGGCAAGCTGGCAGTCAATGCCATGATGACAGAAGCCAATGGCGGCAATAAGACAGATTACAATGCCCTGTGGAGCCAGGCGCGCGAGGTGAAGCAGAGCGTAGCTTCTTCATCCGGGAATACACAGGCCGGATCGACTCAGAAAGATGTAAGGCCGGTAACGGTCCAGACAGGTGATACGATGATCGACATTCGGATCATCGTGGGTATCATGATCGCAGCGGTTGCAGTGATGGTCGTTGCAGGTGTGATGAACAAAGGACAAAAATCTAAAAACAAATAACTGCAGCTAAAAGCCTGAAAAAGGGGCTTATGGCATGTGCAGGAAGAATAAGAGAACGGCATAGCAGGAGCTATGCCGTTCTTTTATGAAGAAAACTCGTTTAGGATCAGTCCTGATCATCGGCCAGAGCATCATCCATATTCATGATCTGACGTTTGCGGGCCAATTCATCATTTTCCAGATATTCATCATAAGTACACTGTTTGTCGATCAGACCGGAAGCGGTCAGCTCCATGATCCGGTTGGCTGTTGTCTGGACAAACTGGTGATCCTGGGAAGCAAACAGAAGAACCCCGGGATATTTGATCAAAGCATTGTTTAAGGCCGTGATGGATTCCATATCCAGATGGTTGGTGGGCTCATCCAAGATCATCGTGTTGGCGCCGGACATCATCATGCGGGAGAGCATACAGCGAACCCGTTCGCCTCCGGAAAGAACATTCACATGCTTTAGACCGTCATCACCTGAAAAAAGCATACGGCCCAGGAAACCCCGCACGTAAGTCACATCTTTTTCAGGAGAATAGGGCATCATCCAGTCCACGATGGTGTCGTCACTGTCAAATTCCTTTGTGTTATCCTTCGGGAAATAAGCCTGGGATGTGGTCACACCCCATTTATAGCTGCCCTCATCCGGTTCCATTTCCCCGGCAAGTATTTTAAACAAAGCGGTCGTGGCCTGGACATTGGGGCCGACAAAAGCCACTTTATCATTATGGGCCAATGTGAAGGAAATGTGATCCAATACTTTTACGCCATCGATGGTTTTGCTGATGCCATCCACTGTCAGCACTTCATTGCCGATCTCCCGGTTGGGCTTAAAATCAATATAGGGATACCGGCGACTGGACGGGCGGATATCATCTAATTCGATCTTTTCCAGAGCCCGCTTACGGGAAGTGGCCTGACGGGACTTGGATGCGTTGGCGCTGAAGCGTTGGATAAATTCCTGCAGTTCTTTGATCTTTTCTTCTTTTTTCTTGTTGGCTTCCTTCATCTGACGGATCATCAGCTGGCTGGATTCGTACCAAAAATCATAATTGCCGGCATAAAGCTGGATCTTGCCATAGTCGATATCCGCAATATGGGTGCAGACTTTGTTCAGGAAGTAACGGTCATGGGAAACCACGATGACTGTGTTCTCAAAGTTGATCAGAAATTCTTCCAGCCAGGCGATGGCATCCAGGTCCAAATGGTTGGTGGGCTCGTCCAGGAGCAGAACATCCGGATTGCCGAACAGAGCCCTTGCCAGCAGGACTTTGACTTTCTGACTGCCGGTCAGTTCATTCATCATGGCGGAGTGGAGTTCGGTTTCAACACCGAGACCATTTAACAAAATGGCAGCGTCACTTTCCGCTTCCCAACCGTCCATTTCTGCGAACTCGGCTTCCAGTTCGCTGGCACGGATCCCGTCTTCTTCCGTGAAATCTTCCTTCATATATATAGCGTCTTTTTCTTTCATGATCTCATAGAGACGGGCATTTCCCATAATGACCGTATCCAGTACGGTAAAATCATCATATTTATAATGATCCTGCTCCAGTACAGACAACCGCTCACCCTGATTCATGGTGATGCTTCCCTGGGTCGGTTCCAGAGCGCCGGACAAAATTTTAAGAAAAGTGGATTTTCCAGCTCCATTGGCGCCGATCAGACCATAACAATTTCCGTTGGTAAATTTGATGTTCACATCTTCAAATAATGCTTTTTTTCCGATTCGCAGCGTGATGTTGTTTGCACTTATCATACATAACTCCTTATATCAAATGTGCGGATTAAGAATTACCTCCATTATTATACATGGATAGATGAATTTTGCAAGTACAGATGTACGCCAGGGAAAAGAAATGCTATAATAATCCGGGAAAACTAAGACGGGAGGTATCAGATGAACGTATTAAATATAGAACACATATATAAAACCTATGGAGACAAGCACATTTTTGAAGATGCATCCTTTGGCATTCAGGAACAGGACAAAATCGGCATCGTTGGCATCAATGGAACAGGAAAGTCCACATTGCTGCGCATGGCTGTGGGGGAAGAAACGGCGGATGAGGGACAGATCGTCCGGAAAAACGGACTGAAGATCGCCTACCTGCCCCAAACCCCTTCTTTTGGCGCCTGTTCCACGATCCGCTCTTACATACAGGATGGAGAAGTGTCAGAGTGGGAAGTGGAAAGTCAGCTCCGCCAGCTGGGTATGGAGGATATGGATGCGTCACTGGATCAGTTGTCTGGAGGACAGCGCAGGAAGGTGGCGCTGGCAAAGGTTTTATCAGCAGAATCGGATATGCTGATACTGGACGAACCCACCAATCATCTGGATCAGGCGATGATCGACTGGCTGGAATCCGTGCTGAGAGCATATAGAGGGACCATACTGATGGTCACCCACGATAGGTATTTCCTGGATAAAGTGACAAATCGGATATTGGAGATCAGCCACGGGAAGGTTTACAGTTATGAGGCCAATTATTCCGGATTTTTGGAATTAAAAGCAGAGAGGGAAGAAATGGAATTGGCTTCTGAGCGGAAACGGCAAAGTTTGCTCCGGATGGAGATGGAATGGGCGAAACGGGGATGCCGGGCCCGGAGTACGAAGCAAAAAGCTCGGTTGGAACGGCTGGAAGCTTTAAAAAAAGGCAAAGCCCCGGCGCAGGATCAGACGGTGATACTGGATTCGGTCCATACCCGGATGGGACGAAAGACCATTGAGCTACAGCACGTGAGCAAAAGCTATAATGGCCGGAGGATCATTGATGACTTTAACTATATTTTTTTGAAAGATCAGAAAGTGGGCATCATCGGACCAAATGGCTGTGGCAAGTCCACCTTGCTGAAAATCGCAGGCGGGTTGCTTCCGCCGGATTCTGGAAATGTGGAGTTGGGCGAAACGATACGGATCGGTTATTTTGCCCAGGAAGAGCAGCAAATGGACGACTCCCAACGGGTCATTGATTATGTGAAAGATATAGCAGATTATGTGATGACATCAGAAGGCAGGATCAGCGCATCACAGATGTTGGAACGCTTTTTGTTCACACCGGATATGCAGTATGCGCCCATCGGCAAATTATCCGGCGGCGAGAAGCGCAGGCTGTATCTGTTGGGTGTGCTCTGTCAGGAGATCAATGTTCTTTTGCTGGATGAACCGGGGAATAATCTGGACATTCCCACATTGACCATATTGGAAGATTATTTGAACAACTTTGCCGGCATTGTGGCGGTTGTCTCCCATGACCGGTATTTTTTGGACAATGTGGCAGACAGATTGTTTGCTTTTGAGGGAAATGGACGGATTCGACAGTATGAAGGCGGCTATACCGATTATCTGGCGGCCAGGCAATATCAGGAGAGCCTGGCGCAAGATAATGGGTCGGAATCCGTGAAAAAGACGGTGAAAACAGCAGCTAAAGAATGGAAGCAGAGTCGGCCGGTGAAACTAAAATTCACTTATAAGGAAGAAAGAGAATATGAAACCATAGATGAGGATATCAGCCGGCTGGAAGAACGGATAGAAGAGTTGGAAAAGGAAATGGAGATTCATGCCACGGAGCCTGGGAAACTGATGGCATTGACCCGAGAAAAGGAGGAAACGGAAGCAGCGCTGGAGACAAAGATGGAACGCTGGGTTTATCTGAATGAACTGGCCGAAAAGATTGAAAAACAGAAAAATTTGACCTCGGGTATAGAATAATCCTGAAAATCAGAGTATGATATTCTTATATGGAGTCGGATCTTTTATCCAAAACTGTGACTTCTAAAAGTGTCAGGAAAGTAACCGCTTGATGACAATTCTGCCAAAAGGCATTGGGAGGATAATGTATGAAAAAACAACAGTGGAAAATAGATCGAGGGCAGCCGTTGCCCTATGGTGTGACCACAGGGGACGGCTGGGTCAATCTGTCTGTTACGGCTGGCGGCGTTCCATTACTGGAAATCCGGGATAGCAGCGGAAAAGAGCTGTTGTCTGTGGATATGGCGTCTTATGCCTGCACGGGGGATGTGTATGCGGTCCGCATTGAAGGCGCATGGCCGGTATGCTGGCAATATCGTCTGCAAGTGGATGGCAGATATGCGGCGGATCCATGGCAGACGGGGCGAAGCGGAAAGTGTGCCAGCGAAGAGACTTTCTGCGAAGTGCGAAGGTGTGCTTTCGACTGGGAAGGGGACTGCCCGCCGAAGATCCCTTATGAAGAATTGTATATATACAAATTGCATATAAAGGGCTTTACCAACCATGCTTCGTCAAGAGTATCCCACAAAGGACAGATCACCGGTGTGACAGAAAAACTGGCTTATATAAAAGATCTGGGAATGAATGCCATTGAATTGATGCCGGTATATGCGTTTGACCCTGTGGTGAAGGATCGGGCTACTCAAAAAGTACGGAATAATTATTGGGGCTATGGGGAAGGCCGTTTTAAGATGATCCATCCGGAGTATGGAACCCTGGAAGATCTGCAAAAACTTGTAAAGCAGGCCCATAGGCTGGGAATGGAGATTTATTTGGAAGTGCTTTTCCCGGATCACATGTCGGATCTGGAAAAGTTGGATATCCTCCGATATTGGGTTTTAAACGGTCATGTGGACGGATTTCATCTGAGCCAGTCCACATCACCTGTGAATATGCTCCTCCAGGATCCCATTCTGGCCAATGTAAGGGTCATGTGCGAAGGTTTTTCATCTCCGATGACCGTGAGCATGAAAGAAGAACGCACGGGGGTCTATCATAACGGTTATCTGGAAACAGCAAGACGTTTTCTGCGGGGAGATCGGGACAGCTGCTGCGGCTGGATGTGGCAGATGCTCCAGAAAAGGGGGCAAGGCGGGACCATCCAATATCTGACAAACAATAATGGTTTTACATTGATGGATCTGGTATCCTACAATGACAGGCACAATGAGGCCAACGGAGAAGATAACCGGGATGGGACAGCAGACAACCTCAGTTATA
Organism: Candidatus Onthocola gallistercoris; assembly: GCA_018715345.1. Taxonomy (GTDB): domain Bacteria; phylum Bacillota; class Clostridia; order Lachnospirales; family Lachnospiraceae; genus Frisingicoccus; species Frisingicoccus gallistercoris. Next base: position 67,469 of record DVLT01000001.1, read on the forward strand.
ACTGCGGCATTGAAGGACCGAGCCGGAAAAGGGCGGTCTTGACACTTCGGATGCGCCAACTGAAAAATGCGTGGATCCTGAACCTGTTCCATCAGGGGACCCCGCTTGTCTATGCGGGGGATGAGTTTGCCAACAGCCAGTCCGGCAATAACAATGCCTGGTGTCAGGATAATGAGATGTCCTGGCTGAACTGGCAGCTTTTAAAAAGTAAAAGCTGGCTGTATGATTTTGCCAAAAAAGTGATCGCATTGAGAAAATCCGAGTTGATTTTCCATCCGGCACGTCCGTACAAAATGGCAGATGTGGATGGCTTGGGATATCCGGATTTTTCCTTCCACGGTAAACAGCCCTGGTTTGTGGAAGAGGGGCAGGAAAAAAATTGCGTTGGCTGTATGTACACGGGTAAAGATGGGGAAGGCAGTCTGAAAGCTTACTATATCGCTTACAATATGTCGGATCGGATGGAGCAGTTCCATTTGCCCAACCTTTTAAACGGTATGGCCTGGTCTGTGCTGATCGATACTTCCGATGAAGAAATGACCCAGAAAACGGAGGGAGAAGAAGGCTGGCTTTTGGAAAGCCACAGCATTGTGATCTTTAAAGCAGTACAACTGGAAAAGACGGATGAAGAGACGAAAGAAGGATGATCTTGTCCATAAAAAGAGCGGCTTTGGTTTTATCCAAAGCCGCCTTTTTGCGTCGCGCGACGCCATGGCTCTTTTGATTTTAGTGGAGTTGATGTTTCCGATAGTCATCTCCCGGGGGGAAATCCCCGATATAAGGCAGTTCATGCCGGTCATCTACGATCATAGTTTCCGGATCGTCACAGGTTCCGCCATGTTCATCCGTCATATGGGAGACTCGGGGGAAATAGTGGGGAATGACCGGACGGCCTTCGTTTGTATCCATATAAACGCCTCCTTTGTCTGATGTTAGTTTTCAGACAAAAGAGAAAAAATATACATGGATCAATCTTCCGGATAAGTTAGATGTGTTTTATCGAGGACATATAAGACCTGATTTAAATATCGGTCGGCCACATATTTGGCCATGGGCAGATTCATGTCCAGATAATTGCCGCAGTCTCTGGCGCTGGCGCCGGGAACTTCACCTTCAAAATCCCGGATAAACTCATACATTTCAATGATCAAAGGTGCGATATCTTTGGAAGAAAGATCACCGGCCAGGACCAGATAGAAGCCTGTCCGACAGCCCATGGGGCCGAAATAAACAGTCTTTTTACCATAGACCGGATGATTTCTTAAAAAAGTAGCGCCGAGATGTTCGATCGTATGCACCTCTGCCGTATTCATGACCGGCTCGAAATTGGGACGGGTCATACGCAGATCAAAGGTGGTGATCACTTCTGCTCCCACTTGATCTTTACGGGAAACATAAATGCCCGGAAGCAGCTTTAAATGATTGATTGTAAAACTTGCGATCTTATCCATTAAAAAAACCCCTTTTGACATATACTGATTATGATTATAAAGAAAACAGCCAAAAGTGCAAGCCCATGACCAGTTTTATGTTGAATTTTGCAACCCGAAAGAGTAAAATGTTCTATAAATGAGCAGCGCGGCCATGAAATTTCGGACCAGGAATAAAGCTTGTTTTAAAAACCTGGCTTGGAATTTCACGGACATGGGACGCAGGCCCAACAGCCAGTTGGTCAGAGAAAGACGGGCTGGGCGCGGCGAAAAAGTAAGTAAGGGGAGAGAAGATGAAGAAAAAGAGTCTTCGATTTTATGTAACGATCTTTATAGCCCGTATGGCCACGGTGGCTTTGCGGCTGACCGGTCACAAGGCGACCCATTTTCCGGGTCTGCTTTCCAATACCCTCTGCCCGGATTTCCTGGGACAGATCGAAAAACCGAAAACGATCATCGGTGTGACTGGGACCAATGGCAAGACGACAGTCTGCAATCTGATCGGTGATGTACTGAAGAAGAATGGATATGAGTTTGTGAGCAACAGCGAGGGGGCCAATTTAAGCGAGGGCATCGTCACTGCCCTTTTGGCCAACAGCACATTTTGGGGAAAACCCAAGAAAGATCTGGCAGTTTTAGAGATCGATGAGCGCTATTCGCCCAGGATCTATCCCTATCTCCAGCCGGATATTTTGGCCTGTACAAACCTTTTCCGGGATTCTTATAAAAGAAATGCCCATTCAGAATATATATCAGGTATTTTAAACCGGGTCATTCCGGACAAGACCAGGCTGGTCTTAAACGGCGATGACCTGATCAGCAATCACCTGAAGCCGGATAACGAAAGGGTATACTTCGGTATAGAATGGCAGGAAGGGGAAGTTTCTGTAACGGATAATATCATCAACGATATGGTGGTCTGCCCGGAATGCGACAGTCCCCTGAACTACGAATTTATCCGGTACAATCATATCGGACGGGCCCATTGCAGCCGTTGCGGTTTTGGCTCGCCGAAGGTGGATTATGATGTGGTCCGGGTGGATAAGAAAAATGCCCGGATGACCATGATCAATAAAGGCCAGGAAGAAGTCTACCATATGGTGGGAACAAGCATTACCGACATATACAATATGTCCACAACGGTGGCTGTCTTGAAAGAATTTGGTCTGGATGCAGAAGCCATCGATAAAGGTTTCGCAAAAGGCCGGATTGTCAAAAGCCGTTTTAACGCCATGAAAGTGGGCGGCAAAGAACTGATCTTTACCCTGGCTAAAGGACAAAATCCCATTGCCTGTTCAAGGGTATTTGATTATATCCGTCAACAGAAGGGCAGAAAGGCTGTGCTTCTGGTCATCGACGACTGGTTTGACGCTAAGGATTCATCAGAAAATATCGCATGGATCTATCAGGCGGATTATGAATTTCTCAACAGAGATGATGTGAAAGCCGTTTGTTCGGCCGGGCCCAGGTATCTGGACTATAAAGTGCGGATGCTTTTGGCCGGCATCGATGAAGAAAAGATCCATGTCCAGAAAGACTGGATCAATGCAGCAGACCTGATCACCGATGAGATCATCCGTGAAACGGACAAAATATTTGTTTTATACGATGTGGCGACCATGCACCTGGTAAAGAAGATCCGAGGCGATCTGACAGCCAAGCTTAAGGGAGGTAAAAAGAAATGAAAATAGAAGTTTTATTTCCTGAGTATGCCAGCCTGTATGGTGACAATGGCAATATCATGTATCTGAAAGCCTGCCTGCCAAAAGCCACATTCATCCAGACTTCCATGCGGGATGAACCGCGATTTTTAAAGGAAAAAGTCAATCTGGTCTATATGGGAGCCATGAGTGAAAAAGCGCAGGAAAAGATCATACGGAAACTGATGCCTTGGAAGGAGCAGATCCGAAGGCGGATCGATGAGGGCATGCCTTTTTTGATGACAGGTAACGCCATGGAAGTATTTTACGATCATATTCAAGATGGCAACCGGAAGATCCCGGGGTTGGGTTTGATCCCTTACCATGCGGTGCGGGATATGGATCACCGGTTCAACGGCCTTTTCCTGGGAGAGTTTCGGGGAAAACCGTTGGTGGGCTGTAAGACCCAGTTTACCATGGCCTATGGCGGTGATGAAAACTGCTGCCTGGCAAAGGCGCTCCGGGGCATAGGTATCAACAAAGGATCGGATCTGGAAGGATATCGTAAGGATCACTTTTTCGGCACCAATCTGGTGGGGCCGCTGCTTGTGCTGAATCCGGAATTTACAAAATATCTGCTCCACATCATGGGAGCGGACCAGACTCGGCTGGCTTTTGAAAAGGAAGTTACCCAGGCCTATGAATGTCGGCTGAAGGAATTTGAGGATCCGAAAACAGAGGTTTAGAAAGGGCTTATACTTGAATGTCGCATTCCCGTATGATAAACTGGGCTTATGCGATAATATGTGAAAGATAAAGGGAGATCGATTATGTTAGACGGAAAGAAAACACTATTCAGCGGAATGCAGGCCACAGGAAATCTGACATTGGGCAACTATCTGGGAGCCCTTAAAAACTGGGTCAGTTTGAATGAGGAATATCAGTGCTTTTTCAGCGTGGTGGATATGCACTCGATCACCGTTCGCCAGGATCCGGCAGAACTCCGCAGACGGGCCAGACAGCTTCTGACCATTTATATTGCAGCCGGTTTGGATCCGGAGAAGAATTGCATTTATTATCAGTCCCATGTGAGCGGACATGCGGAACTTTCCTGGATACTCAGTTGTTTCACCTATATGGGCGAATTAAACCGTATGACCCAGTTTAAAGATAAGGCGGCAAAACATGCCGACAACATCAATGCAGGGCTGTTCACGTATCCGGTATTGATGGCGGCAGACATTTTGCTGTATCAGGCGGATGTGGTACCGGTGGGCAATGACCAAAGACAGCATCTGGAACTGACACGGGATATTGCCATCCGTTTCAATAATATTTATGGTGATGTGTTCACCATACCGGAGGCTTATTACGGCAAACATGCGGCCAGGATCATGAGCCTTCAGGATCCGTCTAAAAAGATGTCCAAATCGGATGAGAATCCCAATGGAAGCATCTACCTTCTGGACGATCCGGATACGATCATGAGGAAGTTTAAACGGGCTGTGACCGATTCCGGCAAGGAGATCATTTACAGCGAAGATAAGCCGGGTATACGAAATCTTCTCGACATCTATACTTCCATGACCGGTTGGTCGGTGGAAGATGCTGTCAGAGAATTTGAGGGTAAGGGATACGGTGAGTTTAAGATGGCTGTCGGTGAAGCGGTCGTAGAAGGGCTCCGTCCGCTCCAGGAACGCTATGCCCAGCTGTCGAAGGATAAAGACTATATTGATAAGATCATCAAAGAAAATGCGGAAAAGGCCGGCTATTTTGCCTCAAAGACTTTGCGTAAAGTCCAGAAGAAAGTTGGTTTTCCGGTAAAAATAAGATAACGGGAGGGACGCTTGTAATGGATAAATATGTAGCATATGTGGGTTCATATACACGGGGAGAGAGCAAAGGTATTTACATTTTTGATGTGGATGTCAAGAATGCTGTATTTAAAGAAAGAGGATTTTTCGAGATCGACAATCCCTCTTTTCTTACCATTTCCCAGGATGGTAAGTATCTGTATTCTGACTGTGATGAAGGAGTCGCCGCGTTCAGGATCCTGGAGGACGGCGGTCTGGAGTTGATCAACAAACATTCCATTCAGGGACTCCGTCCGTGCTATCTGAGAACGGACAAAAAGAATCATTATCTGGTAAGCGCCGGCTATTACGATGGCAAGCTGACCGTTTCCCGTCTGAATGAGGACGGTTCTGTGGGGGAAGTGACGGACGAGATATTTATGAAGAGTATGCAGACGGTCATCTCCAACCGAAACAATCGCTGCCATGTGAACTGCGCCACATTTACGCCGGATGAAAAGTATCTGATGGCGGTGGATCTGGGCATGGATCAGATAAAAGTTTATGATTTTGACCACAGTACAGGTAAGATACGTCTCAGGGATATCATCCGTTGCGAATTGGATTCGGGACCGAGACACATCGTCTTTTCCAATGACCATAAATATATTTACATGACCCATGAGAATGCCAATATGGTTTCCGAATATTCTTATGACAGTAACGGGCCGAAATTCCGCAAACTTTGTCAGCAGTCCACGCTGCCGGCCAAGTTTACAGGTGAGAACTGTGCGGTCACACTCAAGATCACAGATGATGACCAGTATCTGTTTGTGACCAATTCCGGTGATAACAGCGTGGCTATTTTCAAGATCACGGAGACCAGAGAGCTGGAACAGATGTGCGTTCTCCCGGTCAGCGGCGTATACCCACGGGATATTTATGTATTCCCGGACAAACAGCATTTTGTCACTGTCAACCAGGATTCCAATTCGTTGACCACATTTGGCGTTAATTACGAAAAAGGCTATATATATATGAGCAGACAACCGGTTCACGTACCGATGCCCACCTGTATTGCTGTCAAAAAGTTTTCTTAAAACGATGAAATATTAAAGGCTCTGCCTTCCGTAACTGAAAGTTGACCGGAAGGCAGAGCCTTTTTATCAGGATATAACTGTTTCGATCGCTCCGGCCGGCGCCCGTTTTGAAGGGAGAAAATAGGAATGGCAGGCTGTCGCCGATCAGTTTTTGTACAGTTGTTCCACATAGTCCATTCGGGCGGTCATATTAGCCAGCAAGGCGTCAAAGACAGTCAGAGCTGCCATACATTCCACCACCACCACCGCTCTCGGAACGATGATGGGATCGTGGCGCCCTTTGATCTGAATATCCATTTCCGTCATATTCTTACCGATGGTGTGTTGGACCTGGAAAATGGAAGGCGTGGGTTTTACGGCAACAGTGAGCAGGATATCCGAACCATCGCTGATACCGCCTAAAATGCCGCCGGCATGGTTGGACTGTTTAGCAGGCTTTCCATCCACGATGCAGAATGGATCATTGTTTTCGGAACCGCAGGCAAGGGCGGCGTCAAAGCCATCTCCGATCTCCACACCTTTGACAGCGCCGATGGACATCATGGCATGGGCCAGACGGGCGTCCAGCTTTTCAAATACTGGATCGCCGATGCCGGCGGGAACACCTTTGATCCGGCAGCGTATCGTCCCGCCAACAGAATCATGATCGGCCATTTTCTCAGTGAGGAGAGTTTCTGCCTGGATGGCGGCATCCGGATCCGGCATATAAAGCCGGTTATCCATACACGCACTTAAATCTTCCGGGTCCTGTGAAAGGCATATGGGGCCGATGGAACGGGTCCAGGCCTGACAGACGATACCCAGACGGGATAAAGCCTTCGCAGCAATGGCGCCGGCGGCTACGCGTCCAATGGTTTCCCGGCCGGAGGACCGGCCGCCGCCCCGGTAGTCCCGGAAACCATATTTGGCATCGAAAGTGTAATCGGCATGACCGGGCCGGTAGTAACCGGCGATATCTGAATAATCTTTGCTTCTGGCAGAAGTGTTGGGTACGATCATGGATATGGGAGTACCGGTTGTTTTACCTTCAAAAATACCGGAAAGAATGGACACCCCATCATCTTCTTTACGTGGGGTCGCATAAATAGACTGACCCGGTTTGCGGCGGTTGAGATAGGGCTGGATGTCCGCTTCAGAAAGCTCAAGACCTGCCGGACAGCCATCCACAGTGACGCCGATGGCCTTGCCATGGGATTCTCCCCATGTGGTTATGCGGAACAGATTGCCAAAACTGGAACCATGCATTATAGAATCACCTCATTATCATTCAACATAAAACTGGTATCCATTATAACGGATATATCCGCCATGAGCAACTGAATCGGAAATAACTTTGTGAAAAATAGACAAAAAGGGATGAGAAAAATGATACGATTTAACCGGGAGATAAAAATAACCAGATAAACAGATTAAAATCGCTACCGGTATTTGGAAAAATGAAGATTAAAATAAATCAATAGTTGGTAAAAGTTTCCAATTTTTTTTGGTAGGACCAATAGAGGGGGAATTTTGACAAATGAAGGACGTTATGGTAGAAATATACTAAATTTCCAAAAGGAAGCTAGAAGTTTATTTAGTTAGGAGGTAGTGATTATGCAGACCCAAATAAGACTGAATGATCTTGACGGCGCAAAGGAATTTGTGAGAGCCGCATCCAAATGTGATTTTGATATCGATGTATACTTTAATAAAATTGCTTTAGATGCAAAATCTATTTTGGGAATGATGAGTTTAGACCCGAGAAATACCATTACTGTGGATTTTGTAGGCGACAATGCGAATTTTTCAAGCGTGCTTGCAAAATACGCTGTACAGTAAACTGGATATATGAGCAAGAAATAGAAAAGGCGTTCTCCAGACGAGTTTGGAGAACGCCTTTTTTCGATCATTTGGAAGATAGAAGCTGTTTTTTTTGATCATGGCGAATGCATATGACAGCCAGCAGCATAGCCGCCGCCTGGGACAGGGGGACAGCCAGCCAGGTTCCCAAAATACCGCCGGTGAGCATTGGAAGCAGTAAAAGGAATAAAAATAGCATTAATGGTTCTCCATAAATGAGGAGATAGGCGGGAAGATTTCGGCCGGCAGCATAAAAATAAGCTGTGGATACACGGGAAAAGCTGACAAAAAGATAGCCGACGAGAAAAATCGGCAGAATGCCTGCCACTTCTTCCACGATCCCGGGGGAAGCGCCGAAAAGGGAGATGGCCGGTCTGCGAAGGATAAAAAGTCCGGCCATGGCCACAAAAGCAACAGCCAGGGAAAAACGATAGGCCATACTGCGGACGGCGCGTATATCCCGGGTATTACCTTTGCCGCAAGCCAGACTGATCAGTGGCTGACAGCCATCGCTGATGCCCTGAAGGAGCAGCATGATGATACAGGACAGGTAGCTGATCAGAGCATAACAGGTGACCGCCGTATCGCCGCCAACGGCGGAAGCGCTTTTATTGACCAAGATCAATGTGATATTGGGGGAAAAGGTCAGGCCCATGGGAGACAGACCGATGAGCAGTATCCGGCGGATGAGACGCAATTTATCCTTTCCAAAGCAGAAAACGGGTTTGGCCTTGCGGACAAGAAAGAAACCGGCGCACACGATAAAGGTCATGAGCTGACCGATGCCGGTGGCCACCGCAGCCCCCATCATACCCCAGGGTAATATCCAGACAAACAGATAATCCAAAAGGATATTTGTGAGAAAGCCGGTGATCATGGCGGCCATAGCGGTGACGGATCCGCCCATGTTCCGGATCAGGGGAACAAGGCCAGTGCCAAGTACCTGAAAGATGGCGCCGAAACTGATATAGAGCATATATTCTCTGGCCAACTCCAATATGGTCCCTGAAGCGCCGAAAAGTCCCAGCACGCCGGGAGCGGCGACTAAGAATAGGAGGGTGAAAAAAATACCGGCAATGATCAAAAGGATGACGGACATACCGAAATATTTTCCGGCGCCTTTTGGATTATTGTTGCCTGTTTGGATGGAATATTCCACAGCGCCGCCCATGCCGATACCGGTTCCCACAGCTTGGAGAAAGGCGGTCAGCGGATAGGCGATATTGATGGCGGCCAGAGCCTGATCGCCGATGGCATTGCCCACAAAAAAGCCATCGGCAATGGAGTAGATACCGGACAAGGCAAAGGCCAGCATGGACGGGATAACAAATTTGAAAAAACGATCACGTGTGTTCAAGGGCGATTTCCTCCTTCATAAACTGATTACACAAAGACAAGCCATGGAGCAGAGCCTTGGTCTGTTCTGTCCCCAGCCTGTCCCAGATCTTTTGCTCCAGTCGGAAAAGTTCTCCCGTGATCTGTTCGGCAAAACGACGGCCTTCATCGGTAAAACGGATGTGCTTGGATCGTTTATCGGCTATGGAGGATTCTAAAAAGACAAGTTTTTGACGGACCATGTTTTTTAAGATGGAATGGACTGTCTGCTTGGGGATCATCCACTGCCGGCTCACATCTTTTTGCGAACACCCGTTATCGGAATCAACGAGGGAGATCAAGATCAGAAGCTCGTTGTAGGACAGACCGTGGGCTCTGGCCCACTGCTCATATAGGTGATTATTTTCCTGCCAAAGAGCGTTGTAACTGCGACTTCGGACATCCATATATACAGTCACTCCTTTCGTATAGTCTGATATCGGACTAATCATATCAGAAGCTCAAAATGGACGTCAAGATATTTTGGTATTTTACAAAATTTAAGTTGCGCATTTAACAGGAAAAAGGTATACTTGTCGTATTGGACATTTGGAAATGGCATGGATAGACGTACGCCATTTTTGTCATTGAATATTTTCGGATAGGTGAAGAGATGTATAGATTACTGACAACAGACGGACGTGCAAAGAGGGGCGAACTGGATACAGTACATGGGAAGATCCAGACGCCAGTATTTATGAATGTGGGAACTGTGGCAGCCATTAAAGGCGCTGTGTCCACGGTGGATCTAAAAGAGATCGGGACTCAGGTGGAATTGTCCAACACATATCATCTGCATGTGCGCCCGGGGGATAAAGTGGTGAAAGCCTTAGGCGGGCTGCATCGGTTCATGGACTGGGATCGGCCGATCCTGACGGATTCCGGAGGCTTTCAGGTTTTTTCTCTGACTTCCCTGAGAAAGATCAAGGAAGAAGGGGTTTACTTCCAGTCTCATATCGATGGGCATCGTATATTTATGGGCCCGGAAGAGAGTATGCAGATCCAGTCGAACCTGGCTTCCACTATAGCCATGGCTTTTGATGAATGCGCCCCCTATCCGGCCACAAGGGAGTATATGACCCAGTCGGTGGATCGGACCACAAGATGGCTGGCCCGATGTAAGAAAGAGATGGCCCGGTTAAACAGCCTGGAAGATACCATCAATCCACATCAGCTGCTTTTCGGCATCAACCAAGGGGGAACCTATGGAGATATCCGGATCGAACATGCCAAGAGGATAAGGGAGATGGATCTGGATGGGTATGCCCTGGGAGGGTTGGCTGTGGGCGAGACCCATGAAGAGATGTACCGGATCATTGAAGAGACGGTGCCGTATCTGCCCCAGGATAAACCCACCTATCTTATGGGTGTAGGGACGCCGGCAAATATACTGGAAGCAGTGGACCGGGGGGTGGATTTCTTCGACTGTGTTTATCCGTCCCGAAACGGCAGACACGGCCATGTGTATACGAATCATGGTAAGCTGAATCTGTTCAACGCCAAGTATGAATTGGACGATCGTCCCATTGAAGAGGGCTGCCAGTGCCCCACCTGCAGGCATTACAGCCGGGCT
>DVLT01000008.1 GCA_018715345.1 Candidatus Onthocola gallistercoris
CATGACATTTTTTGTAAAAAAGTGTATAATATAATTATCAACGTGCTGGGCAAGGTGAAAGCCGATTGAGTTCAGCGCGTTTTTTATTTATAGGAAAGACGGCTCCTTTACCGTATATCTGAAATATTTTAGATATGGGGATATGCATGTATGTTTTTGGAGAAAACTGGGAATGATGAGTTTATGATGGAAAGGGTGAAAAGTATGTTTCAAGTAAATGACATGATCGTTTACGGTACACATGGCGTGTGTAAAGTTCAGGAAATTGTTTCCAGAGACTTCGGAAAAGAGATGAAAGATTACTATTTATTAAAACCTGTCTATGATTCGGGAGCGACCATCTTCGTGCCGGTGGATAACGAAAAGCTTCAGGCCAAGATGCGCCGGGTCCTTTCGGAGGAGGAGGTCCGCCGGATGATCCATGGTATGCCGGATGAGCAGCTCATATGGATCGAGAATGACAATGCGAGAAAGGAAGCCTATAAACAGATCATGGATAAAGGAGACCGTGCCCAGCTGATCCAGTTGGTAAAAACACTTTATTTCCATTCCAAGAAACAGAAAGAGAAAGGCAAACGGCTGCATGTATCCGATGAAGTATTTCTGAGAGAGGCTGAAAAGATTTTGTATGAAGAGATTGCCCTTGTCCTTCACATGGACAAGGAGGAAGTCAGACCTTATATCATAAAGGAACTGGCGGAAGAGAAAGATTGATCTGCTGATGATGGCGGACTGCACGTACTGGCTGATGAAAGGCGAGCCGGTCGTGCAGTTTTTTTTCGTGATACACTTGGCAAGCGGCTGTCGCGCTTGCGCGAACAGGCATTAGTCGAATATGGGGATAGAGTCGTCAAAGGTTTTCATACGGAACCAGTGGGTATAGACTTTTTTCATGTCCAATCGGTCATACAGGAGAAAAGCGCCTGTATTGCCATGACGGACTTGTAAATGCGCTTTTGTGGCGCCCATTGTTTGCCCTTGGCGTATGATTTCACTGCATAGGCGCAAGGCCAGTCCTTGACGACGGTAAGCTTCATCCACATGGATGGCATACAACCCGATATATCCCCGCTCTAAGACCCCCAGACCGGTGGCGATGATCCGGCTGCCGTCTTTGATATGGACGCAGAAGTAAGGCGATTGGATGCGTCTGAAAATATGTTTTTGGATATTTTCCATTTGGGGAACGGGTATATGGATCAGTTGGTTGACGCCCTCCAGCCACTCATCATCCATCTGACGGGAAACAGTGAGACGATAGGGATCGGATGACGGAGGAGTGTAATTCCAGTCCGACAGGCTGCGGCACAGTACATCCACGTACTTAACGATGGGATATCCTTTTTTTTCCAAAAGCATGTCCAAATTGCCCGGTATGATATGGGACATTTTATAGATGACCGGCAGGTGGAGCCTGCGGTAACGTTCTTCGCAGTAAGCGATCTTTTCTTCCAGAGGATATTCGGAAGGGTAAAGGGGACAGATGCAGTTGGCCCGATAGGTATATCCTCCGGAAAAACGGAGGAGCCATCCATCGTAGATTTCCTGACGGACAGAGGGAAAAGCATTCAGCATGATTTCTTCAATTTCGTTGGCTAGATATTTACTCATGGGTATTCCTTCCATATATAAAAACAGACAAAAAGACTCCAGACAGGAGTGGTATAAACTCCAATATTGAACGAATATACTCCAATCCGGCGGAAAAGTCAAATCTGTAAAGGCTATTCAGGCATAAAAAGTAAAAAAAGACCATAAGCTGATGTATGAATCTTTTACAGCGGCGGATACTATCTGCCAGGAGGTGAGTGTATGGAGGCACCGGAAAGAGAAATGATCAAGGAATATGGCCAGGCCATTCTTTCGGGAAATGAAAAGGGGCACCGGATACTTTTGATGACCATTATCGGAGAGATCGAGGGCCATGAAAATGTACCAGATCAGCATAAAACGACCCGATATGACCACATTTTACCCATGTTGGCGGCCTTTGAGGACAATGCGGCCTTTGACGGCATGCTGGTCCTTTTGAATACCCAAGGCGGCGATGTGGATGCGGGGCTGGCCATAGCGGAGATGATCGCGTCGTTGAGTAAACCCACTGTTTCTCTGGTCCTGGGAGGCAGCCATTCCATCGGGGTGCCTTTGGCGGTTTCCACCGATTATTCATTTATCGTACCAACAGGGACCATGCTGATCCATCCGGTGAGGATGGGCGGCACGGTGATCGGAGCGCCGCAAAGTTTTGACTATTTTAAACGGATACAGGATCGTATCACAGGATTTGTGTCTGGGCACAGTAAAGTATCTAAAGAAGAACTGGAAAAGATGATGCTGGAAAGCGGCGAACTGACAAAGGATCTGGGGACGCTGCTCACTGGACGGGAGGCTGTGGAAAAGGGGCTGATCGATGACGTGGGCGGTATCCGGGATGCCTTGGATTATCTTAATAAGAAAATCGATGAGGGGAGATAAAATAATCTCCCCTAAATTTTGACAAAGAAATCATTATGTAATATAATAAAAACGATTCATTTTATCCTGCAGGGAACAGATATGGGGGGCGGTATATATGAATCTTATCCAGGCCATATTTATGGGGATCATCCAGGGACTGACCGAATTTCTGCCGGTGAGCAGTTCCGGACATTTAACGATCTTCCAGTACATATTTGGCATAAACACAGATACGGGACTATTATTTGAAGTGATGCTCCACCTGGGGACTTTGGTGGCCGTATGCATCGCTTTTTGGAAAGATATCAAAAAACTGTTCATGGCAGCCGTGGGGCTTGTTGTGGACGGCGCAGCGAATATAAAAGATTTTATCGTCAATAGGGGCAAGAAAGGAAAGGGGCATCGCCGTATGGTGATCAATGCCTACCGGAAGTTTGTCCTGCTCATTCTTGTTACCACGATTCCCACGGGCATCTGTGGGATCATTCTGAGTAACTTTATGGATTCCATTACCAGTTCGCTTCTCATTCCAGGATTATGTCTGATCGTGACGGCGATCTTGCTGCTCATATCGGATGTGCTCCCTGGCGGAAAGAAGAAAGTAAAGGCTACCGGTTATACAGACGCAGCTTTGGTGGGATTGGCCCAGGGTATTGCCGTCCTGCCGGGACTGTCTCGCTCCGGGACCACGATCACGGCTTGCCTGGCTTTGGGATTTGACAGGACGTTTGCTGTGAAGTACTCTTTTATCGCATCCATTCCGGCGATCGTCGGAGCAAATTTACTCGAATTGCGTCACCTGGGGGATGCGCTTTCGGGAGAGAATCATTTCCTGTATTATATCATCGGCATGGTCATTGCCGGCGTGCTGGGTTACGTCTGCATCAAGGTTATGCTGTATGTGGTCAAGAACAAGAAGTTTATTTATTTTGCCTATTATTGTGCGATCATTGGCACGATTTCTTTGATCAGTTATTTCTTCATGTAATATGTTCAGGTATACAACCGGAGGATTACAGCCTTAATCCTCCGGTTGAGAGGTTTTAGGAGGTTTTTGCAGATGGCTGCCAGTGGAAAGAATCAAACAAAGACGACTCGGAAAAAGTCGCCGGCATCAGGGAAAAGACGGAAATCGACAGCAAAGAAAACAGCCGCAAAAAAGAATACGGTCAAAAAAGGGGATGCCTTTACGCCGGAGGAACAGGAGGCGAGAAAGGGCATACGGGATGAGATCCTCGTGATCGGTGTGCTCGCTGTCAGCATTTTGATGGTCTTAAGTACATTTAACATGTGCGGACAGTTGGGAGAGTGGATTTCCTACGGACTTTTCGGGCTGTTTGGCCGGCTGGCTTATATTTTCCCGCTGCTGGTCTTTTTCGGCATTTCTTTTTTTGTATCGAATAAAAATAACCGGATCGCAAAGGTCAAGCTGGCTGCCAGTATTTTTTGTTATATCTTTCTGATCATCCTTTTTCATATGCTGACAGAACCCTATATTGCAGGTACAAAGCTTTGGACAAGTTTTACAGAAAGTGCTGTTTCTAAAAGGGGAGGCGGCCTGATCGGCAGTGTCGGCTCAAAGGTGCTTTATCCCCTTCTCGGAAGTGTGGGCAGCTATGTTGTACTGTTTCTGCTGATACTGATCTGCATGATCTTGATCACCCGGAAACGTTTTGTCATACCCTTTTTCCGCAAGAGCCGGAGCGCCTATGAACGGGCTGCAAAGCAGCACCGGGAGCGGGTACAGGAGAAGGAAAAGATCCGGGAAGCCAGGCTGGCTGAAGCGCGGGAAGAAAAGTTCGGAGGCCGGGATCTGAATTTTGATCTGTCCTCGACCTTGCCAAAAAATGAAGATGAGAAAGGGCAGAAATCAGAAAGCGCAGACACGGAAGGAAAAGTGCAGACGGACAAAACAGTTGGTAAGAAGCGCCGCAAAAAAGCGGAGATATCCGATTTTGAGGCGGCTGTTGACAGTGGAGAACAGGTACCGGAGCCGGCGGATGTGGATGCCATATATGGAGAAACGCTTTTTGTTGAAGAGGAGCCGGATTTTACGGTGAACCGTATGGAGGATATCGTCCCTGCTGATATGAAGGAAATCCATGCAGAGGATTTTGATGACGGGAATATATTGGAAGATGACTATCCCTCCGATACAGGCGTTTATCGGAAAACCATCAGAGAAAATGAAAATATAAAGACAGAGTCGGCGGCTGCGGGTACCGCAGCGGTATCGGAGCAAGGAAAAGCGCAGCCGGAGGAGAGAAAAGCAGTCCCTGCGGCAGCAGGGAAACAGCCGGGCGTGGGAACATCCGCAAAGGCAGAGGCTCCTTCTGACATGGAGAATCTCAAGACGGCTCAGGATATCGAGCAGGCGTTAAATGAGAAGAAAGAATATGTTTTCCCGCCCATGGATCTGCTTGTCCATGGCAGTTCTTCCGGCGGTACAAGTGAGGAAACCCTCCGAAAGACAGCTGTCAAACTGAGACAGACTTTGGAAAGTTTTGGCGTGAAAGTCCAGATCACCAATGTGAGCTGCGGACCGTCGGTGACCCGGTATGAATTATCCCCGGAACAGGGTGTCAAAGTGAGCAAGATCGTCAGCCTTTCCGATGATATCAAGTTAAATCTGGCCGTGGCGGATATCCGTATCGAAGCGCCCATACCGGGCAAGGCAGCCATCGGTATCGAAGTACCCAATAAAGAAAAAACGATGGTCATGCTGAGGGATCTGTTGGAAAGCCGGAATTTTCAACAGAAAAAGGGTGGTATCGCCTTTGCAGTGGGAAGGGATATCGCCGGTCAGGCCATCGTGGCGGATATTGCCAAGATGCCCCATCTTCTGGTGGCCGGAGCCACAGGATCCGGAAAATCGGTCTGTATCAACACTTTGATCATGAGTGTGATCTACAAATATAAGCCGGAAGAAGTACGACTCATCATGGTGGATCCGAAAGTGGTGGAATTGAGTGTTTATAATGGCATCCCTCACCTGCTCATCCCGGTGGTCACCGATCCGAAGAAGGCGGCTGGCGCCCTCAATTGGGCAGTCATGGAGATGGATGACCGATACAAGAAATTTGCTGAGCTGAATGTGAGGGATCTGAAAGGCTATAATGAGAAAGTAGCTGCCACTGAACCGAAGAGTGAGGACTATCCGGTCCTGCCCCAGATACTTATCATCATCGACGAGTTGGCAGACTTGATGATGGTGGCACCCGGAGAGGTGGAAGACGCCATCTGTCGTCTGGCCCAGTTGGCCAGAGCCTGCGGTATCCATTTGGTCATCGCCACACAAAGACCATCGGTCAACGTGATCACCGGCTTGATCAAGGCCAATATCCCATCCAGGATCGCCTTTTCCGTTTCCTCCGGTGTGGATTCCCGGACTATCATTGACATGAATGGGGCGGAAAAATTGCTGGGTAACGGGGACATGCTGTTTTATCCGTCCGGTTATCAGAAACCGGTACGGGTCCAGGGGGCTTTTGTTTCCGATAAAGAAGTCAACGATGTGGTGAGCTTTTTAAAGGAGAAGTCGGATGGAGACAGTTACAATGAAAATATCGTGACAAAGATCACCAGCAGTGCCGTGTCGACAGCCGGCGGTGAGAGGGACGACTACTTTGTGGAAGCCGGAAAGTTCATCATTGAGAAAGATAAAGCGTCCATCGGCATGATCCAGCGGATGTTCCGGGTGGGCTTCAACCGGGCAGCCCGGATCATGGATCAGTTGGCCGACGCCGGTGTTGTGGGACCTGAGGAAGGGACAAAGCCGCGGAAGGTTTTGATGTCCATGGAACAGTTTGAACAATATGTGGATGAGTATGTATAAAGGGATTTGGGAGAGACTAAAACCATAAAGTCCTGCGGCTGTTCTGATTGCTGCAGACTTATGAACCATAAACCAATCGATTGAAACAGGAAGGAGAGCGTTATGAAAACAGATATTCAGATCGCGCAGGAAGCGGTGATGGAACCCATCCGTCTGGTGGCCGAACGTCTCGGCGTGACAGAGGATGAATTGGATATGTATGGAAAATACAAGGCGAAATTCACAGACGAGCTTTGGGAACGGATCAAAGATCGGCCAGATGGCAAGCTTGTCCTGGTGACAGCCATCAATCCCACCCCGGCGGGGGAAGGAAAGACGACCATCAGCATCGGCTTGGGAGAGGCCATGGGTGTGCTTGAAAAGAACGCGGTGCTGGCGCTTCGGGAGCCGTCTTTGGGTCCCTGTTTTGGCGTGAAAGGCGGCGCTGCCGGCGGCGGTTATGCCCAGGTGGTGCCCATGGATGAGTTAAATCTGCATTTTACAGGGGATTTCCATGCCATCACTTCTGCCAATAACCTGCTGGCGGCCATGTTGGACAACCACATCCAACAAGGAAATGAACTGAGGATCGATACAAGACAGGTGGTCTGGAAACGATGTGTGGACATGAACGACCGGGTACTGCGCAACATCGTGGTTGGTCTGGGCGCGAAAGCGGACGGTGTTGTCCGGGAAGATCATTTTGTCATCTCGGTGGCGTCGGAGATCATGGCCATCCTCTGCCTGGCAGAGGATATACGGGATCTGAAAGAGATGCTGGGCAGGATCATCGTGGCCTACAATGTGGACGGTGATCCGGTGACGGCAAAGGATCTGAAGGCGGTGGGCGCCATGGCGGCCCTGTTAAAAGACGCCATCCGTCCCAATATCATCCAGACGCTGGAGCATACGCCGGCCATTGTACATGGAGGCCCATTTGCCAATATCGCCCACGGCTGCAACAGTGTCCGGGCCACAAGAACCGCTTTAAAACTGGCTGATGTGGTCATAACGGAAGCCGGATTCGGCGCGGATCTGGGGGCGGAAAAGTTTTTTGATATCAAGTGCCGTAAGACCGGCCTGAAACCGGACGCGGTGGTTTTGGTGGCCACCATCAAAGCTCTTAAATATAATGGCGGCGTGCCAAAGGCCGAAGTGGCGGAGCCCAATATGGAAGCGCTGAAAAAAGGTATCGTCAATCTGGAAAAGCATATTGAAAATCTCCAGAAGTTCGGTGTTCCCATCGTGGTGACCCTGAACCGATTTTCAAAGGATACACAGGAAGAGATTGATTTTGTGAAGGCATTTTGCGAGGAAAGAGGCTGTGCCTTTGCCCTTTCGGAAGTGTGGGAAAAGGGCGGCATGGGCGGCCTTGAACTGGCCGGGAAAGTACTTGAAATACTGGATACAAAGGAAAGTCATTTTAAGGTTTTATATCCGGATGACATATCCCTTGAAAGCAAGATCGAAACCGTGGCCAAAGAGATCTACGGAGCCGATGGCGTCACCTATTCGCCGGCGGCCAGGACGGCTCTGAAAAAGATACAGGATATGGGGATGGGACATCTTCCGGTATGCATGGCTAAAAATCAGTATTCCCTGTCAGACAATCCGAAACTCCTTGGACGTCCCAGCGGATTTACAGTGAACGTACGGGAAGTTTATGTGAGCGCCGGCGCCGGCTTTGTGGTTGCCATAACCGGGGCGATCATGACCATGCCCGGGCTTCCGAAACATCCGGCGGCTGAAAATATCGATGTGGACGATCAGGGAAGGATCACAGGATTATTTTAAGGAGGATGAGATAAATGGCAGTAAAGATCGACGGTAAGATGATTTCCGCCCAGATAAAAGATGAACTGAAGGAAAAAGTTGCCGCTTTAAAGGCGGAAGGAAAGGAGATCACCCTGGCAGTTGTCCAGGTGGGAAATGATCCGGCCTCCACCGTGTATGTGGGAAACAAAAAGAAAGCCTGCGCCTATATCGGGATCCGGTCCCTGGCCTATGAGTTGCCGGAGGAGACGACAGAAGATGAACTGTTGGATCTGATCCAGACCCTGAACCAGCGGAAGGATGTGAATGGTATCCTTGTCCAGCTCCCCCTTCCGGACCATATCCGGGAAGATCTGGTGATCCGGGCCATCGATCCGAAAAAAGATGTGGACGGTTTTCATCCCCAGAGTGTGGGAATGCTCAGCATTGGTGAAAAGGGCTTTGTATCCTGTACCCCGGCGGGTATCATCCAGCTTTTAAAGCGAAGCGGTATTGAGATCGAAGGTAAGGAATGCGTTGTTGTGGGCAGGAGCAATATTGTCGGAAAACCCATGGCCATGCTCCTTTTGCGGGAAAACGGTACGGTGACCGTCTGCCATTCCCGAACCCGGAATTTAAAAGAAGTATGCCGGCGGGCGGATATCCTGGTGGCAGCCATCGGAAAACCGAAGTTTTTTAACCATGAATATATCAAAGAAGGCGCGGTGGTCATCGATGTGGGCATCCACCGAAATGAAAATAACAAGCTGTGCGGAGACGTGGACTATGATGATGTCTATCCCCATGTATCAGCCATCACCCCGGTACCGGGGGGCGTAGGTCCCATGACCATCGCCATGCTGATGTATAACTGTGTCCAGGCAGCGGAAATGTGAGGACCGACGGAATGAAGATCATGTTTATATCCCTGGGCTGCGACAAAAACCTGGTGGACTCGGAAGTGATGCTGGGGTTATTAAGAGACCGGGGACATATGCTGACTAATGATGAAAACGAGGCGGAAGTCATCGTCATCAACACATGCAGTTTTATCCACGATGCCAGAGAGGAAAGTGTGGAAACCATTCTGGAGATGGCAAAGCTGAAGGAAAACGGTAAATGCCGGCTGTTGATCGTGGGCGGCTGTCTGGCGGAAAAATATAAAGACGAGATTTTTAAGGAGATTCCTGAAGTGGACGCTGTGCTAGGCACCACAGCTTACGACCGGATCTGCCAGGTCATTGATGAGGCGACGGAAGGCAAAAGGCCCATGGCCTTTGAAAGCATCGACCGTCTGCCTAAAGGCCATGTGCGGCGGGTGATCACCACCGGCGGCTATTTCAGTTATCTGAAGATTGCGGAAGGCTGTGATAAGCACTGCACCTACTGTATTATCCCGAAACTGAGGGGATCTTACAGAAGCGTTCCCCTGGAGGATATACTGACCGATGCCCGGGAACTGGCGGCAGCAGGTGTGAAAGAGTTGAATATCGTGGCTCAGGAAACCACCATGTGGGGTAAGGACATCTACGGGGAAAAGCGGTTTCCCATGCTCCTGAAAAAACTCTGTCAGGTGGAAGGCATTGAATGGATACGGATCCTGTACTGTTACCCGGAAGAGATCACAGACGAACTGATCCAGGTCATGGCAGAGGAACCAAAGATCTGTCACTATCTGGATCTGCCCATACAGCACGGCAGTGATGCCATCCTGAAACGGATGGGGCGGCGTACCAGCCGGAAGGAACTGGAAGAGATCATCGGAAAGCTTCGGACGGCCATGCCGGATATCGCCCTTCGGACCACGTTGATCACCGGTTTTCCGGGAGAGACGGAAAAGGACCACGAAGAACTGATGGATTTTGTGGAGAAGATGGATTTTGACCGGCTGGGTGTGTTTACATATTCACCGGAAGAAGGCACACCGGCTCAGAAAATGGAAGGGCAGATCCCGGAAGAACAAAAGGAAGAACGGCGAGATGACCTGATGGCGCTCCAGCAGGGGATTTCTGAGGAAAATTCCCGAAAGATGATCGGCAGGACGCTGCAGGTGCTGGTGGAAGGCCGTATACCTGAAGAGGATGTCTATGTGGGGCGTACCTATCGGGACGCGCCGGATGTGGATGGTTATATATTCCTGAAAGCTGAGGAAGAGCTGATGTCCGGGGATATGGTCACAGCCAGAGTCACCGGGGCGGACGCCTATGATTTGACTGGGGAGGTATTATATGAATTTACCGAATAAACTGACTGTACTGCGTGTGATACTGATACCGTTTTTTGTTGTCTGCCTTTTAAATGGTTTTGTATGGCCGGCAACGATCTTCTTCATCCTGGCCAGTCTGACGGATATGCTGGATGGAAAGATCGCCAGAAAATATCATCTGGTGACCAATTTCGGAAAGTTTATGGATCCGCTGGCAGATAAACTGCTGGTGGCTGCGGCCTTGATCTGCTTTGTGGAACTTGGCCGTATGCCGGCGTGGATCGTATTGATCATCATCAGCCGGGAGTTTTTTATCAGCGGCTTCCGTCTGGTGGCTGCGGAAGGCGGTGTGGTCATCGCTGCAGGTTATTGGGGCAAATTAAAGACGGCGGTCACCATGGTGACGATCATCTTTATGCTGCCTGACTTTGGCGGTACAGCCGTGCATATCATAGAGCAGATATTGATCTATCTGTCCCTGGCTTTGACGATCATATCCATGATCGATTACGTTGTGAAAAATAAAAGTGTCCTGGGAGGCAAGATGTGATGACAGCAGAGCTGATATCCGTAGGAACGGAAATATTGCTTGGAAATATTACAAATACAAATGCCCGTTATCTGGCAGAGGAATGCGCCATGTTGGGGCTGTCCTGTTATTACCAGGTGACAGTGGGAGACAATGAAGAACGGCTGGCCGGCGTCATGAAAACGGCGCTGGAACGGTCGGATGTGGTCCTCATCTCCGGCGGCCTTGGGCCGACGGAAGATGATCTGACAAAGGAAACACTGGCGAAAGTTCTCGGAAGGGAACTTTATGAGGACCAAAAGATCAGAAAAGACATAGAAAACTATTTTCATAAAACCGGCAACCGCCATATGGCGTCCAATAATCTGAAACAGGCCCAGGTGATCGAAGGCGCGGTGATCCTGGACAATCCCAACGGGACGGCTCCCGGACAACTTGTAAGGACGGAGGAAGGCAAGATCGCCGTATTGATGCCAGGACCGCCAGGGGAGATGATCCCCATGTTCCGTGATAAGGTAAAGCCTTATCTGGAGTCGCTGACACCGGGAACATTGTACTCTGAAATGCTCAGGATATGCGGCGTCGGCGAAAGTTCGGTGGCAGAGATGCTTAAAGATATCATTGATGCCCAGACTAATCCCACCATCGCCCCTTATGCAAAGACCGGCGAAGTACATCTGCGTATCACCGCCTTGGCGCCGGATCAGGAGACCGGAAAAGCCATGGTAGCGCCTGTGGTCGATCAGATTCGGGGGCGGTTGGGAGACCATATATACACGACAAAGGATGAAACGATGGAAGAACATCTGATCCGGCTTTTACAGGAAAAACAGATGACCATCACCACCGCCGAATCCTGTACCGGCGGCTTATTGGCAGGTACATTGATCAATGTTTCCGGTGCCAGCGATGTGTTTCATCAAGGGTTCATCACCTATGACAATCAGGTAAAGCACAGAGTGCTTGGCGTTAAAGAAGAAACTCTGCGGCAGTTTGGAGCTGTCAGCCGTCAGTGTGCCCAAGAGATGGCAGAAGGCGCGGCCAGGGCCGCCGGCGCGGATGCGGCCATCTCGGTCACCGGCATTGCCGGACCGGGCGGCGGTACAGATGAAAAACCGGTGGGTCTTGTTTACATCGGCTGCTATGTCCGGGGAAAGGTGACTGTGGAAGAGTGCCATTTCAGCGGAAACCGGCAGAAGGTGAGGGAACTGACTGTAAAACGGGCCATGAACCGGATGCGGCTTTGCCTGGAACAGTAAAGGGGGAACCAGTCCCGATGCACAGACAGAAAAATGCGAAAATACTTTTGATGGGAATCCTCTTTTGCGCTGTTTTATTCATAACAGCCTGTACCGGATTTCGGAAGATGACCATTGATACCCGTATGGAAATGGATGAAAATTTCCAGGGACAGAGGGTCATGACGACGATCCTTTCCAGCAGCATATTTGATCAGGCATTCGGCGGTGATCTGGAACGTCTCCAGGATATGGTGACCGAATACTGTCCGACCACGATGCAGTGTACGGCCAGTGAGGCGGATGGGGATGTGCAGATCACCATGACGCTGCCCTTTGCCAATTATACGGATTATGAAAATAAGATCGGCCAAATCCTGGAACGGACGCCGGGAATTTATTTTGATTATTCCAATTCCATGTTTAAAAGCGGTTTCATGCTCCAGGAAGATTTCACTTCCCTGGATCTGTTCCAGTGGCTTTTGCAGGCTTTAGCCAACGAATACAGCGGACTGGCGGACCGGAGCCTGGAAGATATCTTCACTCTGGGAGATACGGAAGTGGTCTTTGACGGCGGCGAAGCCCTTGCTTCCCAGCAGCCGATCACTGTGGAGCAGATGGAGTCCCATGCCTTTGACTCCATTTCCGCGGACATTACAATACACGACAATGCCTATGAAGTGGAAGTCAACTTCTTTGTGGACAGCGACACCTATTATTCCATGGGCGACCGGATGGATGCGGTCATGCAGCGGCTGGCTCCGGCGGGGGCCACTTACAATGCTTCCACGTCCGACAGCCAGCGGATCTATACCTTCGGTTTCAGCGCCTACAACGAAGAATCACTGATCGAGCAGCTGAATACGGTATTGTCCACAGAAAACTGCGAGTTTGAAGTGACCGATGAAGGGAACAATGAGCAGACGCTGGAAGCCAGAAGGGATCTGACCATTTATCTGGACGGATCTTATTTCCTGGATTTCAGCGAGCCGGATACGACGATGACGTATCATCTGACAGCAGATTCCCGGTATTCCTTTGAGAACTGCGAATCCCTGACCGGTTTTCTGCGCAATTTCACCACAGAACAGGAAGGGGACACTTCCAGCGCCTACATTGTGGTGGGACCATCAGACCGGGTGCAGGTGGAGATGTCCTATAGTATCGACATCCGGCACATACAGGCGGAAACGATCATCAATAGCGACAATTCGCTGGAACGGAATCTGATCTTTTCCCTGGGAGCGTCGGAAGCAGAGATCGTAGGCGATTCTTTTTCCACAAAGGTCCAGGGCAGGATCAGCGATGGCATGAGTTTTGAGACAGAAGAGCAGGATGAGCAGGTCCTCTACAAAGTGCATATAACGGCCCAGAGCCCGGAAGAACTTTCCACATTGACGACCCGGTTTTTAAACGGCGGCGATACGGAAAACCAGACCAGCATACTCACCGGCGGACGGGAGGAGAGGCACCGGCTCCGCACCATCAGCTATGCTTATGAAGATACGATCAATCTGGAAGGATTTCTGGGGGGCGCTGTTTCCGAGGAGGGTATCACCTACCGGATCACTTACCCGAGACAGTATACAGCGGCATTGACTGAAGGCACATTTACAGACGTTCAGGCGGATGGCAATGTGCTCAGCCTTACGACTCTTAATCCGGTGCTCACAGTAAAAAGCGAGGCGTCCGCCGCCAATATCGTGGGCATAACCCAGATCATCCTATGGTGGGCTTCCCTTGTGCTGATGCTGATCGGCCTTGTGCTCAACCTGCGGCATATTGTGGGACTTTGGAAGGAAAAAGAGGCTTATCTGGGCAGGGTGGATCTGTTTACAAAGAAAAACATGGCCGGCATGACCGTCTGCATTGTGGCGGTGGTCATCTTTGTGATCACATCTTTGCGGATGATCTTCAGGATTTACTGATAAAACGGATAAAAGCTGTACCGGGCTGAGATATTCAGAGGATCCGGCATGGTATTATCCGGAAAATGGGGGAGGAAACATAATGGATTTTTTTGAGAAGCTTCGCAACTATGAGCCGGAGCCGCCCCGGCGGGAAAAGACGCCGGAAGAACTTATGGAAGAAAAGATCCGGGCGCTCATGTCCGATCCGGATGTCCATAAGATTGTTGAGGATATGCTTGATAAGATCAAAAGTAACTGTATGCAGGCGGCGGAACGGGGTGAAAAACGGCTGTGCGGCTTCCTTCGGGGATACAGCTCCGACTGGTACGATAAGGACGGCTACAGCCATCCGCGGGAATACTACAGCAGGTTTTATCCGTGGGAAAACGGCGTACGCCAGACAACCGAGCGTATCACATTTGATTTTCGGAACCTGTATCAGACGAATATTTACGCCTACGATTTATGGGAAGATCAGCAGGCAATCCTGCGTCTGTTGACTGAACGGATGCGGGAGGAAGGATTCCCTGACGGCGTCCTGTCCGCAGCCTGCCATACGATCGAATGGCGGATGAAGGAAGGTGTGCCCGAATCCGCCCGTCAGGGCTGGGGCAAGTACACTGCCCAATACACGGACAGTTATGTGATCGAAGTGGATATCCGGTGGTAGGATACAGGGAATATTTATAGGGAATATTTCTTAAAAAAAAACGCAAACCAAAATCCGAATGAGGGTTTTGGTTTGCGTTTTTTCTTACCATAGACAGATTGGCCGCAGAGCAGGGGCTTTTATGTTTTATTTATATTTTTTATTTCTTCCCCAGCCTCCGATACAGCAGCGTCATAATCCCGCAGGCGGCCAGGATGATCGCCAGGATCATCAAAGCACAGTGCATGAAAAAGGCATCGGGCAGGATGGTGATGAACGGGTCGGTGGCGGCGGTGAAGATCCAGTAGTCGTTGTTGAACATGAGCCGGTGGAAAGCCACGAAAAAGCCTTCCCAGTTGACGGCAATGGCCAGGCCGAAAACCACCGGCAGGGCCACAGTCAGTATGGCGGACAGTTTTAAGAAGAAATAATTCCTGCTGCCCGTTTTTTTACGGATACGCCACAGCCAGATCAGCAGGAAAACGGCCAGTATGCCGAAGATGGCAGCGCCGTATTGAAAGATGGCAAACAGATCCTTCACCTCTTCAAAGTGGATCCGTCCGGATTCCGACATGGGAAGATCGGGAAAAGAAAGTTCGCCATCAAAAAAGATGGAATTATAGTCGATGAGCGCGTCATAGTTATCCCGGATGACGTCCTCCGTATAACCGGATGTTCCGGCGATATCGAGCAGTCCGATATCCATATAATACAGCGGCCGGAAGTTTAAAGTAAACACGACGGAAGCACAGAAAATAAATAATGTCAGAATGATGCCGGCAAGGACCTGAAGCCATGTGGGCCGGCCGGATGTGTGTAACGCTGCAGTCATGATAAAAGCCTCCCATATAAAATCTAAGAATCAGTATAGCATAAAAATACAGAACGTACACTGTTTTTGCGTGGACAAACGGAAAACAGACTGATATAATATCAAAGAAAGTTTAATAACTTTCATATTCATAAAATCGGGCGAAAGTCCGGACTGGTTCGAGAACTTCCCAGGATAAAAAACCAAGTATCAAATATCAGGGGTGATCCCCGGAGAAAGATTGGAGAATGAATATGAAGAAAAAAAGAACACCTGTTATGTGGGAATGCATGATCGCATTGGGAATGGGAATGAACATCGTCGGCGCTTTTTTGGCCATGAATCTGCGCCTGCCCATCTATCTGGATTCGGTGGGAACAGCAGTGACCGCAGCCTTTCTGGGACCGGTGGCGGGAGCCATCACCGGTTTCCTTGGCAGCATATGCAGCGGATTCCTCTTTGATGTTTATTCCTTTTATTATGCGCCGGCCCAGATATTGACCGGCCTGATGGCCGGATGGCTGTTTTCTTCCGGATGGCTTTTTGTCAAAAGCCCGGAGGGCAAGGAGCGGATACATCGGCTGAGACTGGCTGCCGGGACGCTGGCAGTTTCCATCCCCACCAGTATCGCCAGCTCGGTGGTGACAGCCTTTCTGTTTGGAGGCATCACATCTTCCGGGTCCACCTATCTTGTGCTGCTTTTGGACAAGTTGGGCGTACCGCTGACCCTCAGCTGTTTTATCGTCCAGGCATTGACCGACTATGGGGATGAACTGACGGCCCTGGCTGTGGCATCGGTGGTGCTGAGCGTGGCAGGTTCGCGGATACTATCCGCTGTACGGAGGCGCTGAATATATGGACAGATACAATAAGATCACAGAAAAGAATCCACGGGAGATCGTGCTTTTGAAAGCCTTCCCATGCGCGTGGGGGCGGTGTCGTTTCTGTGATTACATAGACGACAATTCCCGGGATGAAGAGGCCATGATCCGGCTTAACCGGCAGGTGCTGGCCAATGTGACCGGTGAACTGGGCGTACTGGAAGTGATCGATTCGGCCAGCTGTTTTGAACTGCCTAAACAGACGTTGGCGGACATCCGGGATATTGTAAAGGCTAAGAACATCCATCGGCTTTTTTTTGAAAGCCACTGGATATACCGGCACAGGCTGGACGAGATGCGGGAATATTTCGGCTGTCCCATCACCTATAAGATCGGAGTGGAGACATTCGACAATGATTTCCGGGAGAATTATCTGAACAAACATGCGGATTTTACCTCCCCGGAGGAAGTGGCCCGGTGGTTCGATTCTCCATGCATCATGGTCGGTATAAAGGGGCAGACAAAGGAGATGATCGCCCGGGATGTGGAGATACTGAAAAAGTATTTCCGGCTGGGAACGGTCAATGTATATACAGATAACACGACGGATGTGAAGCGGGATGAAGAACTGGTACAGTGGTTTGCCAAAGAGTACGCTTGGCTGAAGGATGATCCGTCGGTGGAAGTACTTTACGAAAATACGGATTTTGGTGTGGGAGACTGAAACGTCGTCCGGATGCGGACGGCTGTCGGCTTTACAGAGACATGGAATTATGGTATCCTGATACCGTTAAGTTTAACAATATAAGGCAAAGAAGAGAGGGAATGGACATGAATATCACATATACGAGTACACGGGGACACGGCGGAGAAGTCACGGCTTCCATGGCCATATTAAAAGGACTGGCAGATGACGGCGGCCTGTTTGTCCCGGTGACTATGCCAAAATTGGATGTGACAGTGGATCAGCTGAAAAATATGACTTATCAGGAGACGGCTTACGAAGTGATGAAACTGTTCCTGACAGATTTCACGGAAGACGAGCTGAAAGACTGCATCCGTAAAGCCTACGATGAGAAATTTGATACAAAAGAGATCGCGCCGATCCGGGAGGCCGGCGGCGCTTACTACCTGGAACTGTATCACGGCGCGACCATCGCGTTTAAGGATATGGCGTTGTCCATCCTTCCCCATCTGATGATCACAGCGGCCAGGAAGAACCATGTGACAAACGATATCATTATCCTGACAGCCACATCCGGCGATACGGGAAAAGCGGCTATGGCCGGATTTGCCGATGTGCCGGGAACGAAGATCGCCGTATTTTATCCGAAGGATGGCGTAAGTCCGGTGCAGGAACGTCAGATGGTGACCCAGAAAGGGGACAATACCTTTGTTGTCGGCATTGAAGGCAATTTTGACGATGCCCAGGCCGGCGTGAAAAAGATGTTTTCCGACAAGGAACTGGAAAAGGAACTGGATGCCCATGGTTTTCAGTTCTCATCGGCCAATTCCATCAATATCGGCCGTCTGGTCCCGCAGATCGTTTACTATGTCTATGCCTATACCCGCCTTGTAAAAGACGGTCGGATAAAGGACGGAGATAAGATCAATATCACCGTTCCCACAGGAAACTTTGGAAACATACTGGCAGCTTTCTATGCCAAACAGATCGGGCTTCCGGTAAATAAGCTGATCTGTGCATCTAATGAGAATAAAGTATTATATGATTTCTTCGCGACAGGAACCTATGACCGGAACCGGCCTTTTGTGGTCACATCTTCGCCGTCCATGGATATCCTGATCTCCAGCAACCTGGAACGGCTCATCTACCGTCTGACGGACAATGACCCCCAGGCCACGGAAAAGCTGATGCAGTCGCTGGCTTCCGGCGGACAGTATACCATCACCGACGCCATGCGGGCAAAATTGACCGATTTTTACGGGAATTTCGCCACAGAGGAAGAGACTTTGGCCACGATCCGTGATCTTTATCAGGAGACGGGCTATGTGATCGACACCCATACGGCCGTTGCGGCAGCTGTATACAGAAAGTATAAAGCAGCCCATGCCGGGGATCCGGCGGTGACGGTGATCGCGTCCACGGCCAGCCCATACAAGTTCTCACGGAGCGTGATGAAAGCCATTGATCCCGAACTGGAAGAAAAGACAGTCGATGAGTTTGCTCTGGTGGACGCCCTTTCAAAAGCTTCCGGTACACCGGAGCCAAAGGCGGTGTCCGAACTGCGGACAGCGCCGGTACGTCATAAGACAACCTGTGCAGTGCCGGACATGGAAAAGACGATAAAAACATGGTTGGGAATCTGATATAACGGATCGATCGATGATGACATATGAATGTTTTGATGATATAGCATCCTGTGTGGAACCGTTTTGCGATCTTCACCAGAGATAATATGTTGTCCTATCATAAATATAACGCCTTACGGCTGGCACTCCTTCCCAAAAGATGGAAGGAACCTGGCCGTAAGGCGTTTCATTTGTAAAAGATGTTTTGGGGAGCCACTTATGCATCTGCATGCAAAGTGGACGCATCGTAATTTTCATTAAACAGTAGATGTTCGCCAAGTTTTCTGGCGGATTTGGGAGGTCGGACGGAAGCATGAGGCGCATCCGGTAAGAAACCTTCAAATATGAACATCTGAGCCCGGCTGCGCATCTTTTCATAGGCATCCCGGCTTTTGATGGTCCAGACAGCCAGTTTGGAACGGAACAGTCCGCAGGCAATCCGTACATTCAGACTGCCGATATCCGTATATTTGTAGGAGATAAAATCCGGGCGGCAGAGAAAATTGCTGCATAATGATGTGATCAGGAAAAGGACCAGATCACAATGGGGCTTCTCTTTAAAAAAGTTACAGGATAGCTGTCCCCGCAGGATATCCGGATGATGTTTGCGGAACCATCGGAGCACAAGCGGGTTAAAGGATTCGATCAGGAAGGGCCCTTGATAGGCAGCCAGCGCTTCGTAAACCTTACGGCATAGTTCCTTATACTTGGCTGTTTCACATTTTAATTCGATGAGAAGCGGAACCTGACCGTTTACCATCTGAAGCACTTCATCCAGTGTGGGGATCGTCTCTTCTGTATTCAGAAGATGATAAGTGCGGAGTTCCTTTAAAGTGGTCCGTTCGATCTTGCGGTCAATATGGCACATGCGGTAAAGGGACTCATCGTGATGGACAACAAGCTGCTGATCTGCAGTGAGATGCACATCCAGTTCGATACCGTAATTGCGGTCCACAGCCCGTTTGAACGCCATCATGGAATTTTCCGGTATACCCCAGGAATTGTCGTGAAGTCCCCGATGGGCAAAGTTTTTTCCAACAAAAGGCTCCCATACCTTTTGCCGGCGTCCAGGGATCCGGGGCGCGGTGGCGAACAAAAAGCCCAGTTGGAGAAAAAAGGCAGTATGGAGCAGATGCCGGGCCTTTTTTGAAATATTTCCCATAAAAAACACCTCATTTTATGATTTGTAAAAACATATAATAAATACTAACATCGATCGAGGGAAATATCAAGCCGGGCAGACAGGGAGAATACCCTTGAATTTACCCGCATATTAGGATATAATATTTACAGTAAATAAGCCTGGAGTGTTCGATAGTCCTGCTATTTTGAACCTACATTTATTTGAACGGGATGCCATATAGTAATAATATGTCAGGCCTCCGATTTGCAGTGGAAGACAGAAAAATTAATGAGGCAACCCACTTGACGTCTCGCTAGGCGTCAGAATGCAGGAGACGGCACTCTGGGTTTTTTATTTCAGGGAAATTCATTCATAAAGATCATAAGACAAAAGACGACAGTTTAGTCGTCTTTTTTTGTCGGAGGAGGGATAATCTGAAACGGCGTCTCTTTTTAATGGCCATGGCCGGTATCATACTCACCGGTCTGCTTTTATATGTATTCTATCTGAGAAACATGTGGCTTTCCCAGGAACAGCTGACCCGCGCCCAGGCAGCTAAGATGCTGGCATTGATGCATTGCAGCAAAACAGAATGTGAAGCGGCGGTGGATGTATCTGCCATCCGGGATGTGGATGAAAACAGCTGGTACGGAAAATATGTTTCTGTGGTCATTAACGAAGGATGGATGTCCCTGACAGACGATGGGGATTTTCGCCCGATGGATGCGTTTACATATGGGGATATGCGGACCATTATGGAATGCTTTCATGTTTCGGAGGACAATCTGAGCTTTTCCATGGATTTTGTGCAGGAGGATGGTCTGGTCCCGAAACATCGATGGCTGGAAGTTTTCCGTCTGCTCTGTGTCCAAAACAGCCAGATAACGACCCAGGCCATGCTGATCATCGGCACGGGCGCCAATATGACCGGCCTGAACGACTGGCAGCTCTTGTCCGACGACGGACTGAAAGGCTATGAAGGACTGACAGTGGATATGTACCTGTACAAGGAAGTGACAGCCTGGGTACGGGATGATGAGATATTGTGCATCATCGGCGAAAGCGGAGAGGAGGCAGTGCTGGAAAATGTATGGATATCCCAAGTGGGGGATACGCTGGATATTTTTACTCAGGGATTTACATTGAACATGGCTATTGGGCAGCCGTTGGAAGAGGACGTGGCAGAACAGATGGGGGATATCGTATTTGAAAACGGAACTTTAAAGGGTATAAGGATCAAACCGGACCATATACGGGCGCGTCTGACAGCAGTCGCTGGTGACAGTATGACGCTGGAAGGATATGGGCAGATCCCAACGACAGAAAAACTGGTGATCTATCAGATCTATCCCCAGCCCATGAACATTCAGCCGGATCAACTGTTGGCAGATGGATCCACCACCTATGAGTTTGTTCTGGAAGGCGGATCCATATGCGGTGTCATCTGGCAGGCTTATACGGAAGAATCCATCCGTGTGCTTCTCCATGACGACAGTGATACCGACGACATCCATGAATATGTGACGCTGACTTGTGATGAGACTTATTGGGTCGCCAGTGATTCCATGATCGAGAAAAAACAGGCGGGAGAAGAATGGACCATATCGGTCGGGGATCCCCGGCTGGAAGATGGGAAGCTGACCATTAAAGCGGATTCGGAGGAAGGCAAGATCCGGATGTTGTCTCTGGATCGGGGATGCGGTATTCCCAGCTATCGGGGAACCATCGAGCTGCAGCCGGCACAGGGTGGGATCCTGGTGATCAATGAACTGCTTTTGGAAGAATATTTATATGGCGTCGTGCCCAGCGAGATGCCGTCGGATTATGGGGAGGAGGCTTTAAAAGTTCAGGCAGTGTGCGCCAGGACTTTTGCACGGGCTCACCTGGATTCTTCCTTCAACGGTTATGACGCCCATGTGGATGATACGGTTTCCAGCCAAGTATACAACAACACCCTGGAGACGGATGCCAGCATACAGGCAGTCAAGGAAACGGCGGGTCAGGTGCTGGAGACGAACGGTGATCTGATTTCTGTATACTTTTTTTCCACATCCTGCGGCCATACTTCCGATGCGGCGGATGTGTGGTATACCGGAGAGGGGGATACCACTGTTTCAGAGGCGTGCGGCCGTTTTTTAAGTGACGAGAACATTCCTTTGGTTCTGTCAGAACGGGAAGATTTTGTGGCCTTTATCGACAATGATGCAGGATATGGATATTTTGAACAGGATATACCATGGTTTCGTTGGCAGACCACCGTATCTTTGTCGGACATTCAGGAGCACA
This sequence comes from Candidatus Onthocola gallistercoris, assembly GCA_018715345.1. Taxonomy (GTDB): domain Bacteria; phylum Bacillota; class Clostridia; order Lachnospirales; family Lachnospiraceae; genus Frisingicoccus; species Frisingicoccus gallistercoris. The sequence continues at coordinate 21,907 of DVLT01000008.1, forward strand.
TGACCGAAGAACAGCGGACATCTGTGGGAAGATTGACAGAGGTTTCAGAAGGAGAGCGGGCAGAAAGCGGCCTGTTGAAATCCCTGGCGCTGAAAGGAGAAAATGGAAGCCTGGAAATATTTGGAGAATACAGGATACGCTCTGTTCTGTCACCGGAAAATACGTCTGTTTTGCTGCAGGATGGGGAAGAAGTCACCGGGGCAACGCTGCTTCCCAGCGGATATATTTATATGGAACCGGTACTGGATGCGATGGAAAATGTGACCGGATATGAGATCCATGGCGGAGGATACGGTCATGGTACCGGCATGAGTCAAAATGGAGCCTGGGCCATGGCCAAGGCCGGGAAAAATTATCAGGAGATCCTCGAATATTTTTTCCCGGCGGCAGAGCTGATCGTGGAATAGGGATTTTTAGAGGGGATTGCGGCCCCACAGCTTGAGAGAGCGATTCAGTAAGGCGCGTTTTCCTGGGGAAAAGACCAGGTCGAACTCACCGGCATAGTCCAGGATACGGCCATTGAAACCCTGTTTAAAGCGGTAAACCCCATAATTGGGATGGGTCACATCCCAGTAATAGGGAATACCTTGAAAATCATACAGATCGCTTCCCTGGGAGATGGCATATCGGATCATCTCCCATTGCATCAGATAATTGGGCATCAGTTCCCGGTGGGAAGAGGAGGAAGCGCCATACACATAACAGCTTTTCCCGGCGTAGGTCACCAGGAGAGCGGCTGAAAGGGGAATATTTTGGTAAAAACAGACAAATAGCTGACAGGTTTTTCCAAGTTCCCGATACATGCGTTTAAAATAGTTTTCGGAGCGGAGGCAGAAGCCGTCTCTGGCGGCGGTCTCCTTGCTGAGTTTATAAAAACTTCCCAGCATTTCCGGGCCGCATATCCTGCATTCCAGTCCATGGCGGCGGGCCAGACGGATATTATAACGATATTTTCGATGAAAGGCGGAAAAAATCTCATCTTCCGTCTTGTTTTTTATGTCCAGCACATAATTGTTCCGACACTGGACCGTATCATATCCGTTTTTTGTATCGGCGTGGACAAAACCGGATCGAACAAGATTTTGGATGGCCTGGGAGTCGTTGTTTTCGATCATCGGATCGATCTTAAATAGGCAGGCATGGTAGGCTCTGGCCAGTTGAATGACCTTTTCCGTCAGACGGGTGACCGCCTCACCATTGTGAAAATCACAGACATAACCTCTGGGCGCATAAAAGACAGTTCCGCCAAGCAGCGGGATGCGGCGGATATGTATGCGCACAGCGCCGGTGATCTTGCCGTTTTTATCATGAATGGACAGTGTTTCGTGGGTAAAATGACACTTTACACGCTCCCAGGCTTCTGATTGGGTAAAGCTTCCGTTTGGATGCTCAGCAATAAAAGATTCAATATCATTCATCATGATCGACCTCCTGAATGAAGATTAAAATGACGTTGTATACATGTTGTATCTGAAAAGCAAGGTAATTGAAAAGATCATCGGATGACCACACATCGCATGCCCATGGATTCATATCGGTCTTTAAACAGTTCCTTCTCATAGGCGGTCACACCGCTGGCCTGAAGTGGGTCATTAAAATAATAGAACTGATCATCGCATCCGATGAGGACCATACAGTGTTCATTGGCCATCCAAGTAAAAGTTTCACCGGTGCATTCCCCATGTTCATCCAACAGCTGCCATGTGGACGATGGATAAGTTTCTTTCATATACATGGTCGTCCAGACCAATGCCGGGATACCCTGATCCGTATAAAGGGTTGTCAGATCTTCCATGGAAGTGCCGCTCATGTCCACGGCCTGAAGAGAATCGGGCAGATACAGGGATAGCAGGCGGACAATGACGGGAGGATAACATCCATAGCCCTCATCGGTCCAAGGATCGCCAATATAAGCTTCGTCGGGAGAGGGCGCAGCCAGAGTACCATCCGGCAGATAAGAAAAATCAGCTTTATCAAGGGAAGAGACCAGTTCAGAGAGGGAAGGGGCACATCCGTAGTATTCCAGCAGCATGTAAGCGCTGACTGTTTCGCAGCCGGTGGGAAGGATATCCAGTTGGGAATAAAAAGGAACGTCAATGAGAGTTGGCAGGCCTTCGGAATATGGGTTGGCAAAAAAACGGCTTTCCTCGACAGTATTGGCTCTGCAGGGTGAAGTGAAAAGATAGAAAAATGAAAAGAACAGGGTTATGAGAAAACAGATAACCGCCATTCCTGCAAAATGTTTGATCAAGTATTTCATAAAAATCCCCCGTTTTCGTATGTCTTTATAAGACAACTTTATCGCGGGGAAAGACAAGAAGTCTCCATAAAAATGTCAGAAAAATGTAAAAAATAAAATAAGCGCCGACAGGCGTGACGGCGCTTCCAAAAGATCAATATTTCAGATGATAATTATCGGGTTTTTTTGGTGTGAGGGAGTAATTTAGTTCCGCTCCCAAAAAAAAGATATACATGATCATATAAAGATAAAGGAAAAACAGCATCAGGTAAGCCAGGCTGCCATACATGTAGGAAGGCGCCCTGGCGTAATCCACATATAGTGAAAAGATATAGGAACTGATCATCCAACCGCTGGCTGTAAAAACTGCACCTGGGAGCTGCCTGAGGATCCGCATCCGGGATGCGGGCAAAAATTTGTAAAAAACAGCAAACAGACAGATATAAAAGGATAGGGCAAAAAGCGTCCGTATCAGTCCAAGCATGGTGGAAAAATCTTCAAAAAAAGGAAAACGTTCCACAAGCCACATGAAGATCCGGTTGCCGAAAACGAGGAAGATCAGAGTGAAAATGATAAGGATGGCAAACAGGACCGTGTAAAAGGCTGCTTTTAACCGGATCCGTATATAGCTGCGGTTTTCCTCGATTTCATTCACCGCATTCAGTCCGTTGGCTAAAGCCATGATGCCTTTTCCGGCACTCCATATGACAGTGATGATGGAAAAAGAAAGTAATGTGGTGCTGGAAGATCGATAAATACTGTTGAGGACCGTCGCCGCCACAGAATAATATTTGGCAGGGATGATCAGGCTCAGGCCATCCAGCAGACCGTCCAGACCGATGGGTAGGAAACGCAGCAGTGTGAGGAGAAAGATGATAAACGGTATGGCAGAAAGGATGAGAAAATAGGCGGACTGGGCGGCAAAAGCCGAGACATGATCCCGCCGTATTTTTTTTAGCATATTCTGGACCCACACGATCAGACGCAGCATACTTTCCCCTCCTCGAACCGTCAAAAGTCTGTATGACCGTCCGGCTATTGACGGATGTTTTTTTGTAAACTGAGGAAATTCTATCATGAATCCCATAAAAGTTCAATCAAATTCCAGCGCCAAGGCTTGACAATATCAATGTTTGCATTAAAGCAAAATTCACTGTAAAAGCTACGAATGCGTCAATGGACAGTTATGTGAAAAAGACATGAAATTTCATGCAGAAATCTTGACATAGATGTATAAAGATGTATTAACACCGTTTGAATTTCATGAACGGTTATTAGCCGCATAAAAATATTGCCCGGTACAAACCGGGCAACGCAAAAATTTTATATTTTTTTCATTGTCTACTTGACGGGTAGCACACCAAAAGGCGGCAGCCTGTCCTTTTGTCAGTTATTTTAATGGTTGATGATCCTCTGCAGCCGATGTGGTCATACAATGAACATCGCATCCCCGAAGCTGAAAAAACGGTAGCGCATATTGACTGCTTCTTTATAGGCGTCCAGAATATGTTCCTTGCCGGCCAGAGCGGATACGAGCATGAGCAAAGTGGATTCGGGAAGATGGAAATTGGTGATCAAAGCATCGATACATTTAAAAGTATAACCCGGATAGATGAAAATGTCTGTCCATCCGCTCGTTTCATGGACGGATCCTTGGGCGTCCGAGGCGGATTCCAGAGTCCGGGTGCTCGTGGTCCCCACGGAAATGATCCGGCCGCCGGAGCGTTTTGTTTCATTGATGGTATCCGCCGCTTCTTTACTGATCATGTAAAATTCAGAGTGCATGTGATGATTTTCCACATCGTCCACTTTGACCGGACGGAAAGTGCCCAGTCCCACATGCAAAGTGACACGGGCGATGCGAACGCCTTTTTCCTGGATCTTTGCCAGAAGTGATTCCGTAAAATGCAGTCCGGCGGTGGGAGCGGCGGCGCTGCCTTCGTGTTTGGCGTAGACGGTCTGGTAACGGTTTTTATCTTCCAGTTTGTGGGTGATATAAGGGGGCAAGGGCATCTCGCCAAGGGCGTCCAACACTTCTTCAAAAATCCCCTCATATTCAAAGCGGATCAGCCGGTTACCCTCATCCACCACATCTATGACCTGTCCTTTCAAACGACCGTCCCCAAAAGTGAGACGGGTGCCAGGGCGGGCCTTTTTACCAGGCCGGACCAGCGTCTCCCATACATTGCCCTCTTTCCTTTTTAAAAGCAGGACCTCGATATGCGCGCCGGTATCCTCTTTTATGCCGTGCAGACGGGCGGGGATGACCTTTGTGTCGTTGATGACCAGGCAGTCGCCTGGATTCAGATAATCAATAATATCCGTAAAAATACGGTGTTGGATCTGACCGGTCTGTTTATCCAGGACCAGAAGCCTGGATGCGGAACGATCTTGCAACGGATCCTGGGCGATCAGTTCTTCCGGCAGATCATAATAAAATTCCGATGTTTTCATAAATCTTTTCTGTCTCCTTTATCCGGTGTGAACCCGGAAATATCAGTTTTCAATTATATCATCCTGTCATGGGCATTTCAATACAGATGCGGAAGAAACAGGTGGGGAATCCTGTCGCTGTATTGGGAATTTTGTTGAATTTTCCCATATATTGTGCTAAATTAACCATTATATACAAAAAATGGAAATATATGCAATATTTCGGCACGGGAGGAGTTTCATATGGTACGTGAATATTTGAAACAGAATGTGTATGAAGCCTTGCAAGACCGAATGAAATTTATTTTTGAAGAGTTTGACAATTGGCCAGGCATGGCGTCCGGCCGAAGAAGAGTCAGATGACTGAGGGGCGGAGGGGCATCCAGGAAGCAGAACAGACCATCCTAATTGATAAAAATTTGCCTTGACCCTTATGGAAAAATGCACTATGATATCCATAGAGAGTTAGTGAAAACTAACTCTCTATGGATATCTATTCCTTAAAATAGTCATATCAGAGAAAGGGTGGTCGGATGAGTATCGTGATCGTAGGCGGCAACGAAAGAATGGCCGGACAGTATGTGGATATATGTAAAGAATATGGCTGCAAAGCCAAGGTTTTTACAAAAGAAAAAGGTTCCTTGCGCAAAAAGATGGGATGTCCGGATCTGCTGATCTTGTTCACCAGTACCGTATCCCATAAAATGGTCATCAGCGCTTCTCAAGAGGCGAAAAAAAATCGGATTCCTGTCGCCCACGTGCATACAAGCAGTGTTTCGGCGCTCCATACGATTTTATCGAAGCATTGTCAGCCGGCCTGATGCCAGACATTCTATTTAGGAAGGTATACGTCTCTGTCTGCATGATCTTTTTGTGTAACAATCTTCATCGATCCTATGAAAATAAAAGATGGTGGAAAAGATGGCGATTGTATTTTATCTGTAAGGAGGGATATAATTGAAAATATAATGAAAGGATGTGAACCGTATGTTTCGGATCATTTCGTTGATGGTCGGTTATATTTTTGGAAATTTTCTCACGGCGGATGTTTTAACCTGGCGTCTTTTCCATATGAAAGCAGACGATATAGGAAGCGGAAATCCGGGGACGGCCAATATCACGTCCCAGCTTGGACTGGGATACGGACTTTTGGTCTTAGCTGGCGATGTGACTAAAACGATAGCAGCCTGTCTGATCTGCAGATATCTGCTGTATCCGGATATGGGAGAAGCGGCGGCCCTTTATGGGGGATTCGGTGTGTGCCTGGGACATGATTTTCCCGTTTGGAATCGTTTTAAAGGCGGGAAAGGCGTGGCTGTAACCTGCACATTTATCGTACTTGTCCTGCCGGTCTGGGGACTGATATCCGATGTGGCCGGTCTGGCTGCCGTGTTTTTAACCGGGTCTTTGGCTGTGGGAGCGGTGGTGATTCCTTGTGTCTTTACGTTAGCCGCTTTTATAAAACTGGGAGTGGAAGCTGGCCTGGTCATGTTGGCCGCTTCCATTATGATGGTATCCAGACATTTTGAAGGGCTCAAGGAAATGAGGTCCGGGGAGGGCAAGAGAGTGCATTGGTCAAGAAAACGGCCAGAGGAACATTAAAACGGACTGGATACTAAGTTGTATATATTGTAGGTACTTTTAAAAAAAATTAAAATAAGGTGTTGACAAAAGACGAAATATAGTATAGTATTAGTTGTGCGGTCGGCAAGAAGCTGACACAGCAAAATGGCCCAGTGGCTCAGTTGGTTAGAGCGCCGCCCTGTCACGGCGGAGGTCGAGAGTTCGAGTCTCTTCTGGGTCGTTCAACTGAATATGATTTGATATCATGGGGTCTTAGCTCAGCTGGGAGAGCATCTGCCTTACAAGCAGAGGGTCATAGGTTCGAGCCCTATAGGCCCCATAAAGCTGAAAAGCTTCAATCCGGCGAGGTAGCTCAGTTGGCTAGAGCATGCGGTTCATACCCGCAGTGTCGGGGGTTCAAATCCCTTCCTCGCTATACAAAGAGACCTGAAAGTTTTGGAAGTGATCCGAGACTTTCAGGTCTTTTTGTCTGCCGGAGCAAATATCACAGAACAGGCCATATGCGCTTCGAATGTATATGGCCTGTTCTGGCGTCTTTGGCCTGAAATTTAACAGAAGATATGCTTAGTTTTTTACATTTTTTGTGTATAGTAAAATGGTCGGCAAAAGCATAGGATCAATGGCTGGTAAACTGTGAAAAAAGTATGAAAAAACTTCCACCTTAAAATATTTTTTAAACATGTTACACTAAGTTTAATGAAACACGTGGAAAAATATATGAAAGAAGGAGAAAGTTTATGAACCGTAACAAAACCAGCAGAATACCGAAAAAGGTTTGGTTACTCATCTCGTTTGCTGTGGCAATGGTTGTATGGTATCTGTTGTCCATCAATCCTCAGACAGCGCGGAGCTTCCCAAACCTGGTTGTGACTCTGGAATCGCTTAAGACAATGATCGATCGAGGCGTATTCTTTAAAGACTTGTCAAGCAGCTTGATTTCCGTAAGCGCAGGATTTGCCATTGGATTCGTCTTGTCATTGCCCGTTGCCATATTGATGGCCTGGTATGCGCCGGTACGTAATATCCTGGAACCCTGGATCCAGTTTATCCGTAACATCCCGCCGCTGGCTTACGTGCCGCTGATCGTTATCTCAGCAGGCGTCGGCAGAAAGCCTCAGATCATCGTCATCACCATTGCCACATTCCTGATCATGACCATAACCATCTATCAGGGCGTTATCAACATCGATGAGACGCTGATCAAAGCTGCAAGAGTTCTTGGCGCAACAGATAAAGATATATTCCTGAAGGTTATCGCTCCGGCCACCTTACCGTTCATCATGACGGCCGTACGGCTCGGTACATCAACCGCTCTGACCACTTTGATCGCCGCCGAATCAACAGGCGCTGTCGCTGGCCTGGGAATGCGGATCCGATCGCTGAATAACAGTTTCGAGTCGGCGCCGATGCTCATGTACATAATCATTATAGGTATTATCGGTATGATCGTTGAGAAAATCGTTAAGTTCTTAGAAAGGAAGTTCACAGGATGGCAGGAGAAACGAGAAATATAAAATTACGGATCGACAATGTCCGGAAGGTATATAATACCCGGAACGGCGAGATGATCGCTCTGAACGGGGTAAGCCTTGATATCAAAGAAAATGAATTTATCTGTGTGGTAGGTCCGTCGGGATGCGGGAAATCCACCTTGTTGAATATCATAGCCGGTCTTTCCGAGCCCACGTCCGGTAAAGTTTACTGTGATGGTAAAGAAGTTGTGGGAACCGGTACAGAACGAGGCGTTGTTTTCCAGCAATATGCTCTGTTCCCCTGGATGACAGTGAAGAAAAATGTTATGTTTGGCCTGAACTTAAAAGGCATCAAAGGTCAGGAAGCAGAAGATATTGCCATGAAATATATCAAAATGGTCCAGTTGGAAGATTTTGTGGATCATTATCCGAAAGAACTTTCCGGAGGTATGAAACAACGTGTGGCTATTGCGAGAGCCTATGCGGTCAATCCTTCTGTACTTCTGATGGACGAGCCCTTCGGAGCTCTGGATGCTCAGACGAGGACTCAGCTTCAGACAGAATTGCTGGAAACATGGGAAAAAGAGAGAAAGACCTGCTTTTTCATCACTCATGATGTGGAAGAAGCGATCATCCTGGCGCAGAAGGTTATCATCATGAGCGCCAGACCGGGACGTATCAAAGATATTGTGGATATCAATATTCCGTATCCGCGTACACAGGAAACCAAAATGACGCCGGAATTTCTTGAGCTGAAGAACCATATTTGGAGTCAGGTATATCAGGAATATCTGGAAGTCAGAAAATAATGCCTATGGGGCTGGATTTGCCGGTCCACAACCGGAAAACGGGAATGCCCAAGGTGTATAAAAAACATATCAAAGGGAGGAAAAGGATATGAAATTGAGAAAATTGGTCAGCGCCGTTTTGGCGGCAACGATGACAGCGGCTCTGGTAGTTGGCTGCTCCAGCGGTTCAGGAGAGACAACGGCAAGCACCACTGCTGCAACAGACACGGCGGCAGCAGGTGAGGAAACCACAGCTTCCGTTGAACCGGTGACAGTCAATGTGGCTTATATGCCCAACTATGGTTCATTGTGGGCCATTGAAAATGCCATCGCTCAGGGCTATATGGAAGAGGAAGGTATTACGGTCAATCTGACAGAGTTCCAGGATGGCCCGACGATCATTGCGGCTATGGAATCCGGAAGTATTGATGTGGGATACATTGGCCAGGGCGCTCACAAACTTTGTATCGAAGGGCAGGCGACTATTTTTGCTCTGTCCCATATATCCAATGGTGACGCGGTTATCGGCGGAGAGGGCATCACATCCATCGAAGATCTGGCAGGAAAACAGGTGGCATATTCTTCCGGAAGTTCCAGTGAAGATATCCTTGTTAAAACACTTTCATCTGCCGGCATGACAATGGATGACATCACACCGGTGGATATGGACGCATCTGCCATCGTTACAGCTATGCTTTCCGGCGGTGTTGACGCATGTGCCACATGGTCACCCAACAGTTTGACGATCCTTGATCAGGATCCTAATGCGACGAAACTTGCTGACAATCTGACATTCAAAGACGATACCATTTCTCTTGCCAGCTGGATCGCAATGCCGGAATATGCGGAAGAGAACAGAGATGTTCTTGTGAGATTTACTCGCGCGCTGTTCAAAGCTATGGATTATGCTGCTGATGAGCATCAGCAGGAAACAGCTGAATTGGTGGCTACCCGTACAGCTACAGATGTGGACTCCGCATACAATCAGAGAGGCGATGCTGAATGGCTGACCGGAAAAGAAGTAGCTGAAGGCGCTGCTGATGGTACAGTAGAAGGTTACTACGAACTTCAGAAACAGAATCTGATCGATGCGGGAAGCGTGACTCTGGATGAGGGTGAAGAAGCGCCGGCAGTATCCGACTATGTTATGTTAGACCTTATGATAGAGGCTGGAGACTATTAATAGAGACAAAACATATAGGCAGGGCTGCTTTCTTGCAGCCCTGTTTTCACAATAAAGATTTGTGGAGGTACAGATATGAAACATGATTACTATTATTACAATAAAGAGGAAATGCTGCGGGCTCCGAAGATCCCTCTTATTGTTATGAAGGATAATCCGGAAGTTTTTGAAGATATGGCCCGGGAGATGGCAGATACGATCAAGGATAAGAACAGCAGAGGTGAAACCACCGTTTTCATTTGCCCTGTCGGACCAGTTGGTCAGTATCCGTATTTTGTGGATATGGTGAATAATGAAAATATCAGTTTAAAAAATGCTTGGTTCATCAATATGGATGAATATCTGACAGATGATAAAAAATGGATTCCGAAGGAAGAATCTTTAAGTTTTCGCGGATTTATGGAGCGGAATGTCTATTCCAAGATCCGTCCGGAATTGGTCATGCCTCCAGAACAGAGGATTTTTCCGGACCCGGATGATCTGGGCCATATTGGCAAAGTGATCGAAGAGCTGGGAGGCGTGGATATCTGCTTCGGCGGGATCGGGATCAATGGCCATGTGGCGTTTAATGAGGCAGATGATTCCCTGTCCAATGAAGCATTCTTGGCGCAGCATACACGGGTATTGGAGATTTCCAAAGAGACGCGGGCGGTCAATTCCATTGGTGATCTGAATGGCGCTCTGGATGACATGCCGAAATATTGCATCACCATCGGCATCAACGAAATCGCCCATGCGAGAAAGATACGGCTGGGAGTTTTCAGAGATTGGCACAGGAGTGTGGTCAGACATGCGGCATACGGTGAACCTTCTTCCCATTTCCCGGTCACACTTTTACAGGATCATCCGGATATCAGTATCCGTATGACAGAATTTGTGGCAAATCTTCCAGAATAAGGAGAACAAGGCTATGGAGAAATATTATATTAAAGGCGGCAGCGTCTATATGGATGGTCGGTTCTGTGACCGGACGATCGCCATGGAGGATGGGCATATATTTGTTCTTCCAAAAGACTTTGAGCCGGGCGGAGACGCCCAGGTCTACAACGCATCCGGATGCCATGTGGTTCCCGGATTTATCGATGTCCATACCCATGGAGCAGTGGGAGTGGATGTGAATGCGGCATCGGCAGAGGATTTGGAAAAAATCTGCCAGTTTATGGCCGGGAATGGTACTACTTCCTGGCTTTGTTCCGTGCTGACAGACACAAGGGAACAGACACTGGCATGTATCGATGCCTTTAATGAACATGAAAAGATGGATCAGCAAGGCGCCCATCTGCTGGGGATCCATCTGGAGGGACCGTTTCTTGCATCTGAATTTAAGGGCGCCATGCCGGAATATCTCCTTCAAAAAGCCAACATGCCCCTGCTGGCTGAGTATCAGGAAAGGGCAAAGGGGAATATCCGATATATCACCGTTTCACCGGAAGTGGAAGGCATTGTGGAAGCCATACCGGATATCCGTAAGATGGGTATAAAGGTGGCCATCGGTCATTCGGGGGCAGACTACGAAACAAGTATGAAGGCCATAGAAAACGGGGCCGTCTGCTGCACCCATACTTTCAATGCCATGAAACTGCTGCACCAGCATTTCCCGGCTATCATGGGAGCCGCTTTGGAATCGGATATTTACTGCGAGGCCATATGCGACGGGCGGCATCTGCACCCGGGAGTTGTTCGCCTTTTGCTGAAAACAAAGGGATTGGATAAAGTGGTGGCCATCACAGATTCCATCATGGCAGCCGGACTTCCCGATGGACAGTATAAACTGGGTGTCAACGACGTGGTCGTTGTGGACGGAGATGCCAAGTTGGCGGATACAGGTGTGCGCGCCGGCAGTACGTTGACACAGAACACAGCGCTTTTGAATCTGCTCCGGTTTACAGGCAGAGACTTAAACCAGATCCTGCCTTTGCTGACGGAAAATCCTGCAAAGATGCTGGGGATCTATGATAAAAAAGGATCCATTGCCGATGGTAAAGATGCGGATATCGTGATCCTGGATCAGGAAAATGAAATAAAGGATGTCTTTGTTTCCGGAAAGTTGATCCGGCGCTAAAAGCTATAAACGGGATTTGGGTGGTATACAAAGACCACGCGGGATGCTAAAATAGGCCTGATAACAAAGGGGGAAATGATGTATGCTTATCATATTAACATGTTGTCTTGTTATGGCATCCATACTGATCCTGTGCGTAAAAAGAAGCAAGGAATCTTTTTATCTATGCGGCCTGTCCCTAAGCCTGATGCTGGAAATCTGCGGCGTGATGATCTTTATCGCGAAAAAAGGCGGTATATCTCAGGAAGTGGTCCAGTTCCTCTATTTCTCACGAAGCATCCAGCAAAAGGTCCAGTACTTCCTGATCACATTTAACCAGATGGGATATCTGGTGGCCTTGGGAAGGATATTATTTCCATATTTTCTCATACAGTTGGCGCTTCATTATACAATGATACCATTTCTGAGAAAAAATGTCCGTATAAGCAGAATGGCAACTGCATTTCCGGTCTTGATGCTGATCGTGTATTGGCCTGGGATCTATCGGAGTATCACGGAACATTACCTCCAGCTTCAAAAGATCATTGCGGATGTGACGCTGGTTGTCCTGACCTTGTATATGGTCACAGCAATGGCGCTGCTCTTTTACGAATATCTGTCCATCAGCATGCGTTTTTGCAAACGGCAGTTCAGTTTGATCGCAATATGTCTCGTATCCATGACAGGCATTTATTGTTTGTACTATCAGCAGGATCCGGGACAGGTATATCATTTCTACAGTTATACATATGCGTGGAACCGGGGGATCGGTTATCTCCAAGTGAATCCTTCCTTCGGCAGTTATGTGATGCTGGTGGTCATCAGTGTGATCTGCTGTATCTTGGGATTCGTGAGTATTTTCCGTTACACTCAGGAAAATATCATGGAAAACCGGGAAGAAGTGGTCATGGAACGTAAATTTGACACAGCCCGGGTTGGAGCGTCCATGTTTGTCCATAGCATGAAAAACCAACTTCTGTCCAGCAAAGTTATTTTTAAACGGATCGACCAGCTTTATGAGAATCCGGAGCTGGATAAGGACAAGCTGAAAGAATATGTGGATGCGCTGGAAGATCTGAACGGGGCCTTATTGGGGCGGATGGAAGAATTGTACAGTTTTGTCAAGACCAATTCCATCTATATCGTACCCGTCACGTTGAAGGATATCGCCGAATGTACTTTAGAGCGGTTTCATGAAAAGTATCCCGATGTACAGGTGCATGTGGATGTGAATGAGGAGACGGAGATCCTGGCAGACAAGATCCACTTCAGTGAAGCGCTGTATAATCTGCTGATCAATGCCCAGGACGCGGTGGTGGCCGCCGGGCGGGAGCAGGATGGACAAGTATCCTTGATTTCCCACAATGAGCGGTTATATACGGTGCTGGAAGTGAAGGACAACGGAAATGGCATGACAAAAACGCAGAGGAAAAAGATTTTTGAGCCCTTTTATTCAAGTAAAAATTCAAATTTCAACTGGGGCATGGGGCTGTACTATGTTCGCGAAATTGTGAAAAGCCACCTGGGTTCTATCCGGGTAGAAAGTAAGGAAGGTGTGGGAAGCAGCTTTTTTATACTGCTGCCCAAATATCAATAGAAGGTGCATAGCATGGAGAAGAAAATCAGAATCATGATAGCAGATGATTTCCCGTTGTTGAGGGAGGACTTGACAGAGCTGATCAATGGTCAGCCGGACATGGAAGTTGTGGGAACGGCAGCCAGCGGCAATGAGATCATTGAACTGGCCAGACATACGGTTTATGATCTGATCTTGATGGATATCGAGATGGAACAGATGAATTCGGGGATTTTGGCCACGGAAGCCATACGGGAGGAAAACCCGGAAGCGGGTATCATTTTTCTGACGGCTCATGAGACCCGGGAAATGATCGTCACTGCCATGGGCGCTGGAGCGATGGATTATCTGGTAAAGGGCAGCGATGATGATCAGATCTTATATCATATTCATTGCGCTTATGACGGACATCCGGCCATGCAGACCCGGATACACGAAACGATCATGCAGGAATACGCCCGTCTCCAGAAAAGCGAACGGAGTTTACTTTATTTTATAAACAATATATCCCGACTGACTGCGGCAGAGCGGGAGCTGATCAAGCTCTTGCTCCAGGGACATAAAGTCAGCGAGATTGCCAGGATACGTTGTGTGGAAGTCAGCACAGTCAAGACACAGATCAAAGGGCTGCTGCGCAAGTTTGGCTGCAGCCGTACAAAGGAGATCGTAAAAACGATACGTGAACTGGGTGTGGAGCATTTGTTTTAAACACAGGCGGGGAGACTTCCAGGCAAAATCGGTGTAGGAAAGGAACAATGACCATGGGTGATAATTTATTGATTGTACATGGCGGCGGACCAACGGCGGTGATCAACGCTTCGCTTTACGGTGTGATGCGGGAAGCGCTGAAGCATCCGGAACTGTCCCATATATATGGTGCCAGGAACGGCACCGGCGGATTGTTAAAAGAAGATTTTATAGAACTGAAGGATGTACCGGAGGAAAAACTGGAGCTGCTCCTTCAAACGCCCGGAAGCGCCATCGGCACTTCCAGGGATGCTTTGGAACAGGAAGAGTATGACAGGATGACAGAAATACTGGAAAAGCACCAGATCCGTTACGTACTCTTGAATGGGGGAAACGGCACCATGGACACCTGCGGAAAACTGTCCAAGGCCTGTCAGGCCAAAGGGCTGGATGTATGCGTGATGGGTATTCCCAAAACCATGGATAATGATCTGGCCATTACGGATCACAGTCCTGGATTTGGAAGCGCGGCCCGTTTTATCGCCCAAAGTGTGAAGGAAGTCTGCGTGGATGTGAAAGGCCTTCCTATTCACGTTGTCGTGGTGGAAGCTTCCGGACGGAATGCAGGCTGGATCACCGCAGCCTCGGCGTTGGCGGCGGATGAAGACGGCATCGGGCCGGATCTGATCTATCTGCCGGAACGGCCCTTTGATGAGGACAAGTTCATCGAGGATGTGAAAAAGCTTCTGAAAAAGAAATCGGGTATCGTGGTGGTTGCCAGCGAAGGGCTGACCGATAAAGATGGGAAACCCATTGTCAAACCCATATTTAAAACAGAACGGGCCACCTATTTCGGAGATGTGAGTTCCCATCTGGCCAATCTGGTGGTGGATCGTCTGGGCTATAAGGCCAGGGGCGAGAAGCCGGGACTGATCGGCCGGGCCTCCATCAGTCTGCAAAGTAGTGTGGACAGGGAAGAAGCGGTCCTTGCCGGTGAAACCGCCTGTAAGGCAGTCCTTGCCGGTGAAACCGGAAAGATGGTGGGATTCAAGCGGGAATCCACAGATCCTTACCGGATCATCCCCATACTCATCGACATCGATGAAGTGATGATGTATGAAAAGACCATGCCGGATGAATATATCAACGAAGAAGGCAATGGTGTGACAGAAAGCTTTAAAGAATGGTGCCGGCCGCTGATCGGCGGCGGACTGCCAAAAATGATTTCACTGAATGATTAGGAGGAAAAACTATGTTAGTACCTATGAGAGCGATTCTTGACGCTGCGGATAAAAATGATTATGCCCAGGGCGCCTTTAATGTGAACGCAGTCTGCCAGGCAAAAGCGGTCATCAATGTGCATGAGATGTTCAGAAGCCCGGCTATTCTCCAGGGAGCCGATCTGGCCAACGGATTTATGGGCGGACGGACAGATTTTATGAATGCCACATTGGAGGACAAAAAAGCGGGCGCCAGGAACATTGCGGCGGCTGTAAAGAAATACGGAGTGGACAGTCCCATCCCGGTGGCGTTACATCTGGATCATGGAAAAGATTTTGATTCCTGTGTGGCAGCCATTGAAGGCGGCTATACAAGCGTTATGATCGATGGCAGTTCCCTTCCCTTCGATGAAAATGTGGAACTGACCCGGGAAGTTGTAAAATATGCCCATAAGCTGGGTGTCACAGTGGAAGGCGAACTGGGTGTGCTCGCCGGAGTGGAGGACCATGTATTTTCCGCAGACAGCACTTACACCAATCCGTTGAGCGCCATTGAATTTTTCAGAAAGACAAAAGTGGATGCCCTGGCCATCAGCTACGGTACCATGCATGGCGCCAACAAAGGTAAAAATGCGGTGATCCGTAAAGAGATCGCCATTGCCATCAAAGAGTGCATGCGTCATGAAGGCATTGAAGGTTATCTGGTAAGCCATGGTTCTTCCACAGTTCCCCAGTATATTGTGGAAGAGATCAATGCACTGGGCGGTGAACTGACCAATACATATGGCATTGACGCCAACCAGCTGATCGAAGCCGGACATTGCGGCATCAACAAGATCAATGTGGATACGGATATCCGTTTGGCAGTGACACGGAATATGAAAGAACTGTTCGCGAAGGACAAAGCCCTCAGAAACAGCGCTTCTGTAGGTCCGATCTATGAACTGCTGGAGAAAAATAAATCGGCCTTTGATCCGCGGGTATTTATCACGCCGATCATGGATACGGTCATGTACGGCAATGTGCCGGATGAAGATGTGGCACGGATCTGCAAATGCATCGAGGACGGCGTGAAAGAAGTTGTGGGAACACTGATCGTGAAATTCGGCAGCTATGGAAAAGCGCCGAAAGTAGAGAGAGTGACCTTGGAAGAGATGGCTGACCGTTATAAGAAGAACGGTATCTGATAAAGGAGGTACAGCCAAAGATGAAACATATCTATCTGAATCTGAAACGTTTTGATGTCCCTGTGGAGATGGGCGGAGTCAACCGTCTGGCTCCTGTGGCAGACTGGGCTGGAAAGATCGTGGAAGAAACCCAGGAAACATTGAAAGTTTACGATCCCTCTGAAGTGGAATTTGCCATGTTCTTTCCGGAAATCCACATTTTAAATGCAGCAGCGGCTAAAAGCACCGACAGTCCCATACAGGTGGGCTGCCAGGGCGTTTACAGAGAGGATACGGCTGTGGGAGGTAATTTTGGCGCTTTCACCACCAACCGTCCCGCTTCTTCCATGGCAGCAGCCGGATGTGATGCGGTATTGATCGGCCACTGTGAAGAGAGAAATGATAAGATGGGCATACTGGCTGAAGCCGGTGTGACAGATACGGATGCGGTAAACCGGATCTTGAACCAGGAAATCCGATGCGCCATCGCAAGGGGTATGAAAGTGCTTTATTGCATTGGTGAGAAAAGTGAAGAACAGGAACAGTGGCAGGAGGTACTGGGCAAACAGTTGGACATCGGTCTGAAGGATGTGGACACATCCAAAGTGGTCATTGCCTATGAACCGATCTGGTCCATCGGGCCAGGCAAGACGCCGGCTGGAAAGGATTATATCACCAAGATCGCCCGTTTCGTAAAAGAACGTACCGGCGGCATGGACATTGTATACGGCGGCGGCCTGAAACAGGATAATGCAAAGATGCTGGCTTCCATCCCGGAAGTGGACGGCGGTCTGATCGCCCTTACCCGTTTCTCGGGTGAGATCGGCTATTATCCGGAAGAATACCTGGAAATCATCAAATTATACATGAATGGGGGAAATGAAAAATGAAAATAGATTTTGAATACGGTCAAGGCACCATGACAGCTGATCTGCCGGACAATACCGATATTTTTATTCCTGGTGAAACAGTGAAGGATCCGGCTTATATCCCGGAAGATAAGTTGATCGAGGCCTATGAAGAAAGTCTGGCCCATCCCATCGGTATGCCCACCCTTACGGAACTGGCCCACAAGGGATCCACAGTGACCATCGTTGTCCCGGACCGGGTAAAAGGCGGTGAACAGCCCACCAGCCACAGAAAAGTGAGCATCAAGTGCATATTGAAGGAACTTTATGCAGCCGGTGTGGAGAAAAAGGACATCCTTTTCATCATTTCCAACGGCCTGCATCCCCGGAGCAAAGAATCGGATGCCAAAGCCATCTTTGGTGAAGAACTGTTCAACGAGTTCTGGCCCACAGGACAGATCATCAGTCATGATAGTGAAGATCCGGATCATATGGTGGATCTGGGAACGACAAAACGGGGCGACCCGGTATTTATGAATAAATATGTCTATGAATGCGATATTCCGATCTTGATCGGTCATGTACAGGGCAATCCTTACGGCGGTTATTCCGGAGGATACAAACACAGCGCCACCGGTATCACCAACTGGCGCTCCATTGCCAGCCACCATGTGCCTTCTGTTATGCACAGGGATGATTTCACACCGGTCAACGGCGGCAGCCTGATGCGGAATAAATTTGACGAGATCAGCATGCATATGGAAGAGAAGATGGGACACCCATTCTTCTGCTGTGATGCCGTGCTGGATACCAATTCACGTCAGATCGCCATTTATTCCGGTTACGCAAAAGAAATGATGCCGGAAAGCTGGAAGATCGCTGACAAACGGACGTATGTACACTGGGCTGAGAAAAAATATGATGTGCTTGTATTTGGTATGCCTCAGAAATTCCACTATGGAGACGGCATGGGAACCAATCCCATCATGATGATGCAGGCGTTGAGCGCCCAGGTACTCCGCTTCAAACGGGTGATGAGCGATCACTGTGTGATCATCTGCGCCTCCACCTGTAATGGCTATTTCCATGACGAATTGTGGCCGTATCTGAGAGAACTTTATAATCTCTTCCAGCATGACCATATGGACACCCTTCCGGATATGAATCGCTATGGTGAATATTTTGCGACAAATGAAGAATATATCCGGAAATATCGTTTTACCAATGCTTTCCATCCATTCCATGGTTTCTCCATGATGTCCTGCGCCCATATCGCTGAGATGAATACCAGCGCCATCTATATGGTGGGCTGTGAGGAACCGGGTTATGCCAGAGGTATGGGATTAAAGACCCGGGCAACCTTTGAAGAAGCGTTGGAGGACGCCAAGAAGAAATATGTGGGTGAAAATCCCAACATTCTTGCTCTTCCCATGACTTTCAAAAAAGCCTCCGTGCATCTGTGCATGAAGAATCCGGCAGATGATTGTATGGATGCATATGGCCATCGTCAGTGATAAAAAAATAAGATGCTGATCCGTTTTTACGGATCAGCGTCTTTTTTTATCGGGAATTTGGCCTTGCCGAACGGAACATATCCCTGTATACTGGGAATAGACCATTTTTCCGCTGCCGGGAATATCCAGGCGGCAGGTATGAAATCATAAAGGAGTGGGATCATGAGAATAGGTATGGGCTACGATGTTCACCGGTTGACCGAAGGACGGCCTCTGATCATCGGCGGCGTGGAGATACCTTATGAACGGGGACTTCTGGGACATTCGGATGCGGACGTTTTGCTGCATGCAGTGATGGACGCCATACTGGGAGCGGCAGCTCTTGGCGATATCGGAAAGCATTTCCCGGATTCGGACGACGCTTATAAAGGCATATCCAGTATGAAACTTTTGGAACATGTCATGAAACTCATAAAAGAAGAAGGTTATCAAGTGGGGAATCTGGACGCCACCATCATCGCCCAGCGCCCGAAGATGGCCGGATACATTCCCGATATGCGCAAAAATATCGCGGAGGTACTCCATATTCCTGTGTCTGCAGTGAATGTGAAAGCCACGACAGAAGAGGGACTGGGATTTACTGGAGAAGGACTGGGCATTGCGGCCCAGGCAGTATGTTTACTGGAGGTTTTACAGAAATGGGCATAGGAACCGATATCATGAGCGAAACACCGAGGGAACTGCGGGCGGAGGACTACGATTTTCTCCTTCCCTATTTTAAGATGCGCTATTCACATACGTGTGAAAATGTGGTGATGAGCCACTTTATATGGAAAGATTATTATAATACCCGGTATGTGGCCGATGAGGGCGGTCTGATCTGGATCATGAATGCATTTGGGGAGACGTTTTCCATGCTTCCCCTGTGCAGGGAAGAAGATCTGAGACTTTATTTTGACAAGACAAAGCAGTATTTTAATCAGGTGCTGGGTAAGAAGCTGGTCATTTACCTGGCGGATGAAAAAGGCTGCGACCTGCTCCGCCTTTCAGAGGATGAATTCAGTATTGAGGCGGACCGGAGGTATTTTGATTATATTTACAGCGCGGATAAACTGCGGACCTTATCAGGCAAAAAATATCATAAAAAGAAAAATCATCTGAACGCTTTTTTGAAGGAGTATGAGGGACGCTATGAATACCGCTCCCTTTGCTGCGGCCATAAAGACGAGATCATGTCTTTCCTGAGAAAATGGGAAGATGTGCGTGACATTGAGGACGAATATCACCGGGTGGATTTTGAACTGAACGGCATAGAATATCTGCTGGAACACCAGCTTTGCGTGGATTTCAATATGGGCGCGGTATACATTGATGGCCGGATGGAAGCCTTTTCACTGGGAGTCTACGGTAAGCATGAGAGGATGGCGGTGATCCATGTGGAAAAGGCCAATCCCAACATACGGGGACTGTATGCGTTTATCAATCAGCAGATGCTGGTCCATGAGTTTCCGGACGCGCTGTTTGTCAACCGGGAGGACGATATGGGACTGGAGGGGCTTAGAAAGGCCAAGATGTCCTATCATCCCATTTATCTGATGCAGAAATACAATATTATCGAAAAATAGGTGATCATTTTGGATATACAATGGATGCTGCCACAGGATATGGACCAGGTTGGCCGACTTTGGCAGGAATGTTTTTGCGACCCGCAAAGCTATGCGGATTTTTACTTCAGGACCATGCCGGGGCAGAACCGGATCCTGGGGTTAAAGGAAAAGGAACGTCTCATCTCCATGATCCATCTGAATCCTTATGTGCTTTCGGCTGACGGCCGTCGGTTTGACAGTACTTATATCGTGGGGGTGGCTACGGATGCGGCATATCGCCACCAGGGCCATATGCGCCGGCTGCTGGACAGAACTTTTGAATGTCTGTATGGGGAAAGACAGCCCATGGCTTATCTGATGCCTGCGGATCCGAAGATCTATGAACCCTTTGGTTTCCGTTATATATATCAGCAGTTTTATATCAAGATGCCTGCGGCCAACACATTGGGCGAGTATCTGAGGGCAGCCGGTGACGTGGGGTTGCGGGCTTATTCGGCCAGCCCGGCGGATGCAAGACAGCTTGCCGAATGGGCAAACGATTGTCTCGGTTCCCGGATGGACGTATTCACATGGCGGGATGAACGGTATTATGATAATCTTTTAAGAGAGACAGCATCTGACGGCGGCGAAGTACTCATGTTTTATGAAGGAGAAAGGCTGGTGGGGACAGCTGCCTATATTGCGGAAGAGACTTATGAAGTCCGGGAGATCCTGGCCTATCCAGGTTATGAACCCCGGCTGGTGGAATGGCTGGCCGGGCATCTGGGGGATCGGGCTGGGATGATGCTCATGCCCCCGTGGAAGGCGGACGAAGCAGGTGTGGAGAACGGTTTTCGGCCGATGATCATGGGAAGGATCCTATATCTGGAAAGTTTCCTGCGGCTTTTGCGTTTTGACAGGGAGGCGGATCATCTGTGCCTTGAGGTGAAAGATGACCTTATCCAGGAGAATAACGGCAGCTTCCGGATCGTCATCCGCAATGGCAAGGCGGAGAAAGTTACCCGCCTTGATCATCCGGAAGCCGGCTGTCTTAAAGTCACGGTGGAAATGTTGATGCAGGCGGCTTTTGGACAAGGATCTGCCCTTCAGGGTATCCAGCCATTTGAACATATATTTATCAATGAAATCGTATAGCAGACAGGAGGAAAAGATTGAAAATGAAAATATATAACACTATGACACGGAAAAAGGAAGATTTTGAACCGGTGGAACCGGGCAAGGTCCGGATGTATGTATGCGGCCCCACCGTATATAATTACATCCATATTGGAAATGCCCGTCCCATGATCGTATTTGATACGGTCCGCCGTTACTTTGAGTATAAGGGTTATGATGTGAATTATGTGTCCAATTTTACAGATGTGGACGATAAGATCATCAAAAAGGCCAATGAAGAGGGCGTGGATGCTTCGGTCATTTCTGAGCGTTTTATCAAAGAGGCCCAGAAGGATATGGAAGGTCTGAACGTGAAGGAAGCCACCCATCATCCGAAGGCCACTGAAGAGATCGGCGGCATGATCGATATGATCCAGACATTGATCGACAAGGGCCATGCCTACAATGCAGACGGCACTGTTTATTTCCGGACCCGTTCCTTTAATGGATACGGCAAACTTTCCAAAAAAAATATCGATGATCTGGAAGCCGGCCACCGTTCCATTGCGGTCACCGGTGAGGAAGGCAAAGAAGATCCATTGGACTTTGTCCTTTGGAAACCGAAAAAAGAAGGGGAGCCATCCTGGCCTTCACCCTGGGGCGAGGGACGTCCGGGCTGGCATATCGAATGTTCGGTCATGTCCAAAAAATATCTGGGAGATGAGATCGATATCCATGCCGGCGGCGAAGATCTGATCTTTCCCCACCATGAGAATGAGATCGCCCAGAGTGAGGCGGCCAATGATCATACATTTGCAAAATACTGGATGCACAATGGCTTTTTGAATATTGATAATGTGAAGATGTCCAAGTCGTTGGGCAACTTTTTCACCGTCCGTGAGATCAGCGAAAAATATGATCTTCAAGTACTCCGGTTCTTTATGCTCAGCGCCCATTACCGCAGTCCGCTGAATTTCAGCGCGGATCTGATGGCAGCTTCCAAAAACGGTCTGGAGCGTATCTTGACCGCCGTGGATCGTCTGAAGGAACTAAAAGGGACAGACGGACAGATCCGGGCGGATGAGAAGGCGGTTGTGGAACAGACAGAGGCTCTTGTGAAGAAATTCGAGGATGCCATGGAGGATGATTTCAATACAGCAGATGCGGTTTCTGCCATATTTGAGATGGTCAAACTGGCCAATGTCTCTGTGACAGAAGATTCCAGTGCCGGCCTGATCGGCCTTGTGCGGACAAAGATCGAAACCTTGTGTGATGTACTGGGCATCATCACTGACCGGAAACAGGAGATACTGGATGGGGAGATCGAAGCGCTGATACAGGAACGTCAGGAGGCAAGAAAGGCCAGAAATTTTGCCCGGGCAGATGAGATCCGGGACATGCTGGCAAAACAGGGTATCTTGTTAGAGGATACAAGAGAAGGTGTCAAATGGAAAAGGGCTTAAGCGAAGGAGAAACGCTTCTGGCTCAGCTTTTTCCGGCAAAAGCTGAGGATATCGGCCAGTATTCGCCGCTCACATTGGCTTACATCGGCGATGCGGCCTATGAGTTGATCGTCCGTTCTCTGCTTTTAAGACAAGGCAATGCGCCGGTGCAAAAGCTGCACCGGCGAGCCAGCCAGCTGGTCAAAGCGCCGGCTCAGGCTCGGATGATCCGCCGGCTTTCGCAGCAGGGTTATTTGTCGGAGGCGGAAGAAGCTGTCTATAAAAGAGGACGTAATGCCAAATCCCACACGGTGGCCCGGCATGCCAGTGTATCTGAATACCGTATGGCCACTGGATTCGAGGCGCTGATGGGCTGGCTCTATCTGAAAAAAGATTACGGCCGGATGCTGACCCTGATACGGAAAGGACTGGATGCGGGGATGGAGCAGATACTCGGCTTGGAACAGAAAGACGGCTGTCCGCCGGTTTTGGAAGAAGATTTGTAAAAGATCCGGATGGATAGGTATACAGGAGATGAAAACATGGGATATGAAGAATTGAAGATAGAGGGCCGGAATCCGGTGCTGGAAGCGTTCCGTTCCGGAAAGACGATCGATAAGCTGTTTGTCCAGGATGGATGCCAGGATGGACCGATCCGGACTATTTTGAGGGAAGCCAGAAAACAGGATACGATCGTCCGCTTTGTGACAAAAGAACGGCTGGATCAGCTTTCTGAGACCCGCCGTCACCAGGGCGTGATCGCCATAGCAGCAGCCTACACCTATGCCACAGTGGAAGATATATTGGAAAAGGCCGCCCAAAAGGGAGAGGATCCGTTTATTTTTATCCTGGACGGCATTGAAGATCCCCATAATCTGGGGGCCATGATCCGTACGGCCAATCTGTGCGGCGCCCACGGCGTGATCATTCCAAAACATAGAGCAGTGGGCTTGACCGGCGTGGTGGCCCGGACTTCTGCCGGAGCTATCAACTATACACCTGTGGCCAAGGTCGCCAATCTGGGCCAGACTGTGGAGCAGCTGAAAAAGGCGGGACTATGGTTTGTATGCGCGGATATGGATGGGGAAGTGATGTACCGTCTGAACCTGAAGGGCCCCATTGGCCTGATCATCGGCAGTGAAGGAGAGGGTGTGGGACGGCTGTTGAAGGAAAAATGCGATTTTACGGCAGCGATCCCCATGAAAGGGGATATCGATTCCCTGAATGCCTCCGTTGCGGCAGGCGTACTGGCTTACGAGATCGTCCGGCAGAGGATGATGTGACCGGGATTTGACACATGCACGGTCATTGTATATAATGAATGAGATAAAATTTAGTCAAAGGATAAGGTGAGTGACAATGAGTTTAATGCAGCAGTGGGAAGACAGAATGGAGGCGCTGAAAAAAGATACTTCAGGCCAGCAGAAATTCTGGACAGACTATTTCCTTCAGGAAAAAGCAATTTATGAACAGTTGCTGGAAGAGCCGGTGGAAGTTGTTTCCGGCACAGTGCAGGAACTGGCAGATAAATATGGCATGGATGTGGTCCTTTTCGGCGGCGGATTTCTGGATGGTATCAATGAAAGCATCAAGGAACCGAATCCGGTAAACGAGTTGGAACCGGATTCCCATGTGACGATCGACATTGATCTGGAAAAACTGTACTACAATATGGTGGCAGCCAGAGCCGACTGGCTTTATGAACTGCCCCAGTGGGATAAGCTGCTCACAGAAGAAAGACGGAAAGAACTTTACAAGGAGCAGAAACGTTCCACCACCATCGTAAAGGGCAAGAAGATCGGCAGAAATGATCCTTGTCCTTGCGGCAGCGGAAAGAAATATAAGTTTTGCTGCGGAAGAAATAAATGATAAAGATCGGACAAAAGACACAGGCTTGAATAGCCTGTGCCTTTTTTATTAAAAATAACTAAAAAAGATATGAAATATTCAGCAGTTATGCCTGTTTACAAGAAGAGAAACCGGGGATATAATAAAACCATCATATGAGAACGTTCTCATAAAACAAACAAAATGAACGTGAATAAATGGCTTAAATAAAAGAATATATCATATGAGAACGATTACATCATAAATCAAAGGGAGGAAAAATCATGGACTACAAAAGGTCGGCAAAAGAAGTCATTGAGTACATTGGCGGAAAAGAGAATATCGTTTCTGCGGCCCACTGCGCCACAAGACTCCGCCTTGTCATCGCGGACAATGACAAGATGAACACAGAGGCCATTGAGAATGTGGACGGTGTGAAAGGCGTGTTTGAGGCAGCCGGGCAGATCCAGATCATCTTTGGGACCGGAACGGTCAACAAGGTGTATGATGAATTTATTGCCCAGGCAGGCATTACAGCCGCATCGAAAGACGATGTGAAACAGGCGGCCAATGCCCAGCAGAACGTGTTTAAGAGAGGTATAAAGACACTGGGAGACATATTTGTCCCCATTATCCCTGCGATCGTGGCCAGCGGTCTGCTCATGGGTGTTTTGGAAGGTCTGTGCAATGTGTGGCCGGAGATGGCCAATTCCGGCACTTATACGATCATCCATATGTTCAGCAACGCGGCCTTTAACTTTCTGCCGATACTGATCGCCATTTCGGCGGCCAGAACCTTTGGCGGCAATCTGTTCCTTGGCGCTGTCATCGGTATGATCATGATCCACGGCGATCTGATCAATGCCTGGTCCGTATCCGGCATGAATCCGGCGGATATCCCCACAGCAAGCGTGTGGTTTGGTCTTTATGATATACAGTTGGTGGGTTATCAGGGACATGTCATCCCGGTTATCATTGCCGTATGGTTGATGTCTTTTATCGAGAAACGGCTGCACAAGATCGTGCCGGAGATCATCGATCTGTTTGTGACGCCTTTGGTATCCGTACTTGTGACCGGATATCTGACATTGACCATTATCGGACCCATATTCTCCACAGTGGAAAACTGGGTACTTTCCGGAGCGCAGGCTCTGATATCCATTCCCTTTGGCATCGGCGCGGCCGTTGCCGGCGCCCTGTATGCCCCCACGGTTGTGGCAGGACTCCATCATATGTACAATGCCCTTGAAGCAGGGCTCATCAGTCAGATCGGTGTCAATACATGGATGCCCATTGCCACAGCAGCCAACGTGGCCCAGGGTGCAGCCGCGCTGGCAGTTGCGCTCAAAACAAGAAACAACAAGACAAAAGCTATGGCTTTGCCGGCTTCCTTATCCGCATTTCTCGGCATCACCGAACCGGCCATTTTTGGTGTCAACATCCGTTTTATGACGCCTTTTGTAGCCGGCTGTATCGGCGGCGCCTGCGGCGCCCTCGTGGCAGGCATATTTGGCATCGGAGCCAGCGCCTATGGCATCACCGGCCTGTTTGGTTTCCTGATCACGACCAATTATACATTCCAGTATGCTCTTGAGATGATCGTGGCTGCAGCTGTTGCTTTTGTGATCTCTTGGGCTTTGTTTAAAGGAGAGGACAAAAAGACGAAAAAAGCGTCGGGGACAACAAGTGTACAGGCAGCAGCCAGCCTGACTGCGCCTGCTGAAGGAAAGGATGAAAAAAATACGGTATATGCACCGATGAAGGGTGAAGCGATCCCCATGACAGAAGTGAAAGATGAAACCTTTGCAGGGGAAGTACTGGGAAAAGGCTTTGCCATGATCCCGGAAGAAGGGAAGATCTATGCGCCTTTCAATGGTACGTTGGATATGATCTTTGATACAAAACATGCCTTGGGACTGACCAGTCAGGATGGTGTTGAACTGCTGATCCATGTGGGAATCAATACAGTGGAACTGAATGGCCAATATTATACAGCCCATGCACAGAATGGCGATACTATCCGCCAGGGACAGCTGCTCCTGGAATTTGATATTCCCAAGATCCAGGCGGCGGGATATGATGTGACCACGCCGGTGATCGTTACAAATACGCCGGATTACAGCGAAATACTCGTTGAAAAGACTGGAGCCTGCGATGCGGGAGAGAAAGTGATGACAGTAAAATGAATGAAAAAGGGAAAACATTGTTGGCGGAAACATTAAAACGGGAAAAGGAAGGCGCCCTTCTGGCGGCGTCTGACCCATACCGTTTAAAATTTCATCTGATGCCCAAGGCGGGATGGATGAACGACCCAAATGGTCTGTGCCAATTCAAGGGTGTATATCATGTGTTTTATCAGTATTCGCCTCTGGATGCCAAGGGCGGCATGAAGGCGTGGGGGCATCAGACGACCCGCGATTTTATCCATTGGGAACATGAGCCGGCTCCCCTTTTCCCGGACAGGGATTTTGACCGGAGCGGCGTCTATTCCGGTTCCGCTTTTATCCATGATGACCGGATGTATCTGTTTTATACAGGCAATGTGAAACTGGACGGGGACTATGACTATATCAACAACGGACGGGAAGCCAATACCATCCTGGTGGAAAGTGGGGATGGCCATCGCTTTTCGGACAAAGAACTTCTTATGACCCGGAAGGACTATCCTGACGACTATACCTGCCATATAAGAGATCCAAAGGTATGGGAGGAGGACGGTCGTTTCTACATGATCCAGGGCGGCAGAAAAACAGGCGATACAGGTGCAGCTCTGATCTTCGGCTCACAGGATCTGCGTCACTGGACATTCGAAAAGGAACTGAAAACCGATGGATATTTTGGCTATATGTGGGAATGCCCGGACTATTTTGAACTGGATGGTGAAAAGGTCTTATCCTTTTCGCCCCAGGGATTGGGATCGGAAAGGTATCGTTTCCAAAACGTATACCAGTCCGGCCATGTGGTCCTGCAAAAATCACCGGTTGATTTTACAGAAGACGACCGGGTGGATGAAAGCACATTTGAAGAGTGGGATCACGGTTTTGATTTCTATGCGCCTCAGACATTTCTGGATGAGAAAGGCCGGCGCATACTCATCGGCTGGGCAGGCGTTCCCGATGCGGACTATGACAATGAGCCCACTGTGGAAAGAGGCTGGCAGCATGCCTTGACTTTGCCGCGGGTCCTGCATGTGAAAAACGGCAAGATGATCCAGATACCGGTGGAAGAATTGGAAGAACTCCGAGATGAGGCATTTAAGATAAATGCGGGAGAGAAAAAGAGACTGGATCGGGAGACATTCGAGATGGCGATCCGGCCGGAGACAGGGAAGGAATTTCAGACAGTTTTTGAGTGCGGCTGCGAAAAAATTGTGATAGAATATACCAAAGACTGCGTGTTCCGTCTGCAGATATCTGAAGAAGCCGGGCGGGGAAGGAAGCTGCGCGAGATACGCGTGGATGAGCTTCGCAGCTTGAGGATTTTTATGGATACTTCCCTGATCGAAATATATGTAAATGACGGTGAGAACGTCTTTACGTCCAGATTTTATTTTCCAAGACGGGACCGCACGGTATGTGTTGAAGGTGCCGATAGGATAAAAGGATGGTACCTGTCGGAAATGGAGGGAAATTAACATTGAAAAAATTACTTGCTATAGGAGAAGCGTTGATCGACCTGATTCCGGAAGAGACAGGCAGAGCCCTAAAGGATGTGATCGGTTTTCGTCCGGCAGTGGGCGGCGCGCCGGCCAATGTGTGCGGTGCCTATTCCCGGCTTGGCGGGCCGTCGGAGATGATCACCCAGCTGGGGATGGATCCCTTTGGCGACAAGATCATCGAAGAGTTTGACCGATATCATATCGGAAGGGATTATGTTTCAAGGACAGCGGAGGCCAACACATCTTTGGCTTTTGTAGCTTTAAAGGAGGACGGGAACCGGGAGTTTTCTTTTTACCGGAAACCGGGGGCAGATATGCTCATGAGTCCCGACCGGATCCGCCGGGAGTGGTTTGAAGATGCTTTTGCGCTGCATTTCTGTTCCGTATCCATAGGAGATTTCTCCATGAAGGAAGCGCATAAACGGGCCATCTGCTATGCGGAGGAGACGGGAACATTGATCAGTTTCGATCCCAATCTGCGCTTTGCCCTGTGGCCAAGTAATGAAGAACTGAAAACGGCTGTGGATGAATTTCTTCCCAAAGCGAATATACTGAAGATCTCAGACGAGGAACTGGAATTTCTCACCGGCAAGACCGAGATAGAAGATGCGCTGCCCCAGCTCATGCAAGGAAATGTGAGACTGGTCATCTATACAAAGGGGTCCAAGGGGGCGCAGGCGTTTACTGCTTCCACAAAGGCAAAAGCAGCCAGCAGGAAGGTTAAGGCCATCGATACGACAGGAGCGGGGGATGCCTTCATCGGATCCTTCCTGTTCCAGCTTTCAAAAGATGGGGTCAGCGCGGACACGCTTTCGGAACTGTCTGCGGATCAGCTGACCCGGTACCTGGATTTTTCCAACAGATACTGCGGCTTGAGCGTGCAGCGCAATGGCGCCATCATGTCCTATCCCACGTTGGATGAGATGATAGGAGAGATGTCATGACGATCAATGAGATAGCCCGGTTGGCAGGTGTATCCAGAGCCACAGTATCCCGGTATCTGAACGATGGATATGTCAGTGAGGAGAAACGGCAGATTTTACAGAAAGTCATCAAAGACACAGGATATGAGCCGTCCAAGCAGGCGCAGAACCTGCGTAAAAAGACCACCGGACTGATCGGCGTGATCATCCCCAGGATCCAGTCCGAATCGGTCAGCCGGATGGTGGCCGGCATAAGCAGCGTTCTTTCCAAAGAAGGCTATCAGCTGCTTTTGGCCAATACTCAGAATGATGAGAAGGAAGAACTGAAGTACCTCCGTATATTCCGAAACAATCAGGTGGACGGTGTGATCTTTATAGGGACCATCTTTACCCGGGAACACTTCCGGCTGATGGAAGAACTGGAAGTGCCGTTGGTCGTATTGGGACAACAGATCCAGGCATGGCCCTGCGTCTATCAGGACGATTACCATGCGGCCTATGATCTGACTGCGCGCTTACTGAAACAGGCTTCCAAGATCGGCTATATCGGTGTCACCA
Source organism: Candidatus Onthocola gallistercoris (assembly GCA_018715345.1). Lineage (GTDB taxonomy): Bacteria > Bacillota > Clostridia > Lachnospirales > Lachnospiraceae > Frisingicoccus > Frisingicoccus gallistercoris. The sequence goes on from DVLT01000008.1 coordinate 51,708, forward strand.
CCTTGGATAAGGCGGTGGGAGAAGGACGTAAACAAGGCTTTATGGATGCGGTGGCGGATATCAAACCCGAGTGCCAGGTGGAGATCCGGCAGGCGGCTTTCAGCGCCCTGGCCGGATATGATAAGGCCCGAGAACTGCTGACGAAGGAACCCAAGACGGATACCCTTTTTTGCGTGACCGATGAGATCGCGGCCGGCGCGCTGAAATATCTTCATGAAGCCGGATATCAGGTCCCGGAGCAGGTTCAGCTGGTCGGTTTTGGCGATACGGCCATGGGTAAAATGGTCACCCCCGAAATCTCCAGCGTGCACTTTTATTATAAAACCAGCGGAATGGAAGCGGCGAAGCTGCTTCTGGAGATCCTCCAGGAGGGCAGGGATATTAAAAAAGAGATCAAGATGGGATACCGTTTATGTATCTGCGCTTCCCTCCGGGCTCCGACAGCCGACAACGGATCTAGGACTTGTAAAAGCGGAGCGTGAATGCGATAAATTCCTGTAAAGCCGGGGGAAGGCTGTGGGATTTCATATAACTGATATAAAACTGGCGTTTGATGGCGCTTTCGATGGGATAGACGATCAACTGTCCCCGGCTTTCCAGATCAGCGATGGAAAAACGGGACAGGATGGATACGCCCATACCGGCGGTGATCATCTGCTTGATGGATTCCAGATCATTGATCTGCGCGACCACATTTAACTGCTGTCGATGGATATTTAGTTCATCCAAATATCTGTCGGCAGCTTTTTTTGTGCCGGATCCCTGTTCCCGGATGATGACCGGCTCCATTAATAGACGATAAATATCCGGAGACTGTTTTTTGAGTTTTAGGTAGTGGTCGGTGGCCGGTGTGGCCAGCACAAGCTGATCTGTGCAAAAAGGCAGACTGACACACTTGCTTGAAGGATGGGCCTCGCCGATCAATCCCAGCTGGATGGTCCCATCCAGGATTTTTTCTTCGATTTCCCGGCTATCTCCCTGTTGGATGCGGAAATAGGCAGAAGGATAGGCTTTGTGAAACCGGTTCAGTATATGGGGCAGCAGATAACCGGATGGTATGGTGGACGCGCCGATGTGAAGGACCGTCTCACCGGTGTTGTTTAAAGCATGGATGGCAGCTGCTTTTGTCTCCAGGATACGTCTGGCATATTGTAAAAAGGTTTGACCTTCCAGCGTCAGATGGATGGATTTGGTCGTTCTTTGTATCAACTTTTTTCCCAGTTCGTTTTCCAGATTTTTAATATGGGAACTGACCGTGGACTGGGATATAAACAAATGATCCGCCGCTTTTGAGAAACTTTTCAAGTCAGCCACAGCTGCAAATGCTTCCAGCTGCCTAAATTCCATGGCAGATCACCTCCAGAGCCCGGATGGCTGTTTCAACTTCCGTCCGGGTATTTTTATGTCCAAAAGAAAAACGGATCGTGCCAGTGGGATAGGTCCCGAGGGTTTTGTGGGCTGAAGGGGCGCAGTGGAGCCCTACTCGCGTCTGGATGTGATAGTCTTGGTCCAGAAGGAAAGCAGCCTGTGCCGGATCTGCCCCTTCGATCTGGATAGAAACCACCGGGGCCCGGCCGCAGGATGTGGGCAGACCGATGACCTTTATCCGGGGAATCTGGCGGACGCCGTCTAAAAATATCTGTGTCAGTTCCAGTTCGTGACGGCGGATCCGATCCATTCCGGTCTGCTCAAGCCAGACGAGGGCGGCATGGAGACCGTATATGCCTGGGAGGTTCAAGGTTCCCGCCTCAAAACGATCCGGCATAAAGTCCGGTGTTGTCTCCGTATGGGATAAACTGCCTGTGCCGCCGGTGATCAGCGGTTCCAGAAGTGGGATCATCGGTTCTTTCATGAGAAAGCCGCCGGTCCCCTGAGGACCTAGAAGGCTTTTATGTCCGGTAAAGGCGAGGATATCAATATGCATCCGCTCCATATCGATGGGGAACAGTCCGGCAGTCTGGGCGCTGTCCACAATATAGATGAGGCCGTGCTCCCGGCAGAACTGTCCGATGGTTTCGATGGGCAGAAGTGTTCCGCACACATTGGATGCATGGGTGGTGATGACAGCGCGGGTGTTGGGCTTTAAAAAGCCGGTAAGCCGGATTGGATCCAGACAGCCGTTTTTGTCACAGGGGATCCGGTCAAAGGTGATCCCCTGCCCGGTCAGCTGGTTTAAGGGACGCATAACGGCATTATGTTCCATGGAGGAGACGAGCACATGGTCGCCGGGTTTTAAAAGCCCTTTTAGGATCATATTCAGGCTTTCGGTAATATTGACTGTAAAAACAGTATTTTTACAGTCATCGCCGTGGAAAAGCCGTGTCAGCGCCTCCCGGGTGTCATAGACCACATCCTCCGCCAGGTAAGCAGAGGAATAGCTGCCCCGGTTCACGTTGCATCCCACATGTTTCATATAATCCACCATCGCATCAATGACTTGCGGCGGCTTTGGAAAAGAAGTGGCAGATTGATCAAAATAGATTTTTGTTTCTTTGGATATATCCATGACGTACCTCGCTTCACATGTATTTATTAATAGTATTATATATGATTTATTGAGATATTCAATAAATAATGACGAATATGCAAATAAATGAATCAGCAGGACGGACAGAATGTGGTACAATGGTCACAGATTGGAGGAAAAGTTATGAAGAATGAAAAACTGAAGATCGGTATTGCCGGCCTGTTGATCGGTCTGATCGCCGCCGCATTGGTCTATTTTGGCAATCCGGTGAACATGGGATTTTGTATCGCCTGCTTCATCCGGGATACGGTGGGCGCGTTGGGACTGCATCGGGCAGAAAATGTCCAGTATATCCGGCCGGAGATCATCGGACTTGTGCTGGGAGCCTTTTTGATGTCTCTGGCAAGAAAGGAATTTGCGCCAAAGGGCGGATCGTCTGCCATGACCCGGTTTATACTGGGATTTTTTGTCATGATCGGCTGTCTTGTCTTTTTAGGCTGCCCATTCCGGATGATCCTTCGGATAGCCGGCGGAGACATGAATGCCATTGTGGGGCTGGTCGGCTTTGTGGCTGGCATCGGTGTGGGCATCCTCTTTTTAAATCGGGGCTATTCTCTGAAACGCAGTTATAAACAGAGTAAGGCAGAAGGTATCGTATTCCCAGCCATTCAGGTGGCCATGCTGGCCCTTCTGATCGCGGCGCCCGCCTTTATTTTTTTCACCGCGGCAGATGGCGGACCGGGAGGACTCCATGCGGCTGTATGGATTTCACTGGCAGCCGGACTGGCTGTGGGAGCCATGGCCCAGGTGACCCGTCTTTGTATGGTGGGCGGCATCCGGGATTTCATCCTGTTTAGGGAAACAAAACTGTTGATCGGTTTTGCAGCCATCCTTGTGGCCGCTCTGGCAGCCAATCTGGCCATGGGTAATTTTGATCCGGGCTTTGTCGGACAGCCGGTGGCCCATTCTGACGGACTGTGGAATTTCCTTGGAATGCTTTTAGTGGGATATGGGTGTACATTGCTTGGCGGCTGTCCCCTCCGCCAGCTCATTTTGGCTGGAGAGGGTAACGTGGATTCGGCAGCAGCCTTTATCGGACTGGCTGCAGGCGCTGCCTTTGCCCATAACTTTGGTCTGGCTTCTTCCACCAGCGGCGCGACAGCCGGCGGCAAAGCGGCGGTCATCATCGGAATCGTTGTGGTGACAGTGATCGCCTTGGCCCATACATTCAGAAAAAGTGAAGCATAGAGGAGGTATAGAAGATGATCGATGCAAGGGGAAGATCCTGCCCGGAACCGGTGATCATGATCAAAAAAGCCATGGAGACAAAAGCGGCTTCCTATGAAATGCTTGTGGATAGCCGGGTTTCTGTGGAGAACGTGACCCGTTTTGCCACCCACTATGGCTACCAGGTACAGGTGGAACAAAACGGGGAAGAATTTCGGATGATGATCACGAAAAAATGACGGATCATACATATATTGCCACTTTTTATTCCCATTTTGGCGCTATACGGTTTCAGAAGGCGTTGAAAAAGGCGGGATTGACCGGCGAGATGATGCCGGTGCCCAGAGATCTCAGTTCATCCTGCGGAACCTGCGTCCGTTTTGAAGCCGATGCGTTTCAGGCGAGGGATGGGTACCATGAGATCGAACAGATCGTCCGGGTGGGAAATAAAGGTTACGAATGTATTTACCGGGCCGAGGACAGTTAGATCAAAAAGGATATGGGCTTTCTGCTCTTTTTTGCATAGACGGAGGGAGCGGAAAGCCTTTTTTATGCTATAAGAAAGTCTTTCAAATTCTCCTATCGGAATAAAAAACCTCTTGATGAAAATTCATATTTCAGAAACATCCTGTAAACGAAATATAAAAAAACCGCCGCTAAAATGATGCCATACAAAAGATGAGCTTGTGGACGGATGTGGATGCGGGGGTCCGGAACCGGCTGTTTGAAAATCTGATCATCAACGGCTGCGTGGCCGGAGGCAGAAAGTATTGCCACATCAATGCCAATGGTGATATCGAACCTTGTGCTTTTATCCATAAGTACAGATCACCAGAATCTTGAAACCGCCAAAGAGTTTTCCGATAAATGTGTGGAGACTGCGGAAAAATGGGCGCCTGTGGCGGAAAGACTATGGCAGGAATCCCATGGAGAAAACACTTGACTTTTAAACAGTGGGATATTATAATACCTCCCAGAGTAAAAACGAATAGGGTTTTACCGCCGGGTAACGCTTCAACCTGATCCAGTAGGCCGTTGAATGGACAGGGACGAAGCGTTTTTTTTGTCCTGTGGAAACATCTGTGGAACATGGAGAAAAGGGGAATACTTTGGGATCATCCCATGTTTTTTCTTTATGAATGCGGTTTTGTCAAGGAGGTTGTTGCGATGAATCAGACATTAAAAGACTATGCCAGATATGCTTCCCTAAATGTGTTGGGGATGATCGGTCTGTCCTGTTACATACTGGCCGATACTTTTTTCGTTTCCTTAGGTATGGGCGCCAATGGACTTACAGCGCTGAATCTGGCCATACCCGTTTATAATTTTATCAATGGCGCAGGATTGATGATCGGCATGGGTGGGGGGACAAAGTATTCCATTGCCCAGAGTCAGAAGGATGGAAAGACGGCCAATCAGGTTTTTACCCATGCGGCTATGTTGACCATTTCCGTTGCCATGATATTTTTTTTAGTCGGTGTGTTTGGAACGGAAACTTTGGTACGTGCTTTGGGCGCAGACGCACAGGTTTTTGATATGAGTCGTACCTATCTGCGGGTACTTCTTATGTTTGCCCCCATGTTTATGATGAACAATCTGCTTCTATGTTTTGTAAGGAATGATGGAAGTCCCCAGTTATCCATGGCAGCCATGATCACAGGAAGTCTTTCCAATGTGGTTTTGGATTATGTGTTTATTTTCCCGATGGGGATGGGTATCTTCGGGGCAGCCTTTGCCACCGGGTTGGCCCCCATCATCAGTATGGGTGTGCTGTCCACATTTTTTATAAAGAAGAAAAACCATTTTAAACTGACACGGTGCCGGATCCGCCTTGGACGGCTGTGGGGCATCCTTTCCAACGGTGTACCTTCCTTTGTCACAGAAGCTTCTTCGGGGATCGTTATGATCGTTTTTAATCAGATCATTCTGGGGCTGGAAGGCAATACAGGCGTGGCAGCTTACGGTGTCATTGCCAACTTATCACTGGTCGTGGTCGCCATTTATACAGGGATTTCCCAGGGTATACAGCCCATCCTCAGCCGGAATTATGGCATGGGGAACCGGAAAAGCGTGTCGGATATCCTGCGATATGCCATGCTGACCATGCTGGCCATATCAGCCGTTGTATATGGCGTTGTATTCTTTGGGGCTGACCAGATCGCGGCGATTTTCAACAGTGAAGGAGATGCTGCTTTGCAGGCCATCGCGGTAAAAGGGCTGAAATATTACTTTACGGCAGTGGCATTTGCCGGATTTAATATCATCCTGTCCGTTTACTATACATCCACCGAGTACGTGCGGCCGGCCTATGTCATATCTTTGTTGAGGGGATTCATATTGATCCTCCCCATGGCCTTTACTTTGTCAAGGCTGTTTGGCATAACCGGCGTATGGTGTGCTTTCCCGGCAACGGAAGGTCTGGTGGCTTTGATCGGTCTGGGGATCTATGTGTACTCGGCAGAACGGAAAAGAAAAATAAAAAATAAGAGCCGGCAGACTTTGGTCTGAAAATGCCTGGGGGTGAAAGAAAGAAGGCCGTGATAAAATACAGTCAGTAAGGAAAAAAGGAAGATGACCATGGGAAAAATACTGTATTTTAATCGTCAGGGAGAACGGACCTTGTCCTGCAAGGATACGGTGTATTTCGTAAATAGCAGCAGACTTGGCGTCTATTCCCTGGCAGACGGCTTAAACTCGCTGAAATGGTCCCATATCGGGGCGTCGGCGGTACAAAAGGCCGTGGCAGATATGGCGGCGGAAAAGGGGGATGAACTTTTCACAGAGTCGGAGCAGGATGTGCAAAGGAATCTCATTGAAATCGTCCACCGGACATTATATAATTTAGCTGAGAAACAAGGCAGTCCGGATGACTATGCATCAACGATGATGACCGTGTTCGTTTCGAAGAAAAGCGGATGTATGAGGTGGCTTCATATCGGAGACGGACTGATATTGAAAGAAGATGTGTCAGGCAACCTGTCTGTCCTGTCCCATCCCCATAATGGGGTGACCAGACAGTTTACCTACACCACAGCCCATGATCAGCTGGATCGGTATATGCGTATGGGGACCAAGCCTTTAAAAGGCGTAAGACGGCTGATCATGATGACCGATGGCGCCGCCTTTCCATTTTATCGAAACCGGAAACTGACCGGATGGGGAAAATGGCTGATCGGTAGGGGCATAGAGTCTGTTCTGGCGGAACTGGAAAAGATCGGCCCGGCAGACGACTACAGTATGATCGATGTATTTGTCAATGACCGGGAGGGATGATTTATGAAATATGGGGAAGGACAACTTCGGGCAGATGCCTATACACTGAAGGCCCAGGTAAAACTACGCTGTGTGGAGGAAAATCAAAAAATGCAGAAGGCCATCCGGGACGGGGATCAGAAAGTGTTTCTGGATATCCTGAAACATGCGGTGGATTACCGGCTGACATGGGGCGATCATATCCGGCGATTCATTTATGACAGCATTGCCCCGGGACACACTTCTTTGGAAGATTTGAGCGATGAAACGGTCATGGATTTTATACGAAAAGCATTTCGGGATAATGGCATGGCCAACCGAGGCAGTATGAATCCAAAGACGACCACAAAGCTGGGGGCCCGATTAAAGGAGTGGATGGCCAGTCCGGCGGTGAAGATTTCAAGGCAGACCTGTTTTTTGTTTTGTTTTGGACTGAATATGGATGAAGAGCAGGCATCCTATATGCTGACCTATGTATTGCGACAGGCGGATTTTAATGTGCGAGATCCCAAAGAGGCGATCTACTACTACTGTCTGAAGTACAATCTCCAGTATACAGGCGTTGTTTCCTGGCTGGAATGGTATGATACGGTGGAGCCTGGAGAAGATGACAGGAAAGCAGAAGCTTACTCCGGGACACTGATCCTAAAAAGGGACCTGTATTCTCTTGAAAAAGATATGGACGACAAACCGTTTAAAGATTATCTGAGGCGTTTGAAATCCAACGCAGGAGACGAGAAAAAGAACAGCAGGACACGGGCGGCGGTTTTAAAAGGGCTGTTGAATGAATTGAGTTATTCCATATCCGGAGAAAGATGTGAAGCTTTAAGCCAAAACAGTCAGGCGCGGGAGGTTGTCTATACAAGGGAGATACGGAACATACGGGATTATACTCGGAAACAACAGATGCTGCGGCGGCTGAACCGGGCAAAAGAGGCAGTGGATTATCAATGGCTGGAACAGGAATTGCTCGCCACGCCAGACGGTACGGTGGAGATTCCTGAAATACTGGGAGAAATGATACGGGAAAAGATCATCGAGATCCCCACATTTTCTGAAAAATCCCTGGAGAAAAAAATATCAGACCGGGAGACGGAGATCACCCGGGAAGATATTTTGATGGCAGTTTTTTTGTACTGTACTTGCGGAATGGGCGATGCGGAAGTGGACGGTGGTGAGTCCTATCCGGAGCGGAAAGCCGAATTTGTTTATGAAGCCAACAGGAATCTGGATAAATGCGGTTTCAGCGAGATCTATCTGCCCAATCCTTTTGAATTGTTTTTGGTATCCTGCCTGCTTCAAAAACGACCGTTGAATTACTTTTTGACGGTCTGGAAAGCCTGCAGGAGAAAGACAGGGGATGGCCATGGAAAGTAGAATCGTGGATCGAAGAAAAAGTATCCTTTCTCTGGGGATCGAAAGGGTACATATCGCTGGTTCGGACTATGTCCTCCAGGGGGAACCGAAACGGGGTGGAAGCTGTCTGGTCTATACGGCCATAAAAACGGAACAGGTGGGAGATACAGTATACGAACATCGGGTGTTGCTGAAGGAATTTTATCCCCTGTTGGGTATGGGACAGACAGCCGGTATTCTTCGGGATCAGGATGGTTCCTTACAAGTGCCGGAGACAACGCGATGTTCGGAAGATTATAAGCGGAACCTGAAACGGTTCCAGGCATCCTATGGGATGATGCTGGAGTTGGGGCGAACAGAGACGGGAGCGGAACATACGACGGTCGCCGTGTCCATGATGGAAGATAATGGGACCTGGTATATGGAAGAGGCTTATGACACCGGCGAAAGTCTGGACGTTTTTGTAGGTAAGTGGCAGCTGGATCTGAAAGATTTTCTCAATGTTTTTTACCGATGTCTGGAGGCGGTGGGCCGGCTTCACAGATTGGGATATTATCATCTGGATCTGAAACCTCAAAACATTTCCTGTACAAGAAACATTGTCATCAAGCTGATCGACACCGATTCTTTTGTACAGATATCCCGGCTTTCAGAATATAAGGTGTTGTCCTGGACGAGGGGGTATTCTGCCCCGGAACTGGAAAGCGCGATCCGTTCACCGGAAGACATGCCCTATCTGATCGGCCCTTGGACGGATGTCTTTTCATTGGCCCAGATCCTTTGCTGGTATCTGTTTGGACATCCTCTGGAGGAAGAGGAAAAAGAAGCGGCGTTGGATCAACTGGAAAAAGCCGTGGAGAAACGACTTATACGTATAGAGTCCCTCCCGGATGGCGATATGTCAGAAAGGACATTTTCCATGAAGGGAGTATATATGCTGAGGCAGATCCTGTCAGATGCCTTAAATCCTAGGTGGAAGCAGAGGCCATCATCTGTGTCGGCTTTGAAAGATGCTCTTGTGGACGCCTATAATGAGCTGTTTGCGCCGGAGGCCGGAGCCGTATTGGTGGATAATTTCCATATACCGGACGTGATCGGATATGTTTTTGAAAAGCGGATCGGGCAACTGGAAACATTGTTTGAATATGGTGATTATGCCGGTGTGGCTATCCTATCCGATGATCAGGGAAAAAGGAAGGCATTGGCTTACACCTATGGCGCTGTCCGAAGGATGGATTATCAGTGTATCATGGAACTTCATTGTAAAAGTTTCACAGATATACCTGGACAGTTTTTTGAACATAAAAGAAATACTTATGAGTTTGTATATCCAGTGGATTCTTTGGAGGGAAGAGGCATATATATATGGTATGCAAACCGGGATCGGCTGAAGAGTTGGCTGACAGACTGTGATCTTCCTGTCCTGCTTATCATATTTGACGAAAGGGAAGAGGATGTGCTGGATAAGGAGGAGGCAGTCATTATGAAGGAACTGTTGGAGCTGCCTGCCTGTGACTGGCTGATCGTGGGACAGTATAACAGGTGCCGTTCCAGAAATAAGCTTCAATATGATATACGGACATTGGATCTGGATCGGGAAAATGAGCAGCCTATGGCGCCAAAAACTTATGAAAAGCGTGTACAAAGAAGGCGGATCGCACTGGCGGCGCATCTGGCTGTGGCGTGCATCCTAGCCTGGATGGGGAGATGGCTGGCTTTGCTTGGCGCTTCGCAAGCCGTGCCGGCTTATAAAGTGTTTGAAACAGAAGAATTTGTGTACTTTGCTTTACGACAGGATTTTGCGCCAGAGTCGCTGATCTACGTTGCGGGAGCTGTCCTGGTTTATATCGGCATACTCTGCGGTCTGTACGGAATGTACCGATATTATAGACCCTATGGCTGGAAGATGTTTTTACAAAAATATGCGTTTGCCATCGGCGCTTTGTTTGCTTTTCTATTGACTTTAGCCGTACCGGAGGCGTACGCGGATGAAGCCCTATCCTGGGTGATGGATCGATATGGGATAGCCTGGTATCAGACATATCTTGTGGAGAGAATGGCTTTGGGATTGTTGTACTGTATGGGCGCGGCGTTTTTGATACTGTGGCTTTGGCATATCTGTTTTGGAGAGAGATCCCGTTCACGGTGGCTTCAGGCCGCAGCGGCCCTGACATGGATGTTCTCGGCGGGATTTGCGGTTTTACAAACATGGGTCAATCGAGGCGAGATGGTGTTCCTGATCATCTGTCTGGCGGTGGACTTGGCGGCAACCCTTTGCTTTTTACGGCAAAAAAAGCCCTGTAAGGAGCAGATGGAAGAATAAACAATAGGATCAAAAAAAGAGGCGCCTTCTTTACAATTCCGAAAAAAATGCTATAATGATGAACGGCATAAATGGTAGTTATGAAGAAGGAGCGGATGAAAATGGAGCAAAAGACAAAACAGCCGCTGGCTGCGGTCAAAAATCGAAAAGATTTTCTGGAGTGTGAACGCAGGAATATCTTTTTGTTGATGATGTTTGTGGGCGGATATTTTGGAACCTTTACCTATACCATCAGAGGAGGCGTGTTTTGCAATGCCCAGACAGGCAATTTTGTTCTGCTGGCCATGGCTTTGGGGGATCGGAGGTGGCTTCACGCCTTGTATTTTTTCATACCGATCACAGCCTACTGTCTTGGAGCTTTTATGTCAGAACTTCTTCCGAATCAGATAAAAAAGCTCCATCTGATCCGATGGGATACACTTCTGATCATCATAGAGATGGCAACGGTCGTGTTTCTCGGCTTTTTACCGGAAAGGGCGCCGGTGCAGATCACCCAGGTCCTGATCAATTTTATCTGTTCCATGCAGTATAACACTTTCCGGCAGGCGGAAGGCGTGCCCATGGCCACCACTTTCTGTACTAATCACATCCGTCAGGTGGGAGTGGCCCTTTGTAAGGTGATGCGTCATCCTTCTGACAGAGACGGACATCTTAAACGGCTGGGGCTGCATGCGGGGATGCTGACTGTTTTTGTGGCGGGAGGAGCGATTTCCACGTTTTTGTGCCGGATCCTACTTGGGAAGGCCATCTGGTTATCTTTGATCCCTTTGGGCATTGTATTGATCCATCTCCTTTATGCGGATCTGGTCCGGGAAAAAGGACAACTGGACAAAAAACCCGGCGGCCATTGATCACAGACTGAAAAAGCTCATGGGCCAGGCGGTTTTGAAAGCCCATATCTGTCACTGTGTCCGGCAGATGGGCCTTTTATAAAAAAACGGGAGATATGGAAACAGGGAGCAGCCGGATGACTGTTCCCTGTTTTTTCATAGATACAGACCGGATCATTGGATTGAGGAATGGCTCATGATGAAGAAGGCTTCCTGCTGGGGAAGTACCTTCTTTTCCATTTTTTCCAGGGAGTCATCATAGGCTTGCGCTTCCTTTTCATCGATGGTCATGACCGGACTGGAGGCATAAGACCATTTCCGCCCGTCCAACACATCCGGTACAAGTTCCTTTACCAGCATGGCAGTGGGATATTGGCCATCCATACGGATATGATATCGTTTGCAGCTTTTGAAACCACAGCTGACATAGTTAAATGGATTTCCAAAGATGACGACAGTGTCATAACCTAATTTGACGGCCCTGTCCAAAGAGTGTCGGATGAGCATCTTACCATAGCCTTTTCTCTGGTATTCAGGCGCGATACAGACCGGCCCAAAGGTGAGGATGGTTTTTTCAAAACCATTTTCATCGGTCAGTTTGGCTTTCGTATACATGATATTTCCAATGATTTCCCCATCCAGTTCCAATACAAAATCCAGCTGGGGAATGAAATCTTCGTGATCCCGCATGATGTGGACCAGATAGTGCTCACTGCAGCCGGGAACATAAATATTATAAAAAGCTCTCCGCGTAAGCTGCTCCACCTTGCAGCGATCGGATTTTTCTTCATTACGGATGACGATCTTTCTGTTCATGGTAAACCTCCTTTGACATTCGGAAATGGTACATATCTTCTTTATGAAATAAGTAAAACAGATCATATTTATCCTATTATATCATATTTTCTCCACACAAAACGGATATGGACAACCTTTAGTAAAAAGTTATACAATGGATAAAAACAAAAGTAAGGCGGAGGATATTCATGATAAAAGCAGTTTTTTTCGATGTGGACGGTACACTTCTTTCCCACAAGACACGGCAAGTGCCGGATGATACAAAACAAGTTTTGCAAAAGTTGCGGGAAAAAGGCATAAAGATCTTTGTGTCCACAGGCAGGCATCCGGTGGAATTATCCAGACTTCCGGTCAATGATGTGGTGTGTAAAGCTCAGGAAAGTGTTTCTTCACCGGTGCCAATGATCGATGTGTATGATGGGGAACAGATCTATCAGGTCACATCCTATGTGACGGAAAAGGAAGCCTTTCAGTTGGAAGCAGATCTGCCGGATGGATGCAAAATGGCCAGATGGAGTGACGGCGGTGTGGATGTCATCCCGGCAGACAGCGGGAAAACCCGGGGAATGGAATATTTTTGCGCCTATTATGATATAAAACCGGAGGAGACCATGGCGTTTGGCGATGCGGAAAATGATATGGACATGTTAAGATCTGCCCAGATCGGCGTTGCGATGGGCAATGCCCACAACTGCGTGAAAACGATTGCGGACTTCGTTACGACGGATGTGGATAGGGCAGGCATCCGGTATGCTATTGAACATTTTCATATAATATGATCGGGAAAGCCCGGGAAGAGAAGGTATGTGACTTGGCAGGCGCGTTAGGGGATAAGTGGAACTTCACATTTTTTTCACAAAACAAATTAGCACTCACCTATTGACAGTGCTAACAACGCGTGATATATTCTTATCTGAACAAAGAAAATCTGTTGTGGAACATCCATAGTCAGGATATGGGTGAACGGTATATAGAGGAGGCAGTTATCATGTTGTTTACAGGCGGCAATTACGGGTTGGACCATTGGTTTGATGATTATTTTAACAGAGACAGTTACAGAGATACAAGGAAGGATCCTTACATGATGGAGACAGATGTGATCGAAACACAGAATGCCTATCTGTTGGAGATGAACCTCCCCGGTTATAAGAAAGAAAATATACATGCGGAACTGAAGGATGGTTATCTGACAGTCCGGGCTGTGCGGGAAGAAGATCAGGAACGTCAAGGTGGACGGTACATTGTCCGCGAGAGGTATACCGGCAGCTGTCAGAGAAGTTTTTATGTGGGCGATCAGCTTCATCAGGAAGATATCCGGGCAGCATTTGAGAACGGCATATTGAAGTTGGCTATCCCAAAGATAGATAAAAGACAGATTGAAGAGAAGCCATCGTATATACGGATCGATTGAATAGGATAGATGATGTTTCTGTGTGAACAGCGGTATGATCTATTGGGTGAACAGACAGAACGCATGGGTATATGACCGGAGAGTGTACTGCTTTCCGGTTGTTGCTGTTTATACAGGTATAAAAGGTCTGTTTTGCGATGGAAATGAGCTGAAGAGGATGTGAAAGATAATGATTGTTATACCTTTTTACGATTTACTGGCGCTCCCGGAAGTGACATGTTATTTCCAGGCAGAGCAGCTGGAAAAACTTTCAGGTAAGAAGATCAATATGGATGATGACGTCATTTTTTTGATGATGCGGGAACAGAAAGAACCGGACGAGTTGGAGGCCGGAGATTTCTATCCCATTGGCATAGCCGGTCATGTGGAAGAAGCGGAGCACGATGGTTGGGTTCTTCTGGCGACGACAAGCCGAGTGAATGTGAGTGATGTGGAAGTGAACGAGGATGGGGAGATATCCGTGGAAGCGGTCCTCAGACCCGATGTGGAAGATATTCCAGAAGAAGAGAAAAAAGAACGGTTTGAGAAGATGCGTTCCTCTCTGATCCAGGTACTTCAAGGGTCACAGCTGACCATCAGCGGCAATCTTTCTCTGCGATGGAATAATATGAACGAACTGGTGGCATTGACCTCCGGTATGCTCCATATATCCAATGAAGAAAAGTACCAGATCATTGCGGAAGATTCCCAGATGAAGCGGACGGAAATGATGGAAAAAGCGTTTTATGAATCTTTGGAAATCTATAAACTGCAAAGAGAAGCACAGAACGCCCAGCAGAAGTCCAATGAGAAGCTGTATCGGGAGGATGCCATAAAAAAACAGATCAAGTTTTTACAGGATCAGCTGGATGAGATGCATCCGGAAAATATGACGGATGTGCGGCGGTTTGAAAAGAAGATCGAAGAGTGCGGCATGAATGAGACAGCCCGCAAAGAGGCAGAAAAAGTCCTGAACCGGATGAAACAGGAAGGACAAGACAGCCATGAGTATGGTATGCTCTATGACTATCTGGATTTCGTCACCGTTTTATCCTGGAAAAAGGAGAAAAATGTGCCGATCGATCTGGATGAGGCGGAAAAGGTTCTGGACGAGGATCATTTCGGGTTAAAGAAGGTTAAAGACCGTATTCTTCAGCAGATCGCGGTCATGGATCTTAATAAACGTCAGTCCGGTTCCATCCTGTTGTTCGTTGGGGCGCCGGGGACCGGGAAAACCAGCATCGGACAGAGTATCGCAAAAGCCATGCACCGGAAATATGTCCGGATCAGTCTGGGCGGTGTGAGGGATGAAGCAGATATCCGAGGCCACAGAAGAACATATATCGGCGCCATGCCTGGCCGGATCATGGATGGTATCCGCAGGAGCGGTGTTTCCAATCCAGTGGTTGTTCTGGATGAGGTGGATAAACTGATGCGGGATTACAGCGGCGATCCTTCCAGCGCATTGCTGGAAGTGCTGGATCCGGAACAGAACAATACATTTACGGATCATTACATGAATGTGCCCTATGATCTTTCTGATGTGCTGTTCGTCTGTACAGCCAATACTCAGGACACCATACCGGAACCTTTGTTGAACCGTATGGAAGTCATCCGGTTTACCGGGTATACTGCTGTGGAAAAACTTCAGATCGGAAAGCAGCATCTGCTCCC
Organism: Candidatus Onthocola gallistercoris; assembly: GCA_018715345.1. Taxonomy (GTDB): domain Bacteria; phylum Bacillota; class Clostridia; order Lachnospirales; family Lachnospiraceae; genus Frisingicoccus; species Frisingicoccus gallistercoris. The sequence continues at coordinate 67,025 of DVLT01000008.1, forward strand.
GAAGGCCATGAAAGAGATGGGGATCAAGCCGGATATGCTCCAGATCAGCGATGAAGCCTTGGAGAGTCTTATTTCAGATTATACAGCAGAGGCCGGAGTCCGGGGACTGAAAAAGCAGATCGATACTTTGTGCAGGGCTGTGGCAGTGAACATTGTCCGGGAAGGCGGAAAGGGACTCTCTGTGGAAAAAACAGATCTGCCTAAACTTTTGGGACGCAGGCCCATGCGTCACGACTCGGTAAAGGAGAAAAAACGTCCGGGCATTGTCACTGGATTGGCTTGGACGCAGGCAGGCGGTGAGATCCTCTTTATAGAGACGGCTCTGACTAAAGGCAGCGGTAACCTCCGTGTCACAGGTCAGTTGGGAGATGTGATGAAGGAATCGGTCCAGATCGCCCTGACTTTGGTGAAGGAAATGTATCCGGATCGGTCCGAACTTTTTGAAAAAAATGATTTGCATATCCATGTGCCGGAAGGGGCGGTTCCAAAGGACGGGCCTTCCGCGGGGATCACCTTGACAACGGCGATCGCATCTCTGGTGACAGGCAAAGCTGTGGATCCGGAGTTGGCCATGACAGGCGAAGTTTCCCTGAGGGGCGATGTGATGCCCATTGGCGGCCTGCCGGAAAAACTGATGGCAGCCCTTCGAGCCGGCGTCCACCGGGTATTTATTCCGGAAGAAAATGTGGATGATCTGGAAGATGTGGCCGCCGAGATACGGGAAAAACTGGAGATCATCCCCGTTCATACCGTGGCGGACGTGATGGCCCGGTGCGGACTGAAGTAACATATGTTTACATAATGGGATCGTTTGGCGATATGTTAAAAAAGAGTGTGGAAAAAGTAAGATCCACGCTCTTTTTTGCTTGACAAGAGACATATTTTTTTTTAGCTTAATACTAAAGGTATACCGGCATACCGGTAGACCGAAATAAGGTAAAGAGGGGAAAAAAATGACATCGATACTTTTCAGTAAAATGATCTCGATCTTCATCATGCTCGTGATCGGCTGGATCTGCAGCCAGCTCGCCATTGTGGACAAGTCGACAAAAGACAAACTGACCGTGTTAAGTACGCAGATCGTGACGCCGTGTCTTGTCTTTATGTCTTTCCAGATCGAATTTGACGCCCATCTGCTGCAGAATATGGGCATTGCCTTCGCGGTTTCCATGCTGATACATGTGGGAGCCATCTTCGCGTCCCGTTTCGCGATCCGAAACGACGGCAAGCACGACAACGCGGTAGAGCGGCTCATGCTGATCTATACCAACTGCGGCTTTATGGGATTTCCGCTGGCGTACGCCGTAGCCGGAAATGAAGGCGTTATCTACGCCACGACCTACAACGCCGCGTTCACCATCTTTGTCTGGACCCAGGGCATCGGTATGTTCCGGGATAAGGGCGGAAGCTTTTCCTGGAGAAAAGTGCTCAATCCGGCCATCATCGCCACGGTCCTCGGTCTCCTTTGTTTCCTTATCCGGTTCTACGTGCCGGAAAGCGTCGGTTTCGCGCTGGATTCCATAGGCGATATGAATACGCCTCTGGCCATGATCATCGCCGGAGCGGTCATTGGCGAGCTGAACTTGAAGAACATGCTCCTGAAAAAACGGACATATTATATCATCGCCATGAAGCTCCTTGTATTTCCGGCCATATTCTGTCTGATCCTCCGGTTCCTTCCTCTGGAAGAGATGGTCAAACTCATCATGGGCATGCTGGCGGCCTGTCCTTCAGGCGCCATAGGCATCATGCTGGCCATTTTGTATAAGCGGGACGATCACTACGCCGCGGAAATATTCGCGATGACCACCCTGTTTTCCATTGTGACCATCCCTCTGTGCATGTTCCTTCTGTAAAAAACAAGGAACGTGTTGACAGAAATCCCTCTAGGATGTATTATTGTATTAACATACTAATACAATAATACATCTTTTTTTAAGGAGGTACGCAGACAATGAAGTTTTTGAGATTGCTGAAGCTGGAACTGAAATGTTCCTGGCGGAGTTTCGCGGTCATATATGGCCTGGTGATCGTTCTGGCTTTGATGACCGGGCTGAGCGACAGCAAGATGGCGTTCGCCTTTCCGCTGTTTGGCCTGGGATACGGAATGGTCATCATGGCCGCCTGTATCCTGTGCCTGATCGCTATCATCCGGAATTATCATGTGTCCATGTTTTCGAGGGCTTCTTATCTGACCCATACGCTGCCGGTCAGCTCGGTCAAACTGTTCCTGGCGAAGATGGCAGGCAGCGCTTTCTGGACGGTGCTCACGGTATGCGTCATGTATGTCAGCGTGGTCATACTGGGTGTTTCCTCCCGTGTCCTTTCCCTGGAACAGCTTTTTGGCGCCGCGCGGGAGTGGGATCTTTCCTGGTTCGTGCCGGCCGCGCTTTACATGTTCGTATCGCTGATCGGCTTTATCGCCGTATGCTATTTTGTCATGAACCTGGTCCATACGCCCCTTGTGCGCGCGCACAGGAACGGGATAGCGGTCATCCTTTTTCTGTTCCTTGCCATTGCCCGGGGATGGATCGACGGTAAGATCTTCGTTTCGTCCGGGGAAAGCTACGCGGCCATCAGCGCCCGGTCCGCTTTCGCGTCGTTTACCGGCTACAGCCAGCCGGCCTGGATGGTGATCGGCTGGGAGTTTTTCTGGGCGGTCCTGTTTTCGGCAGCGGGCATATGGCTGCTGAAGCATCAGCTGGAGGTGGAGTGATTTGAACGGAAAAGTACAGGTGATCATGTGAAATTTGAAGCGAACATACCGATCTATCTGCAGATCATTGAAGAGATCAAGCGGCGTATCATCATCGGCGAATATAAACCAGGCGGAAAACTTCCGCCTGTGCGGGAACTGGCTCTGTCGTTCGGCGTCAATCCCAATACCGTACAAAGAGCCTTCGGCGAACTGGAACGGGACGGACTGGTCTACAGCGAACGGACCAGCGGCCGGTTCATTGCCGATGATCCGGAAAAGATAAGGGGGCTTCGGGAGACGGTCCTTGTGCGCAAGACGGACGCTTTCCTGGAAGATATGAGCCGTTACGGATACGATGAAGAAAGTGTTTTGACATATATCAACAGTAGAAAGAAGGTTTAGAAGATGAACGAGCGGATCGTAATACAAGGACTGACCAAGACCTATAAGAAAAATGAAGCGCTCAAAGACGTGGATCTTACGATCCCGGCGGGAGCGATCGTAGGCCTGCTTGGACCTAACGGCAGCGGAAAGACCACGCTGCTCAAGATTCTCACCGGCCTGATCCGGTCCTATAAGGGGACGGTATCCATTGGCGGCAGACCGGTGGGAGAGGAAACGAAAAAAATGATCTCCTACCTGCCGGATGAACCCTACTTCGCCGATTGGATGCGGGTGAAAGACGCGCTGGGCATATTTCAGGACATGTATGAAGATTTTGACAAAGCCCGCTGCCTGGATATGATCGGCCGGTTCCGTATTGCCGAGAAAGCCCGCGTGCGGACCCTGTCCAAAGGGACGAAGGAAAAGTTCCAGCTGGCTTTGGTGCTGAGCAGGCGGGCTCCCATCGTCATCCTCGACGAACCGATAGGCGGCGTGGATCCGGCGGCCCGGGAAGTCATACTGGATACGATACTGGAAAATTACACGAAAGATCAGACATTGCTCATCGCCACCCACCTGATCGCGGAACTGGAACGGATATTTGACGTGGCCATCTTTATCCGGGAAGGGCGGATCCTGTTAAACAAGGATGTGGAATCTTTGCGGATGGAGACCGGCCGATCGGTGGACGAACTGTTCAGGGAGCGGTTCCGGTACGAATGACGCGAAAAGGTGTCCCAAAAGTTGTTTCATGACTTTTGGGACGCCTTTTTTATCTTGCCAGTTTTTTCAGATCTTCAAAAAAGCCGGGATAGGATATGTCCACGCATCCGCCGTGATCCAACCGGGTCACGCCGTCGCTGGCAAGCCCGGCCACCGCGAAACTCATGGCCACGCGGTGATCCCTATGTGTCGCGATGGCCGCGCCGTGGAGCGGACGGCCGCCATGGATGATCATGCCGTCTTCGGTGGCGGTGATATCGGCGCCCATGGCTTTCAGGTTTTCCACCATGATGTCGATCCGGTTGGATTCTTTGACTTTCAGCTCCTGGGCGTCTTTGATAACGGTCGTGCCTTCGGCGAAGCAGGCGAGGATGGCGATGATCGGAAGCTCATCGATGAGGGTGGGGATGATGGAGCCGCCGATGGTGGTTCCATGGAGTTTTGAACTGCGGACGATGATATCCGCTGCAGGTTCGCTTCCCAGTTCTTTTTCATTGTCCAGAACAATATCCGCTCCCATATCCCGGCATACTTTGAGGATGCCGTCCCGGGTGGGATTGATGCCCACATGATGAAGTCGTATTTCCGATCCGGGAACGATCAGACCGGCTGCGATAAAATATGCGGCGGAAGAGATATCGCCGGGGATATGGATGTCACAGGCATAAAGTTCGCGGGCAGGATGGATACGGGCTGTGGTGCCCTGACAGGTTATATCGGCGCCGCAGGCTCTTAACATCCGTTCTGTGTGGTCTCTGGAAAGGAACGGCTCCGTGACGGATGTTTCTCCCTGGGCATAAAGGCCGGCTAAAAGTACGGCGGACTTCACCTGGGCGGAAGCCACCGGTGAAGTGTATGCGATGCCCTTTAAGGGGCCTCCGATGATATGAAGCGGCGCGCAGCCGTTATTATTCACGCTTTGTATGTGGGCGCCCATCATGGAAAGAGGAGTGATGATCCGGTTCATGGGACGACTTTGGATCGATGCGTCTCCATTGATGGTACAGTCAAAGGGCTGGGCAGCCAATATACCGGACATGAGGCGGGTGGTCGTACCACTGTTGCCTGTATCTAAAGTATCTGTTGGGCGCGAAAGACCATGGAGCCCTTTGCCATGTATTTTCACAGTATTTTGGTCGTTTTCGATCTCAATACCCATCTGACGGAAGCAGGCAATGGATGAAAGACAATCGGCCCCCTGCAAAAAACCAGTGACTGTGGTAGTGCCCCGGGCAAGGGAGCCCAACATGATGCTGCGGTGGGAGATGGATTTATCTCCTGGGACGGTTAAGTCCCCCCTTAATGGGTTTGAACGTGCAATATTCATAATACGTTTCCAACTCCTTTATATTGTAAGGCGATGTGAAGAAAGCCTCTAGTCATAGATATCAGCCGACGGTGTGGACAACATAGTGGAAACGGTCCAATAATCCGGCGGCTTTTTCGGAAGCCTCCTGCTCATAAAATTCAATGTGAAGGACGCCTTCTTGAAACTCCCGGTTGTGGACAATGCCAATGTTGCGGATACTGATACCGTTGGTGGCCAATATCGTGGCAATGGTGGCAATGGCCCCTGATTCATCGATGATATCCACGAAGATCTCATAGGATGGTTCGATGGCTCCTTTTGCGTGACTGACCGGAATGTCGTTCCGGTAATCCCGGGCTTTTGTAAAGGCATCCAACAATGCGTCCTCTTGGCGGTTTCGGATGGCATTTCCTATATCATACATCCGTTTTTCATAATCGGAAAGAACATTTAATATGGAATCCTGATTTTCAAAACAGATCTGCTGCCACATTTCCGGAGATGAAGAGGCGATACGGGTGATATCTTTAAAACCTCCGGCGGCCAAAAGCCGCATCATACCTTCCGGATTATCCGTCTCACGTACCAGATTGACCAGCGTGTAAGCGATGATATGGGGCAAATGACTGATGGCCGCTGTGATCCGGTCGTGTTCCTTGTAATTGAGTGTGATGGGAAGCGCGTTCATGGCCCGGACAAGGGAAAGCATCAATTCATGTCTGTAGGAGTCCGTTTCATCGCAAGGGGTCAGGATATAGTAAGCATTCTCCAACAGATGGGCCTTGGAGTGACTGTAGCCGGATTTTTCCGAACCGGTCATGGGGTGTCCGCCAATGAAATGGTCGGACAGGCCGACCTGTTCCACAGCCTGATGGATGGCGGATTTGACGCTGCCCACATCCGTCAGTATACAGTCCGGCGAAAGAATGCTTTTCAGTGGCTGAAGATATTCGATACAGGTGGAGACCGGCGTGCAAAGAAAGACCACATCACAGTCGGAAAAGGCGGATCCGATGGTATCGGTCGCCTGGTTGATCGTATTATCTGCCATGGCCTGTATCAGACCTTCTTTGTTTTTGTCATAAGCGATGAGGATATCATCCGGTCGGGCCTGGCGCAGGGCTTTGGCGATGGAACCTCCGATCAGTCCCAGACCGATAAATCCGATCGTCAATGTCTTTTTCATGCAAATGTCCTCCCTACACAGTCGGCAATGGGTTTTAATTCCTGACAAAGTTCTTCAAACTGTTCCAGAGTCAGAGACTGGGGGCCATCGGAAAGGGCGCAAGACGGATCCGGATGCACTTCGATCATGAGTCCGTCGCAGCCGGAAGCGATGGCCGCCTTTGCCATAGAAGGGATATACTTACGCACGCCTGTGGCATGGCTGGGATCTACGATGACCGGAAGATGGGAATGGTCTTTTAACACAGCCACTGCGCTCAGATCGAGGGTGTTTCGGGTGGCTGTTTCAAAGGTACGGATCCCCCGTTCACATAGGATAACGTTGGGATTACCTTCTGCCATGATGTATTCGGCAGCATTCAGCCATTCGTCAATGGTGGCTGAAAGGCCGCGTTTTAATAAAATGGGAAGCCCGGTCTTACCCGCTTCTTTAAGAAGGGCGAAATTCTGCATGTTCCTGGCGCCGATCTGGAGCATATCCACATATTTAACGGCTTTTTCAATGGCGGAAAGACTGGTCACTTCGCAGACCGAAGCCAGACCGGTTGCATCGGCCGCTTTTTTCATATATTTCAGGCCGGTTTCTTCAAGGCCCTGGAAAGAGTAGGGGGATGTCCTTGGTTTAAAAGCGCCGCCCCGGAGAAAGTTGGCTCCGGCGGCTTTGACCGCAAAAGCGGTACGCAGCATCATTTCCTCATTTTCTATGGCGCAAGGGCCGGCCATAACGGTCAGATGATCGCCTCCCACAGTGGTGTTTTTCACGTGGATGACAGTGGATTCCGGATGGAATTTCCGGTTGGCCAGTTTGTAAGATTCGGTGATGTCCACGATCTTTTCAACCTGGGGGAGTCTGGTGAGTTGTTCCCGGTCCACAAGACTTTTATCGCCCACAACGCCGATGATGGTCACTTCCCGTCCTTCGGACAGATGCACATTCAGTCCCGCATTCAGGATCAATGTTTCCACTTGCTGGATCGATTTTTTGTCAGTACCTTGTTTCATTACAATGATCATGTTTGATCTCCTCCTGATATGATGATAAATCCGGGACGGCATGATCTTTCGTGGGAATGGCTGCCGGACAGGAAAGCGGATCGTATTCCAGTCAGGACAGCATAAAAAAACTTCCGTCCCTCAAATGTAAAGGACGAAAGTAAACTTCCGTGGTACCACCTTTATTCACTCCGCCATCACTGACGGAATCTCAGAGAGTACGTCACCCATGGTGATTATACTCCTGCAGGATAACGGTTGCAGCCGGCACAGCCTACTTTAAGTTCAGCCTGCAGCTCGGGGATGTATTCAGTACCTGTTCCATGCACCTCTCATCAGCCGGTAACTTTCTGTATAAAACGTACGGCACTTACTCTTTCCCGTCTCAGCTTTTGAATTGCCATCATCATAGCATGATTTTTTTTAAAAATCAACCCCTGATTTATGTATAGTGAAAGGGAAAAGTGTGATAACATGAGAAAAAATTGTAGAGTTTTCATAAATGTATTGAAGAATTTGAACTTTTTTAGTAAAATATATCCATGAGTATACATCTGTATATTACTAATCGTATTGGAGGAATCAGACATGAAGGTTTATAAGACACAGGACATACGTAACGTGGTTATTTTGGGACATGGCGGCTGCGGAAAGACTTCATTGGCAGAGTCCATGGCACATGTTACAGGTGTAACGAACCGGTTGGGACGTGTCGAAGACGGTAACACGATCAGTGACTACGATAAAGAAGAAATCAAGAGAAAGTTTTCTATCACCACATCGGTTATCCCGATCGAGTGGCAGTTCTGGAAGATCAATCTTTTAGATACACCTGGTTACCTGGATTTTGTCGGCGAAGTGGAAGAAGCGCTGTCAGCGGCTGACGGAGCCATCATCGTGATCAACGGTAAGGCCGGCGTGGAAGCAGGAACAGAAAAAGCATGGGATTTCTGTGAAAAATATGGCGTGCCTCGAGTATTCTTTGTGACGAATATGGATGATGAACATGCCGATTATATGAAAGTGGTCAATAAGCTGAAAGATCTGTATGGTAAACGTATCGCGCCGTTCCATCTGCCGATCCATGACGGAGGCAGTTTTGACAGTGTGGTCAATGTTGTCACCATGAAAGGCAGACGTTTCATTGGAGGCGGTAAGTGGGAGGATAGAGATATCCCGGACAGCGCCCAGGATGAATTGGAGCCTTGCCGAGAAGCGCTTTTGGAAGCCGTGGCTGAAACAAGCGAAGAATATATGGACCGTTACTTTGAAGGCGGGGAGTTTACAGAGGATGAGATCATTGACGCGCTGCGTCAGAATGTCAATGAAGGTTCTATTGTTCCGGTGCAGTGCGGTTCCGGCACAAAGGAATATGGTGTGGAGGGTCTGATCCAGACTTGCGTTGAGTTTCTTCCGTCTCCCATGCGGGATCATATCAAGATCTTTGGAAAGGATCCGAGGACAGATAAGGAATATAATGTGGACTATGATTCCAGAAGGCCCTTCTCAGCTTATGTTTTCAAGACCATCGTGGATCCGTTCATCGGCCGTTATTCCCTGATCAAAGTATGCTCCGGTACATTGAAGTCTGATTCCGTTATTTATAATTATGATAAAGATACAGAAGAGAAGATTTCCAGACTCTATATCATGCGCGGTAAGGAAACGATAGAAGTTCCGGAACTGAAAGCGGGTGATATCGGCGCCATCGGTAAGCTTACCAACACCGCCACAGGCGATACCCTTTCTCTGAAGTCAGATCCTTTGGTGATCAGCAAGATGGAAGTGGAAGCGCCTTATACATACAAACGGTATGAAGCGGTCAACAAAGGCGATGAAGACAAAGTTTCTCAGGCTTTGGCAAAGATGATGGACGAGGATCTGACACTGAGAGCATTTAATGATAAAGAGAATCGTCAGTCACTCCTTTATGGTATGGGCGATCAGCACCTGGATGTGGTTGTCAGCAAGCTGGAAGCCAAGTATCGGGTGAAGATCACCTTATCCAAACCGCGTATTCCTTACAGGGAGACGATCCGTAAGAAAGTATCTGTACGGGAAAAATATAAAAAACAGTCCGGCGGCCATGGACAGTATGGAGATGTGGCCATGGAATTTGAACCGTCCGGAGATCTGGAGACGCCCTATGTTTTTGAAGAACGGGTAGTGGGCGGAGCGGTTCCGAAAAACTACTTCCCGGCTGTAGAGAAGGGTATCCAGGAATCTGTCCAGAAGGGCCCGATGGCCGGATATCCGGTTGTGGGCATTAAGGCCACTTTGTTTGATGGTTCCTACCATCCGGTGGATTCTTCCGAAATGGCCTTCAAGACAGCAGCCAGACAGGCTTTCAAGTCCGCTTTCCTGCAGGCGAATCCGGTGATCTTAGAGCCCATCGCTTCCCTGAGCGTGGTTGTACCGGACAGCTACACAGGAGACATCATGGGTGATCTGAACAAGAAACGGGGCCGTGTCCTTGGTATGAATCCGGTGGAAGGCGGCAAGACAGAGATCGTTGCCGATATTCCTTTATCAGAGTTGTATGGTTATTCGACCAATCTGCGTTCCATGACCGGCGGCAGAGGAACCTACGCTTATTCCTTCAGCCGTTATGAGCAGGCGCCTGCAGATGTACAGGATAAGGTTGTGGCAGAAGGCTCTGACGATTAATAGATAAAAAGCGGTCTGACCGCTTGCTGATATCTATCATTTCCTTCAAAGAAAGAAGGGAATCCAAAAGCAGTAAGAGCTTGAAAGATTCCCTTCTTTTGTTATATATAAACAGCGCAGAAAGAAAAATGGGGGCTTTAAGAACCGCTGTGTCAGAAAAGACGGGCTGTAAAAGGAGACAAGGTGATGATGAAAAGAGGAAAAATATGTCCGGTTTGTAAAAAAGATATCGGGCAGGAAGCAGATGTTTGTCCGTTTTGCGGTTTTGACCAGATGAATCGGATATTTTTAAGCAAAAAGGACTATGAGGACTGGCAAAAAGAAAAGCGTTCATCCCAAGAGAAGCCCAAAAAAGAAACCAGGCTGGATGGAGGACAGATAAAGGAGGACGTTTTGCCGCCTTTGTTTTTGGAAAGGGAGCAGACGATCGTAAAGTCATGGTTCGGACGGCCTGAGGTTGAGCATGAGAATGTGAAGGTGATCGCTGGCGCCAGACACGGACTTATCCTTACCGGCGAAGGAAAACTTTATGGCATTGGTGAAAATGATACCGGACAAATAGCTGATTCTGATAGAAGATCCTATACCACCCCTCATCTGATCGCCGATCACGTGCTAAGCGCGGCCGCAAGTTTAAATTACACTCTATACATTTCAAAAAACGGGCAGGTTTATTTGCAGGGGAGGGGCGTCTACAAGGATCGTTTCAAAGGGTTTGAGGGTGCCGTGCGGGTAGAAGCATCCAAAGATCATGGAGATGTTTTTTATTTACAAAATAAAGAAGGGCAGTGGCTTGCGTTCGGAGATAATGAGGACGGCCATCTGACTGGGCAGGTAGAAAAAATGGCGTTTTATTGGCCAAACTGTAAGGTACAGACGGTTCGGTACTTCTATAGCGGAAAAGGCGAAATACTTCCAAAGACCTTCCAGCCCTACACTGGCCGTAGTTTTTATACGGGACATTTTTCAGTTCATGGCGAACTGACAGACGCCCGAAATCAGCTTCTTTTCCAGGTCAGCCGTCATGAAAGGTACCAGGATCTGAGAAAACGGCTGGGAGAAAAAAATCTGCGGATGGAAATCACACAACTGGATAGTCGGTTAAAAAAAGAAGCGGATCAGCAGACGCTGAATGAGTGCTGGAATTACTTAATGGATCGGAGATACGATAATAGAGGGTATCCTTGGGACAGAAACGCTTTATATGCAAAAGAATATGAAGAATCTTACAGTATAGCCTTATATTATGAATGCCGTCAGATTTACGATCCGATCCCCTGTAAAGTAAAAGAGGAAAAACGGGAATGGCCGTGGATGTTTCAAGAGATTCCGATGGCGGATAAATACGGTGAGAGATATCTTATCTGTATTGAAGAAGGCAAATTCCTCTGGGTGGTAGAGAAAAAAATAAAAGAGTATATGGGGCGTCAGCTTACAAAGCCTTTGATACGGATAAACTCGAAATCTTCTAAAACATTTTTAAGAAAAGTTTGGAAAGACGTGAGAAATGATAAATATAGCTGGATGTTATTTGATGTGCCCATCGCTTTTGAACTGAGTCTTTAAGATGGAAAATTTCCGGGCGGCGGAACAGGTTCTGACGGGCGAGCGATCACTTCGAAGGATCCATGCAAGACCGGAGCGCGGATGATCTGTTCCCGTATTCCGGGAAACGGCGGTAAATGACTGGAGAAAAAACGGGAAACGACCTGTATAATAAATACAGAAGCATCAGAAAGGAAGAAGTTTATCAAAAAAGGAGGATGAATGTGGGAAAAGGGAAAATATGTCCGGCCTGCCATAAGGATCTGCCGGAAGGGACGGATACCTGCCCATTCTGCGGGTTTTCCCAACTGGATCGGATATTTCTGGACAGAGACGATCAAAAGGTATGGCTGCGGACAAAGCTGGATTCCTGTGCAGGGCGGTCAGAGCCTTGCGTATTCCAGGGGGAAAAGCATAGGCTGATACTGGAAGGCGGCGCTCTTTACGGCATTGGCTGCAACGATACGGGGCAGATCAGCGATACGGATCAGGAGAATTATGCTCACTGGATACGGATGCAGGATGGGGTGATCAGCGCCGATGCCGGCTGTAACTATTCCATTTATGTCACAACTGACGGACAGGTACACATCCAGGGAAGGGGTATATTCAGAGAACGGTTTAAAGGCTTTTCCGGCGCGGTACGGGTGGAGGCGGATAAAAAGCGGGATCGTTTTTTTATCCTGGATGCGCAGGGACAGTGGTTTGCCTTTGGTGATAACCGGACGGACATTTTTGCCCCGCGGGTGAAAGAAGAAGTATGGCGGCCGCCGGACAGACATGAAAGGACAGTCAACTATTACTTTGAGGGATGGGCGCAACGCCTGGAGGAAAAGGGATCTTTTATGATCACCCGAAGCGCTTCCGGCAACCGGCTGTTTGGAGAAGATCTCAGCTCAATATACAGATGGATCTGCGGACTGGACAGATATAAAGAACTTTGCGCCCGGTATTCAAGCCATAATCTTTGGGTAGATTTAAATGCAGAGTATACACGGATCAGTGAAAAAAATATCCGGATCGCCAAAGAGGACAAGGAGGACTTTGGAAAATGGCAGGAAATGTTTGCCGGAAATCCGGTATCCTACTGGTGGGCCCAAAAAGACTGGGAGATGGTTTCGCCGTCCTGGATAAAAGTGAGCGAATACTGGGAGGATTATCATCCGGTGGTGTATCGGACGAATGAGGCTGTTTTCGAGCCGATTCCTTGTGAAAGAAAGGACGGAATGACAGATGACGACGATTGATGGAATTTTCGGAGAAAAGAAATGAATGAAGGAAAAAATAAAACGTGTCCGGTCTGCCATAAGGATCTGCCGGAAGGGGCGGATGCCTGCCCATTCTGCGGATTCGACCAGCTGGACCGGATTTTTTTAGACAAAGAGGAATATGAAGCATGGGTCGGTTCCCATCTCAGACTTTGCAGGGATTGGCTGCGTCCATGGGTCTGTGCCGGAGCAAAACATGGACTGATCCTGTCGGACAAGGATGTATTGTACGGCATTGGCAGCAATGAAGACGGCCAGATCACGAAATACAGGAAAACAGCTTTTCGCGCATTTGGCGAGACATATTACCGCAGGCCTAGGCGGATGGCGTCCAATGTCATCAGCGCGGCGGCCGGCTCCAGCCACTCGGTTTATGTGACAAAAGACGGAGCAGTCCACATACGGGGACCGGCTTACGGAAGCGATACGATCAAAAACCTTTCCGGCGCTGCCCATGTGGAATCGGTCCGTCTGAGGGATATATTTTACATTTTGGATCAAAAGGGGCAGTGGTATGTTTTCGGGGATAATACGGACGGCATTGTGGAACCGGTGGCGAAAGAGAAAATCTATTCTTTTCCGGAGATGACTTTGCAAAGCTGCGACTATCAGATCGAAGGGAAGGAAATGGTTGCCATGAAAAAGCGCCGTCAGGAGTACAGCCGGGATTTTTCCTGCCTCAAAAAGATGTATACGGAACAGGAAGATCTCTACAGGCAGCTTTGGGAGACGGAGATGTATCCCCGTTTTGCCTATCAGTATGGAGAGATTAACCTGGAAGTGGAAGAAAACAGGCAAGAAGATGAAAAGGAAGAGAAACAGCCCCTCGCCTATTCCATGTTTTATGATCAGGAGTACGGTTATGAGCGCCCGGACGGCGGATGGTGGGATGACTTGAAGGAGGAACGGCAGCAGGCCGGAGCCCGGGTCACAACAAGTCCTCGGGTGACGGAAATCATCCGATGGAGAAGCTGTCGGCCTGTTTTGTATCGGACCAATGCCTGGATTTACGATCCGATACCGGCCAAGAAACCGGAACAGCCCTCAAAGGTTTCCGAGACGGAACTGGAAGACGTAAAAGCTATGGATGAGAATGGGACGCATCTGCTCCTTGCTTTGAAGAACGGTGATTTCCTGTGGATCCGTCGGTCTTATTTGACAGAGATGAAACAGGATCTTCGCCGATTTACGGAAAAATTGAAGCTTTTGGGAAAAGAGGAGGGCGTGGTGTTCCGGCTTCCGGAGGAAAAAGTATGGAAAAGGATATGATCATCAGACAGGCTTTTTTTGACGGGGAGCTGTTCCTGGGAGGCGTGGGCATGCACAATATGGCGGCGTCTCTTCTTCCGGCGCCAAAGAAGCGGCAGGAGCTGACGGCGTATCATGTGCTTTTAACTTCTCCATGGTCTTACCATCATCCGGATGAACCCTTTTTTATGCCGGAATTTGAGAGACAGACGGCGGTTTTATCCGCCCTTGCCTGGAGACGCTACAACGGGCCCATCTGTCTTGTGACCGATGGGCCTGGGGCGGAATATTTCAGAAAATACCATATGGATCAGGTGTATGACGATGTGCTTGAAATACTGGACAGGCGCAATTACGGTATCGATCCGTCCAAGTTCTGGGCGGCAGGAAAGATCCAGGCGCTGCACCGGATCAAGGCCCCCTGTCTTTTGATGGATCTGGATCTGATCGTCTGGAAGGAGCTGGATGTGGATGGATGCCTGCTGGCGGCGGCCCATACGGAACCGCTGGATGAAAACATTTATCCGTCACCGGATTTTTTCCTGATGAGCCCCCATTACACATGGCCGGCCTGGGACACAAAGGCATTGCCTCTGAACACATCCATTGCTTATTTTGGGGATGAGGATTTTAAGAATTACTATGCAAAAGAATCCGTCCGGTTCATGCAGTATGAAAGGGATACTCTGGATAATGGGTCCTGGTGTATGGTTTTTGCGGAACAGAGGATCCTGGGCATGTGCGCCGCATCATGGAATATATCTGTAAAGACTTATCTGGAGTATGATCGGCCACTTGAAAAGCAGGATCTGGTGACCCACCTGTGGTCGGCCAAGGGACTGCTGCGTTCGGAGAAAAGATTTTGTGATCAATACATAAAGCTGTGCGAAGATAAGATCGGACAGTTTAGGGAAAGGGGGAGTCGGCTATGGACAAAGTAACCGGAAGGGGCGACCGGCTGGGACTGGACTTGGGTACGACCAACAGCGCCTGCTGCTTTTTCAACCGGGAAAGGAACGCCTTCGATTTTCTTAAATTTGACAGTCAGAGTATGGATTTTTTTCCGACCATGATCGCCTACCGGAAGGATAACGATCACATCCGTTACATTGGCAAGGCGGCGGAAAGATACCGCTTTTCATCAAAATATGATTTTTACGAGCGTTTCAAACTGTCCATGGGACAGGGCGCGGAAAAGAAAAACGGGCGGGAAAAATCACCAATGGAAACGGCCCGGGATTTTATCAGTGAAGTCATAAAAAAGTATGAACAAAAATCCGGTGAACAGGTGACCGGCATCGTGATGACGGTTCCGGATATATGGAAGAATGAAGAGGAAAACAAAATTGCCGTGGATCACCTGACAGAAATCTATGATCAGCTTGGCTATGAAGCAGATGAAAACGTGGCTTTTGAGAGCGAACCGGTATCCGCCGCTGTCTATTACTGCCGGGAAGTCTGCCGCGGAAAATACAGGGGCCATATGGTTGTGGTGGATTATGGCGGCGGCACATTGGATCTGACCTTGTGTGAAACCGGAGACGGGACGAATATAACCGTGCTGCGCCGGTGCGGCGATGGCGGCAGGGATACCGGCTGCGCGGGGGCTGCCTTTGATGATGCGCTGACAAAACGGATGATCGAAAACAACGGCCTGGATCTGAAAGAATATGAGGAAGGGACATCCCGGTTCATCGCCCTGCGCAGCGCGCTTGAAACGGCAAAGATCGCTTCCACGGAGACAACGACGGAAGCTTTGAAGGGATATTATGAACTCTATGATAAGATCAGCGGGGAAAGTTACAACGATATGCCGGCTTTTGACCTGATCGACGACCGGTTTGGAGAATTTGAGATCATGGCTTCGGATGTGGCGGAAACTTTTGCCCGGGTGAACGAGAAGCCGCTGAAAGAAGCGTTGGACAACATTGTCCGTTATTGCCATGAGTTGGATATCGACACAAAGAGCCAGGATCATTTCCGGGTGCTGATGGTGGGCGGCTTTTCCAGTCTTTATTGTGTGGAATCCACTGTGCGGGAAGTGTTTGAGTCCATGGACGGAGTGAAAGACCGGCGGTTTGATCATGGACTGCGGATGGACGCCCGTTCCACCGCCATTGCCCATGGGGCTGCCATTATTGCTTCCGGTATGGCGGAGGTTTCCTATCAGTGTCAGAGCGACATAGGCTTTTACTATTACGATGTTTTTGATGAGGAAGAAAAGACGGCGGCGCTGATCCGGCGGGATCACCCGGTGAAAGATTATAGGGAACCGGTTTATTTCGGCGGTGTTTTAAAAGTCAGTTCCCTTGGAAGGTCCAGCGTGATCCGGCTGTTTTTCGACGACGGCAGCGGGAAGATACCGGTGAAGATGGATGAAAGTCTTGTGCAGCTGTGCCCGAATACGGATGATCCGGACAATGATTACCGTATCGGCCTGTCTATGGGGAAACATCAGATACCGATGATCCACATAAAAGATAAATATGGGAATGTGCGAAGCGAATCGCTGAATCGGATCGTGGAAAAAATTTCCCTGAGACTTGCTAAGAAAGGAGGGGAGCAGCTATGAATATGGAATTGATCCGGCAGACGCTGTCGGACTGTGAACAGGAAGCCCAAAAGGGCTCCGATATAAAAGCCTGCGAATATGCTCTGGCGGCGGCCCGGCTTTTGATCAGCCAGTCCGCGGCGGTTATGGAAAAGGCGGCAAAAGCGGATGAAGACGGGGATGGGCTGCGCCGGCTGTACATGGTCAGTGTGGCCGGGGCCAATGAAATGGCCGCTGTTTTTAACCGGACCAGGCCCTACTGGGAGCAGGCCGGTCTGACGCCAAAGCTGAAAGAACGGATAGAAATACTCCAAAAGGATTTTGAAAAAAAACAGGGGGAACTGGAGGAAGAAAAGGAACGGGCAAAAGAGCTGCTTTCCATGGAGAAGGCTCTTTGCGATAAGGAAAAAGAACTGAAGAAACTAAAAGAAAAAGAAAAGAAACTTTCCGATCTGAAGGAAAAAGATCTGAAAGAGCTTCAGAAAGAGATCGACGGCTGGAAGGAAAAGGCTGCGACGCTGACCGAACAGTGCCGTCTTGGCCGGAAAGAACTGGAGGACATGACGGCGGAATTGGGAGAAAACAGCCGGCTGATCCAGGCCATGCCGGATGAGACAGGGATGAAAAGCGTGGACGACCTGATCGCCCGCGCAAAACAAACCCGCAAGGAGGCCGAGGAAAGGAGACAGCTTTCTTCCGGTCTTTTGGATCAGATATTGGCCGAGATGGAACGGATCAGCCAGTCCGTTTCCCTGGAGTAAGCCATGCTGCGGGTATATCAGACAGTCCGCCGGATACGGACTTTAGGCCCCTACGACCGGTTCGGACTGTGGCTTCAAGGCTGTGAAAGGAACTGCCCGGGCTGCATCTCCCCGGAGGCAGGCCGGATGGATGGGGGCTATCTGGCAGACGAGGATACCCTTGCCGGAGAAATCCTTTCCGTTCCGGATATCGAGGGGATCACCGTAAGCGGAGGAGAACCTTTTTTGCAGGCGGAGGCGCTGGAAAAACTCCTTTGCCGCGTCCGGCGGGAAAAGGATCTGGGGATTATCCTTTATACAGGTTACACCTATGAAGAAGTTGCCGGGCATCCGCTGCTGCGCCAATGCGATGCGCTGATCGATGGACCTTATATCAAAGAAGCCGATGACGGCCGGAGTATGAGAGGTTCTTCCAATCAGAGGCTTATACACTTGAGTGAACGTTACCGGGGAAAGATAGAATACGGTGAATGGGGAAGAAAAATCCAGATGGCGGAAACCGACAGGAATGAAGTGGTCATGGTGGGTGTGCCTTCCGGCCACAGCGCGGATTTTGCCCGGTATTTGAGAGATTTTTGGAAAGGAGGACCGGATGGAGATCATTGAAAATATTACCGAAAGCTTAGCGGATGCTTCACCTGTGCTGAAAGGTGCTGCGGTGATGGGCGGACTGATCCTTCTGCTGGGAGCCCTTTCCGAGGACGGTTCTTCTGCCTTTGACAGGGAATACGAGCAGTTCTGGAACCAGGCAGACTACAACCGGACGGAACTGGAAGAACAGGAATCGGTTATCCGGGATCTGGAAAAACAGAAACAGAGTCTTGAGGAAGAAAAGGCGGAAAGAGCCGTAAATCAGTCGGAGCAGACAGAAAAGTGGATCGAAGAGACAAAACAGCTGCGGGATGAGATTGCCGGAAAACGTCATGCAATGTTTTTGCCCGGTGCTCTGGAAGAGATCGATCTGGCTATGGAGCAGACGGAGGTATTTAAAGAAAAAGGGGCCGGCCAGGCCGCCTTTCTGGAAGCAGGCAATGCCTGCCGGATGGCGCGGAGAGACAAAAAGATCATCCTGGACCGGGAGATCGAATGGGAACAGGCTTATACCGCCTATCTGGAGACGGAAGCGGTGGTAAAGGGACTCAAGGAATTATATGGAGCATGGCCGGTTCAGGTGCCTGCTGCCGAAGGAAATGAACAGGTGACACTGGATGTGGACTACTGGACAAGGGGACAGCTGTCCGGATTTTATGACCAGGCCATGGCCCTGACGCCGGATCGGAGTCTGGGTACAGAAGAACTTGTGAAGCGTACGGAAAGGCTGGCCGGAATCCGGGATCGGATGCGGGATCTGAATACGGAAGCAGTGGAAAAATTCATGGATGCCGCCCAGAGGATGGAGATGTGCGAAGCCGTTTATCACGCCATGCAGAAACGGGGATGGATACTGGATGGGGAAAGGGCGGTCGGCCATGACGAGGATGATGAACGGCAGCCGGCCTTTTTGCTCATGCGGAATGCCGTATGGGACCGGGTGAGTTTCCGTTTCACCGAAAACGGAGGCTTTCATGTATCTGTCCGGATCAGTAAAACGGGCAACCGGGATCTCCAGCAATATTTGGCGGCGATGATCCGTCAGGCTTTAAATGAAAATGATTTTACCATAACCGATTTTCAGACGTTGGCGGTTTAGGAGGTATGTATGAGTACAGTTTATATTATAAAAGACGGCATTATCGTAGATTCGCTGATCGCCACAGCGACTTATCGGGATGAACGGGGAATGACGGTAAAACCGGCCACCTATCAGGAAGAACAGGAATTGATACGGATGTCGGAAAACAATGTGAAGATCAAAGAACTGAAAGAAGATATCCGGTCTTTGGAGATGGAAGAAGATTTCTCGGATCTCGGGACAGAATACGCGGCCCTGGTAGGCAACATGCTGGACCGGCTGGCAGCATCCGACTGTGAAAAGTTTTGCCCGGGGAAGCTGGAAGGGCTGTTCAGAGAGTGGAATGAGGCAGCCGGTCATTATGACGGCGACGGCCAGATCCTGGCCGCCTGCGCGGCCAGGATCATGGGAATGGGACGGGCATTGGAAAAGGAGACATGCCGAAAACAGCTGGAATGGACGGAAGCGCAGAACCACCTTACGGAACGTATACGGACAGACCGTAAAAATATACAAAAACTGGAAATGCTCATGTTCCAGGTCCCGACAAGCGAAGGGCTGGAAACGACAGAAGCCCTGGTGGATGAGCGGACAAGGGGCGAGCTGGAAAGGATCCGGGAACAGCTGGACGAACTGAGTCAGGCATTGCCCGGATATGATATGGAACAGACGATGGATGGAGAAAAAAAGCTTTCCGCGCTGGAGGGAAAGATCAGCCAGCTTCCGGAACAGGCCCGGCAAGTGTTCACGACCCAGCTTTGGAGGGAAGAACAGGCTCAGAATGTGGCCGAAAAACTGGCGGATGCCGGCTGGCAGATCGGGGAGATTTCCGAAGGCCGGGATATGTTTGACGACCTGTATATCGGCGTAAAGAATGTGTCCGGCGACCGGGCCGTGATCACCTTTGGTATCAATGGGGAAGTGCGCATCGACAGTTTTTTTAAAGAAGGGAACAAAGCTTTGCGCACGGCGCTTCAGCAGACGGTACTTGGCGCTCTGGTGGACGGCGGCGCGGTAAAAGCATCCGGCCAGTGCATGAATGGGGAAGACGGTGAAGCGGATGCCAACCGTTCAGCGGCTCCGGACAGCAGGACGGAAGAAGCGGAGGAAGCTTTAGTTGAACAGAAGGCTGCGGCAAAAAGGGCAGCGCCTGAAACGGAAGGAAGACAGCAGATATGAAGACATCCTATTATGACAGGGAGAATCTGGGAACCCGGCTCTTTGCCTATTACGGCAATACGGGGGATCTGTTTGTGGATGAGACCCTTTATCCCCAGACCATCTGCCAGGCTCTCCACCGGGAACTGCGGGTACATGGCTATGAGCGGATCGTCTTTTACAATTATAAAGACGGCGCTTATTTCCTGGATGAAGGATCAAAAAAACTATGGTACGGCCGTACGGAAGAAAAGCCAAAAACGGATCTGTTCGGTTCAAAACGTCTGATCAAGGGAAGCCTTCGCCCAAAGCCAAAAACAGATGATAAAAAAGAAAAGTTATCCTTTACTGTGGCGCCGGCGGAAATGATGCGTACTGCCGAACATTTTGTCAATGACAAAGAGATTGCCACAGCCGTCATCTTTCCAAACGGGATCGAAACCCTTAAGGAGTTCGCCGGAGTGGAGAACGGCAAGATCCTGGATGATTTTTTTGTCCGGATCACGGAAAGCAGCATAGAGCGGGTTATGAATCCCAATGTGGTCATTTTTCTGTTCAACCGAAGCCGTTCCCAGGTGGAAACGATACTGTCGGGCAAGGAGAAAGAATCTCTGCACAAATATTTGATGGATGTTTCCCTGACGACTTCCCATACGATCCCGCTTCCGGGGAAAAAGGAGATCCGGAACACTTTGAATTACCTGCGGATACACGGAACTAACGGCAGGAAACTGAATGTGGCCTGCAAAGACCTGGATGTGATCAGTGATCTGATCGCCCGAAAGATCGCCAGGAACGTTTCAGAGATGGACGCAGGGGATCTGTACGGCGGGGATGAACTGAAAACGTATAATCTGGAACGGACGATCCGCTATCTGATGATCCATTTTTCCGGGGAAGGCGCTTTGCTCAACGAAGCAGCCTGCCGGAGGATATGCCGGAGAAAAGACGAGAAAACCGCCCTGGAAAAGCTGAACGATCTGACGGGCATGAAACCGGTCAAGGATGCGGTGAACGGATTTTTAAACCTGAACAGAAATCAGGGACAGGCCGATCGGTACGCGACGCCGGACCGGCTGTCAAGACCTGCCGGACGCCCGAAAAACCAGCGGACGAACCTGCATTTTGTGCTGACAGGAAGCAAAGGAACGGGAAAGACGACAGCGGCCAGACTTCTCGGGGAAATATTGTGTGAATATGGATTTTTGACCACTGGTCATACTATAGTCACTTCTCCGGCCAGACTGGTGGGAAGCGTAAGAGGCGCATCGGAGCAAAATATACGTCAGGCGGTGGAAGATGCCATCGGCGGTGTTCTGTTCATCGATGAAGCTTACGAACTGGCGGGCGAACCGGAGATCGTCACCCAGATCGTGGCGGATATGGACCGGTTCAAGGGTGAGTTTTCCCTGGTCATGGCCGGCTATCCGGATCGGATGGAAGAACTGATGGAGACAAACGAGGGACTTAAAGGACGGTTTGGAGACAATTGGATCCGTATTGAGGACTATAAACCGGAAGAACTGGAGCAGATCTTTAAAAAGATGGCGGCAGACAAAGGGTTTGCGGTTTCAGAAGAACTTGAGTCCATTCTCCCCGACTTTTTTGAAAACTGGTATTATGCCAAGCGGACAACCGAATGGGCCAATGCCAGAGAAGCGGAAAATCTTCTGGGCGCCATGATGAAATACTGTCCGGACGGAGTGCTGACTCCCGATCAGATACCGGAGACACTTAAAATATATACAACCGACCAGGCTCAGGAAGACGCCATGGATCAGCTGGAGCATATGGTGGGGCTTTCCGGCGTAAAAAAAGAAATCCGGAAAATGATCCGCCAAAGCCGTTTTGAAGGGACCGCGCCGCCGAAACATTTCATATTCGCAGGCAATCCGGGAACCGGTAAGACCACTGTGGCCAGGATACTTGGGCTTGTACTGAAAAAAGCGGGCGTTTTAAAAAGGGGTCATGTGGTCACCACGGATCCAAGCCAGCTGATTGCCGGCTATAAAGGCCAGTCGGCCATAAAAGCACGGGAAGTATTCGATACAGCAGTGGATGGGGTTTTATTTATTGACGAGGCGTACGGACTTTTACCATCGAATGCCCTGGGGAAAGAGACGGATTTCGGCGGGGCAGTCATGGATATGCTTCTTAAATATACGGATCCGTCCAATGGCCAGCCCATCTGTTTTGTCTGTGCCGGATATGAAAGGGACATGAAAGCTTTCCTGGATTATAATCCCGGGCTTTCACGCAGGTTTCATGTGATCCGTTTTGACAACTACAGTGTGGATGAGCTGATGGAAATACTTGGCCGGGTACTGGAAGCCGCCGGTTATGAAGCGGAACCGGGATATATGGAAGCGGCCCGGGCCAATTTTTCGGCGAATATCCGTCAGATCCAGGAAAAATATAACGGGGGATATGTATCCGGCTATTTTGCGTCTTCCAAGGACCGGCTGTTTGAACGGTTGGAGGAAACCTACGGCGATGGGGAGGTGCCGAAGAAAGAACTGAAGCGGCTCCTGCGCCGGGACGCGCCGTGACAGGAGAGAAATTTTGCCGGATGACGGCTTGACAACCCATGCGGCCGTTGATAAAATGATGTATAGTTTTATAGCAAGACGTTGAAGAGGAGTATTAAGAAACCGGACATATACAGAGAGCTGCCGGCAGGTGCAAGGCAGTATGGAACGTTTCCCAACTGGCCTCGGAGTCCTGCGCCTGAAGGGTGGATCTGTGTAGGGCGCGGCGTGTCATTTACGATATCGGATGATCGAGTGCGCTGCCAGGGAGGCAGCGAATTAGAGTGGTACCACGGAATACAGCCCTTTCGTCTCTAGCGGACGAAAGGGCTTTGTTGTGAACAGCCATAGGCAGTTCAGGGGACGTCCGGTATTTTCTATGGAACAACAGGATTAACATTTGGAGGTTGAAAAAATGTCTGTATCTTACAATCACAGAGAGATTGAAAAGAAATGGCGTGAAAACTGGGAGAAAAACCCGATCAATGTCAATGATGGCAAGAAACCGAAATATTACTGTCTGGATATGTTTCCCTATCCGTCGGGCAACGGCCTGCACGTGGGTCATTGGAGAGGTTATGTGATCTCCGATGCATGGAGCCGTTACAAAATGCTCCAGGGCTATTATCTGATCCATCCCATGGGCTGGGATGCTTTCGGCCTGCCGGCAGAGAACTATGCCATCAAGATGGGCGTTCATCCGGCCAAGTCCACGGCGGACAATATCGCCCATATCAAGAGCCAGATCAAACAGATCGCGGCCATCTACGACTGGGATATGGAAGTCAATACGACAGATCCGGACTTTTATAAATGGACCCAGTGGATCTTTGTCAAGATGTTTAAAGCCGGCCTGGCCTATGAAAAGGAGATGCCCATCAACTGGTGTCCTTCCTGTAAGACCGGCCTGGCCAACGAGGAAGTTGTCAATGGCTGCTGCGAACGGTGCGGTTCTCCGGTGACAAAGAAGAACCTGAAACAGTGGATGCTGCGGATCACAAAATACGCCGACCGTCTGCTCAACGATCTGGACAAACTGGATTGGCCGGAAAAGGTTAAAAAGATGCAGACCGACTGGATCGGCAAGTCCTACGGGGCCGAGGTTGACTTTAAAGTGGACGGCAGGGATGATGTGATCACTGTTTACACCACCCGTCCGGACACCCTTCACGGCGCCACCTTTATGGTCCTTGCGCCGGAGCATGCTCTGGCAGAATCCCTTGCCACCGATGAGACGCGGGAGGCTGTTGAGAAATATATTTTCGATGCGTCCATGAAGTCCAATGTGGACCGTCTTCAGGATAAGGAAAAGACCGGTGTGTTCACCGGAAGCTATGCCATCAACCCGAT